>JANNGD010000040.1:0-9744 GCA_031380515.1 Ferruginibacter sp. | reverse complement strand
TGAAATTTGTTTTATAAAATTAGCTTCTTATAAAGGTACAAAAAGTACGGGGCAGGTCATTACTTCTATAGGTCTAGATGCTACACTTAAAGAAAGACATGTTATTATTATTGAAGATATTGTAGATACAGGAAAGACCTTAAATGAGTTTTTACCGCAGTTATGGGATCAGCAACCAGCGTCGTTGAAAATAGCTGCTTTACTGCACAAGCCAGATTCTTTGGCTTTTCCCATAAAAATTGATTACCTTGGGTTTAATGTACCGGATAAGTTTTTGCTTGGCTATGGTTTAGATTATGATGGTTATGCTAGGAATCTAAAAGAAATTTATATTCTCATTGAGGAGTAGCTTACAATAATTTATTGAGTTATGCGTTTAAAATGTAATATTATCTTTTGATTTTATATTTCGATTGATTATTCCATTAATAACCTTGAAAAAGCTAGTTACATATTGCTTGTTTTTTTCTACTGCCCTTTCTACCAATGCGCAATACTTTTTACGTGGTAGTATACGAGACGAAAAAAATACCGCTCTACAAAACGCAAAAATTGTATTGCATTCTTCCAAAAAAGGAATTTATTCAGGCAACGATGGCAGTTTTGGTGTTACCACAGTAATGCTAAACGATTCAATAACTGTAACACTGGATGGTTTCGAAAATAAAACAATTCCAGTAAAATCTGATGTTTGGCAGAGTGTTGTATTAAAAGTAGCAGCTGCCACTTTAGTAAAAAATAAGCCAAAATTAATTTCGTTTATTAAAGACATAAATTGCAAGAAAAGATTAAACCCTTTTATTAGTGACGAAACATACTTTAAATTAGTAGAAAATGAATTTGTAAACGCCCAAGCTTTCCCCAATACTGGCTTTTCTCTGAATGTAAACAAGGCATCGTACAGCAATATTCGCAGATTCTTAAACATGGAAAGCCCGGTACCACCAGATGCGGTTCGAGTAGAAGAGCTGGTAAATTATTTTAATCTTTGTTATGAAAATCCAATTAACAATGATGTTTTCAATATCAATACTTCTCTTACACTATGCCCATGGAATGCTAAAAATAAATTGTTGTTTTTAAAAATTGCTGCCAAAAAGCTAGATCTAGATAAATTGCCCTCAAGTAATTTTGTTTTCTTAATAGATATTTCGGGTAGTATGGATATGCCCAATAGATTGCCACTTATAAAAGAAGCTTTCCAGCTCTTAGTTAAGAACTTACGACCAATCGATAAAATTTCAATCATCACTTACGGCGGTATGGTAAGAACATGGCTTGCACCTACAAATGGCGATGAGAAATCCAAAATAAACAATGCGATAGAATTACTCAATGCCGAGGGAGACACTCCCGGAGGTTATGCTATTGATTTGGCATATAAAATGGCAAGGGCTACATTTATTAAAGGAGGCAACAATAGGGTGATTTTAGCTACAGATGGTGACTTTAATGTAGGACAAACATCAGAAAAAGCGTTGGATGAATTAATAAGTAAACAAAGAGAATCTGGTATTTTTCTCACCTGCCTTGGTGTAGGTATGGGTAATTTTAAAGATTCTAAATTACAAACACTTTCAAAGCGTGGAAACGGTAATTATGCCTATTTAGATAATTTGCATGAAGCTGAAAAAGTATTGGTACACGAACTCACAGAAACCATGTATGCCGTTGCAGATGATGCCTTTATTAATATCCAATTTAATCCAGAATTGGTGAGCAAGTATAGGCTTATTGGTTTTGATAATAAAAGAGATGCTGTTCAAGATCCAACCAGTGGTATTGATGGGGGAGAAATTGGTAGTGGAAGTTGTACTATAGCCATAATTGAAATTGAGCCAGCTAAAATAAATGGTCTTGCATCAGATGAATTGGGTAGCCTGCAACTTAAGTATAGAGACATTTTTGATACAACTCGCTCTCAAGTAATAGTAGATCATACAATGAGCAATAAGCTAATTGATGTAAATGAAAACAGCACAAAATTTGCAGCTTCGGTGGCTTTGTTTGGGCTTAAATTGAAGGAATCTCCATACATAAATAAAATTTCTTGGACCGATGTAAAGTTAATTGTAGATGCGGCAGTAGATAAAAACATTCTTGCTCAAAATGAGTTTTTGAAACTGGTGGAAAAAGCTGTTGAAATTTACGAACCAAATAAGAAAAAAAAGAAAAATAAAAAAAGCGATAAAAATGATAACATTGCTTACGTTAGATCCCCATCTTTGTAGCTAAATAAAAAGTTTTGACAAGCATTGGATTATTATCAGACACGCATGGCTATTTAGACGAAGCAATATTTGAGCATTTTAAAAACTGCAACGAGATATGGCATGTAGGCGATTTTGGTTTAAATAATATAGATGAAAAAATTAAAAAATATTTTCACGAGATATTAAAAAAGCCAATTGTATTTAGAGCCGTATATGGAAATATAGATACCCCCGATTTACGAAAAGTTTACCCAGAAAAATTATTCTTTACTTGCGAAGCTATACCGGTTTTCATGCAACATATCGGGGGTTATCCTGGAAGGTATTCAAAAGGAGTTAAAGAGGATATTTTAAAAAGCAACAGTAAACTTTTTATTAGCGGCCACTCCCATATTTTAAAAATCATCTACGACGATAAATTAAATTGCCTGCACATGAACCCTGGAGCTGCAGGTAAACAAGGTTGGCAAAAAGTAAGAACCCTTATTCGTTTTACTATTGATGCTGCAGATATAAAACAATGCGAAGTAATAGAACTTGCATAAAAATAATATCCTAAAAACTTAGTCGGTTGCTAATTTTCTTCTTTTCATTTCTTTCTTTATCAATCCAAGCTCCCTGCCCATTTGGCCTGATACAGAGCTGTTTTCTTGTGCCCTTCTCATTAAATAAGGAATTACATCATCTATTGGGCCAAAAGGTAAATACTTGCTTACACTACATCCATTTTTTGCTAGGTTAAAGGTTATGTTATCGCTCATGCCATATAGCTGCGAAAAATGAATGTGGTGGTGGTTATGAGGTAATCCTATTTTATCTAATAACTGCGTTGCATACAAATTGCTATACTCATTGTGCGAAGCCACTATTACTGCTATGTTTTCTAAATGTGCTATACAAAATTCTACAGCTGCATTATAATCTCTGTCGCTACTTTCTTTGTCTGGTTGAATGGGAGAAGGGTAATTATTTTCAATAGCACGGTTTCTTTCTTTTTCCATGTAGGCACCTCTTACCAATTTTGCCCCAAGAATAAAATTTCTTTCTATTGCTGCTGTATAACTATCTTTTAAAAAGGCAAGTCTATCGTGCCTGTATAATTGAAGGGTATTATAAACAACGGCTTTGCTTTTATTAAATGTATCCATCATCAAAATGGTGAGGGCATCTACGGGGTCTTGTATCCAAGTTTCTTCTGCATCTACCAATACACCCACATTTTTTTTATTTCCTACCTCACATATTTTTGTTATCCTAGAAACAACCATTTGCCATTCTTTTTTTTCATTTTCGCCTAGTTTGTTTAAAGCGGCCACATATCTCTTCATTAAAGTGCCTGGTAGCTCATGCATAGCTGCATCTATTTTTTCTAGTAATCCAAAACGGACAAGTCCAGTAACTTTTATACTCATAAATGGGATATTCTTTTGCGTAGCAGCATAGTTTATCACTTTTATAAATTCATCCGTAGCATGATCAAAACCTTCCTCAGCCTCTTCGCCCCCCTCTACACCATAGTCTAAAATAACCTCCACATTGTATTCACCTAGTTTTTTTGCAACGGTAGCCGTTTCTTCCAATGTTTCTCCCCCTACAAACTGGCTAAAAATGGTATTTCGAATAATAGTTTTCGTAAAAGGGATGTGCATTTTTATGGCAATCGGCATAAGTTTTAGCCCCAAGCTTACCAACCAAGGCTTTCCCATAGTAGAAAATAAAAAATTTGCTTTTTTTAATTCTTTATTGGATTTATATGCAAAAGCGTATTCCGTATTATCGAATGAAGTCATAATAAAAATTGAACTGCAATTTAATGGAATTTAAGTTTCTGTTAATGCAAGTTTCTAAATTCATATCTACTTACATTCTACGTACTTTTGCCAAAAATTAAGGTATGGAAAAAAAAGCGGCAGAATCTTTGGTGGTGATGACTGAATTGGTATTACCCAACGATACGAATAATTTCGGAAATTTAATGGGAGGTCGATTGATGTATTGGATGGACATTGCAGCAGCCCTCGCAGCCATGAAACATTGTGCAGCACCAGTTGTTACGGCATCTGTAGATAATATTTCTTTTGAAACGCCTATAAAAATTGGTAATGTAGTACACATAGAAGCTAAAGTAACTCGTGCCTTTAATAGCAGTATGGAAGTACATTTAAATGTTTGGGGCGAAGATGCCATACAGCAATACAGATATAAAAGCAATCAGGCATATTATACGTTTGTAGCATTGGATCCCAATAACAAACCAAGGGCTATAAATGCATTGCTGCCAGAAACAGAGGATGAAATAAGATTATTTGAAGGGGCTCTTAGAAGAAGGCAAATTCGTTTAGTACTTGGTGGTAAAATGAAGGCAGAAGATGCAGAAGAGTTAAAAGCACTTTTTGTAAAATAAGCAAAAAAATACCTAGTAAGCGTAAAGCAATTCTCTTTTAGCCAAACAAAAACTAGAGGCTATCTCAACTTCTGTAGCGCCTGTCTAACGGCTAAGGCAGGTCGCACATTTTATGATCATATTATTTTTCAAATTTTATATTAGCTTATGTTAATTCATTAAATCACTTCTTTCATAATTTATACAACATTCAAATAAAATAGTAATCTCTTTAAATAACCTAAACCAATTTATTCCCTGGCATAAATGGCTTGCTTTGCTCAATAGCATCCATAATTTGTACCATTATTTCTTCATTGGTTTTTGTAACATCTATAAGTAAAGGAGCTTTAAATCTTACACTCAGCGGAGTGCCTTTCCTTTTAAGTACAAGTCCCTTTTTATTAAATGCCCTTGAGAAGCCATTTATAACAACAGGAATAACTATAGGATTTGTTTGCTTAATAATATGAGCGGTTCCTTTTCTCCCTGGAGCATACGCTTTTGTAGTGCCCTGAGGGAAAGTTATTACCCAATTGTCTCTTAAAGCATCAAAAATTTTCCTGGTATCTGAGGGGTCTAAGCCCCTGCGTACTTCTTTTCCACCTTCACTCCATGTTCTTTTTACAGTAAGCGCACCAGCTAAAGTAAAAAAGCGGGTAAGTAAACTGCTTTTCATGGTTTCTTCAGCAGCTACATACTTTATCTTTGTAAAAGGCCATAACAAATAAAATGGAATGCCAAGTTTATTTTTCTTTCGCCAAGAGTGAGCACAAAAAATATGAATAAAAGCTATTACATCTGCAAAGTAAGTTTGGTGATTGCTTACAAACAGTACATTTTTCTTTGGCAACCCCTTTAGGTGCTCCATGCCTGTAATCTTCAATTTGTTTATTATATTGAGCCCTGGATAGGTTAATATTCCAACTATAAAATAGACAAATCCTTTTATAAACTTTAGTTCTTTTAATCTTTCAGTCAATTTCATAAACCGTGAAGTTTCAGCTCAGTGTTATCGTTAAAAGTAGGTTTTTTTATTGAAAAGATAATCCTCCCATCATTATTTTATAACAATTTAGCCATATCAGTATTTTTTTGTCACCTTAATGTTATTCTAGTTATATTTGTTCAATATATTGTTAATTTTAAATTATTATTTATGAAAAAAGTATTACTTTTCTCTTTCATTATGTTTTCTTTCATCGTTTCTGCAAGTGCTCAAACTAAATCTGCTTCAAAAACACAACCTACAACAACAACTTCTACCGAACAAACACCTTCAGCTAAAAAAAGAACAGTTGAGCCTAAAGCTACAACAGTTGTTAAGAAAAAGCAACAAACTGAAGCTGAGTACGACAATGACAAAATGAAAGCTAATAAAGCAGCAGCTTCATTGGTAGATGAAAGAAATAATTAATTAATCCCTACATCTAATAAAATAACATCTCTTTTTTCAATCAAAACAATTCTTTTATGAATCAAAATTACTTTTCAACAGGGAGGTTTAGTAAAAAACTCCTTTCTGTATTGGTGTTTGCTTTGTGTATTGTTTCAAGTGTTTTTTCACAAACCTATGTGAATGGTAACCTTGGTACAGGAGCTACAAGTCTTAATGGTACTGCTGCACCAGCAGGTACAACTTGGCATGAATTACAAAATATTACTGGAAATACCACCCAATCTAATTCATTATTGGGCGTTGGACATCAGTTTACAGCTACAGCAGACAATTCTACTGCCGATGACTTTACAGTTCCTGCAGGAGAAACATGGACAATTTCTACGCTTAGGGTATATTCATTGGATCAAACTGTACCAGCTACTGGCACAACCTCTCCTTACACAAATATTAGAGTAAGAATTTGGAGTGGTGTACCAGGGGCAGGTGGTACGATCGTTTACGGCGATATGACTACAAATAGATTCCTTTCTACCGCTTTTACTGGTAGAAAAGGTATTTTCAATTCTCAAGTTCCTACACCAGGAGCTCCAAATCCTAATTTGCCTATCTTTTCTATTGACGCAACAATTGGTACGGCTTTGTCTGCTGGTACATATTGGGTAGAGTGGCAATTGGTTACTCCAGTAAATTGTTTTGGCCCAACTAGTCAAACAGTAGGTGTAAGAACGTTGCCTGGTTATAATGCTCGTCAAAGATTGGGTGCTACGTGGGCAGCTCTTGTTGACGGGGGTAACCCAGCAAGTGCTCCTGATGTTGCTGCAGATTTGCCTTTTTCTATCAATTATTCTACACTTTGTATTGCTGCTGCGGCACCAACCGTTAGTACAACTGCACTTAACTCTTGTTCTGGCGCCCCTGTTACTTTAACAGCTAGTGGTACATTAAATAACAATGCAGGTTGGAAGTTTTATACTACATCTTGCGGTGGTACCCCAATAGCTGGTACCAATACTGTAACAGTAAGTCCTACTGTAACCACCACTTATTATGCACGTGGCGAAGGTGGTTGTGCTCCAAATGGTCTTTGTGGTCAGATAACAATTACCGTTACACCTTGTACTTGTTTAACACCAGATGTAGCAACTATTTGCGAAGGTGTAACACAAAGATTATCGGTATCAGGTACCGGTACCCCAGGCACTGGTCTTGCAAATAGTGGAGCAATTTCAGTTACTGTACCCGATGCAAATGCAGCAGGTATAACAAGCACATTGCCTGTAACTTTACCAGCAGGCGCAGCGCTTACATCTGTAGCTGTTAATTTCACCATGACACATACTTGGGATTCAGATATGTCAATAAATCTTATAGCACCAAACGGCACAACATTAAATTTATTGAGTGGAGTAGGTGGTTCAGGTGATAACTTTACAAATACAACACTTACCTCGGCTGGAGGCTTTCCTTCAATTGCAACAGGAGCTGCACCATTTAATGGTACGTTTGCGCCACAAGGCTTAGCCAATGTGGGCCCTACGGGCTTGCAACAAACGCCAGGTGTAAATAACTTTGCATTATTTATAGCAGCAGCCAATGCAGGATCCGTTTCTGGTAACTGGCGTTTGGCTATGAGAGATGGAGCTGGAGGAGATATTGGTAATTTAACCAATTGGAATTTAAACTTTGGTTATTTAATTTTGCCAACAGCCATATGGTCAGGCGGTGTTGTAGGTACCATTTTCAGCAATGCTGCTGCTACTACAGCTTATGTAGCAGGTACACAGGCAAATGCAGTTTGGGTTACCCCTGCTGCTACATCTACTTACACAGCTACTATAGCTGCTGGTCCTTGTGCAGGTGCAAACAACGTAATTGTTACTGTGTTACCAAGACCAATTATTACAGTAAGTCCAGCATCTGGCTGTAGCCCATTAAGCATTACAGCTTCTGGTGCAGTTGGTTATGCATGGTCACCTGCTGCTGGTTTAAGTGCTACAACAGGCGCTACTGTATTGGCTAGCCCTGCAGCTACTACTACCTATTCTGTAATAGGTACAGGAGCAAATGGTTGTGCATCAGTACCAGTTTCAAGTACAGTAAATTCATCACCAGTAACTGCGGTAATGTCTGCAGTAGCGGGTGCAACCTTCCAAATAAATGAAGGATTTACAACAGTGTTGCCTACAGGTTGGTCATTTAGGAACAACAGTGCGCCAGGCGGAACAACCAATTGGTTCCAAGGGGCTCCAGCAACATTCCCTGCATTTAATGGTCCAACTAATTCTTATGCTGCAGCAAATTTCCAAAACACTATTACAAGCGCAGCAGGAGATATAAGTACTTGGTTATTTTCACCAGTAGTAAATATTAAGAATGGAGATATAATATCTTTCTATACTCGTACAACCGATGGTACATTCCCCGACAGATTGGAACTGAGGTTTAGTACATTGGGTACAAGTGTAAATGTAGGTACAGCAATTACAAGTGTGGGAGATTTCACCAACTTGGTACTTACTGTAAATCCAAATTTATTACCAGGTTCAGGTACAGGAACAGGAACATCTCCTTACCCAACAGTATGGACAAAAATTACTGGTACAGTATCTGGCGTTACCGGAACATTACCAGGTAGAATAGCCTTTAGGTATTTTGTAACCAATGGTGGTGGTGGAGCAAACTCTGATTTTATTGGAGTAGATCAGGTAGAATATTCTACGCCATCTTCTGTAAATTGTGCAAATACAATAAACAATATCAAAGCAGATATTACTGGTGGTATAGCGCCATATACATTGGTATACAGCGATGGTACAACAAACACTACTTATAATTATTACCCAAGTGGTACCAATATTACTGTAGCACCAGCTGTGAGTACAAGTTATACAATTGTATCTGTAACAGGAGCCAATGGTTGTCCAATACCAGCAGCAGGAATATCAGGCAGTGCAGCTATAACAGTTACACCAGCGGTTACTATTACAACCCAACCAACAAGTAAGACAATTTGTGCTGGCGCAAATACAACCTTTGCGGTGGTACCAAATGCTACAGCAGGTACTACTTACCAATGGCAAATAAATACCGTGTTGGCACCAGGTGCACCTGTATGGACGAATGTAACAAATGCTGGAGTTTACAGTGGAGCAACAACAGATGTTCTCACTATTACAGGAGCAACAGTAGGTATGACAGGTTATAGCTATCGTGTATTAGTAGCAGGTTTCTGCGGAGGTACGCCTACAAGCGCTGCAGCAACACTTAACGTACAGACAGCTGTAACAGGAACTGCAACGGTAAACAATGCATCTATATGTGCAAACGGAAATACTTCCTTTGTTCAATTAGGAACATTAGGCGGCGGTCCAATCTTTACACACAACTGGCAATTAAGTACAAATGGCGGCTTAACTTATACCAACATTGCAAATGGTGGAGTATATAGCGGAGCAACTACCAGTACATTGGTAATAACAGGCGCACCAGTAACAATGAATGGTTTCATGTACAGAGATTCAATAAACACATCAGCAAGTTGTGGTTTTATAAGATCTACTTCTGCAACATTAACCGTACGACCATTACCGGTTGTAGTAATAAGTGCAGCACCTATTACAAGCTTATTCCCAGGCTTAACTTCTACGCTAACAGCAGCGGTATCATCACTTAACCCAGGCGCATCACCATATGCTTACCAGTGGTTTAGAAATGGATCAGCGGTTACAGGAGCTACGGCAAATACC
>JANNGD010000033.1:0-2858 GCA_031380515.1 Ferruginibacter sp. | reverse complement strand
CATGTTTTTCTCCAACAATGCTCGGTATCTATAAAAAATTTGTACCCTTTCTTTTATAGAAGTTTTAGACCAAGTCTCAAATGCTTTTGTTGCTGCAATGACAGCTGTATTCAAATCATCGTTGTTGGATAGTGGCACCGTAGATAACAAATTTCCATCCAGCGGAGATATTACATCCAATGTTCTATTAGAAGAACTTGCAACAAATTGCCCAGCTATATAGTTTTTTATTTCGGGGTATTTCATTTTAAATCGTTTTATTTTTGCAGTTTGAAATAATAATAAGCAAGTAACTAAAAACACATAGATGCAAATTGCATTCCTATTTGTGTTACAAAGGCATGGCTAAGTTAACGAAAATAATAGATGTTTTACTTTTTGATTGTTGGACAGGTGCATTTATAATTGTCGCTTATTAATTTACCGCAGAGAAATAAGTTAGAAGATACTTCGCAGAGAATCTCTGCGCAATCTCTCTGCTCCCCTTTTCTCTGTTGTCATTTTTTTATCGCTATTTTCTACTATTGAGTGCGACAATTATAAATACACCCTGTTGGACTTTAAAAAAATGAAAACAAAAAAATCAATTCTTTAAGATTTTATTGCCCACAGCACATTCCAAACAACGTTTTACATTACAATATTTATTTTTTAATTGTATCAATGCTTGAGAGTCGTAAGCCGATGTATTGGCAATACCAAGTTGTGTAAAACCAGTTGTAATATTATTTTTTTCCGGCAATAATTGCTCAGCCCATTGCAAGGCTTTCATTTTATATTGTTCACTGTTGTTGTACCAACCATATGCATATAGAACTGGTAATACTGTGTTTACAATTATATTCTGTATCATCTGTTTACCCAATGCTTTCTTTTTATAATGGGTAGCTTCATCAAAAGTATAATGGTAATAATCATTGGCAGTTACTTGCAACATTTTTTCTACTTCATTTACTGATGTAGCTTCTTTTATTTTAGAAAATAAATGGTTGCTTTCGTGTACCAATGCAGCTAATTGGGATAATCTTATCGTTGGAAAATTTGCAGGGCGCATCCTCAAAAACTGTATGGGAATATGCGTTGGTTTCAATCCATACTTTTGTTTTAAAAAGTTAAATTCCCTTTGCAGCATGATGGCATAATCATCTATAAAATTATTATCCAACAGTCCCGATTGCCCCAATAGCAAAGCCTCTAGTTGGAGTAATTGATTTTTGTGTTTTGCCAGTATATTTAAAGGAACAGATTTTGCCATGCTTTCAAAAGCGTCGCTGTTTATTTTTATACCAAAATTTCTAGCCAGTATTTGCCAAAAAACTTCTTCCCAGTGGTGATTGTTTTCTTGCAATAATTTTTCAATATAGGTGACTTTCTCTTGCAATCGTTCTATTATCAATCTCTCTTTCCAAGCAATAAGGGTAATGTCGTTTACAGATTGAATGTGTTGCTCACATGGTATAAATTGTTTTGCGTTCATCAACGCCTCATATTTTGCAAGCAATACATTTGACACCCTGCTTTTTAATTCCAGCACGGGAAAATTCAATGCAAGGTTCTTATCTTCATTCCATACAACATGCAAAATCACATTATTGTAATTTTTATCAATACTATGCTTGTGTTGGTTCCATTCACTTGCATTCAAATGCAATTCGATGCTTCCTGCAAGGGTTGTATCTCCACATTTTATTTTTGCATTTAAAAAATCGGGGCCTTGGTTTGTATTATGTGTTCCAGCATATAAGATTTGTAAATCTTCATCCGCTGTCGTTTTCAAATTACTGCTGTTGTAATATTGAAACTGCCAAATAAATTGTAAAAGCTGTTCAGTCATTAGCAATTAAGTTATGACACAATCTAGGGTAAATAGATATTTGTACCGAAAGAAAAACACCAGAAAAAATGTTATTTTAACAGTGCCAACGCAGCTACCACCCTACTCACCGGCAATCCCATTACATTGTAAAAATCGCCATCTATTCTTTTTATGCCTACAGCACCAATCCACTCTTGTATGGCATAAGCGCCGGCTTTATCGTAAGGTTTGTATTTATCTACATAATATTTTATCTGGTCCTGTGTGAGCGCATGAAAACTTACAGTTGTAATATCTGCAAAACAAATTTCATGCTCCTTTTTTAAAATACAAACACCTGTAATTACCTGGTGCGTATTACCCGAAAGTTGGGAGAGTATGGCAATAGCATCTTCTCTGTCTATCGGCTTTCCCAATATTTTATTATTACAAACAACAATCGTATCGGCGGCAAGTATAATCTTACCTATATTATTTTCAGCAACTACAAGCGCTTTGTTTTTTGCAATGTGTACAGCGGTATCCTCAAAAGATAAATAATCATGGTAACTTTCATCTGTATTTGCTACAATTACGTCAAAATCAATTTCTGCAAGATGCAATAATTCTCTACGACGAGGAGATTGAGAAGCTAGGATAATTTTTTCCATAAACTAATTTGCAAATTTTAATAGTAACATAGAAAGAATACCTGCAAGCATAATAAATTTTATGATACTACTCAGCAAATGATAATCTGCTGCAGTGCTGGCTGCATATAGTTTACGCATCAAATAAAACATAGGTAATATAAGAAGAACCAAAAAATAAATGGCAGCAACCCACCAACCAGATTGCCAGGCATATAATTGAACAATAGCCAATACTGCCGCTGCTACAATAATCCATACCCCTACAAAAACCTTGGTAGCAGGTACTCCCCAAGCAATGGGCATTGTATTACATTTATATATCCTATCGCCTTCCATATCTTCTAAATCTTTTACAACTTCACGAATAAGTGTCATTACAAAAGCAAATCCTGCATACAACAATGTAAATT
>JANNGD010000023.1:0-4621 GCA_031380515.1 Ferruginibacter sp. | reverse complement strand
ATGGAATAAATTTTTTAAGCAGCAAATGGCTTTATAAAGGAAACAAGTATTTGATATTGGCTAAAAGGAACGTAAGGAATAGTACATTTTCTTAGATGGATTCAAGTTACTTTTGTAAGCATACAATTCAATTTTACAAATACCATGGGTTTATTTGACAAATTATTTGGAAAGAAACAACAACAAGAATCGTTGGATGCTGGTTTGCAAAAAACCAGGGAAGGCTTTTTTGGTAAAATAACCAAAGCCATTGCAGGAAAAAGTACTGTAGATGAAGAAGTGTTGGACAACCTTGAGGACGCCCTCGTAAGTGCAGATGTGGGAATAGAAACAACTGTAAAAATTATTGATAACATAGAAAAGCGTGTTGCAAAAGATAAATACTTAAATACAACGGAGCTCAACGGTATTCTAAAACAAGAAATAGAAGCCTTGTTGGTAAAGTCGTCTAGCGATACATCTTACGAAAATTACGAATTGCCTGCTGGGCATAAACCGCATGTAATATTGGTTGTAGGTGTAAATGGGGTAGGTAAAACAACTACAATAGGTAAGCTGGCACATAATTTTTCTAAAGCGGGTAAAGCAGTTTTGCTGGGTGCAGCAGATACTTTTCGTGCAGCTGCAGTGGAGCAACTTACCATTTGGAGTGATCGTACTGGCGTGCCCATTGTAAAGCGGGAGCAAGGCAGCGACCCTGCTTCTGTTGCCTACGATACGGTGGTGAGCGGCGTGTCTCGCAACAGCGATGTAATATTGATAGATACTGCTGGTCGCTTGCACAACAAAGCGCATTTAATGGATGAGCTAAGTAAAATAAAAAAAGTTATACAAAAAGTAATACCAGATGCACCACACGAAGTAATGCTGGTATTGGATGGTAGCACTGGGCAAAACGCCTTGGAGCAAGCAAAACATTTTACTGCTGCTACAGAAGTAACAGCACTTACCATTACAAAATTAGATGGCACCGCAAAAGGCGGTGTAGTAATTGCTATCGCAGATCAATTTAAAATACCCGTAAAGTTTATTGGTGTGGGCGAAAAAATGGAAGATTTATTGGTGTTTGATGGAAGGCAGTTTGTGGATGGGTTGTTGTAGAGGGAAACACAAAGGCTCCAAGAAAAGTTGAAGAATCACAAAAAATATTCTTAATAATTTATAGATCTACAAATTGTGCGTTTATTGGTTTTGTTGAATATATTTTTCTATTTCAGCGAATTTGGGATTCAAAAATTCTAACTCAAATATTTTATAAGCAAAATAACAACCCCATAAATAACGGTTGTTATAAATAGCCCTTTGCCGGTTTGGTCTTTTCGTTTGTTTATGTAGAGCGTAAATAAAATAGCATTCATCATTAAAGAGATTGTTAGTCCTGCTGTTATTAAACCATGGCCAGGTTGATAATACATAAACTGAAGTACTTCTTTAAAACTTAGCATCCCAAACTTCCTAAATTTTAGCATAAGCAAACCTGCAATAGGTGCCAGCACCCCAAGTACGCAGCCGTATATAAAATTATCTTTCTTAAACATTATTTAAAGAGTTTGCTTTTTTCTAATTGCGCTTTTAGTTTGTAGTTTGTAAGATCAAATTGTACGGGAACAACGCTTACATAATTGTGCTCCAACGCCCATACATCGGTGTCTTTGGACTTATCAAAATTTTTGAAAGCGCCCGTAAGCCAATAATATTTTTTCTTATGAGGGTCGGTACGTTCTATAAAATCCTCCTCATATTTTGCATAAGCTTGCCTGCACAATTTAATTCCTTTTATGCTCTCCATATTGCCGGCTGGGATATTTACATTTAACAACAAATGCTTGTCCTGTTTTTTGCTCATTACTTCTTTCACAATCTTGGATACAATTTGTTTTGCGGCAGACAAATCTGCTTCATAACTGTAATCCATCATTGAAAAACCAATGCTGGGTATGCCTTCAATGCTTGCTTCCATAGCGGCAGACATAGTACCACTGTACAACACATTGATGGAATGATTGGCACCATGATTTATACCGCTCAAACAAATATCTGGCTTGCGGTGCAGCACTTTATCTACAGCCAATTTTACACAATCTACCGGTGTACCGCTTGTTTGCCAGCTTTCTATTTCGCCAAACAAATCCATTTTGCGCATGCGTAAGGGAGAGCCGATGGTAATGGCGTGCCCCATTCCACTTTGTGGTTTATCGGGTGCTACAACTACTACACGACCTAAATCTTTTACCGCTTCTACCAATGCACGAATACCGGGTGATGTGATATCATCGTCGTTGGTGATAAGAATGATTGGTTTTTCAATTACTTTCTTAGCCATACTCAAATTAAAATTGTGGAAATAATGAACGGCCAATACCGATTTGCTTGTACGGCCAAGGAATCATGGCCAGGATAATTACAATGGCAAGGCCAAAATAAATTAAACTGCGTTTGTGTTTTTGCGCATCGCTGGTTCCTCTCTTTACCATGCTACGACCTACGTGTACCAATAGCCAAGCAATAATCATCATAAGCGCATGCTCTACTGCAAAATATCTATCAATGGGATTTTTCATCACTTCTCCCATTCCGGCTTTTATTTTTTGAAACCAAATGCCATTAAAATACAAAATAAGGCCAAGCAATAATTGAATATCGCAGCTTATCATGAAGAAAAGGTTTACTTTATTATCGGCATTGGTATAATTTCTTTTTTTGATAATACCCGATATAGCATTGAATATAGCCCAAATGCCAAATAATAAAACTGCCCAACGTAAAATATTGTGTGTAATTAATGTATGATTCATAGCAGATAATTTTTTACAAATTTAAGGGAAGTATGGCGAAGTATGATTTGGTTTGTTTGAAGTGTGTTATTACTATATGGGTTAAATTGCAATATGTTTAAATTTATACTATTAGGATTTTGTTTTTTATTGAGTTCTTGTAACAATTCATTAGTTAAAAAAGAGAAGCGTATTAATCCAAAAGCAGTTTCGTATATAGATAGCGCAACAAAAGTTTTATTAACAACTGGTGATTATCAAAAAGCTATTAAATTGACTGAATTGGCTATTGCAATTGATTCTGATTTCGTGTCTGCTTATGAACATTTATTTGGCTATTGTCTCATCCTAAAAGAATATGATAAGGCGCTGAAAACATCTTTAAAGCTAAATAAAATAAGACCGTATAGAGCAGATTTTATTTCAAGCACAGGATTGGTCTTCTTTTTTATGCATGATACACTTAATGGTAAAAAATATTTACAGAAGTCTACATTAGTTTATCAAAATATAGTTGATACTTTGAAAAGAGATAAGTATCCTAAAGAATATTTTGATATAAAAAGTGCTCAAGCGTTTAACTTAATATTTTATGATAATATTACATCAGAAAAAATGTATGCATTACTCTATGCTGAAGCTGATTCCTCACAAAAAATAAATTTAGATTTTTATAGGAATAAATCTGCAGCCGAAGTAATTAAAATACTTAAGGGCGAAGAATAATTATTTTAAACTTTACTGTGCTTGGTAAATA
The DNA here is from genome assembly GCA_031380515.1 of Ferruginibacter sp. Classification (GTDB taxonomy): domain Bacteria; phylum Bacteroidota; class Bacteroidia; order Chitinophagales; family Chitinophagaceae; genus Ferruginibacter. The sequence continues at coordinate 1,090 of JANNGD010000023.1, read as the reverse complement.
ATGCCTAAATTTAAATCTTTTAAAAAACAATCATGAAAGAACAAAATTTCTCTAACCATAAACGCATGGTACCCTTGTTTCATTATGTAACTTTTTCCTTAATATTTGTAATGCTTGTATGCTCTAGTATTAGTTTGTACAGGCATTGGAGTGCTGGCTTGGGTTTGATGTTGCCTGCCCTGGTTTTGCTTGGTAGTGTAGTAATTACTTTGGTTACTTTTTTTGCTCGTTCTTTTGCTTTGGTAGCTCAAAACAGGGCTATTCGTGCCGAAGAAAACCTTCGTTATTTTTCTATAACGGGTAATTTGTTTGACCCTAAATTGAGGATGGGACAAATAATTGCTTTGCGTTTTGCACCCAACAATGAGTTTGTGGAACTTGCGCACAAAGCAGTAGAAAATAATTTATCGCAAAAAGAAATTAAGCAGGCAATTAAGCATTGGAAAGGTGATTATCATAGGGTGTAGGGAATTAGGAATTAGGAATTAGGAATTGGGGGAAAAGGGATTAGGAATTAGGAATTGGTAATTTGTGTAAATGAATTGGGGTAAAGTTTGTAATGCTTTGCCATTATTTTGGCTCACATTAATCTATTGGGGACTAAGCAAAAAGTTTATGTAATCTAAAAAGGAAAAACACTGTATCAGTTACGCCCCTTTGATTAGCTCTAAAGAGTTTAATTTTAGAGTTAAAAGACTCTGCATTAGCATTTGTGTGCCTGTTTATAAAAAAGTTAAGGATGTTTTCTAGATTATGTTTTACAGTATTTGCAACAGTGTAAAATTCTTTTACCTCTTTGCTAATAATTTCATTAATCCAATCTGTAAACCTCATCTTGGCTGATGCCAGTATTCTGTCTTCATAAATATTTCTAAATGCTAAAGTTTGATGATAGGCATGTTCAAGTTCAGGGTATCTTTTAAAAAGTAGTGTTGCTCTTACTATTTGACTTTCTGTCCAATTATCTTTTTTCTTTGCTAAAATATATCTGCATCTAGCCAATAATTGCTTTGGACTATCTCCATTTTCTAACACAAATGGAATGTATTTTATGTTGTCTTTTTTAGCTTGGGCTATGGCTTGATTTTCT
>JANNGD010000012.1:0-3988 GCA_031380515.1 Ferruginibacter sp. | reverse complement strand
CTTTCATCTTTTTCCGCCGGGGCAAGGCTTCGCCGTCCCTCAGTCCCATTCTGCTCGGACACAACTTAAAAGTATTGTTGCTATAATGAAGGTAAGTAATTGGTTTCATATACATAGCAATTTTTTATGTTATTTTTTTGTGATGAGAATGTTTTTTGGGGTTTTACCGCAGAGAAGGGAGGGTAAGGAGTTGGCGCAGAGCGATATTTCATACAGCGATATTTCACACGGCGAAACAGGGATAACGGCGAGACAGCGAATTTTATTTCAAACAGCGATATTTCACACAGCGAAACAGGGATAACAGCGAAGCAGCGATAATTATTTCACACAGCGAAACAGGAATAACAGCAATATTTCACACAGCGAAACAACGATAACAAAGAACACAACGAGTTTTGTGCACTTATTTTATTATTGTACAAAAAAATACCCATAGCAGTAGGCAATGGGGATTTTTTTGATCGTTTTATCGTTTACTAAAACTGCTCTAATTGGCTAAAGAAGAAACTGCCTTCAATGGCTGCATTTTCGTCGCTGTCACTTCCGTGTACTGCGTTTTCGCCTATAGAAGTTGCGTATTTTTTACGTATGGTACCTTCTGCCGCTTGTGCAGGATTGGTAGCACCTATTAATGTACGAAAATCTTCTACTGCGTTTTCTTTTTCCAATATAGCGGCTGTTATTGGGCCACGGCTCATAAATTCTACCAGCTCGCCATAAAAAGGGCGCTCACAGTGTACTGCATAAAATTCGCCTGCTTTTGCAGCGCTTAGGTGTACCATTTTCATGGCTACTATGCGAAAACCTGCTGCATTAATCATTTCTAAAATACCACCAGTGCTGCCATTTAAAGTTGCATCTGGTTTTATCATGGTAAAGGTTCTGTTGGTCATTTTTGTATTTTTTTTGCAAAAGTAGGGTGTTTATTGGATAATTGGATATGGAAGAAATACTAAAATTATGTTTTGTCTTAATGAAAAAGTTAATAATAATAAACAGCCATAGGGCAGGGGAAGGGTTGTAAGCTGCTTTGCCAGCAATAAACAAACACTTTGCAATAATAATGAGGTAGCCGTTTATACATGGTGATAGAAGATTAAATGCCCAAAACCTAGCCCTGATAGGAGCAAGTACCCCGCAGTGGGCGAGGCACGAGCCCACGAGGCGTACTGCGGATAGCAGGACAAATGATGAATAATGGCCTAATGTTGAGCTCCAAAATCTTGGTATCACTAACAACAAACACCAAACACCAAACAACTAACACCAAACGCCAAACACCAAACACCAAACACCAAACAACTTTTAAACCTACAACTTATAACTTTTTACCTTTAACCCATTTTTTTCCTTACTTTTGCGCCGATTTTATGCAGACTATAGACAAAATTTTTCCGTTGCTGGCTACTCCAAAAAAAGTAGTTATTACCATGCACCAAAAGCCAGATGGCGATGCCATGGGTTCTACCTTGGGGTTGTATCATTTTTTAAAGCAATTGGGGCACGAGGCGGTGGTTATTTCGCCTACCAACTGGGCTTCGTTTATAAATTGGATGCCCGGTGTACAAACGGTCTTGGAATATGAACGTCATACAGATGCTGCCAATGAATTGATTAGAATAGCTGATTGGATTTTTTGTTTGGATTTTAATACCCTTAGCCGTACTAAAAATATGGAAGCTGCTTTGGATACAGCTACGGGGCAACGAATATTGATAGACCACCACAGAGAGCCCCAAGTAGAGAAATTTACCTATGGCATAAGTGACGTAAATAAAAGCAGTACCTGCGAAATGGTTTTCGATTTTATAATTGCAGCAGGGCAAGAAGACAAAATAAACGATGCCATAGCGCAATGTTTGTATGCAGGTGTTATGACAGATACGGGGTCGTTCCGTTTTCCAAGCACCAGCTCGGGTGTGCATAAAATGGTGGCAAATTTGAAAGACCGTGGTTTACTACATTCGCCCATACACGAGGCTTTGTTTGATAATAGCAGCGAAGCTCGCCTGCGTTTTATAGGCAATGTTTTGCTGAACAGAATGGAGGTTTTTTATGAATACAATGCTGCGCTTATAGCTATACCACAAGCAGATTTGATAAAATTTGATATAAAAACGGGCGATACAGAAGGATTGGTAAATTACCCGCTAGGTATAGAAGGCATTAAACTTGCCGCCATAATAATAGACAGAGGGGAAGAGCGCAAATGCTCTTTTAGGAGCAAAGGAGAATTTGATGTAAATAGCTTTGCCAGAAAATATTTTAATGGCGGCGGGCATTACAATGCTGCAGGGGGTGCTACTTTTGATAGTTTGGAAAAAGCAATTGCAGATTTTAAAACTGCTATGCAAGAAAACAGAGAACAATTAACTACATATACATTTTAAAATAAACAACAAACACAATGAAGAAAATTTCTTATTTATTATTGGCAAGTTTGGTAGCATTCTCCTCATGCCAAGAGAAGTACAAAAAAGGTGAAGAAGGAATGGAATATAAAATCATTCACAGCGGGTCGGGCGATTTATTGAAGAATGGCGAGTTTATGGAACTTCATTTTACTTCTGTAATAGGAGGTGGGGGAAGAAAAGATTCTGTGCTTAACAGCTCTAGGGAGCAAGGTGGACCACAAATTATGCCTTTTGATTCTACCAATATACCTCCAGCTTACTTACTTATTTTTAAGCAGTTAAAAAAAGGAGATAGTGTGGTTACAAGAACATCTACCGATAGCATTATAAAAAAGCAACCGCAGGGGCAACCATTACCACCCTTCATAAAAAAAGGAATGTTTATTTATACAAACATTAAATTGGTAAATGTGTATAAAACATCTGCTGAGGCAGATTCTGCAAAAAAACTGGCTGCGGCGGCTGCAGAAGTAATGGCAAAAGCCAAAGCAGAAACTTTGGTAAAGACCGATGATAAAGCAATACAAGATTATTTGGCAAAAAATAAAATTACCGCTGTTAATATAGGGAACGGTGTTTATGTACAAACAGTACAAGCTGGCATTGGACCCATTTTAGACAGCAATGTTGTTGCAAAAGTAATGTACACAGGTAAAACTTTGACTGGTGTTATGTTTGATTCTAATGTAGATCCATCTAAAGGGCATACAGAACCCTTAATGGTGAACCTTACAAACGATATGAGCCTAGGTAATGGAGTAATACCAGGTATGACAGCAGCATTAAAAACCATGCAAAAAGGTACCAAAGCTGTTATGTTTATCCCATCTGGCTTGGCTTATGGCCCAAGAGCGCAGAGTGCAGAACTACCTGCTAATTCTATTTTAATATTTGAAGTAGAAATAAAGGATGTACTATCTAAAGCCCAAGCTACCGCAGATATGGCTGCTACAAGGGCTAAACAAATGGCAGAGCAAAAAGCGGCTCAAGCACAGCAGATGAAGGAGCAAAAGAAATATGAAGATAGTTTGCAAAAAGCTGATCCAAAAGCATACCAGCAAATGAAAGAACAAATGATGCAACAGCAAATGCAACAAATGCAACAGCAACAACAACAGGCTCCACAAGGACAACGTTAATTTATAGAATATTCATAAAAGGGGATGCCAGCTTTCTAAAAGTAGGCATCCCTTTTTTTATGCTTGTTTGTACTGTTGAAGTAAAGTAATGACTTCTTCCTGTTTCCAGCGTTGGGACTTCCAGTAAAATTATAGGCTCTAAGTCTTGATGGAGTAGATTTTTGGCTCCCAGATTTTTCAGATTTACTCAGATTTACTCAAATTTATTCTGCGTAAATCCGTAAAATCTGAGAGCATTTTATTTTTCCTGTTTTCAGCGTTAGAAGATCCTAAATTTTGGCTCCCAGATTTTCTCAGATTTACTCAAATTTATTCTGCGTAAATCCGTAAAATCTGAGAGCATTTTATTTTTCCTGTTTTCAGCGTTAGATGATCCTATATTTTTGGCTCCAAGATTTTCTCAGATTTACTCAAATTTATTCTGCGTAAATC
>JANNGD010000010.1:0-7290 GCA_031380515.1 Ferruginibacter sp. | reverse complement strand
GGTATTTTTTATGATAGCAGCATTACTTGTGTTGTAAGATCTAAATCCTCCATTGTGTTGTACAAGTTGTGTGTTACCACCAATGCCGCCACTTCCAAAATTTACAGCAGTATAGTAAATAGTAGCGCTGTACACGCCATAAGTTTCGGTATTGCTTTCGCCTGCGGTTCCACTTTGCCCGTAATAATATGCACCAAAACTAGCACCAAATTCGCCAGCGAAACCAGGTATGGTAACATGACCTCCATCTCCACCATAGGCTATCAGTTGGGCTGTACCAATTTGTACAATCGTATTACTGCCATCAACGGCATCAGTTGTAGCAGTTGTTGCGCCAGCACCTCCACCACCTACTGTAATATTAAATACAGATCCGGGTGTAACACTCCATTCATTTGCAACATATCCGCCACCGCCACCACCACCGCCAGTTGCACCGCCGCCGCCACCAGCCCAACACTCCACAAAAACTTTTGTTACAGAAGCCGGTACGGTCCATGTGTACAATGTATTGGATAAAGATGAGGTGGAACTAAAGCCAAGTGTATGGTTGTACTGGGCCATATTTCCCCAAGAAAACACACCTGCGCTATTTTTCATCAACACTTGACCAGCAGCACCGTCTATGCCATTTACCTTAATAGTACCACTTACATTTATATTTCCGTTTACATCTAATTTTTCTGAAGGCGTAGTGGTAGCAATACCTACATTTTGTGCAATGATTGCATTTGCCCATAACAATGTTGCAATACTGAAAAAAATCTTTTTCATAAAGCATTTATTTTATAACAGTCAAAATATCATTCCTACTTATTTCTCCAAAAGTAAATTGGAACAAGTAATATTTCTATGATGACAATCACCAAATAAATTGAAACACATCAGTAAAAAAAATAGTTGGCCAGATGCCTTAAAATATGGCATAAAAAAAAACTGCAACTAAAAATGATAGCAACAGTTTAATGATGGGGATGTAAAAAAATGTTATTTGCTTAGTAATAAATACTGCATTAATTTAACAATGTATGTAGTTTTTTCTCGTTTATAACAATAATATTACCATCTTTTATTTCGATTAATTTTTCTGTTTTAAAATCGCTGAGTGTTCGTATTAAAGATTCGGTAGCCGTGCCTGCTATATTTGATAAATCTTCTCGAGAAATATGGATTGAAAAAAGCTCCTGCTCATTTTTTTTGAACTTGTTTTGCAAAGTTACTATGGCATTGGCTACTCTTTTTCGAAGTGAATTATAAGCCAAGCTCAATAATTGCTCCTCCCTTTCTGATACGTTATTTGCCAATAACTTTATAAACTTTTGTGTAAGCTCTTTGCTATTTTTCAATAGATTTTCAAATTGATCTCTTGGTATGACGGTAATTTCGGCATCTTCGATAGATTCTGCATATTCCTTGTAGATGGTATCTTCCAACAATGCTGTGTATCCAAAAAAATTGCCTTCCGAATAAAGCCCAATCGTTAACTCCTTACCATCATCATTGGTTCTATAGGTTTTTACTTTCCCTTTTTCTATATAAAATAATACGACCGGGTGATTACCCTCACTGTAGATAAGCTGTTTTTTTTTATAATGGTTTAAATTGCCGCTTTGTGAGAGGTATTGTAAAGCATCTTTTTCTTTATACTCCTGCAACAATTGTTGCAAACCCTGTGCATTGGGATTATAATCTTTCAGCAATATTTCGGCTTTCCTAAACCTTCGCTCAATAGCTGTGAGCAATTCAATATCATCAAAAGGCTTGGTAATATAATCATCGGCCCCAAGCTCCATGCCTTTCCTAAAATCATTTCGCTCAGCTTTTGCTGTTAAAAAAATGAAAGGAATGTGGTTTAGCTCAGGATTGGTATTAATGAGGTGCAACACACCATAACCATCCAGTACAGGCATCATAATATCGCACACAATCAAATCTGGCTTTTCTTCTAAAGCCAATGCCACGCCAACTTTTCCGTTTTCTGCACTTCGTACATTATATCCTGCAAGCTCTAAAATTTCTGCTGTATTTTCTCTGATTTCTGCATTATCCTCAATTAATAGAATCTTTTTCATATGTACCTATTGTTTTAAAATTTGTGCTCTTACAAAAAACGGGGCTTGTTAAAAAATCGATTACGAACATTGCATTTTGCATCCACTTTTAATAGTGGCCAGTTTCGTGCAATTTACTTATGAATTTAAAAATTACCGAATTGAATAATAAATTTTGTTCCTTTTTCCAATTCACTATTATATGATATTTGTCCCAGCATCATTTCTATATATTTATTTACAATGTGAAGCCCTAGCCCAGTTCCTGGTATATTCACTGCATTTTTAGCCCTAAAAAAGCGCTCAAAAAGATGCTGTTGGTCTTCACTGGAAATTCCAATTCCATTATCCTCTACAGTTATAATTGTACTATCTTTTGTCACTTCGCTTTTAACCAAAACCGCTGCCTGCTCCGAGGAAAATTTAATGGCATTTGATAAAAGATTTAATATCACATTTTTTAAAAGAGATGGATCCAAGTTAACCATTTCTTCACCTTCATGTACATATTTTATACTTTGGTTTATTTTTGCCAAAGCTTGCATTTCTTTACAAGCAATTTCAAGTAATTGTTTGATATTGAATGATACAATATTCGCATTAATTTTACCATCTTCAATTTTTCCAATAGATAAAAATTCGTTGAGTAAATCTACTAAACTATTAACCGAAGACTTTATCCTATCTATATGCTTATCCCTATTTTCTTGCTGCGATGTTTCGGTATACTTTGCAACCAAAGAAGCAGAAGAAAGTATTGTGCTTAACGGTGTTCGAAACTCATGGGAAGCCATGGATACGAACCTTGATTTTAGTTCACTCAATTCTTTTTCTTTATTCAATGCTACCTGTAGTTCTTTCTCCACTTTTTTAGATTCTGAAATATTGAGTGCAATTCCTAAAAAACCAAAGACACCAAATTCATCATCACGCATAGCTGTAACACGAAGCAATACAGGAAATCTTGAACCATCTTTCCGTATATAACTCCATTCATATTCGTTGGGTAATGCTAGCTTTGCTTTTGCAAAAAATACATCCATATCTGCAGATACAGGTTGTTCTAATTCCTGTGACAACTCTTTAGCCCTAGAAGTTACTTCCTCCATATCATGAAATACCAATGGGCTTTGCTTACCTATTAGATCATTTGCATTGAAGCCCAATTCTCTTTCAGCCTCTGGATTAAACGTTTTGATTATGCCTTTTTCATCTGTACCTATAATCATTGCACCTGCATTATCTAGTATTGCCTTTTGAAAAAAAATGGCACTTTCCAACTCTACTTTCGATTCTTCTATTTGTTCCATTGCAATGGTTAGCTGTGTTGTCCTTCGCTCTATTCTTTCTTCTAACTCATTATTCAATTTTATTACTTCTGCTTCTGCCAGTTTTCGCACAGTAATATCACTTATAAACGCAATCACATTTTTTTCGCCATTGTTATCGTATTTGCCCAAACTTACTTCTACGGGAAATTCATTGCCATCCTTTTTCACAGCAAACAAATCCAAGCCTACACCCATTGGTCGGCTTTTTGGATTTTTAATATACCCATCTCTGTGACCGACGTGTTTATGCTGAAAGCGTTGTGGAATGAGCAATTCTATTGGATTACCTACAACTTCGTGTACTTTATAACCAAAAAGGTTTAATGCAAAGGGATTCACAGATTGTATAATACTCTTACTATCCACAACAATAATGCCCATAGAAGCATGGTTAAATAAGCCTTCATATCGATGTACTTCGTTAGCTATATCCAGTTTCTGTTTCTCCATACGTAAATTTAATACTAAAACCAATAATAAAATGAAAAGAAATTATAAGCGTGCAATTAAAATTGTCGGAGTTAAATTCACCACAGAAAAATGAGTTAAATAAGTCTGCACAGCTAAACTCAGCGTAAACGCTGTGCCCTCATTTTCTCAGCGGTTTTTTTAGCCGCAGCTTATTAATAAATTCGACAAAAATAAATACACCCAATTATACGATAAACTATTCTAATGGCTGGTTTAATTTATCTACTGCGCTAAAACCTGCACTAGTTTCTTAGCATATACAACCCACTATTGTCTCCATTTAATTTCACCCTATTTAAATAAAAGCAGTGTAAGCATGCACTGTACTTTGTAAGCAGTTGCAGCTTTTGGTCTTTTATTTACATCTATTATCAAGATGCAACTACTTTCTATTTTACTTTTTCTTCTTCTATTTCTACATCACCCTCTTCTTCCTTTTTCTTAGGGTAATCGTTATTCACTTTCTGCACAAAATCATTTTTATCTTTTTGATTGCGAATAATAGTAAATACCACTAAGCCTATTACTACAATACCAACAATTATTATTACGTACCAGTTCATATTTTTTTATTTAAAATTTCATAAAATAAATCATACCGCTTTGTGCTTTTTTCTTTTATATAATTTCACAATTTCATACCACACAACACTTAAAAAACCAATCACAATACTAATCCCAATTTTTTCAACATTTAAGTATTCAAACCCAAAAAAATCGGCAAATAGTTTTATGTACAATAACAAGGCAGTAATACCAATGGTTATGCTAATGATAAGTAACACCAAATTATTCTTATATTTCATGGTGGTAAAAATGGAATAATAAAAAGAACGGTTTACCAATGTTAAAAATATATTAGCAGCTATTAAAACTGCAAATACCATTGTGCGGGTAAGTGCTTCGCTATACCCATTCATTACTGCATATTGATAAGCAAATAAAGTGCCGGCAGTTATCATTAAACCTTGAACAATACTTGTTGATAATTCTTTCCAATTAAAAAAAGTATTGGTAAATGTACGAGGCTTTTGTAGCATCGTATTTTTTTCCATGGGTTCATTTTCGTAAATAATAGAACAGGTAGGTCCCATAATTAATTCTAAAAAAATAATATGCACAGGCGAAAAGATATTAGGATATACCCAGCCCAAGGCCAATGGGATAAAAACAGTGAGTACAATAGGAATATGTATGGAGATGATGTATTGTATTGCTTTTTTAAGGTTTGCATAAATTTTTCTACCCATGCCCACAGCATCTACCATCTTTGATAAATCATCATCTGCCAAAACAAGTGAGGCAGCTTGCTTAGCAATCTCCGTTCCTTTTTTGCCCATAGCAATACCAATATGTGCCGCTTTTAGTGCAGGACCATCGTTTACTCCATCACCCGTCATGGCTACAATTTCATTATTGGCTTTTAGCGCATTGATAATTTTTAATTTTGCTTCAGGAAACATTCTAGTAAAGATATTGGTATTGGCTACGCTTACTTTTAAATTGGTTTCATCTAGTTTCATAAGTTCATCTCCACTTATACTTTTTTCATACCCTTTAAATGCTATTTGTTTTGCAATAGACTCCGTAGTGGCGGCATTATCGCCTGTAATTAATTTTACAGCAATACCAGCGGTATAAAAATCGTTTAGTACCGTTAGGATATTTTTCTTGGGAGGGTCGTAAAATCCAACAATGCCTTTAAAAATAAATGTATACTCCTGCTGTGTATCAAGAAAATTATTGCCATCAAAAACAGCTTCACCCACTGCCAATACACGATATCCTTCTGTTGTTATTATTTTTATTGCTTCTTCTATTTCTTGTTTTTCATTTTTAGTAAGATTAGCAATATTCATCAATGCCTCGGGTGCGCCTTTAGCAGCTATAATTCTTTTGCCAGCAGTGTTTTCAAAAATATGCGTCATCATTGGTGGCTGTCCACTTAGCGGATATTCATGTATCAATTTATATTCGGGGCGATCATCTACTTTTATTATTTTTTGGTAGGCACTATGCAAAGCTATTTCCATGGGGTCGAATGCAATGGGTTCACTTGCCCACATGGCTAATGTTATCAATTCTTTTTCTTCTCCTAAGGTACCATCTTCTACTGTAGAAATTTTATTGGTAGCCAATACAAAAATTTTTGCCAAACTCATCTTATTTTCGGTAATGGTGCCTGTTTTATCTGTACAAATCACAGTGGCACTGCCCAACGTTTCTACCGTTTTCATTTGCTTTACCACAATACCCAATTTCATCAATCTCCATGCGCCCAGTGCCATAAAGCTGGTAAAGGCTACAGGTATTTCTTCGGGTAAAATACTCATGGCAAGCGTAAGTGCTTTTAACAAACTATCAAGCAAATTATAAGATTGGAAATAATTTACAGCCCATACAATTAAAAAAATAACAGCTCCTGTAATCACCATCTTTTTTACAAAATTATTTATCTGCAATTCCAGTGGTGTTTTTTCTTCTTGTATTTCTTCTAAACTTTTTCCTATTTTTCCTAAGCGGGTTTCCTTACCTATGGCGGTAATGGTAGCAATAGCTAAGCCTCCTGCTACACTTGTACCGAGGTAAATAAAATTATCCTTGCTTGTTTTATCTTTACTTACTGCAAAAGATTCCCCCGTGAGTATAGATTCGTTTACAGAAAAATCATTGGAATGTACAATCTTTCCATCTGCTGCTATTGATGTACCTTCTTCCACCATTAGGCTATCGCCCACTACCAACTCCTCGCTTTTTATTTCTACAACCGCTCCATTTCTTATTACTTTACTATGTGGTTGTGAAAAGCTTTTTAATTTTTCTAAAGCATTTCTGCTTCTACTATCTTGGTACAAAGAAATCGTAGACACTAAAATGATGGCAGATACCATAAAAATTCCGTCCCCAACGTCGCCACTAATAAAATAAATAGAAGATGCTACCAACAATAAGATAAGCATTGGTTCTTTTACTAAACTTATCAGCGCATGTAAAAACCCATTTTCTTTTTTGTACTGTAATGTATTATGACCATACTTTTCCCTTGCAATAATTACTTGCTCATCGGTTAAGCCATTTATGTTGAAATTGTTTGCGGACATATTTTTATTTATTAAACAAAAAAAAATCAATACAGGCTTACTTTCAAATTATAATACTGTCAGCCTGAGGCACACATGCACAGTATCCTGTGGATAAATAAATATTAAGCTTTTCCATACTAAAACAAGGACAGGTTGCAAATGACACAAGTTTGATTCACTTTAAGGGTCAGTCTGAGGCACTCATAAAATAAATTTTAAGCTCTTTGCAAATGACATAGTTCGATATTTAAAGATTGTCAGGCTGAGCTTGTCGAAGCCGGTGCGCTTCTTCAAAACCCGCCTTCGACAAGCTCAGGCTGACTTTCTAATAATTTGAAAGTAAGCGCTTTGTAA
>JANNGD010000249.1:0-28993 GCA_031380515.1 Ferruginibacter sp. | reverse complement strand
GACGTTTAGATCATGAGCCAAAAAATCAGAATCAAATTAAAATCGTACGATCACAACTTGGTTGATAAGTCATCTGAGAAAATTGTACGCGCTGTAAAAGCAACAGGTGCGGTAGTAAGCGGACCGATTCCTCTTCCTACTGAGAAGGAGAAGTTTACAGTTCTTCGTTCTCCACACGTAAACAAAAAAGCACGTGAGCAGTTTCAGTTGTGCACACATAAGCGTTTGTTAGATATTTACACTAGCAGCAGTCGTACAGTAGATGCTTTAAGCAAACTAGACTTGCCAAGTGGTGTAGATGTTGAAATTAAGGCCTAATGAACCTTCCACATATAGTGGAGAGGCAAAAGGTAAGATCTTAAATAGAAAAATTAAACATTCATCTCTTTAGTCTAAGTACTCAATACTAAGTACTTTAATACGCTAAAGAGCGCTGAATACAAATAGAATACAATGAAAAGTATTATTGGAAAGAAAATTGGCATGACCAGTATTTTTGATGCAACAGGTAAACAAACTGCTGTAACAATTATAGAAGCTGGGCCATGCGTAGTCACACAAAAGAAAACCGTTGCAACAGACGGATACAATGCACTCCAAATTGCATTTGGTGACAAAAAAGAGAAACATTCTCTTAAATCGGAAATTGCACACTTTGCAAAAGCTAATACAGCACCGAAAAAAACAGTAAAAGAAATCCGCAATAGCGAATCAGATAAAAATGTAGGAGAAACTATTACCGTAGATATTTTTGCCGAAGGCGATAGTATTGAGGTTGTAGGTACTACAAAAGGAAGAGGGTTTCAAGGTGTTGTAAAACGTCATGGCTTTAAGGGTGTTGGTGGTCAGTCTCATGGCCAGCACGATCGTTCAAGAGCGCCGGGTTCTATTGGTAACTCATCAGATGCTAGTCGTGTATTTAAAGGTATGCGCATGGGTGGTCGTATGGGTGGAGATAGAGTGATGATGAAAGGTCTTAAAGTAGTAAAGATTTTCGCTGAGAAAAACTACATATTGGTAAGTGGTTCGGTTCCGGGTCACATTGGTTCAATCGTTTTAATACAGAAATAATTATGCAACTCGATATAATAAACGCAAAAGGAGAAAAAACTGGAAGAACGATAGAGTTACCAGAAGAAATTTTCGGAATAGAGCCGAACGACCACGTAATTTATCTTGCTGTAAAGCAGTACATGGGTGCACAACGCCAAGGTACACATAAGGTAAAAACAAGAGCGGAAGTTCAAGGTTCTTCTAAGAAATTACATAAGCAAAAAGGAACGGGTGGTGCTCGTAAAGGTAATTTACGTAGCCCTATATACAAAGGTGGTGGTACTATCTTTGGCCCTAAGCCGCACAAATATGATATCAAACTTAACCGTAAGGTAAAAGATTTGGCTAGAATGAGTGCGCTTTCTTACAAGGCTAAAGAAAACAGCATTGTAGTTTTAGAAGATATTCAAATGGATGCGCCTAAAACGAAAGGAGTTGTTAGTATTTTGAAGAGCTTAAACATGGGGCGTAAAAAATCTTTGTTTGTAGTACCAGAATACGATGATAATTTTTACCTAAGTCTTCGTAATGTACCAGGTGTAAATGGAACGGTGATAAGCGATATGAATACGTATGATATTTTAAATGCAAACGTATTGGTACTTTCTGAAAGCGCAGCGAAATTATTTACAGAAGAAGTAGAAGCATAATAAATTAACAAAGTGTGAATTAGCAATTTGCTAATCATCAACATAACAAAATAGAGACACATGAAACCGTCTGATGTATTAATAAAGCCAGTTTTATCTGAAAAAGCGAATAAGCAAGCAGAGAAAATGAATCGTTACACTTTTATAGTGGATAGAAAGGCAAACAAATTGGAAATAAAAAAAGCGGTAGAACAATTCTATGGCGTGCAAGTAGATGATGTAAACACATCTGTTGTACCTTCTAAATTGAAAGCAAAATATACAAAAGCTGGATATGTAGTAGGTCGCAAGCCTGCAAAGAAGAAAGCAGTTGTTACTGTTGCCGAAGGTGAAACTATAGACATCTACAGCGCATAATAAACAATCGATCTTAACCAGATCATTTTATAAAGAATGGTGGTCAGCACCGCAAAGTTTTGACAAAAAAGTAATTAAGAAAAATGGCACTTAGAAAATACAAACCAACCACAGCAGGTACTAGATGGAGAATTGGTAATGCATATGCAGAAATTACCACTAACGTACCTGAAAAATCTTTGCTAGAAGCACAGAAAAATACTGCTGGACGTAACTCACAAGGACGTAGAAGTATGCGTTACATGGGTGGTGGAAATAAAACAATGTACCGTATCATCGATTTTAAAAGAAATAAAAAAGATATACCGGCTACTGTAAAAACAATTGAGTACGATCCAAACCGTACAGCTTTTATCGCATTACTTGCATATGCAGATGGAGAGAAGCGTTATATCATTGCTCCAGCTGGGTTACAAGTTGGACAAACGGTTATGAGTGGAGATGCTATTGCACCAGAATTGGGTAATGCGTTAATGTTTAAAAACATGCCACTTGGTACCAATGTACATAATATAGAAATGCAACCTGGTCAAGGGGGTATTTTGGTAAGAAGTGCAGGTACATCTGCTCAATTGAGCAACAAAGAAGAAAAATATGCGATTCTTAAAATGCCAAGTGGTGAGTTGAGAAGAGTACTAATAAATTGTTACGCAACGGTTGGTGTTGTTTCAAACAGTGATCATAGTTTGGAAAGTGCTGGTAAAGCGGGACGTAATCGTTGGAAAGGTGTTCGCCCTCGTACAAGAGCAGTTGCGATGAACCCTGTAGATCACCCGATGGGTGGTGGTGAAGGTAGGGCTTCTGGTGGTCACCCACGTAGTCGTAAAGGTAAATATGCTAAAGGTCAAATTACACGTACACGTGGAAAAGGATCTGATAAAATGATTATCCAGCGTAAAAACGGAAAGAAGTTAAGTAAGTAGTAAAATATGCAAATATGCAAAAGTGCAAATTTGCAAAGTTAAAATGGTTAGTCTTCGACTAGCAAATAAACAAAATTTTATAATAGGTGGTTTTTTGCAAATTTGCAAATTTTCACATTTTCACATTTTCACATTTGAATTATGAGTCGTTCATTAAAAAAAGGTCCTTACATAGAAGCAAAGCTTGAAGCAAAAATTCTAGCAATGGTTGAAGGAAAAAGTAAAAAAGGTGTTATTAAAACTTGGAGTCGCAGAAGTACCATTTCTCCAGATTTCGTTGGACAAACTTTCGCAGTGCACAACGGTAACAAATTTATACCGGTTTATGTAACTGAGTTTATGGTGGGTCACAAATTAGGTGAATTTGCACCAACAAGAATATTTAGAGGACACTCAAACAAAAAAGGATAATAAATAAAAGTTACGAGTTACGAGTTTAGGGTTACGAGTTCACACTTACAACCCGCCACCCGCAACAAATAACCCGAAACAAATATAAAAATGGAAGCAGTAGCAAAATTAAATAACGAACCTACATCACCAAGAAAGATGCGCTTATTAGTAGATCTAGTTCGTGGTATGAAGGTAGAAAAAGCCTTAGCGGTTTTAGAATTCAATCCTAAACATTCTTCGGTTCCTTTACGCAAGCTTATCCTTTCTGCTATTAGCAATTGGAAAGCAAAAAATGAAGGTGCAGATGAAAGCGAACTTATCGTAAAGACTATATTCGTTGATGCAGCTAGGGTTATCAAGCGTATGCGCCCAGCACCACAAGGTCGAGGTTACAGGGTTCGTAAGCGTAGCAATCATGTAACTGTTTTTGTAGATACAGCGTCTCCAATAGTTGCCAAGTCTACAAAAAAAGTAGCAGCAGCAGAGGCTGTTGTAGAAGTAAAAAAGCCTGCCGTTAAAAAAGCGCCGGCTAAGAAAAAAGTAAATTCAGAAACCGAATAATAAAATAAAAATTCTTCACAAAAACGAAGGATACTAAATAAATACTATGGGTCAGAAAACAAATCCGATAGGTGCTAGGTTAGGAATCACAAGAGGTTGGGACAGTAACTGGTACGCTCACAAAAAGGATTACGCAAAAAAATTGATTGAAGATGATAAGATCAGAAATTATCTTAATGCTCGTATCAACAAAGGCGGAATATCTAAAATCGTAATAGAGCGTACACTTAACAAGTTAATTGTTACCATTCACACTTCTAAGCCAGGTATCATTATTGGTAAAGGTGGTGGAGAGGTAGATAGAATTAAAGAAGAATTGAAAAAGTTGTGCGGTAAAGAAGACGTACAAATAAATATACTAGAAATACGTCGTCCAGAATTAGACGCAGCAATAGTTGCTGATACCATTGCTCGCCAGTTGGAAAACCGTATTAGTTATAAGCGTGCAATCAAAATGTCAATAGCTTCTGCTTTGCGTATGGGTGCAGAAGGTATCAAAGTAAAAGTTGGTGGTCGTTTGGGTGGTGCAGAGATTGCTCGTTCAGAAGAAATCAAACAAGGTCGTACACCTTTGCATACTTTGCGTATGGATATAGATTACGCCAATGTTTTTGCGCTTACTGTTTATGGTAAAATTGGTATCAAAGTATGGATCTGTAAAGGAGAAGTATTAGGAAAAAGAGATTTAAATCCAAATGTATTGGCTGGTGGAAAGAATGAAGGACCAGATAGACCAGGAGGATTTGAAAGAAGAGATGATAGAAGAGGTGGAGATGATAGGAGAGGTGGTGGAAGAGGTGGTGATGATCGCAGAGGCGGTGGTGGAGGTGGGAGAAGATAGTTACTTCCATGAATTCTTAAAGAAAGAATATAATTTTTAAAAATTAAGTTTACTTAGAACGACATTTAATAATCTTAAATTGTCAATCTTAAATATAAAATAGTTTACAATGTTATCACCAAAGAGAGTATTACATAGGAAAACCCAGAAAGGAAGAATGAAGGGAGATACCAAGCGTGGAGCTACTTTAGCTTTTGGCACATTTGGATTAAAGGCGTTGGATAGTGTACAACTTACAAATAGGCAAATTGAAAGTGCTCGTCAGGCAATGACTCGTGCTATGAAAAGAGAAGGTAATGTTTGGATTAGAATATTCCCTGACAAACCAATAACCGCTAAGCCTGCAGAGGTAAGGATGGGTAAAGGTAAAGGTAACCCAGAAGGATGGGCAGCTATTGTACAACCGGGTCGTATTTTGTTTGAAGCAGATGGTGTACCAATGGAAACAGCAAAGCATGCATTTGCACTTGCAGCCCAAAAATTACCTATTCTAACAAAGTTTATAGTGAGTAGAGATTACGTAGCGTAATAAAAAAAGGAGATTTAATCAACTTATATCTCTGTATTATGAATGTTCAAATTAAAGAAGATGTCAAAAACAAATGATTTTGCAAATAGCCTTAAAGGATTATCCGAGGCAGATTTGACGGCTAAGATTAAAGAAGATGAAGTTCGCATGAAGAAATTAACTTTCGCTCACGCAATAGCTCCATTGGAAAATCCTCAAAGTATTCGTGCATTGAGAAGAGATATAGCACGTTTGAAAACTCAATTAAGAAAAACACAAATTGGAGCTTAATTGCAACAATAAAAAAGAATAACAATGGAAGATAACATAGTAAGAAATTTAAGAAAAACAAGAACAGGTGTTGTATCTAGCAATAAAATGGATAAAACAATTACTGTTGCTATCGAAAGAAAGGTAAAGCATCCTTTGTACGGTAAGTTCGTTAAAAAAACTTCTAAGTTTCATGCACACGATGAAAAAAATGAATGTAGTATCGGTGATACAGTTAAGATTATGGAAACTCGTCCTATCAGTAAACTGAAGCGTTGGAGACTGGTAGAAGTAGTAGAGAAAGTGAAATAAGAAAGCAAGTACTTAGTACATAGTATTGAGTATTGAGATGTGGCCTTTAATAATTGAGAACTAGTCTAGATACTAAGTACTAAATACTAAATACTAGATACAAATAAAAATAAAATGATTCAGCAAGAAAGTAGACTAAATGTAGCGGATAACAGTGGTGCCAAATCGGTGCTTTGTATACGTGTATTGGGAAATAGTGGACAAGATTATGCTAGGGTTGGCGATAAAATTGTTGTTACAGTTAAAGATGCTATTCCTGCAGGCGGTATTAAAAAAGGTACAGTAACAAAAGCTGTTATTGTAAGAACAGTAAACAAATTGCGTCGTAAAGATGGTTCTTACATCCGTTTTGATGATAATGCTGTTGTATTGTTGAACAATTCCGACGAACCAAGAGGTACACGTATTTTTGGCCCAGTAGCTCGTGAGTTGAGGGACAAAGGATATATGAAGATCATATCTCTTGCGCCAGAAGTATTATAATTGAAACCTTAAATAATTCAAATTTGCAAATTTGCAAATTTGCAAATTTGCAAATTGATAAAAATGAGTACAAGATTTAAACCAAAATTCAACATTAAAAAAGGCGATTCTGTAGTAGTAATTACAGGAGATGACAAGGACATGAAAAAGCCTCGCAAAGTGTTGGAAATAATTGTAGAAAAAAATCGTGTGTTGGTTGAAGGTGTAAACATCGTAACCAAACATACCAAACCTACGGCTCAAAATACCAAAGGTGGTATTTTAAAAGTAGAAGCACCAATTGCGATAAGCAACGTAATGTTGTGGGATGCAAAAGCAGGAGCAGCAACAAAAATTAAACGCACTAGAGTAGAAGGAAAGTTAGTACGTGTAACTAAAAAATCAGGGGAGGTAATCAAATAATGAGCACAACAGCAACAACCCAAAGATTAGCAGATAAGTATAAGAAAGAAGTTATACCTGCTTTAATGAAAAAATTCAGTTATAAAACTGTAATGCAAGCACCTAAGTTATCCAAGATTTGTTTGAATCGTGGTGTAAATGGTGCTGTAAATGATAAGAAGTTGATAGATATTGCTATCGACGAACTTACCAACATTACAGGTCAGAAAGCTGTCGCTACGATGTCTAAAAAAGATATCTCCAATTTTAAACTTCGTAAGAACATGCCTATTGGTGCAAGAGTTACTTTACGTGGCGAAAAAATGTATGAGTTCTTAGATAGATTGGTATCTGTTTCTTTACCACGTGTACGTGATTTCAAAGGAATAAATGACAAGGCTTTTGATGGCAGAGGTAACTACACATTAGGTATTACAGAACAAATCATTTTTCCTGAAATTGATATTGATAAAGTAAATAAAATTACCGGACTTGATATTACTTTCGTAACTACAGCAAAAACCAATGAAGAAGCATTTGAGTTGCTTAAAGAAATGGGTATGCCGTTTAAAAATGTAAAAAAATAGTATTCAGTACTAAGTATTTAGTATTAAGATAAAATAAAATTATTATGGCAAAAAAATCAATTGAAGCTAGGCAGAGAAAAAGAGAGCGTATTGTAGCAAAATATGCAGATAGAAGAGCTGCATTGAAAGCTGCTGGCGACTATGCTGGTTTAGATTTACTTCCAAAAAACGCTTCACCAGTACGTTTGAGAAATCGTTGTCAGTTAACTGGCCGCCCTCGTGGATACATGCGTCATTTTGGTGTAAACCGTATCATGTTTAGAGACATGGCATTGAATGGTAAAATACCTGGTGTAACAAAAGCAAGTTGGTAGAGCCCCTAAATCCCCCGAGGGGGGACTTTGGATATCGCATTGAAAAAATATTAATATAACTTAACAAAATAGAACAATGGTTACTGATCCGATAGCAGATTATTTAACAAGAATTAGAAACGCACAAATGGCTAATCACCGTATCGTAGAGATACCTGCTAGCAACTTGAAAAAGCGTATTACAGAGATTTTGTATGAAAAAGGTTATATCCTTAAATACAAATTTGAAGAAGATAAGAAACAAGGTCTTATTAAAATAGCATTAAAGTATGATGCTACTACTAAATTGCCTGCAATACAAAGTTTAGAAAGGATTAGCCGTCCAGGTTTGCGTACTTATGCAAAACCAGATGAATTTAAAAGAGTAAAGAATGGTTTAGGGGTAGCTATTATTTCTACTTCTAAAGGTGTAATGACAGATAAAGAAGCAAGGGTTCAAAACGTAGGTGGCGAAGTTCTTTGCAATATTTACTAAATATAATTTGAGGATAAATTGAAAATGGTCTCCTCTTTAAAATAGATTGATAATTAAGCCGACTATACAGGCTGAACACGATCGGAAAAACATTTTCAAAAAAAGATTTTTAAGCATACAAATTACAAATTATGAGTCGTATAGGAAAAAAGCCCGTTGAGATTCCAGCAGGAGTTACCATAACGTTAGCTAATGACAATGTGGTAACAGTAAAAGGACCAAAGGGTGAGTTAAATCAAATAATTGACAGAGATATTGTTGTAGAAATACAAGGAAATATTGTTGAATTTAAAAGACCAACTGATCAAATCCGCCACCGTGCAATGCATGGTTTATACCGTTCTTTAATTGACAATATGGTAAAAGGTGTTACAGATGGTTTTACAAAACAATTAGAATTAGTAGGTGTGGGTTACAAAGCCGCAGCTACAGGTAATATACTGGATTTATCGCTAGGTTATTCTCATAATATCTTGGTAGAAATTCCAAAAGAATTGAAGGTGGCTACCATTCAAGAAAAAGGTAAAAACCCTATTATTACTTTGGAAAGTGTAGACAAACAATTGCTAGGTGCTGTTTGTGCAAAAATTAGAAGTTTACGTAAGCCAGAGCCGTACAAAGGAAAGGGTGTTAAATTCGTAGGTGAAGTATTGAGAAGAAAAGCGGGTAAGTCTGCAGGTAAATAATATAATATTCAAAAAATTTCCGGCAGTATCGGAGAAAATAAAATAAAATAAAATGAACAATAAATCACAGGCAAGACAAAAGATACGCTATCGCATCCGTAAAAAGGTGAATGGTACTGCTTCTACTCCACGCCTTACTGTTTTTAGAAGTAACAGTGATATCTATGCACAATTGATTGATGATGCGACAGGTACAACAATTGCAGGTGCTTCGTCAAGACAAAAAGATATTAGTGCACAAAAAGCGCCTAAGATAGATAAAAGCAAAATGGTTGGAGTATCTATAGCTAGGAAAGCTGTTGAACTTGGAATAGAAAAAGTTGTTTTTGATCGTAGTGGTTATATTTACCACGGTCGTGTAAAAGCAGTTGCTGAAGGTGCAAGAGAAGGTGGATTGAAATTCTAATTCCACAAATCGAATTTTTAAAAATAGTAAATCGAAATAATGTCAAACGTAATTGCAAATAAAATGAAAGCCGGCGATCTTGAACTAAAGGAAAAGGTTGTATCTATAAACCGAGTTGTAAAAACAACTAAAGGTGGACGTGCATTCAGTTTTTCGGCTTTGGTAGTTGTGGGAAATGGTGCAGGTGTTGTAGGTTGTGGATTAGGTAAAGCTAAAGAAGTACAAGAAGCTATCACAAAAGGAATTGAAGATGCAAAAAAGAACTTGATTAAAGTTCCTGTAATGCATGGTACAATTCCTCATGAGCAACTTAGTAAAGAAGGTGCTGCAAAAGTGCTTATAAAGCCAGCCGCTCATGGTACAGGTGTTATAGCAGGAGGAAGTATGCGTGCAGTGTTAGAAGCTGTTGGTATTACTGACGTACTAGCTAAAAACCTCGGTTCTGCTAATCCGCAGAATGTGGTAAAAGCAACTGTAAAAGCATTAGCTACTTTGCGTGAGCCGATTCAAGTTGCAAGAACTCGTAATATTTCTTTGAAGAAAGTTTTTAACGGATAACATTAGTATCAAGTATCTAGATATAAGATATTA
Source organism: Ferruginibacter sp. (assembly GCA_031380515.1). Classification (GTDB taxonomy): domain Bacteria; phylum Bacteroidota; class Bacteroidia; order Chitinophagales; family Chitinophagaceae; genus Ferruginibacter. The sequence goes on along the minus strand of JANNGD010000249.1, from coordinate 19,202 downwards.
GAAAAAAATAAAAGTGATGAAAAAAGTAAAAGTAACTCAAGTGAAAAGTGTGATTGATAGATCTGAGCGCCAGAAAAGAACTATGCAAGCACTAGGGTTAAAGAAAATGCATAGCACAGTAGAAAAAGAAGCTACTCCTCAGATAATTGGTATGATTGCGAAAGTAAGTCATCTAGTAAAAGTGGTAGAAGCATAAATAAATAGGCAAATATTGCAAATTTGCAATTATGCCAATTAATACACAACTTTGCACATTTGCAATATTTGCACATCTGCATATTTTTTTAAAGCGAGCCCCGAATGCTTTCGAGGCGTAAGTAAAAAACAAAAGCAATATGAATTTACATACATTAAAACCTGCAAAAGGTGCTACGCACAAAGCCATCAGAATTGGTCGTGGAGAATCTAGTGGTAAAGGTGGTACATCTACAAAAGGTAATAAAGGAGGCCAAAGTCGTGCTGGTTACAAAAGCAAACCAGGTTTCGAAGGAGGTCAAATGCCTATCCAACGTCGTGTTCCAAAGCGTGGTTTCAAAAATATAAATCGTGTAGAGTATGTTGCTTTAAACATTGGTAAGATTGATCATTATGCTGAGAAATATGGCATAACAGAGTTTACTCTACCGAATCTTTATATTAATGGTTTAATTAGCCAAACTGATAATGTAAAATTATTGGGTAATGGAGAAATTAAAGGTAAATTTACTTTTAAAGTAAATGCAGTAAGTGCAAAAGCTAAAGCTGCAATTGAAGCCGCAGGCGGAACAGTAGAAATAGTGAAATAATTTTACGATATTTGTACGACCCATTTAAAAAGATGGGTCTTTTTTCATTTAGTGCAACATAAAAAAACGAAATTTATTCTGTGAAGAAGTTTATAACAACACTTAAAAATATTTGGAGCATAGAGGAATTGCGCAACAAAATAATTTTCACAATCGGATTATTATTTGTTTATCGTCTTGGCTCATTTATAGTATTACCTGGTATTGATCCCAATAAGTTGGCAGCACTTAGCAACACCTCAAAAGGTGGTATGCTAGGATTGTTAGATGCATTCGTAGGTGGAGCTTTTTCCAAGGCTTCCATTTTCGCTTTGGGGATAATGCCTTATATTTCTGCTTCTATCTTTATGCAATTGGTTACCATTTTGGTTCCTCAAATGGCTAAAGTTCAAAAAGAAGGGGAAAGTGGTAGAAAGAAAATTAATCAATGGACACGTTACCTTACAGTAGGTGTAACTGCTTTTCAAGCGGCTGCATATATTGGATTCTTAAAAAGCCAAGGCAATGGAGAGGCTCTTATTCCTGCCTATGGTAACTTCTTTTGGATATCTACAGTTGTAATCTTGACGGTAGGTACGTTATTCGTAATGTGGTTGGGAGAAAAAATTACCGACAAAGGATTAGGCAATGGTACTTCTATCATTATTATGGTTGGTATTCTTGCTCGCATTCCACAAGCAATAATAGAAGAATTTAACTCTCTTATTACAATTGGAGCTGTTGGTCTTTTGTTGATGCTAATAGAAATCGTTTTCCTGATTGCAATCATTATGGGATTAATTATGCTCGTACAAGGCACTAGAAAAGTACCAGTGAATTATGCAAAACAAATGGTTGGCAACAGCCAACTTGGTGGAGCACGTAATTTTCTACCATTAAAAGTAAATGCAGCAGGTGTAATGCCTATTATTTTTGCACAAGCAATTTTATTCTTTATAGGTTTTGTTGTTGGTTTAGGCAATGCTTCTGGACAAGCATTCTTGAATGACCATACAAATATTTGGTATATGCTTATTTATACAGTAGCTGTAATTGCATTTACTTTCTTATATACTGCACTTATTTTCAATCCAAAGCAAATGGCCGATGAATTGAAAAGAAACAATGGTTTTATACCAGGTGTAAAGCCAGGGCAACCAACTGCCGATTATATTGGAACCATAATGGATAGAATTACATTGCCAGGTGCTATTTTATTGGCGCTGGTTGGTATTTTACCAGGCCTTTTCCAATTGGTATTTAAGATGCAACAAAACTTTGCAACATTCTTTGGAGGTACATCTCTATTAATTATGGTTGGTGTTGTTTTAGATACTTTGCAACAAATAGAAACGCAGCTTTTGATGCGCCAATATGATGGGCTTATGACTAGCGGAAGGGTACAAGGACGACAAGCTGTTACATCAGGAATGTAATAATAATTACTTATTTAATATTTTTATAAAACCCTGACGCAAAAATCGTCAGGGTTTGTTTTAATTTATATTTTACAATGATACATTATAAGACCAAGGATGAAGTTGAAATAATGAGGCATAGTTGCTTATTAGTAGGTAAAGCACATGCTGTTGTAGCTGCAGAATTGAGGCCTGGAATGACTACTATGGAAGTAAACAATATAGTTGAAACATTTATTAGAGATAACGGTGGTATTCCTTCTTTTTTAAATTATGGAGGATTTCCATATGCAACTTGTATATCTATGAATGCCGCAGTAGTGCATGGTTTCCCTTCAAATACTGCATTAAAAGATGGTGATATTATTTCTCTTGATATTGGTATTTTTAAAAATGGATTTCACGGAGATAGCGCTTATACCTACGCAATAGGAGAAATACCAAACGAAGTAAAACAACTGCTTCGTGTTACAAAAGAATCATTGTATTGTGGAATAGATAAAGCAAGGCAAGGAAATAGAATTGGAGATATTGCCTTTGCTATTCAAGAGCACACCGAAAAAAAATATGGCTATGGAGTTGTAAGAGACTTGGTTGGACATGGGTTAGGTAGAAAATTGCATGAAGATCCTCAAGTGCCTAATTACGGGAAGAGAGGCAGTAAAGAAAAATTAAAAGAAGGAATGGTATTGGCTATTGAGCCAATGATAAATATGGGCGTTAAAGAAGTGCTGCACTTAGAAGATGGATGGACAGTACTTACTAAGGATGGGAAACCCTCTGCACATTTCGAACATGATGTACATATTTCTAAAACGGGGCCAGACATCTTAAGTTCTTTCGAAGAAATAGAAACTGCGGAGAAAGCTAATATTAATTTGAGTTGGAGTTATTGAGTTGTTTGTTGTTTGTGTTATATTTAATAGGCAATTTATTAATTTAAAATCGGAATGAGTAATAAAAAACTTGTTGTAATAGGTGGAGGTGCAGCAGGTTTTTTTTGTGCTGTAAATGCTGCCCGAATGTATCCAAATTTGCAAGTTACTATTCTTGAAAAAACGGGAAAGCTCTTAAGCAAAGTAAAAGTAAGTGGTGGGGGCAGATGCAATGTAACACACGCCTGTTTTAGCATGGCAGATATGATAAAGAAATATCCACGAGGAGAAAAATTTTTAAAAAAAGCATTTCATCATTTTTTTACAACAGACACCATTGCTTGGTTTAAGGAAAGAGGGGTAGAATTAAAAACGGAATCTGATGGAAGAATGTTTCCCATTACAAATAATTCACAAACCATTATTGATTGTTTGCTTACAGAGGCCACCAAATATAATGTGCATATAGATATGAATACCGATGTAAAAGCACTTGCAAAAGAAAACGAGCAATGGATACTTACTACTTCGTCCGATAAAAAAATAGTGGCAGATAAAGTTTGTATAGCGGCTGGTGGCGCACAAAAATTATCGCAAAGTGATTGGTTGATAAAACTTGGGCATAGTATTGAGGAACCGGTACCATCTTTATTTACATTTAATATGCCGGGCAATGCCATTACAAAACTGATGGGGCTTTCTGTAGAAAATGCTGTTGTAAAAATTGCAGGAGAAAAAATACAACAAAGCGGACCAATTTTAATTACGCATTGGGGAATGAGTGGACCGGCTGTTTTGAAAACATCTGCATATGCAGCTATTTTATTAGCGAAAAGTAATTACAATTTTACCGCAATTATTAATTGGTTGCCAGCATACAACGAAATTACTTTAAAAGGTAAAATGCAGTTGCTAAGATTCGATATGGCAACAACTAAAATTCAAAACAAAAACCCTTTTGCTTTGCCAAGTAGATTATGGGAATATCTATTGCTACAAAGTGACGTAAAAGAAGGAATTAGATGGGCTGATTTGCCCGCTAAAGAGCAAAATAAACTTATTAAGAATTTGTGTGCACAAGAATTTTTAGTAAAAGGAAAAACAACTTTTAAAGAAGAGTTTGTTACTGCTGGAGGCATAAAAACAGAAGAAATTAATGTGAACAGTATGGAAAGCAAATTGCATGCAGGTTTGTTTTTTGCAGGCGAAGTGATAAATGTTGATGGTGTTACCGGAGGATTTAATTTTCAAAATGCGTGGACTACCGGATGGATTGCAGCATTGGGAATAGGAACTAAACTAAATTGAATTAATATATTTCTTTTTTTTAACTTTTTGTAAATTGTCTTTTGAATAATAGTGTATGCCAAAATCTAATAAGTTGTAACTTTCAATTTCTATGAAAATTATAGATAAGTACATACTATCAAAATATCTGACCACATTTTTCTTTTGTATCATTCTTTTTACGGCTATAGTTGTAGTGGTTGATATTAGCGAAAAGGCGGAAGACTTTTCGAAATCTAAGTTGTCTACATATAAGATAATGACCGATTATTATTTTGGGTTTATTCCTCGAATAGATGCGTTACTCTTTCCATTGTTTGTATTTATTTCTGTGATATTTTTTACGTCAAAAATGGCAGGTAGATCGGAAGTGATAGCTATACTTAGTAGCGGAGTTACTTATAGGAGATTTATAATGCCTTTTCTTGCAGGGGGATTGATACTTTCTGGATTACTATGGGTAGGATATAGATATGTGGTGCCAGAAGCAAATAAAAAGTGGGGAGATTTTTCTATTAAATATATAGATGTAAATACTTCGTTGGTATTAACCAATACTTCGTATAAGCAGAACATATATTTTAAGTTAGATCAAAATAGTTACATCGGTATTAGAGGGTATGATACAATCTCTAAAACGGGGACAGGGTTTTTTGTACAAAAATTTAAAGACAATAAATTAATCTATAATCTAAGAGCATCGAATTTTAATTGGGATACTGCTACAAGAAAATGGAAGCTTACAGGAGTTTCTGAGCGTACTTTTAATGACATAAACGAAAAAGTACTTAATGCTACAGAAAAATTTGTGGCATATAATTTTAAGCCATTGGATTTAAGAAAAGATGATTATTTGAAAGATCAAATGACCACACCAGATTTAGACACATTTATTAAGAAAGAAAAAATAAGAGAGGCAGACAATTTGAGCACCTTATTAGTAGAAAGATATAATAGGGATGCAATACCTATGTCGGTATTTATTCTCACCATTATTGGTACCGTCTTGGCATCACGTAAAGTAAGGGGTGGAAGTGGAGCACATATTGCTTTAGGAATCGTTTTAAGTATGCTTTATATACTCTTGAGTAGATTCTCAGTTGTGTTTGCAACCAAAGGGAATTTCCCTCCTCTAATAGCAGCATGGATACCCAATGTTATTTTTGGAGTGCTCGCATTCGTACTGTATAGACGTGCTGCTAGATAATATTGTTAAAAATGCTTTGGATAATGCAGTTTTAATTCAATCTCCACATTTCAAAATTTAGCGCAGTAGCAAATGATACCCAAAGAATATATGGTATAAGCAGCCTTGCAGCTAACTTTGAAACTTTGTTAAATGAAACAGTAGTCAGTACAATGGTAGTTAACAAAACTACAATATCAATAAGTGCTAAGCCAGGATTTTTGAAAAAGAAAAAAAGAAAACTCCATAAAAAGTTTAGCAATAATTGTATCCAATAATAAACATAACAAATACGTTTCTTTTCTATGTCTTTGTTATTAATCCAAATAAGGTAAAAGGAAATCCCCATTAAAATATATAATATTGTCCATACAGGCCCAAATAACCAACTAGGCGGATTGAAGGAAGGTTTGTTTAATAGGAGAAACCAATCTTTAACAGAAGAAGCTGTAAAAATGCCTGCAATAGATCCTACAGAAAGAGGGATAAGAATTGAAATAAATAACTTTAAGATTGGCCTCATTTTTTAGTGATTTGTATAGTTTAAATAGAACCAAATTTTTTATAATAAGCAATAATAAAAGCGGTTACTTCATCATAACTTAATATACCCATCGGTTGTTGATTTTGCTCTAAAAATTTGCCATAAAGATAGCGAACGATTGGTTCTGCAAAGCTTGTATGTGTTTCATAAAATTTTCTTCGTTCTTTAAAATCTGTAATCACTGCTGGTAAGATTTTTTTTCTGCATTGCAATGCAGCTGAACTGTCTGCAAAGAAAAGCGTTCTGTTTGCATAAGAAAACAAATCGGTGTAAACAGAATACCTAAACAAAGTATCAACCGATATAGATGCTGCAAGATAACCTACAAAGTTAGCTTCCATTTCTTTTGCATAACCAAGCTGGTGTGCTACTTCGTGGCAGCTGGTAAATGGTTGTGTAAATTTTGGTACAGTTGTATTTATTTGCGCCTCGCCAGTAATGGGATTGTAGTATCCTAAAAAGCCAGTATAATTACCAAGCCATCCCCACATTGAATTTTTTATTGCAGCATTTTTATATTTAAGAAATGAATATTTTTTAGAAAGTAGTTTATAAGCATTTTCTGTTTTTATAAATAGATCTTTTGTACTTGGGTACGCAATATTTTGTTCCAGTAAAATTAGTTTCGAACTGTTCATCTTTTCTACCAAAACTTCATTTATTGTTTTTAATTCTTCTAATGAATATTTGTTTATGGTAAGATTTAATTGTGAAGCAATACCTAACCTATTGTAATTTATTCCCCAAAAAATATTGAATAATAGGTATACGATACAACACTTTGTAAGTACAGAGATAAAGCTGTTCGTTATCTTTTCTCTGGAATTTTCTCTTCTTTTTTTGCTAAAAAGGAATCTGCAAAATTGAAATAGTTTTATTAGCAGATAAATTCCCAACCCTCCATAAATAAAATCTCCTATACTAAAGGGTGCCCATGCAAAGAAAGCCCTTAATATTGGAGAAAAATTTGAATAGAAATAAGTAGAATAACCTGTCTCTACTCTCTGATTATTAGCAGCATACAAGTTAATTAATACACAACTTAGGAATAATATACCTAGAATTAACCATTTTTTTTTACGCTGCATATCTATAAATCATTGTTTTGTTATCAAAAATGAGGCTTTTTACTAAGGAAATAGCTTTATGGGGCTTAAAATTAAAAAAATAGTTCGTACATTTGCAATCCTTTAAAACGTGTGCCATGGGAAGCAAGAGGAAGTATGAAATAGCATTTGTAGGTTTAAAGCCTGGCGAGCATGAGTTTGAATATGATTTAGACGATAGCTTCTTTAAAGAAAGAGGTGCAGAAGAGGAAGGCAAAATAAATGCAAACGTAAAAATCTTGTTAGATAAGAACAGGGGATTTTTGTTACTTAAATTCTTAACAGGTGGTACGGCAGAAGTAAACTGTGATAGATGTGGGAATTTATTAGAAGTAAACCTTTGGGATGAATTTAATATGGTCGTAAAGCTTATTGAAAACCCCGAAGAGATGAACCAGCAAGAAGAGGATGCAGATGTTTTTTACATTTCAAAGACAGAAAGCCATATTGATGTGAGTGATTGGTTGTATGAATTTGTAATGTTAAGCATACCCATCCAACATGTTTGTGGAGACAATGAAAAAGGAGAATCGCTTTGTAACAAAGCAGTATTAAAAAAGCTTGAAGAAATGAGAGCAACAAATGAAGAGCAAATAGGAAATTCTATTTGGAAAGGGCTTGAAAAATTTAAAGACAATTGATGACTTATAACGCAACGTTAATAGTCATAGGAATAAATACTTTATACAAATACTAAAAAAAACAAATCATGCCAAATCCAAAAAGGCGCCATAGTCAGCAACGCAGTGCAAAAAGAAGAACGCATTACAAAGCAGTAGCTACTACACTTAGTGTAGACAGCACCACAGGCGAAACACACGTACGCCACCGTGCACATGTAAGCGAAGGGAAATTATTCTACAAAGGAAAGTTGGTGTCTGAAAAAGCCCCACTTAGAGCAGTTTAATACCTTTTTTAAAATCTTTTATTCCAAAGTCGGTCTTGTGTAAATGCAAGCCTAACTTTGGAATTTTTAATTTTTAAATTTTCTTGCAATGATTAGTATCGGTCTAGATATGATGGGTGGTGATTTTGCTCCTTTAGAAGCAGTGAAAGGTGCTGCAGCTTTTTTGAACGAGAATAAAGAGGAAATTAAGTTAGTTCTTATAGGCGACGAAGAAAAGATTAAAGAAGAAATTGGTAAAAATCATTTACCAGAAACCGAGTATACCATTGTGCATGCTCCAGAAATGATAGAGATGCACGAACATCCTACAAAAGCACTAAAGGAGAAGCCGCAGAGCTCCATTGCAATTGGATTTCAATTATTAGCTACCGATAAAATAGATGCATTTATAAGCGCAGGTAATACGGGCGCAATGATGGTAGGTGCACTTTTTAGTATAAAGAAAATAGAAGGTGTATTAAGGCCTACAATTGGAGCATACATGCCAAGAGAGGATGGATCCTTGGGATTGTTGGTAGATGTAGGGCTTAATGCCGATTGTAAACCAGAAAACCTAAACCAGTTTGCTGTATTGGGCTCTTTGTTTGCAGAGCATGTCTTAAAAGTTGTAAATCCTAAGGTGGGTTTGGTTAACCTTGGAGAAGAGGAAGGTAAAGGTAATATACTAGCACAGGCTACTTACCCCTTATTAAAAGAGAACAAGCATATAAAATTTGTAGGAAATATTGAGGGCCGAGATATCCTTTTGGATAAAGCTGACGTGATGGTATGTGAAGGATTTACAGGCAATGTTGTTTTAAAAATGGCAGAAAGCATTTACGATATTGTAAAACGCCGGCAAATTGAAGACGAGCATTTTGAACGATTTAATTTTGAATCATATGGAGGTGTGCCGGTATTGGGTGTAGCAAAACCAGTAATTATTGGGCATGGAATAAGCGGAACCACTGCATTTAAGAATATGATTAAAATTGCCTGTCGTATGATTGAGACAGACCTGAGCGAAAAAATAAGAGAATGTTTCGTAGGCTAAATTCATTAGCGGATAAGACTAATGTTAAACTTTGTATTAAAAGAAAACGCTCGATAAAATCGAGCGTTTTCTTTTAGCTTAATTAACTAAATGTTTTCGTTGGCGAGAATATAAATAAATAAATAGGAAAGGAATCAACATAATTATATAGCTTGTCACACCAGTAAATTGTGAGAGACCTGTAATAGCAATGCTACCCACAATAGGTAAAATTTGGCCCACTACATAATACCAAAAACCATCTTTTTTTAATTTGCGCATCATTAAAGCTCCCCAAAAACAAAGTGCTATACCTATTAACCCAATAATCATTAATGGAATCATATTTGCCTGACTTACTTCAATAGCATGCCTAGATTTTTCCATATCCTCCAATTGCTTTGTAGTTAATTCATTTCCTGAAGAAGCTGCTTTATCCATCATCTTCAAGGAAAGTTTTAATATCATAGGTGTAAATAGAGAAAACAACCCAATAATACCACAACCAATAAAAGTTAATATCGTTAAGACGTTTAATCCCTGCGGGAGGGTAGCTTTTTCTAAGGCTTCATTTTTTAAAACGTCTGGCGTGTTTTTGTAATCTGTCATAGTTGTTAATTTTTGACAAATTACTAATATTTTGTAACAAAAGTTGCTTTTTTTGATAAATAGGAGGGACTTATTTCTCCCTGGTATAATTTCATTTTAATTAAAATCATCTTCATTAAAATCTTCTTCACTAAAATGTTCACTGCTCATGTTTAGCATACTACCCATCAAATCTTTGAACTCAATTTTTCCATCAATAAATTTTTTGCTTATAAGTGAGTGTGCAGCCAAGCCATGTAAAACCAATTCCATTAACAAAGCGCTTTCTTTTTCTGTAAGATTGGGATAGTGTTTTTTTACCAATGAATGTAAGCCACTTACTTTATAAAGCTTTTGCACTTTATCATCGTCTTTTGTTTCTAAAAATAAATTAAGTGCATTGCCACTATCAAACCAACTCGTTATTGCTTTATAAGGATTTTCGGGTGCTGGTTCTTTTCCTTTTCTTTTTTTCAAAGTATCTGGGTCCGGAAAATATTGTTTGAATTGTGTTCGAATAGCTTTCTCCAATAAATTGAATGAAACTTGATAAGGTCCTTCTTGTTCCCCCTCATAAACCAATTCTATTTTTCCTGTAATAGATGGAATGATGCCATTTAAGTCACTTATCCAAACTTGTGTATTCACTTCATCATTTATAATAGCTCGTCTTTCTGCAGCACTTACGGCATTTTCAAATGCTGCAATGGTAAGCCTAGCACTTACGCCACTCTTCTTGTCTACAAACTCACTTTCTCTTGCTTCAAAAGCCACTTGTTCTATCAATCTTTTTACAAGATCACTTATGGCTACTTTTTCTTTTTGTGCATCGTTTATGGTAGCTTCCTGTTCGGTTATTTGTAAAGCCGTTTCCAACGATTTTGGATAGTGTGTAAGTATCTGGCTTTCTATTCTATCTTTTAATGGTGTTACAATGCTTCCCCTGTTTGTGTAATCTTCGGGGTTGGCAGTAAACACAAACATTACATCCAATGGCAAACGAAGTTTGAAACCACGTATTTGCAAATCGCCTTCTTCTAATATATTGAAAAGAGAAACCTGTATTCTCGCTTGCAGATCGGGCAATTCATTTATTACAAATATGCAACGATTGCTTCTAGGAATAATACCATAATGCAAAACACGTTCATCTGCAAAATCCAATTTTAAATTGGCCGCTTTTATGGGGTCTATATCTCCAATAAGGTCTGCAACACTTACATCTGGCGTAGCTAATTTTTCGCCATAACGTTTGCTTCTATGTAACCAATCAATGGGTGTGTCATCTCCTTTTTCCTCAATCAAATCCAATGCATATCTTGAAATAGGGTGTAAAGGATCATCATTTATTTCGCTGCCGCTTACAATTGGAATATATTCATCCAATAATTCTACCATTAGCCTAGCCATACGGGTTTTAGCTTGTCCACGCAAACCAAGAAAAAGGATATTGTGTCTACTAAGCAATGCCCTTTCTGTATCTGGTATAACAGTGTCTTCGTATCCAAGGATACCTGGAAAAGGATTTTCTTTTGCTTTAATTTTATTGATAAGATTTTCTCTTATTTCATCTTTGATGGATCTGGGGGTATAGCCGCTTTTTTTTAATTCGCCTAGGGTTGTTACTTTTTTATAGCTCATCTTTTTATTTTACTATTATTTTATTAAAAGTTTTTGTAATTGGGTATTGGTTTTTTGCCGGAAAGTCGATAAGACGTTTTTTATAAATTGAGTCGGTATGTTTTTTTGCTTCGCAAAAATTTTTGCCGGATAAAAGAATGTTATGTTAGTTTTACTATTCCTTGCAATATCTTCTTATTCCACTTTTCATTATTGCCACATTAAAGTTCAAGATAAATCCAACATGCAGTCGAGTGAGTTTTAAATGACTCAATAACTGTGCTTGCCAAATTGGATTTACAATATCAACAGCTTTAAATTCGCAAATAATCAATTCATCTACCAAGACATCTAATTTTAATCCTTCATCAAAAACAAGATTGTCGTAAGTTATACCTAGCATTTGTTGCCTTTTAAAAGGAATATTTCTCTTACTAAGTTCATGACAAAAACACGCTTCATAAATTTTTTCTAACAACCCTGGTCCGAGAGCAACATGAACTTTATAAGCACAATCAACAATTATTCTGCAAAGTTCTTCTTCCCTTTGAGTTAATACATATGCCATTTATTTTTCCTTTTTTATGTATCTTCAGTTTTATCAAAAAATGCGAAGTATGCACCTCCTTACTTTTTTAAAAAGCGTCTTGCCGCCTTCTCGGCAAAAAAATTATTTTGAGGGCCTGTCCGCCTTAGGAATAGTAAAATAAAGATTCTTCAATGTAAAACCTAAATCAATAAACCTTCTTTCTTTTCCCACTCTCAAAGTCCCTAAAAATAAACGCCCCCAACTTATCCAACGATGCAAAAAATGCTTTTCCGTTATTCGTTTCTGTAAACTCTTGCACAAATTTTTGTAAGTAAGGGTCGCTTGCAATCATAAAAGTGGTAATCGGTATTTTAGCTTTTTTACATTGTGTTGCAAGACTCATACATCGAGTAAGAATTTTTCTATCTACCCCAAAACTATTTTTATAATATTGCTTACCTATCTTAAGGCAAGTAGGTTTGCCATCTGTAATCATAAAAATTTGTTTGTTGGGGTTGCGCCTGCGGCGCAATATATCCATGGCAAGCTCAAGGCCCGCTACTGTATTTGTATGATAAGGTCCCACTTGCAAGTAAGGCAAATCTTTTATTTCTATTGGCCAAGCATCATTACCAAACACAACAATGTCCAATGTGTCTTTGGGATATTTTGTTCTTATCAATTCTGCCAATGCCATGGCTACTTTTTTTGCTGGGGTTATTCTATCTTCCCCATATAAAATCATAGAATGAGAAATGTCTATCATTAATACAGTAGATGTTTGCGATTTGAAATCTGTTTCTCTAATTTCCAAATCATCTTCTTGCATCCGAAAACTATCTATGCCATGGTTTATTTGTGCATTGCGAATAGAGGAGGTGAAATCTATCTGCTCCATGCTATCGCCAAATTGAAAAGGCCTTGTTTCAGGATTTATTTCATCTCCACCACCGGGTTTAAATGTTTGGTGGTTTCCACTTTTTGTTTTCTTTAGTTTCCCAAAAATTTCTTCTAAACTACTTTTCCTTATTGTCTGTTCTGTTTTTGCAGTAATTTTTATTTCACCGTTTTGAGGGTTTTCTTGTATGTACCCTTTCTTTTTTAAGTCTTCTAAAAAATCACCAATGCCATATTCATCATTGGTTAATTTGTATTCTTTATCCAACTCGTTTAACCACTGCATGGCTTCGTTAAAATCGCCACTGGTATAAGTTAAAAGCTGTGTAAAAATTTTCATCAGCTTATCAAAACCACTTGGCTCATTTTCGGTTGCATTGTATTTAGAAAAATTATGACCTAACATAAAATAATATTTTAGATGTAATGGTATTTATCCCTTTGGGGTAAATATTTACTTACATTATTAACTTTTTGTCCAAGCTTAGAAACAGCATCCCTCTACATTGTAGTGTCACCTGCCAACCGTAAGGCAGGCTCAGTTCATCGGTATACCATTTTTTAGATTTTATTATGCATTGCGTAAAAAAATATTTTACTACTAATTTTTATAATGCATTGTCTCATGCAAATACTACTCTTCAAGGGATATAGACCAAAATTTGCTACTGCAATTTACGTAACATTCCATGGATTGGTTGTTAAATAAAAAGCCCCATACATTTTTGTATAGGGCTTTCTAATATTAAAAAATTATTATCAAGGAGTATCTTTTCCTTTTGGAGCAGTTACTGGTTGTGTTTGTATTGTATTAGGATTTTCAGAAATTGGTGGCCTATTGGCAAATTGTTGTTCCATTTGCATTACGCCCTGTAATTGATAAGCATTTCTTTTTTCTTCTTCGTCCATTGCATCACGCTTGTTTCCACTTAGGCTTTCATAATAAGCCACTTGTTGCTGCATATCTTTTTTAAGAGCGCCACTTATTTTATTGGCAAGCACTGTATCGCCTGCTTTGTATGCTGCTATTAAAAATTGTAACGAAGTCTGGTTGTGCATTTGGCTTCTACTTGCCATACCATAAGGCATATTGCTTTCAGAAATGCCTTTATCACATTTGTTCAACAACTTCTTAGCATCTTCTTTTCTATCGCCATCGGCTAGGTTACTAGCTGCTTGAGCATATGCCAAACGAATAGAACCTAAATGCCTCCTGTTTTCTTCATCAAAATAAACGCCGTTTTTATCTGCACCGCCAAATGCAAATTTGTTCATCATTTTGTCCATTACCCAATCTTTGTTTACATCGCCATTTACATTTAAAACAGGTACAAGTCTGTATGACAAACCATCTTGACGTAGGTATTGTTGGAAACCCAATGCGTCGTAAGGAGAGGTAAAATAGACAGGACGTTTCCAATTATTGGCTGCAATGATGTTTAAAATGGCTGCATCATTTTTGTACAAAAAATCTTTTGGGATTTCAAATTGCATAGCACCTACAACAGAGTCATTAGGATTTACAGTTAAGTTTTTCCGCACCAATTCAATATCTACAGGCACAGAAACTCTTTTTGATGGGAATGCGTTTGACCCTCTTCTTTGATCCATTCTAACAGGATCATCGCTGCCTGCATAATCTTTCATCATAGAGTACAAATCCATAAACTTTGTTGGATCAACGCTCGAATTAGGGGCATAACTAATATAGTCTCTATTTGAACCTCTTATCTGTTCTGTTGTCCAAATAACATCTACAGGGTCGCTCTGGTTTACTTTGTAACGCAATTGATTTATATACCAATCTGTACCCAATAAACTTGTATTCATTACACGTATATCCGGGCGTACACCTAGCACTTCTTGCGCATACCAAAGAGGGTAGGTGTCGTTGTCACCAAAAGTGAATAAAATGGCATTAGGGGCACAACTCTCCAAATAATCTTTTGCAAGATCTGGTGCCATTGTTTTCTGGCTTCTATCATGGTCGTCCCACTCTTGCGAAGCCATTAATACTGGTACAGCCAGGGTACAAATGATGCCTGCTGCAATAGCTGCATTGCGACTGTTTTTTAGTACAGGAATCAACAAATCTTTTACATATAAAACGCCTAACCCAATCCATATTGCAAAAACATAAAACGAACCTACAAATGCATAGTCTCTTTCACGAGGCTGGTTACCTGCCATATTTAAGTAAAGGGATATAGCAAAACCAGTGAAAAAGAAGAACAAGCCAACGACCAATGCATCTCTTTTATCGTTTTTTATCTGATATACCATACCTAATATTCCTAATATAAATGGCAATAGAAACAACTTATTGTTTGCTTTATTGTTCTTTAACGTATCTGGCATTTTGTTTTGGTCTCCAAGGCGCATATTATCGTAAAACCCAATACCCGTTTTCCAATTACCATCTCTAATGTTTGTTGTTTGTACACCTTGTACGTCATTTTGCTTACCAGCAAAATTCCACATAAAATACCGCCAGTACATCCAATTTATTTGATATTGTGCAAAGAAGTTAATGTTGTCGCCCATAGTTGGAGGCCTTTCATAAGTGCCATCTTTGTTTTTTCCAATGCCCATAAAGCTGGCATAATAATCTGCTCTACCTTGGTCATTGCTTTGGTCCCACATACGGGGGAAGAAATGTAAATCTTCTGGCGCATATATGTAATCTACTTTTCTACCTTCTTGTACATATTTGCCGTCTGCTTTTATATAAGTTTCGGTAACTTTTGAGTCCTGAATTTGAGCGGTAAAATCTTGCCCAAACAGTATTGGCCAATCTCCATACTGCTCACGGGTAAGGTAACTCATTAAGTTTACTGGATTATCTACTTCGTTCATATCTACCGCTACGTTTGCATTGCTGCGCACAAGTGTGGTGCAATAGGAGGTAAACACACCCAAAGCAATAAAAAGAAAGCACCATAAACCAAGCTTCAATAAATTCCAATTTTTATTGTTGGCTATTTTTAAACCAAACCAAGCCAATACGGCTAACATTACAAAGAAAAATGCAAAGCCAGAAAAATAAGGTAGGCCGAAAGAATTAACAAATATGATATCGAATGAGCCAGCACCTTTGATAGTCCATTGTATGAGCGCTTTTAGTGCCAAACCTGTTATACCACAGCTTATAAGGAAAGCAAACAATGTTTTCCAAGGGGTAACGGTATATCTTTTGTAAAAGTAGATCATACCCATAGCAGGTATGGTAAGTAAGTTTAATAAATGCACACCAATGGAAAGCCCCATCAAGAAAAATATAACTACAATGTATCTATCTGCTTTTGTAAAATGCCCTTTGATACCAGCAGCTAGTTCAGCCGTTACATCATTCTCCCATTTAAGCATTAGCCAAAAAATAAGCGCTGTAAAGAAAGAAGACAATGCATACACTTCACCTTCTACAGCATCGTACCAAAAAGTATCAGAAAAAGTATAAGCCAAGGCACCTACTACACCCGCAGCAATGATTCCAGCTATTTTACCGCCATCCAATTCCTGACCACCCTTTGTTGCTATTTTCTTTGCAAAATGTGTAATAGTCCAAAATAAAAATAAGATGGTAAATCCACTTGCTAGAGCACTCATCAAATTGATACCTGTGGCTGCATTTTCTGGCCCAAATGGTGCCATAAACAACCTGCCAATTAAAACAAAAAACGGAGCTCCTGGAGAGTGTGGTACTTGAAGCTTGAATGCGCTAGAGGCAAACTCGCCGCAATCCCACAGACTGCCATTCTTTTCCATTGTTAAAATATACACGGCACATGCAATGATGCACACTAGCCATCCTGTAATGTTGTTGATGCGTTTATAGCTCATATTAATGTTAGTTATACGGTCGCAAATATAGGGATGTTTGCTCGTGGGATAAAGCCTTCAATCATTTTTTGCAAATATTTTTACCACTTTGAATATTTTGGATGCCCACTTTTAGAAAGTTGATATCCTAAATATTCATAGCAGCAGCACATCTCATTATCTTTGCCCATCTATAAAAATGAAAAAAGCATTCATACAACTTCATATTGCTGTTTTTCTTGCAGGCTTCACAGCGGTGCTTGGCAGGTTAATTACATTGAATGAAGGCCTTCTTGTATGGTATAGGTTATTCATTACCATCGTTGTGTTGGCAGTCATTTTGTATTTAAAAAAAGAATTTAAAGCACAGTCACCCAAAAATCTGCTCCGCATGACTGGGGTTGGAGGCATTATCGCTTTTCATTGGGTATGTTTTTATGGAAGTGTAAAGTATGGCAATATATCTGTCGCATTGGTTTGCTTTTCGGCCGCAGGCTTCTTTTCATCGTTGTTGGAACCCTTAATTTTTAGAAGGAAAATTATTTTTCCCGAAGTGTTTCTTGGTTTATTAGCTATTGTTGGTATTTATATTATTTTCGATTTTCATCCCCAGTTTAAGGTAGGTATCGTTTATGGAATATTGTCGGCATTTGCTGCTGCCCTGTTTCCCATATTTAACAAGCAATTGGTAAAAGAATTTTCTCCTCGTACCCTTACATTTTATGAGCTTGCAGGCGGCTTGTTATTGCTTACGATATTGTTGCCTTTTTATGTAAAGTTTTCTGTTGTAACTTATTATTTGCCAACATTATCTGATGTTGGTTGGTTACTCATTTTAGCGGTAGTTTGCACCGTATTATGCTTCGACTTGCAACTGAAAGCGCTACAAAAGATATCTGCATTTACTTGTAATTTAATGTATAATCTGGAGCCTTTGTATGGTATTGCATTGGCTTTTATATTTTTTGGTGAAGGAAAAATGGTGCACAACGAGTTTTATATTGGGGTAGCATTGATACTTTTAGCTATTTTATTGCAAATGTTTAGACTTATAAGGGCAGTTAAGCCAACAAAGCGGAATTAATTATGGGTTATTTTTAGTTAATCTTTCGTTTTTTTCTATGAAGAAACAGGAATAGATAAAAAATAATTAGATTTCTCCCTTAGTTATGAATATAATTCATTACTTTTGCCGTCCAAAATTTAAGGACAATGGCACGAGTATGTGAACTTACAGGAAAGAGACCAATTACAGGTAATAAAGTCTCTCACTCAAATATAAAAACGAAGCGCAGGTTTTTACCAAACTTGCAAACGAAGCGTTATTTTCTTGCAGAAGAAGATAAATGGATTACAATGAAATTGTCTTCTGAAGCTATCCGTACTATTAACAAGAACGGCTTGTATGCTACCGTAAAAGGTATGCGTGCTGCAGGAGCAAAAATCTAACAAGGTAACAATCAACAAAGTAAATGGTAGTCTGTATTGCAGATTCACTGTTTTCAACTTTATAAACAATAACAATGGCAAAGAAAGGCAACAGGGTACAAGTTATTATGGAGTGTACAGAGCACAAAGCTAGCGGGAGACCGGGTACAAGTCGTTATATAACTACCAAAAACAAAAAGAATACAACAGAGCGTTTGGAGTTGAAGAAATTTAACCCAATTCTTAAAAAAGTAACTGTTCACAAAGAAATTAAATAGTTGATTGGCATGTAGGTATTCATTCTCGAATGTCGAGCCAAACAGCCAATTTACATTCATAAAATAAAATATCATGGCAAAAGGAGCATCAAAGAACGCTAAAATTAAAGATTTAAAAGGAGCGGCAGACGCAAAAAACTGGACCAAGCTTATTCGTACAGTGCGTAGTCCAAAAACAGGCGCATATACTTTTAAAGAGTCTATCGTTCACAAAGACAAAGTACAAGAAGTTTTAGCTCAATAATTTTTATTGATCGTAATTTTATATAGAGAGCTATTCCAAGTAAATTGGGATGGCTTTTTTAGTTTGAATAAATTATTAAGAATGAAATTGATATTATCCATTATAGCTGTTTTTTTTGTGCAAGGCCTACAAGCACAAAAAGTGTTTATAGGAGATAAAGAAGGCAACAGGCCACTGGTTTGGAGCGATTTTACTGGAAAACCAGATGAAAGTAGTTCATACAATGCTTTAACATTTTGGAGTATTAAGTACAATGTATCTAATGTGCAGTTTAAAGGAGATGAAATGACTATTGGAAAGTTTGAAGTTATTTTGACTTTCAGTTCAAATAATTCTTGGTTAAAAAAGGGAAAAGGCACAGAAGCTTTGCTTGAACATGAGCAGGGACATTTTAATACCAGCATACTTTGTATGAATGAGCTGTTGAAAAAAGTAAAAGAAACAACATTTACAAAAAAAAATATAAACGAAAAGTTGCAAGCCATATTTAATGATACCATGAAAAAATACCATGAGTTGGGTTTGTTATATGACGAGGAGTCTAATCATAGTATTAATGTGGAACAGCAAGCAAAATGGAATAAATTTTTTAAGCAGCAACTGGCTTTATAAAGGAAACAAGTATTTGATATTGGCTAAAAGGAAAGTAAGGAATACTACATTTTCTTAGATGGATTCAAGTTACTTTTGTAAGCATACA
>JANNGD010000247.1:0-49805 GCA_031380515.1 Ferruginibacter sp. | reverse complement strand
TATTTACTTTGGCTAAAACAATGAATTTTCCAATACAAAAGAATTAAATCTAGATACTAAATACTTAATACTCCATACTATTATTCCAGCAACCTATTCTTCATGGCATAAAAAATAAGGCCTACAGAGTTTTTTACACCAAATCGTTCCATGAGCCTATCTTTTATAGCCTCTACTGTGCGAGCACTAATAAACACTTTGGCCGCTATTTCTGCCGCCGTAAATTCCATTGCTACAAGGGTAAGTACTTCTTTTTCTCTATCGCTTAATACAGCTTCGGTTGCAAGTGATGGGTTAAATTTTTGCTTGCTGTAATTTTTTTTAATTAGAATTTTATTTACAAATGGGCTCAAATAAAAGCCTGTTCTTTTTACATCATTTATGGCTTTGTACACTTCCGCAGGTTCAGAATTTTTAAGCAAGTAACCCGCTGCACCACAATCCATCAAATGACCTACAAAGCGATCATCTTCGTACATGGTAAGTACAATAACCCTTATTTGAGGATATAATTTAGTGATGGCTTTGGTAGCATCAATACCATCTTTTACAGGCATTTTAAGGTCGCACAAAATAATATCTGGCATATGCTCGGGTATCATTTGCAAAAGCTCTTCCCCATTATTTGCTTCAAATGCAAAGCGTATGTTGGTATATTGCCGCATAGAGAGTATGACGCCTTTGCGAAAAATCTTATGATCGTCTGCAATACCAATTTTTATCTCTTCCAACATAGATTACAAATATATGTGTAATAATTTATGCATTAAAACTAACTAAATAAAAGATAATAACAAACAGAATTAATAGCAAATCAAATAAATAGGATTTTACTTAGCGGTTTAGCCGCTTTTTGAAGGACGGTATTTACTTATTGGAAATAAAAGTTAAGCTGGTATATCTTTGGGTATTTCCAAGGTTACTTTATAATAGGTTTGGCTCTCGTCTATATCGAAAGCTATTTTGCCATGCAATACTTTCATACGACTGCCAATATTTTTAAGCCCCAACCCATTACCTACATAGCTTAGTTTCTCAAATTCCTTTTGTACGATGCCTTTACCGTCGTGGTGTATGCGTATGTAATAAATATCGTTGCTCACATTTTCTGTAAGGTGTATAAAACCAGCATTGCTGTGCTTTATGATATTGTTTACCAGTTCTTGTATAACCCTAAAAGTGAGCATTTCTTGCTCAGGAGTAAGCCTTTCTCTGTAATCATGAAAACGAGCCGATGTTTTTATAACACCGCTGCCATTTATTTTTTGAAACAAATCGTTGGTGGCACTTTCCAAGCCAAAGTTTTTGAGGGTTGGTGGCATAAGACCATGGCTTATATTTCTGATAAGTGTAATGGCTTCATCTATTATTTGCTTGGCGCTGTAGATGCTTTGTATTTGATGGGCTTTTTCTTGGTTTACCAAGTTATCGTTTAAGTACAAACGCACGGTGGCAAGCAATGGCCCGGCATCGTCGTGCAGGTCCGATGCTATGTGCATTCGCTCCTCTTCTTGAAAGCGTATGCTCGCTTTGAGCATGGCGGTTTGTTTCTCCTCCTCTAACCTTGCAAGCTCTTTGTGAAAACCAATAACCCTTCGTTGGTGTAGTGTTACAATAACAATAAGCATAAGCGCAAGCAACAACATGGCCGATGTGCCAAATATGATTGTCTTGTTGCCAATATTGCTCTCTGATGCTATTTGTAAAAAAAACATGTGCGGACTAAGAGTTAGTTGTAGGGTTATAAGGTAAATCATCGTCTAACCCAAGGCCATCGGGGATTCTAAGTATATCTGCATCCGTTTCTGTACGCTCGTGGGCTAGCCAGGCTAGGGATAGGATGATGTCTTTTGTGATTGAGACAATAGCTGCAACAACTCTCATTTGCCCCAATAATTCTTTGTCATTAGAATATGCTCGAAGTAAACAATAAAAAAAATTACCAGAAAAGTGAATAAATAAACCTACACAAAGCCAAAATGAAATTTTTTGATACAGGGGAATAGAACTTACAACTTTCATATTTTCAAGAAAGTAATAGCAAATTATTATCAAAAAAATTGAAAATTCTACCAGAGACGGATAGCTATCAAATACACTCTTATCAGTCTTTATATAATAAATTACAAATAATATCGTCACTGGAATTATACTTGATAAAACCAAAATTTTAGCAATTCTGCTTTTATAAATAAAATAGAAAAAAAGTGCAAAAAGTAGGTATTCAATAAGAGTATAAATCCTAAGATTTAGTTGAAATACTTCTATGTAATCCTTATTTTGTAATAAACAATACCCAACTGAAATAAAAAGAGCTAAAAAAAAGGCATATACAAAAAAAACCCTTAAATAATTCTGTTTAATTTTTTTAATAAAAATTAAACAGAATATTAAAGGGAAAATCTCTAAGAGATAAGTAATGTTAAATAGTTGTTTCAGATATTCTAATTTATAATTCAAATATAAGTTAGATTATCAATAAAAAACTATACAATTAAAAAAGTTCTAATAAAAGTTCAATTATTCCAGCGGCAATAACAATCATAATAATTAATTTTTTGGGGTTAAGAATATTTAATTTTATAAAGCAAATATGGCCTCATACGTAACAATACGCAAAAGCCCTTTCCACTTAAGTAATTGTACGAAATACACAAAAATCAATACAGTAAAGGTTTGTAACATATTTTAGCCATTCATCTAACCAACTCTTAACGCAAATATACGTAAAATTTACAGTAAATTTACTATTCATTCTGAGTAAGATTACTTAGTAAATAATACAATAAAATGGGAGTTATGAACAATTTTTTAATAAAGTGGATATCTTTTTAGCCAAAAAAATCTTAAAAAAAAGATATATAGTCGACCTTTATGTTCTTTAAAATCTTAAAAGATTAAAGCATCTAAATAAAAAATCACCATACATTTTATTAAAAGCTAGATATTTACCCCTAACAATGGCCAACGCTCACCTAATTAAAATTGCAATTGCAGATGACCACAAGATTTTTAGAGACGGAATAAAAATGGCCCTGGCCAACAAAGAAAACCTTAAAATGCTTTGGGAAGCCGAAGATGGCAAGGATATGATGCACAAAATATCGGTAAAACTGCCCGATGTATTGCTCATGGATATTCGTATGCCCGAAGTAGATGGTATAAATGCCCTGCAAATTCTGCGCAAAGAATACAATAGCATTAAAATTATTGTGCTCACCATGTACGACGATGAGCAAATGATAAACAAGATGATGGAAATGGGCGCCAATGCCTATCTTACTAAAACCACCGACCCAGAGGAAATATACAAAGCCATTCTTACTTGCATGAACGAGGAGTTTTATTTTAACGACCTCGTAAACAAAGCGGTAATGGGCAAATTGATGCAGAAAAAGAATGTGCGCCATCATTTTGCAGACGCACTTCCCATTATATTTAGCGATAAAGAAATAAAAATCTTAATACTACTAGCTGAAGATAAAACCACGGAAGAAATATCTAAAATTATTTTTTTGAGCCCCCGCACCATAGAAACCATCAGGCAAAACATGAAAAGTAAAGTAAGTGCAAAAACAATTGGTGGTTTGATTATGTATGCGATGCGGAATAAGTTGATTGAGTAAAGCCCTCTCCAGCCCCCACTATCTCCCCCGAAGGACAGCCCCCACTATCTCCCCCGAAGGGGGAGGACATCTGGGAGATGGTAGCGAAGATTTGCGTTTGAGAAAAACTAAATGCACCCCTATTTCCCAAAAATTGAAGATTACGTCCCGTATATACCAACAAAGAGATTATAGCCAACTCCACAAATATCTCCAAGGTTTCCCTCTCTGCCTGTCCCGCTTATTGCGGGAGAGAGGATAGGTGAGGTTATTCTTCGCTTCATTCTTCGAGATTTCCCACTCCCCTGGAGAGGATAGGTGAGGCTATTCTTCGCTTAGTTCTCCCAGATTTCCCTCTCCTGTGGAGAGGATAGGTGAGGCTATTCTTCGCTTCATTCTTCGAGATTCCCCTCTCCTGTGGAGAGGATAGGTGAGGCCGTCCCTCCTAAAACGTAACCAACCCATTCTTCACTGCATAAATAGCCAACCCCACCCTACTCTTCACATCCAATTTATCAAATAGCTCATCACGGTATGCATCTATTGCCCTGGCAGTAATACCCAGTTCGGCAGCTATTTCTTTATATGTAAGATCTGTACTGGCTAGTTTAAGAAAAGCTATTTCTTTTTCGTGCAATAACCCCTTTTCCATAGCGGATTGTCCTTCATTGTTTTTGAAAAAAAACGAAGCCAATTTACCTGTAGTTGTATTGCAATAATAATAGCCATTATCGGCTACAGAAAGTATGGCCGTTTTTAAATCATTGGGGTGTATATCTTTTTTTAAAAACCCACGTACACCCATTTGCAATAAGCGGATAAGCGCCACCTCACTATCATACATGGTGAGCACCAGCATTTTTATTTGCGGATAGTTATCTTTCAGCCATTGGGCTGTAGCATATCCATCCATTACCGGCATATTAAGGTCAAGTAAAACTATATCTGGCAATATGCCTTTTTTTATTTCATGAATAAATTCCTCTCCATTGGCAGCTACACCCACTACCCTGCAGCCTTCAAAATTATTAACAAGACCCGCTAGTGCATCCCGCAGTACAATGTGATCGTCTGTAAGAAATATTTTATGCGATGGAGAAGCTTTCATACATGATTTATTTTAAAAGAAATATGTTTAAACTAAAGTAGGATTTATTTACAAACACAAACGTTATTTGCAAATAGGATTGTCAACCATTTTACGATACATTTATTTTGAAATTACCAATAAAGGTTGACAACCCTTGACCAATGCTAATGTTCTGTTTCTGCTGCCACTTGCAATGGCACAATAATTTTCAATACGGTTCCTTCTTGTTCCGAACTCCAAATTTCACAAAACCCATCAATCATTTTTGCCCTTGCTTGCATATTTTTTATACCTTGTCCGTTGTAGGCATTAGGAGTAAATCCTTGTCCATTGTCTGTAATAGACACAAGCATGCTTTCTGGATTAAAATCTACCAAAATTTTTACAATGGTTGCATTGGCATGTTTTACTACATTCTGCAATGCTTCCTGTACAATCCTAAACAAGATCAATTCTCGTTTACCTTCTAAAAAAACGGCTTCTCCTTTCAGTTCAAAACTGGTAATAAACAAAGCCGTTTTATTTAATTGTTGCACTTCAAATTCTATTGCTGGCACAAACCCATTTGCCAAAATAATATCTGCGCTCATGGTACGGCTAATATCCCTTAAATCGGTAATGGCATTGCCAATGGTATTAATGGTTTCATCTAGTTCAACCTGGTGGGTGTTTTGCACACTGATTAGTTGCAATTTCACTAGCGCTAGCTTCTGCCCTACATTATCGTGTATTTCCCTAGATATATTTATAAATGTTTGTTCTTGCACTTCTATCTGTGCCTGCAACAATGCATTTTCGTGTGCTACTGCAATACTTTGCAAGGCTTGGTGGTGGGCATTTTGCTTTTGTTTGTAACGGTAAATTATAAACACTATAAATAGGCTCAATAACAAAAAGAGCACCGTAAATATGATGATGAACAAAAATATTAATTGTGTCGGGTTATACATATCATGGATTTTAAGAAAAAGATATTCATAATTAAATAGCCCAAAGATGAGAATGCTCCAAATAAAAAAAGTAAATTTTCTTGAACTTTAATAAGAATTAAATAATCCTGAATATAAGTAAAAGGAATAGTTATACCAGTACCCAAAAAAATCCCAGCACATAAAATAAACAACGGGTCCTTTGATAAATTAACTATATTAGAATTATTAAAAAGTTGGTAAAAATAAAATGCGCTAAAAATAAATAAAACTGCATTTGCAAAGGCATATGAATTTGCACCTTTTAATATAATATTCGAAATTACAAGCCTAATCAAAATAATAGTAAAGAAGATAAATAAGTATTTTAAAAATGGTTTTGATCCAGTTTCTTTATATAAAATTGTAGACAAGAAATTGAAGTGAAAAAGTAACGATAATGTTAAAATATTTATTCTTAACTCTGAACTAATAGCATGGAATAAGAAATTCAAAATAAGAAAAAATCCAACTATTATACCTACAATGGGATACAAATAAAAATACTTAACAGACCTTGGACAATTCTTTTTTTTTGCGGCTCTAATTGATACAAAAAATTGGCAAACAAAAAGCAAGATTATTATTAACTGAACAATTATATAAACCATCTTTCCCATAATTACCCTAAAGTAAAAACTAAAAAGCAAATAAAAAAGAGAAAAACCTCATTAATTTATGTTGTTTTAATCTTTTAATAAATTATATGATTTTAAAAAGGATTTAAAAATAAATTGAAATAATGAACAATTTCTCTAATAACAAATCCATTATTGGCTTTTAGAAATGATAATCATTGCTTTTAAAAAGAAGAGATTCATTATTAAATATCCTATTGCAAATAAAGACCCGTAAAGAAACATTGTATCAATTGGAATTTGCAATAGAACTAAATATTTATGCACAATAGTGAAGGGTAATATTATACCAGTGCCAATAAAAATACCACAACAAATAATAAAGATTGGACTCTTATGCAAATTTAAAATAATAGTGTTTGAAAAAATTTCGTAAAAATACTTTAAACAAAACAAAAATAAACAACCATTCGCTATAGCAAATAAACTTATACTTTTACCAGTAAGGTTAGAAAAAAGCAAAATCAGTAATACAAAGTCAATAAATATAATCAAAATAATATTTATAATTTTTCTTTGAGCTATTTTATAGAAAAAATACCCCAAGAAGGTGAAATGAAATATTAATGATACTTTATTAGCAATGAAACTAATTGGTCTTTGGATTACATGAAATTGATTTAACAAAATTAAAATGCCAATTATACTTCCAATTATTGGATACCAATAGAAAGTTATTAAACATTTGGGACAACTAATTTTCTGTCTAGCTTTAACTGAAAAAGCTAATACAAAAAAAACTGTAAAAATAGTTGAAAGTTCTACTATATCATAAATCGTCTTTCCCATAATTCCTCAAAAATAAATTTAAAATGCTCAACTAAAAACGAGGAAACCCTCAGCAATCTATGTTGTTTTATTCCAGAAATTTAAAAAAAAATATTCAAAGCATTTTATAAAACCATATCATCTTAATAATCTTAACGCTCTAAGGAAAATTAGATTCATTATTAATGGTTCTAAAGGTGCCAGTAAAAGATAAAAAAACAACTATCTTTTATTACTATACAATAACGCTTTAATAAATAATAAATTCATTATTAAATAACCAAACCCGGAAACAACCGACAAAATTTTCAATGTTGCAATTGAAACGTTTAATAATGATAAATGTTTGGCCATTAATGTTGTAGGAACTATTAGTCCGCTACCAATAAATATCCCGCAACAAAAATAAAAAATTGGATTATTAGATAAATACACTACTGCATGTCCATTAAATAAATTGTAAAAATAAAAGAGAGAAAATATAAATAAGGAACCATTTGCAAAAGCAAATGAATTAGAAGATCTATTTAAAATATCATAAATTGTTGAAATTATAAGTAAAATAAGAATAAAGAAAATAGTCACTTTAAAACGTTCAAATTTACCTGTGACATTATAAATAAAAAAACTTAAAAAAAGATAATGAAACAATAACGAAATAGTATTTATAACAGAAGCCAAATAGCTTGAAAATATATCAAAATATTCTAAAATAAAAGAAAAAGTTACAATAGTCCCTATCAGGGGATATAAAAAAAAGGATCTAATAAAATTTTGAACATGATTATTACTAACAATTTTTAATGCAAGAATTAATTCGTATAAAAAGATTAAGAGTGTTAGAAAATGGTAAATTCTATAAATTTTTTCTTCCATGATAACAAAAATAAATACAAAATCCTCAACCAAACAAGAGAAAACCCTCAGTAATTAATGTTGTTTTCCCCATTCGTTTTAGAAATCAAATACAAACTAATTTTTAGACGGCAACCGCAAAAATGCTGTAATGATAGAAATATATATTATTAAAAACCCTACTGTACCCACAGCTGCAAAACTAAATCCCATATTAAAATCGATTTTATGGGTTTGAAAATATTTATGTATCCAAGATGAAATAATCAATATTCCACTTCCCATAAATATACCACAACAAATAATGAATGATGGATCTATAATTAATTTCAGATTTAGGGATGAGTTTAAGAGTTGGTAAAAATAAAAAATGCAAAGTATAAATAATCCTGTACTAGAAATGGAAGTAGCTAAATTGAAATAATTTGAAATATTATAGAAAACAAAAAATAACATAATAGCTAAAACACACAAACAAATTATTTTTTGAATTTTCATTTTATTACTAACCACATAAATAAACCTGCCAAGAAAAACAAAATGAAAAAAAACGGAAATATCATTAATACAATCCACAAGTCTAAATGTTAAGAAACCTAACTTAACTAAAATTGCAAGTACCATAATCAAGCACCCAACTAAAGGATACCAATAAAACTTTTTCAAATAGCTTGGTGTATTTCTTTTTTTGGGAATACTCAAAGAAATATACAAAGTGAAAAAATAAAGGGCAATTGAGGTATAGTGAATTAAAAAAAAATCGTCTTTCCCATAATTTCCTAAAATAAAGATTAAATACCCAATTAAAAAAGTGTAAAACCACATAAACTTATGTTGTTTTTCTCTTTTTAGTAATTGGTAACTATTTGAGTTTTGTGTAATGCCTACAAAATATACTATAAGCATATGTATATGGTGGTGTACACTTCCAACTGTACAAATGCCCTTTTGTGAAAAATCGGCGCAAAGGTTAATAGAACAACAAAGCATAACCAGCAAAGACGATTGTCATTTACCAGCAAATAAAGAAAATATTTTCGACTCTACAGGTATACAATATTACGACTGTATGCAGTTGCTGGAAAAACAAATGGCAAATGATTCATTGGGCAATTACAAAACGATTGTATTAAAGTATTGTTATTCAAAATTTAGTAATAGAGATTCTATAATGCAATTGATCAAGTCCTCAGAAACTCAAATAAACAATATTATCCTAGATGCAAGCAATGACTATTCAAATATTATCAAGACAAGAATTGATGCTGCATCCATTCAAATATATGCAGCAAAGTTGTTGGATATCATTAACGATTTATCAGAAAATGGAACTCCATATTGTTCCATCAAAAAAGCGATTGTAGCTATTGAAAAAAACATACAAAAAGATAAATGGATGAATGCTGCTGAAAGAAAGATAATCTTACAAGCTTGTTCTATTGCCAGATACAGTATGTACTATTGGCAAAAAAAAATTACCGTTACAAACGAGCGCATTGGTAAATTTAAGTTATTTAGGTATCAAGCTATTTGCTTGGGAACGGTTGCTACAGCTTTGGTAGAAAAGCACAATGCCGGCTCAATAGCGGCTTGGATAAATAGTGCTTTAGCTAGTGCAATGTTATATGAATCTACCGAACCATATTAAAAATATTTAACACAAAAAATAATGACTAAATCCCCCTTTTCTAAAAAGGAAAACAACTTCGTTAGAGGTTGTTTTTCCTTTGTATTTGCTTATAATGTGGAGGAGGTTTGTACCAACAAAAAAGTTGGAATGGTACAGCACCACAAAATTCTACAGTTCTATATAGGTACATATAAAAGCCCTTACAAAAAGAACAAAGAAAATATGGAGGAGTACAAATTTCGACGGGCTTGAATAATTTCTGACAGCTTTGCTATAAATATATAGGTTCATGGAAAATGAAAGCTTTTTTGTTGACGGAAATAATTATATATTTAATTATTTATTCCACAGCGTCGGATTTTTCTGAAGGTTTGAATTCTTTAAAGTTTTTTATGAAAAAGATTGTATTGTTCGTATTATTGTTTAGTTCCGCATTTACACTTCTTGCACAAGAATCCAATTACATAAGTGAAAATTTTGCAATTTTACAAACTCAAGCAAAAAAAATTAGCTCGGAAAAATATGTTAAGCAAGTAATAGGTGTTGATTTTAAAACCAAAGATAATTCAAATGTTAATTCCTTTAGTATAGATGAAATTGTTTTTGTAGATAACGGAACACTAAATGATGAAAAAGCAAATGACGGTATTTACACATCAACAGATAGTTATAATATCCCAACAGATAAGGTTTTATCATTTGATGATAATGGAGTTTTAAAAATTACTACCGATATTCACTATGACTCACATTTTAAGCATAAATCTGAATTACAATCAATGTTTTCTAATGAGAATAATGGAAAATTAGGTATTGGAATTGAGTGTGATATAATTGGTTGTACATGCGCAGAGTGCCATTGTAGAGCCTGTAATTTTGGTTGGGGTCAAAATCTAAATTGGTGTTTTAAAATTGGTAAATGTTCAATTAGTATTAGTACCTAAAATGAATTGAGGCTGTCTCATAAGTGCGAGGCAGCCTCTTTTTATTCGGATCCCTATCGGAAAGACAAAGTCGTTTAATCAAATCTAAAATCCATTTTTTCAATAAAGAGACTTATTATTTATTCTTTAAACATATTATTTATATGATTGAACTATTCAAATATCAGATTCCAAAAAAAAAATATTTTTTAGCATTTTTTTTATTTTTAATAATAATATTAATAGCTCTATTTAAAGCTAAAACATTCTTTTATAACTCTACAATAATACATGACAACATTATAAAAGTGTTAGTTAGTACAATTACAATTTTTGCCGCATTTAGGATTAACCAAATGTTAAGGTTAAAAATTGTAATTCCTTTTATAACAAAAGATAAAAGAATTTTTCCTGATATTTTAATATTTTTGTTTTTCCCACTTTACATATTTCTAATAAGTTTCAAGTTTATTTATTTACAAGCTTCGTTTACAGATATTTTTGTTGTTATTATAGGTACGCTATTTGCAGCAGGGGCAGAAGAGGTTATGTTCAGATTTTTTTGTGTCAACTATTTAAGTGAAAAATATGTTTCTCCGACGGCACTCTGCATAATGACAAGTTTTGTTTTTGCTGTTGCACATTTTGGGAATTTACAGTATGGCTCTATGTTAAGTGTGATTAATCAGGTAATATTTGCATTTTTTACAGGAGTAATCTTATTTTTAGCAGCCTTGAAATTTAGGTGTTTATTAGTTTCTGTAATTATACATTTTCTCGTTAATATTCCAACCCAATTAAGTTATATTGCTGACTCAACAGATGAAATAATTAAAAGTAATAGCTCCACTTTGAGTAGGTTTTTAATCACCCAATTTGTTTTTTTACCAATTTATATATTAAGTGTTTACTTATTCAATAAACTTAGAACTAAAAAACAGTCTTCGTAATTAGTTTGTATATTTTTATTTAATCATTTACAATTTCAACTTTTTAAATGATGCATAAAATAACCTATTGGATTATGTTTATGTTCTATAAAAATAATTAATAATGAGGCTATAAAAATTATTACATGAAAATGTTTTTAATTTGCATTGCTATTTGCATAGTTCACTCCTGTCAAGTTAAATGTCAAGTGAAAAGTTTTAATAGTACTATAATTTCTGATTCTACAAAAAATACTTATCATAAACCTGAAATATTTAATTCGGGTTTTATAGATATTGTAAACAACGGGCAAGTCAACGCATCTGCTCGTTTAATTAGGTTACTTATTGGTGAGCAAGGGAAGTTTGCAATTCCTCTCTCCTTTTATGGCGGTGTGAGTAGTAATAATTTTCAAAATCAAAATACCGGTGGTAATATTCTTACAAAAAGTAATGACCATTTAGCAAATCAGTATATAAATCCTTTGAGTGGTTTAATAAATGTAAGTATCGAAGATGTAAAGTTTTTTAATAAAACGGAAAGCGTTACAAAATCTGCATTGCTTTACCAAGTTGGAGAAAGAGTTTTAAACGGTGTGAAAGTTGGACTAATTACTAACCCACAAACAGGTAAACCCACAAACTTTTTAAACACTTTTGCGACAGCAGGTTTATATTTTCAAACAGGTGCTTGGGAGCGGACAAATGCAAAGAACGTTGGTATATTTTGGATGGCCGCACGTTATCATTTTTGCTATACAAATCCTAAGCAAATAAAAGAATTTTTAGGTAACATTAAGACAAATGGAATTTACACAGGTTACTCAATTGGTTTTGGAATAGAAATTAATAATCTAGTAAACATAAAAGCAATTTATTATAAATATACAAAAGCCCCTGAAATTGAATATGGACTTCCAATTTATCAATTTTCTTTTAATTACACAATGAACAAAAATTAAATTATTATGACTTTTACAGAGATGGGGATATTAATAGCTATAATTTCAAATAATATTGCAATTATCAATTTCGGTTATCGGCTGACTAAATCCTAATTCCCCAACAACGCAAATCCTTTTTCTTTGTCGAATAACGCATATTCACTCTCCCTTCCTTGGAGGGCTTTCTGGGCGGATAGTTCACCTAATACACAAATAAATAATAGAGCATATTATGGCAATAAAATATCAAGGCATCAAATTCCATTCAATGCACTAATGCAAATTAATTTTATCCTAAGTTGTTTTGGTGCTACATTATTCAAAACCCTAATGCAAATTAATTTTACATTAAGTTGTATTGTCGCTACTCCACGGTGTTGATGCTTTTTTGTAAATAAGATGAGGATTATCGTATTGAAAAAATATCAATTGAGAAAAGTAGCGTATATTAGTGGTAATAGAGACGTTACATGCCATATTTATGAGAAATCCAATTTTTTTATTATTCATTTTTTCAACCATTGCCTTCAAAGTAACTGGACAATTAAATACCCCTATTATCTTTAAGGAATTATTTCAGAGTTTGCAGGCAAATGATAAAAATAAATTTGTAACCAGCTTTTTAAGTTCCGGTGACTATATTGATATTTTAACGGCCTATTATAATAATGAAGTAGAAATAAAGACGACACCGACAACAAATATTAACAGCGTACCTTATACAAATTATCTAAAAGACACAATTTTCGTCAAGTTAAAACAAGTGACAGACTCACTTAATATTAACCTAACTAAAAGTACTTACATCAATTGTGGATACACGATTATCAATGAGCCCGCCACTCTTCTGCCATCTCTAACAGGACATCTATATTTCAAATACGAACAGTCTTACTTTGAACTCGAAATAACCGAAGCTTTATATATCCATGACAATTGGAAAATATCAAAACTCGGAGAATTCAAAATTGTAAATGATACTGCCTTCTTTTCAACTAAAGAGATTAATAAAATTAGCGCATTCAATTCTATTACTACTAAAAATGAAATAATAGAAATCAAGTTGTCAGAAATAAAAGTCACTGGCAATAGTCCTCCACCACCGCCACCTTTTCCGTCAAAGAAAAAAAGACATTAAAAACTAATACTGTGTGTAACATAAGCATTTACGCAAGTCGGGATATTCACTGAACCTGCCTTCCGTACGGCAGGTTCCCCACCGGGCAGCAACACCTGTTCGAAACACGCAAATTCATTCTCCCTTGGAGGAGTTCCTACAGGACGGGCAGTTCACTTAATCCACAAATAAATAACAGAGCATATTATGGCAATAATATATCAAGACATCAAATCCAATTCAATGACCTAATACAAAATTAATTTTATACTAATTTGTTGTGCCGCTAAATGATACAAAGCCCTAATGCTACATTAATTTTACGCTAAGTAGTATTTGCGCCACTCCACGGCGTGGGTGCTTTTTTGGAAATAAGATGAGGATTAGTGTAATAACAAAGTATCAACTGACAAAAGTAGCGTACATTAGCAGTAATACAGACTTTGCATGCAATTTTAAATCAACACTGCAATGACATCAAAATTAATATTTACAATATTTACAGTTTTTAGTTTGACCGCCGCTTTTGCACAGGAAAAAATTTGGACAAAGCAAACCAAAATTTCAGAGGTAATAGCATTTGAAAAAAGCATTAACTCTAAAGCAAAATTCTTATCGCAAAATGTTTCTTTGTCAAAAGACTATTATCCATTGGCGGACAAATATCGAGTCGCTAATCCAGTAATTGTGCAAAGAGAACCCTTAGAGTATCTACCCATTTATGCAGAATATTTTTTTACACCAAACGATTCAATTTTAAGATTAGCATCTTATGATTGGGAAAAAGGTCGTTATGACAACTTCTTTGACAAACAGAAAATGTGGGAGGAAGAAAGTAAGAAATTTGGCATTTACAACAAAGAGTACGAAAGGATTAAAAAAGTTCTTCTAACTCAATTGGGAACACCAACTTCTACCGACACAACTGCAAAGACCGTAAGTTCTGACAGAGGAACATACTTCACAAGAAACACACTGTGGGAAACAGAAGACGTATATGCGGAACTTAATATGATTTTTGAATCCATGACATATAGAGTTAGGCTTACCATTTATTGGAGAAAGTAATTCACAATCTGTTAGAAAAAACTGCTGTTACCATTGGTGACAGACGTACAACTATAATCTTTTAAAAAAAAGAAACTCATTTAGAGGCGATTTAAGCTTTGCGGTTTTTAAGTGTTTTAAGATTGTAGGTTTAAACAAAATGGCGATAGTACAAGGCATGTTGGTTTCACTTAATCCAAAAATAAATAATAGAGAATATTATGGCAATAATATATCAAGGCATCAAATCCCATTCAATGCTCTAATGCCAAATTAATTTTATCCTAAGTTGTTTTGCTGCTGCGTTATTCAAAGCCCTAATGCTAAATTAATTTTACGCTAAGCTGTATTGTTGCTACTTTACGGCGCAGGCGCTTTTTTGTTAATAAGATGAGGATTATCGTATTAAAAAAATATCAAATGAGAAAAGTAGCGTACATTAACTGTAATAAAGACGTTAGCTGTAAAGGCTAAACGGAAGTATTAGGCATATAAGATTATTTCCCATCAAGGTTTATAGAGAATTGAAATTCTTTTGCGGGAAGGCACTTTTTATCGTTACAAACTATATAAATGACGGTTCCCTTTACTAATGTGTAAGTGGCAGACTTTATTTTAATTTTTTGTGTGAAATCAACCTGTTGATTGTAATACTTAAGCGTTAATCGCAAATTGGGATCGTATACTTTCTTCAACTCTCCAGACTCTTGTACCTTACCATCAAATTTCACAATTGGATTCGTCGCAAATTTAAAAGTTGTAGAAAAAAGGTCGTCACCTGCATCCTGGGAATACAAATGCCAGTTGGCATCAATCATTGCTGTTAAATGTAATTCGTAGCTTTTGTCACCTATCTTCTTTTTTACAGAATTCCATTTGACAGGGTTTTCAATTTGAGCATTTGCGAACGCCCAAAATAAAAGCAGGGTAGAAATAATAAATACGCTCTTTTTCATCCTCAATTTAATTTAATCGATAATAGCACAAAGATATCTTAAATGTAATTAGGTGCCACTAACAACCAACAAAGCATTCACGCAAGCCGGGCGGACGGAAGGATTATCAGTGTCGTTATCAGCAGCAGTTCCTAGGCAGGCTAAGCAATGAACCTGTCTGCCGTCAGGAAGGTTCCCCACAATCAGCAATACCTGTTCGAAAGTCGCATATTCATTCTCCCTTCCTTGGAGGGGTTCCTACAGAGCTTGTAGTTCACCTAATCCACAAATAAATAATAGAGAATATTATGGCAAAAATATATAAAGGCATCAAATTCCATTCAATGCCCTAATGTAAAATTAATTTTATCTTAAGTTGTTTTGTTGCTACTACGCAGCGTTGGCGCTTTTTTGATAATAAGATGAAGATAATCGTTTTGAAAAAATATCAAATGAGAAAATTTGTGTATATTAGCGATAGTATAGTCGTTGGCAGTCATAAAATACAGTAGCGTCGTTAGTGACGTGAGGCTTTGATTTAGTGGTACGCATTGCTGCAATTTTAAACTATCAACACTGATATCTTTATAGACAAACCTATATCTTTTGTATTTTCTAAACCTAATCATCGATTAATATAATTTGTAAGTAGATTTATATTAGGAACAAACATTTTTAGAAAATGAATAAAGTTATTTTGTGGGATTTTGATGGCACATTAGGATACAGGGAAGGAAATTGGGAAGAAGCTATTTTTGAATTATCATCAGATAAAGTCATAAAAAATAACTCAAATTCTGATTTAATAGGGCAAATGCTTCAAACTGGCTTCCCTTGGCATCAACCTCAAATATATTTTGAGGCTCAAACAAATGGTGATGACTGGTGGACATATGTGATGCCAAGATTTATAGAAATATTTAAAGCATTAGGTTATGCCCAGTCTGAGGCAATTGAAAAAGCAAACCAAATTCCGCAACAGTATGGGAAACTGGAAAAATGGAAAATTTACAACGATACAATAGCATGCTTAATGAAGTTGCAAAACCACAATTGGAAAAGTGTTTTGGTTACGAACAATATACCCGAGTTTCCGTTTATATTAAAGCATTTAAACGTGGAAAATTATTTTGACGCAGTTTTTGTCTCTTCATTAATAGGTTTTAATAAGCCGAATCCTTTAATCTTGAACAGGTATTTAGAAACATTACCTAGGGATATAAAAATCATCGTTGTCGGAGATAGAGAGGAGTCCGATATTGAGTTTGCTAAGGCAATTTTAGCAGATGGAATACTTGTTCGCACCAAAGGAACCGACCAAACACCGAACTTTAGTAATTTAGTTGAATTAACAGGTTATCTTTTATCTTTAAATTTTCAATAGGATGCAGGACCTACGAGTTTCAATTGTTTCTAGCTTATCAAGTAATGAATATGATGATAAATTAAAAAATGTTTTTATCGATCTGCTGACTTTTATCAAAAACGAAAACTCGGAATTTAATTTTAGAGGAATTGAAATTTTAAAGCTATCTTATGAAAGTGAACCTTATACTTTAAGTAAGAACTGTATTGCATCACTTACACCATCTAAATACGTCAAATGCAAAGAGACACTACAAAATAAAATCATTCCCATCCTAGCAGTGAAAAAAAATCATCAGAAATTACCTTATTTTCCTGCCTTCTTTATTGCAAATAAAGATTCTGAAATTAATTCTATTAATTCAGATAAAATCAAAAGAATCTTTCTGGTGTCTGTAGATTCAACTTCTGGCTATATAGCTCCTTTGCATAAATTATGGGAATCAGGAATAATCAATACTCCCAATGAAAAAGGAATTAGGGAAAAGGGTTGGGAAATGATTCTTGTAGGAAATCAAAGAGACGTAGAAATCGAAATTATTTCAGATAGCGAGGCCATCGGCGCAACAGGGCAATTTAATAATCAAGATGACCCTGAAAAATATTTAGTAAAACCTATCTTACGGTATTATAACCTACCTCAAGATGTGATTGTAATTAGCAGTAATCTCTTACCCTTTCAGGAATCTATCATCAATTGGTTTAAGAAAATTTTTAAAACAGACATGAATAACAATTACCTATATGAAGAAGGTAAAATTTTAAGTGAATCATCAACTAAAATTAGTGATGTAGGTAAGATAGACACAGAATTTCAAAATGCCTTACTAGATTTACAAACAATGATTAGCCGTGTAAAAACGGTTTCAGAAAACACCGGAAATTTACTTAAAACTTTTAAGATATTTCTGGCTAGTTCTGCAGAACTAAGATCAGATCGTGACGGTTTTGAAATTTTTATGAGCCGCGAAAATAACGATTTCGTTAAGAAAGGATTTTATTTTGACCTGATTCGTTGGGAAAACTTCATTGATTCTATGACGAAGGATGGGCTACAAAGTGAATACAACAAAGCCATTACAAGTAGTGATATATTTATTAGCTTATTCTTTACAAAAGTGGGAAAATATACCGAAGAGGAATTTGAAGTAGCCTTCGGACATTTTAAAGAATCACGTAAGCCTTTAATATTTACCTATTTTAAAGATGCAGAAATATCAATTGAAAGTATTAACGACAATATTAATTCTCTATTGAAATTCCGAGACAAACTCATTGCACTTGGACATTATCGTACAGTATACAAAGATATTAGCGACTTACAATATCAATTTAAAATGCAATTGCAAAAGTTCTTAATTTGATTATCGGATTACTGCTGCCAACATAGCATTACCGCAAGCATGGTGGACAGTCATATTCTCAGCATCTTTTCGCCATTTTTCTTCAATCATCGACTTGACCGAATATTAATTAAAATTTAATTTAAAGTAAAAATTTCATTTCTTTAACAAGCATCAGCACCAATCGGACACACCAACAAATTCCCAGCCTGACGGGTATGCTCGAAGTAGAAAGACACATATTCATTCTCCCTTCCTTGAAGGAGTCCCAACAAGGCGGTAGTTCACGTAATCCACAAATAAATAATAGAGCATATTATGGCAAAATATATCAAGTCATCAAATCCCATTCAATCCACTAATGCTAAATTAATTTTACGCTAAGTTGTATTGTAGCTACTCCAAGGTGCTGGCGCTCTTTTGTTAATAAGATGAGGATTATCGTGTAAAAAATTATCAACTTAAGAAAAGTAGCTTATATTAGCATTAATACTGAAGTTAGCTGCTATTTCTTCGAACTTGCATTAATTTTGAAGCATTAAATAATTGAGTTTTGAAAAGTTTAAATTATGCCAGGACAAGGATTCGCTCAACTTCTAACAATGGCATTCGCCGCAATTTTATTTATTGTAGGGCTATTCGTATTTAACCGATATAGAAAGCTTTCACTCTTATTATTTGGAATTTCAATTTTTTTTATTGTAGATACCTTTTATTGTAAATCAGAATTAGTAAAAAATGGAGAAAGAATTCGTATAGGGAATTTCAAACTGGATTATGCAAAGTCTCATTTCGGCAATTTAAATCTTTATGATTTTGCCAATATTAATTTAGAAGTACGATCAAATAACACATTTGAAATAATGGGAAATATTCCTTTACAGAATAAAGAAGGTAACTGGGAATATATTGATGACGGAGATATTTCATTTATTAAGTATAAGTTTAATGGTGAAACAAACTCTTCCCAAATGCAAGATACAGGAGTTGACACTTGGATATTTTCATCCAATAGATTTACACAGCCTGACATGATTTATGAATTAACTTTCATTAGAAAATGAAACAGCAGCTCACTGCGTTTTGTGCAAGCGTAGTGGAAGGAAGCTCAATCATCTTCAGTTTGCTATTGGGCTTTGGTTAGGGCAGAAAAGCATAGCCTAGCTTTTGGTTCTTGTCATTATCATTTATATCTTTATTCAGTCCCTACACCCGTATAGGGATTACGGGCGAAAGGTATTCTAATTCCACACCCGCAAAAAGCGCTACCGTTATAAGCACCTTATTGGGAACTTTAAAACTAATATGCAGATAAAACTTTTATGCTTAGTACTACTTTCTCCTTTTATAGGCTTCGCTCAATCAAATTGGGCGACGAAATTTTTCGTCAAAACAAGTTTTGAAGTTGGAGAATCTAAGAGATATAAAGTGAATGAACTTTTTAAGATTGACCATCTGTTTTATGGCACTCGCTCTGAAGTTAAATCAACTGTGGTTTTCCAAGTTATAGATACGTCTGCTGGCGGTTTTTGGATCCATTACTCTGCAAACAGTAATTTGGCACAGAAACAAAAAGATGCTTCAGTTGAGCTAATCGCTTCCCTTACTAATGGAATAAATTTGCTAATTTATGCGAAAAATGGTTATTCGCAACTCGATTCAATAACCTATTTTAGTACCAAAGCAAGAATTGCATCAAAATTGGATTCTATTGCGGCGCACCAAACATTTGAAAATACTAATAAACAGTTCATAAAGTATCTTCAAAATGAACTAAACAAAGACGCTGGACTGGAAATTTTACTAGCACCTTTAATCGCATTTGAAACGTATTATTCGTCTGAATACTATTCTAAATTTCGTATCTCATCTGAGGGAAGAATTGAGAATATTCTAAACAAGGCTTTGTTCCCTGGCAATACTGAAAGAGAATGGAAAAACACATCTAAGGATAACACTTTAAATCTAAATTTTACTTTTACCGGCCACCCTGTAACTGCAGCTCAATATTTTAAATCCATTTATGATCCAATATTAAATGCTAATAAAATCAAGCGAGGAAAATATTATTATCCTCCAGAAGTAAGATACATTATGAATTATACATTTAAGATTCGTCCAAACGATTGTTTTCCAAAAGAAATTCATAGAAAAACAGTTTCAGAATTTCTATTTCGCTCAGTTGGTAAAATGGAAATGAAAGCGCTTTTTGAATAAGAATTAAAAAATAACTCTCCAAAAGTGCTTGCGGCAACTTCGGGCGCAAGGAATTACAATCAGCAGCATTTTGTCTTGTCCTGAAATAGGTTGTCTATAAAATGGATATTAAAAATTAACGCCCCCACTCCATTCATCCCTACAATTTTATTACGCTACCAACTCCAAACCCCCCCCCTTCCCCAATTTGTAGCACGGTCTTTGAATAGTAACTTTTTTACCTTTGTATTCAGAAATTAAGTTATGCCCAAATTTGTATTCGTTTTTTTAATTTTTATCTTTCCAGCACTTTCAAAAGGGCAAACTGCTTCGTTTACATACCAAAGTACCAATGGGTTATACTGTAGCCCCAGTACCATTAATTTCACACAAACTTGTACGGGTTCTCCAATAGGCTTTACATGGAGTTTTGG
The DNA here is from genome assembly GCA_031380515.1 of Ferruginibacter sp. Taxonomy (GTDB): domain Bacteria; phylum Bacteroidota; class Bacteroidia; order Chitinophagales; family Chitinophagaceae; genus Ferruginibacter. Next base: position 29,018 of record JANNGD010000247.1, on the reverse strand, counting down.
CAATGGGCAGTTTAGCAACGATGCAAACCCCAGCATTGTTTATACAACTGCGGGTACTTACACCGTAAAGCTTGTTGCCGTTTTTGGTGCAGAAGCTATTGAGACTTCGCAAACAATTGTTATCAATCCAAGCATAACCAGTTCATTGACTGTAGATAGAAATTATATTTGCCTTCCTGGCACGGTAGCTTTTACGCTTTCCTCTACGGGATCTATTGTAAACTATGATTGGAATTTTGGAGACGGTACAACCACCAGCAATACAAGCCCTACCATTAGCCATACCTATGCTGGCTTTGGAGCTTTTTCTGCATCTGTAAAAGCTACGGATGCATCGGGTTGCTTTTCTACTAGCTTTATTACCATTACAGTGCAAAACCCTCCCATAGCTGGTAGCGTATCGCCAATAAGTGGTTGCATACCAGCCAATGTAAACTTTAATGCAAATGGTACGGTGCCCATTGGAGGCTCTATTACCAATTACACTTGGGATTTTGGAGATGGAAGCCCGGTTTCCAATACGGGCTCACATACTTACAGTGCAGTAGGCTCCTACAATCCTAGTGTTAGTATTACAACCAATGAAGGCTGTACAAATACATTCAATTATCAAACAATTGCATTTGGCACCCCCCCTACCAATCATATTGCATACCCCAGCAAACTTATTTATTGTGGTTCCGAAACCGCTGTATTTATTTCTAAAGCAAATACAGCCAATACTTATTTTTGGGATTATGGAGATGGAAATACTGCAACAGTAACAGATACAATTACCCAGCATAAATATCTTACGCTAGGCCCAAAAACTGTTACTGCAATCCCGTACTTTAATGGCTGTGCAGGTACTCCCATTAGTTTTCAAATAAACATAGTTGGTGTAATTGCAAGTTTCACCTACAGCAACACATGTACCAATAAAAAAACATTTTCATTTACCAATACCTCACTTGGAAATCAATCTGCTGTTTTGTGGAATTTTGGTGATGGAAGCCCTACCGCTAGTACAACAAATGTTGCACATACATTTCCTAATGTTGGCACATTCAACACTACCTTAACCATAACGGATAATCTTACAGGCTGTACGGATGCAACAAGTGCAACTATTTTTACAGCTAGCCCAAGCTTGATCAATCCAGATACTTTTTTATGCAGAAATAACAACACAACTTTTACCATACAAAATAATACCAGCAATGCTGGCGCCTCTTATAACTGGAATGTGGTGGGCCTTACACAAGCTTCCAATAACAGCAATCCTTACAACACAATTGCATCTGTTTTTGGTAATTTTTCTAATAATTATGTAGTTATAAACAATGGGAGCCAATATTGTGGCGATACAATAACCCTAAACCATCCGATATCTGTAAGAGGTCCAAACTTAGGTTTTACTGCCCCCACTCCTATTTGTGCCAATACGGATTATACTATTATCAATACTTCCAACGCATATCTTGCCGCCGATACCGTAAAAATTTGGTATTGGAATTATGGGATAATCAATAAAAACGATACCATTTACCAGCCTCCTACTATTCGCTATATTGGTGCAGGAACGTATACTATTAAATTATTTGCTAACGATAAAAACGGCTGTATCGATAGTTTGATAAAACCGGTTGTGGTAAAACCCATACCTTTTTTGCGAATTTTCCCACGTAATGATACGTTGTGCCAAGGGCAATTAGATACCTTGATTGCATTTCACAGTGATACCCTTTTGTGGTCGCCTGCTCCATTGGTTTCTTGTGCCACTTGCGATACGGTAATTGCTAATCCAAACATTACCACTCTATTTTATGCCACTGCTACCAATAGCCAAAATTGCACAGTAAGAGACAGTACATTATTAACCGTGTTCACAGCTTTTATTGCTACAGCAATAGCTAGTCCTGTTTATGTATGCCTTTATGATAGTGTACGCATAAATGCAGCGCCAACAGGAAAAACCATCACTTGGTCGCCTACAACTGATATTTCCAACAGTACTATTTATAATCCAATAGTATCTCCCCCCATAAATACGACATATACGGCCTTGCTGGCTGATTCTGCCGGGTGTTTTAATAGCAGTACTACTGTAGACGTAATAGTAAAATCGCTGCCGCAAGTAAATGCCGGGCCAGATAGAGTTTTACCTTACAACAGTCCATTTACGCTATCGCCTATTTACAGTAGCAATGTTATTTCTTATGAGTGGTCTCCTATTGAAGCTTTAAATTGTTCTACTTGTCAAACACCCAGTGGCACTGCGCTAGATGCCATTACATATAATATCAAAGTAACCAGTGATAGTGGCTGTGTAGCAAAAGACGATATCAACATTTTTGTGGAGTGCAAATATGCAAACTTACTATTACCATCGGCTTTTTCGCCCAATAGAGATAGAATAAATGATGTTTATGCTCCCATAACAAGGGGGATAAAATCTATTTCAAAATTTGCCATTTATAATAGGTATGGCCAATTGATGTACGATGCAAAAAATTTTAAACCCAATGGCAAAGATATTGGGTGGGATGGCAGGCGCAACGGACTTGACCAAACACCTGGTGCTTACCTGTTTACTCTAGAAGCTATTTGCGATTTGGGCGAAATAATACAGAAACAAGGCTCATTTTTATTGTTGCGCTAGGTTCAACATATATTATTAAATCTCAATTTTATAAAAAATCGTAAAATTACTATTAAAAAAAAGTTTACATTTACTGTCTGAAATTATGACACAAGAACCAACTGAGACAATAAAGGTAATTATTGCAGATGACCATGTATTGTATAGAGCAGGTGTAAAAGCTGCTTTAAGCCAGAAAAAAGACATCCAGATTATTGCTGAAGCAGACAATGGAATGCACCTAATTAATTTGCTAAAATCAATTCCTGCAGATGTAATTCTTCTTGATATCCAAATGCCTGTAATGGATGGCATACAAGCATTGCCTGAAGTAAAGAAAATATGCCCAAATGCAAAAATAATTATGCTCACCATGATGGACGACCATAGCATGATTACCAAATTGATGGAAATTGGAGCAAACAGTTACCTTTCTAAAACAAGTGACAGCGAAATAATATATGAAGCAATAAAAACTTGTCACAACGATGAATATTATTTTAATGCGATGACTAACCAAGCTTTGCTTACCAATTTGAAGCAACGCAATGTACAATTGCCTCCTCAATTGCTTGGCAATATAGATGCGCATTTAAATGATAAAGAAACCATGATATTGCGATTGATGTGTGAGGAAAAAAGCACCAAAGAGATTGCCGACATAGTAGAATTGAGCCCTCGTACAGTGGAAGCACTAAGAGATAAATTAAAAGTGAAAACTGGTGCAAAAACAACTGCAGGTTTAATTTTGTATGCTGTAAAGCATAAAATTATTGAAGAATTATAAAATCTATTTTTTAGTTTTAAACGTACAATAATCTTCCTTTAGCGGAAGATTTTTTATTTTAATAATATGATGAATCACTTTAACTATAATGGAAAAATTTTTTCAGAAAATGAATTAATTATCGGCCCTCAAAACCGTGGGTTAAGGTATGGCGATGGGATTTTTGAAACAATTAAATATAAAAATGGCAACCTTATATTAATGGAAGAGCACTTTGCTAGGTTATGGAAGGGAATGCAAATGCTACAATTTGATATCCCCAAATTATTGAGTCCAGAAAAATTGGAAAATGAAATTACTAAACTGGTACACAAAAACAAACTAGAAGCTGCAAGGGTAAGGCTTACCATTATTAGAGGAGATGGTGGCATTTATGACGCCAAAAATCATACAGCAAATTATATTATTGAAGCCATAAAATTGCCAGAAGACAATGGGCCTCTTAATACAAATGGGTTACAATTGTGTTTGTATGAAGATGCAAAAAAAAGTATAGATGCGTTTAGCAATTTAAAAACGAATAATTATTTACCCTATTTTACGGGAGCATTGTATGCCAAAGCCAAAAAATGCAACGATGCATTGATAGTGAACAGCAATGGAAATATTTGTGATAGCACAATTGCCAATGTTTTTTACATAAAAGAAAAAATCGTTTATACGCCTGCGCTCACGCAAGGCTGTGTAGCGGGGGTTATGAGAAAATACTTAATAGAAAAAATACGAACATTGGGTTTTACCGTAAATGAAACATCCGTAACAAAAGAAGATTTAATTGCAGCAGACGAAATATTCTTAAGCAATTCTATTTACAACATTAGGTGGGTAGCTGGTATAGAAGATAAAAAGTTTAGCAATCAAATTATTTGGGAAATATCGGAGGATTTAAGGAGGAAAGAAATAGAATTTTGCTAAAAAAGCCAATCACAAACTTAGAAGTTGTGATGCTTCATTTCTCTTTGTTTCGTTGCCTGTTTTGTTTGATTGCCTGAAATAAAAAATATGAAAATAAATGTATTTTGGTTTAGAAGAGATTTAAGGTTAGAAGACAATATTGGTCTTTTCAATGCGCTTACTGGCGAAAACCCAGTGCTGCCTATTTTCATCTTTGATACCGAAATTTTAGATAAATTGGAAAACAAAGCAGATGCTCGGGTACAATTTATACACGATAGCTTGCTAGAAATGCAAGAGAAATTAACTGCAGTAGGAAGCACATTGAAAGTTATGTATGGCAAGCCTGTAGAGGCTTTTAAATTATTGCTAGCAAAGCATACAATAGAAAAAGTTTTTACCAACAACGATTATGAGCCTTATGCTACGGAAAGAGATAACGCTATAAAAATTTTACTAGAAAAAAATAATACAACACTGCTTTCTTACAAAGATCATGTAATTTTTGAAAAAGCAGAAATAGTAAAAGATGATGGAAAACCATATACAGTTTTTACTCCCTACAGCAGAAAATGGAAAGCTGCTTTAAAAGAAGATGATCTCAAGATATACGAAACAGAGAATTACTTTAATAATTTTTTACAAACTATAGCAGAAGAAATACCATCATTACAAAAAATAGGATTCGAAAAAATAAGCATGTCTTTTCCAGCAAAAAGTGTAGAAGCTGAGCTTGTAAAAAAATACAATATACAGAGAGATATACCAAGCATCCCAGGCACTTCGCACTTGGGCTTGCATTTACGATTTGGCACCATAAGCATTCGTAGGCTAGCAAAATATGCTCGCAATTTATCCGAAACATTTTTGAATGAATTGATATGGAGAGATTTTTATCAAACGATTGTATGGCATTTTCCTCATGTAGGTCTAGGTAAATCATTTAAACCAGCTTATGATTTTATAAAGTGGAAAGATGATGAAGAAGGTTACAAAAAATGGTGCGATGGACAAACGGGTTATCCAATAGTAGATGCAGGTATGCGGGAGTTAAACACAACAGGTTTTATGCACAACCGAGTACGTATGATTGTAGCATCTTTCCTTTGTAAACATTTATTGATAGATTGGCGATGGGGCGAAGCCTATTTTGCTGAAAAATTACTAGATTTTGACTTTGCAGCCAACAACGGCGGCTGGCAATGGGCGGCAGGTAGTGGTTGCGATGCAGCGCCCTATTTCCGAATATTCAACCCATATTTACAAACAAAAAAGTTTGACCCCGAATTAAAGTATATCAGAAAATGGGTTCCAGAATTTGAAGACTTTAGTTATCCAAAACCAATGGTAGAGCATACATTTGCTAGAGAAAGATGTTTAAAAGTTTATAAAGAAGGGTTGGCAGTTAGCAGTGGGCAGTAGGCACAGTTGGCAGTGGGCAGTTTGCAGATGGCAGATGGCAGTGGGAAGATGGCAAAAGTAACTTTGGTTAAAATTATTTATGACTTGTGGTCTGTGGTCTGTGGTCTGTGGTCTATTGTCCGTAGTCAATTTTTATTTGTCTTGTAAACCTCCATTAACTTTTCTACAGCGGCTCTTCCATCTTCCCCTAAATCCAACGAATAATTATTTACATACAGTTCAATATGCTTGCGCATTACCTCTTCACTCATTTCTTGCGCATGGCAACGTATGTAATCGTTCAGTTCAGGATAATTGGTAAATGCAAACTCAATGCTTTTCCTTATAAGCAACTCAATTTGTTTTTGAATGATTGGTTGTACCGTTTTCTTTACCACAATACCACCAAGGGGAATGGCAAAGCCAGTTTTCTTTTCCCAATAAACACCCAAATCCATCATTTTTATTAGTCCTTTTTCTGCATAAGTAAATCTATTCTCATGAATAATTACGCCTAGCCCTTTCCCATCTAAGACAAAATTTTCTATTTCATCGTACCTCAAAAATATTTTATTCTTTGCTGTTGGATATGCCAATGAAAATAATAAATGTGCTGTTGTATTTTCTCCTGGAATAGCAATCAAACAATCTTCTACTTTGGTAATTCCTACATCAAAATTTGTAATTAATAAGGGCCCTACTCCCCTTCCCAGCGCACTACCACTGTTCAATAAATGGTAGGTATCTAAAACCAATGGAAGTACAGCATAACTTAATTTTGTAACCATCAATTTTCCTTCAATAGCCCATTTGTTAAGGGTTTGCACATCTTCCAGCACTGGCTCAAATTGTAAGTTTCCTGTATCTATCTTTTGGTTTACCAATGCATCAAAAATAAAAGTATCATTTGGGCAAGGGGAAAAACCGATTGGGATTATTCGTCTGTGCATGAAGTAAAGTTTAGAGGTTCAGGGTTTAGAAGTTTAGATTTTACGAAATATGGTCTAAACCCTAAACTTCTAAAACTCTAAACTCATTTATAATTCTTATTAAATTTTCATTTAAGCTTTCTATGGCTTCTTTCATTTTCCAATTTGTTTTAATACGCTCTCCTACAAAATTACTAATGCTCCTTAGTTGTAAAAAAGGTATATTTTCTTGTATACACACATAATGAAAAGCGGCTCCTTCCATACTTTCAATATCGGCATCATATTTTTTTTTAAACATTTCCGTTTGCTCAAAATCATCTGAAACAGTGTTTACAGTGATGGCTTGTACAAAAGGCAAAGAAAAATTGTTAATTCCCGCATTTAACAAACGCCCTTTTGAGTATGGCAGTTTATCTGCATCCATAAATTCTTTTTCGAAAAGCGTAAAAAAATCCTTCTTTTCTTGAATACCAATATCTGCAAATACATCCGATTTTACAGCAAAAGTTTCTCCTAACGGAAACATATTTTTGAAGGTACCCGCTATACCAGCTTGCAAGGCAAAATCGTATTTATTTTTTTGTAATTGCTTGGTAAGTGCATACATACATGCAGGAGCACCTACACCAGTGATAAGCACATCTACATTCGCATTTTGGGCAATAAATGGGGCTATTTCTAATTCGGTGGCTGCTGTTACTAAAATCTTCATTTGGTAAAGTTAATTACTAGGGTTTTACTTTATTAATATTAGCTGCTACCTTTGCAAAGAAATTTAGAATTTTACAATGGTATATATTACAAGAATAGAGCATTTTAATGCCGCTCACAAACTTTTTAACCCAAATTGGAGCCGAGAGAAAAACGAAGAAATTTTTGGCAAGTGTGCCAATGAAAATTGGCATGGACATAATTTCAATTTACATGTTACCATAAAAGGCACTCCAAATGAAGAAACAGGATTTGTGTATGATGCAAAGAAATTAAGTTTAATTATTAAAGAACATGTTACCGATTTATTAGATCATAAAAACCTGAATGTAGAAGTAAATTTTATGAAAGGCAAATTATGTTCTATTGAGAATTTAGTTATTGGTATATGGAACCAGTTGGTGCCAAATTTACCTACTACAGTTACATTACATGCATTAAAATTGTATGAAACTGATAGGATATATGTTGAGTATTTCGGTTAAAATTGATCCCTTAAAGTTTGGTTTTTTGTTAAAGGAATCTGACTTTATAAAAAATACGTATTTTGAAATGAAATCTATAATTAAAATAATACTTCATTGAATCGAGTTTCCGTTTTTAGAAAAGAGCATTTTAATGCAGCCCATCGTTTGCACAACCCCAATTGGGATGATGCAAAGAATAAAGAAGTATTTGGCAAATGTAATAACCCGCATTTTCACGGACATAATTATGATTTAACCGTACAAGTAATTGGTGTACCAGATACAGAAACTGGTTATGTGATGGATACCAAAAAATTGAGTGATATCATCAAAGAAAAAATCGTTGATCGGTTTGATCATAAAAATTTGAATGAAGATTGCGTAGAATTTAAAAATACAAATCCAACTGCAGAAAACATTGTAATTGCGATCTTTAATTTGTTGAGACCAGAAATAGATGATAAGCTAGAACTAAAATTAAGGCTATATGAAACAGAACGAAATTTTGTGGAATATCCAGCGTAGATCGTTATCAATGGTTTGATAAAATTTAAATATTTAATGGCCCCCGTTTTGGTAAATGTAAATAACAATCTAATTATCACAAGTTGTAAGAATTGTCATTATTGTTATGTAGCAGTAACTAATAGCCTGTACAAATCGTGAAAACAGATTTGAAATAGATAGCACCAAATTAAAAAATAAAAAACATGGCATATAAAAGAGTAGAGAGTTACGACCAAGATATAACTGAAGGTTTAATAAAAAACTATAAAGACAATATTAAATTATTGGGTGAAGATGCAGAACGTGAAGGCTTACTGAAAACGCCTGAGCGTATTGCAAAAGCAATGCAATTTATTACACAAGGCTACACCCAGGATGCAAAAGCAATTTTAGAGTCTGCAAAATTTCATGAAGAAATGAGTGAGATGGTAATTGTGAAAGACATAGAATTATATAGCATGTGTGAGCATCATATGTTACCATTTTTTGGCAAAGCGCATGTAGCATACATACCAAACGGGTATATTACAGGATTAAGCAAAATTGCCCGTGTGGTAGATGTTTTTGCACGCAGATTACAAGTACAAGAAAGATTAACGCATCAAATAATGGATGTAATAAAAGAAACGTTGAATCCACTTGGAGTAGCGGTTGTAATAGAAGCCAATCATTTGTGTATGATGATGCGTGGTGTGGGTAAACAAAATTCTTCTACTACTACTTCTGCATTTTGTGGTGAGTTTGAAAAGCACCAAACAAGAAGTGAATTTATGAAATTGGTAACTGCCAAATTGCATTAATCCCACATATTAAACACATCTAATTGAAAGCTGCATTGCGGCGAAAGTATAAAATCTGTAGAGGTTGTTTGGCGGTATTTATTATCGAATAGTTCAAACACTTCTACAGATTTTTTTTGTGGGTCTGCCATTATATAATACTTAACGCCACACATTTCGTACAAACTGAATTTGGTATTTCTGTCTTTTATAATTGTAGAAGGCGAAGCAGTTTCTAAAATAATGGTTGGCGGAAATGTTTGAACTTCGTCAATTGAATTTCCGCATACAATCATCACATCTGGTCTTACAACATTGTATTCATCTATAACCCAGTCAATTTCATAGAAAACCTCACAATCACATTTAATACTTGCACTTTCTAAAATATTTCCTATTAACCGATAGAATTTACCTGAGAATCTATTATGGCTTTTTTTAGGTGAAGGGCTCATGGCGTGAGGATACCCTTTAATAAGTTCCCAATCTCCTTCCCAAAGTTTATACTGAGAATAAGTGTATTTTTCAGGTTCAAATATTTTATTTACTGAATCCATAATTCAAATTTAAAATATATTTTTGATTTGTAGTACATTTAAACAACTTAATCCATCTAAGGGTGGATATGTCATTTTAACCATTTAAGGATCAACATATGAAACACGCTTACATCTTTCCTGGCCAAGGCGCCCAATTTAGTGGCATGGGCAAAAACTTATACGATAGCAATGAAGCATCAAAACTTTTGTTTGAGGAAGCAAACGATATACTCGGCTTTCGCATAAGCGATACCATGTTTGCTGGAAGCGATGAGGAACTTAAGCAAACCAATATTACACAACCTGCTATATTTATTCATTCAGTAGCAGCATATAAAAACATAGATGCGGCAAAACCAACTATGGTTGCAGGTCATTCCTTAGGAGAATTTTCTGCCTTGGTAGCAAATGGTACATTGCATTTTGCAGATGCATTGCGATTGGTTGCGGTGCGGGCAAGCGCCATGCAAAAAGCATGCGAAGCAAACCCTGGTACAATGGCTGCTGTTTTAAATTTAGCAGATGACAAAGTAGAAGAAATATGCGCTTCTATTATGCAAGAAACAGGCGAAGTGGTGGTTGCTGCAAATTACAATTGTCCTGGCCAGTTGGTAATAAGTGGTTCGCTTAAAGGGATAGAGATAGCATGCGAACGTATGAAAGAAGCGGGTGCAAAGCGTGCCTTGGTACTACCTGTTGGTGGCGCATTTCACTCTCCTCTAATGGCTCCTGCAAGAGAAGAGTTGGCGGCCGCTATAAACAGTACACATTTTAATACCCCAAGTTGTGCGGTTTACCAAAACGTAGTAGCCACGGCTGTTACAGATGCTACGTTAATAAAAGAAAACTTAATAGCACAACTTACCGGCCCCGTAAAATGGACACAATGTGTGCAAGCCATGATTGCCGACGGTGCTACGAATTTTACAGAATGTGGACCAGGGAAAGTGTTACAAGGATTGGTACTAAAAATAAACAAGGAAATGTTGGTAGAAGGGTTTAGTTAATAATTTACAATGAATAATTAATAATTTTTTCAAATCAAACTTTTTAAAAAAAATCGAATCAGTTTTTAGCCGATTCGATTTTTTATTATAAATTATTGAAGTGCTCTGAAGGGTTTAGTTAATAATTTATAATGAATAATTAATAATTTTTTCAAATCAAGCTTTATAAAAAAAATCGAATCAGTTTTTTGCCGATTCGATTTTTTATTATAAATTATTGAAGTGTTCTAAACTGTATGAACCTATTAAACTTTATAAACCTTTTGAACCTCTTAAACCTTTTAAACTCCTTAAACCTATTGAACCTCTAAATACTCAACGTACTCAATACACTGTTCATACTCCTCACAGCATCGGCACTTTTTGCAAAAGCTGCTTGCTCTGCTTCGTCTAATTTAAAATCCACAATTTTTTCCCAGCCATTTTTTCCAATGATTACTGGAACACCAATACAAATATCTTTTTGTCCATACTCACCATCAAGATAAACACAGCAAGGAATCATCTTTTTTTCATCTCTTACGATGGCTTCTACTACTGCACAACCAGCTGCACCAGGCGCATACCATGCACTTGTACCCAATAAGCCAGTAAGTGTAGCACCACCAACCATCGTATCCGCCGCTACTTTTTGTAAAGCTTCGGCACTTAAAAATTGTGAAACAGGTACACCTGTGTATGTTGCCAATCTGGTAAGTGGTATCATAGTAGTATCGCCATGGCCACCAATTACTGTTGCACCCAAATCGTTTGGACTGCAACCAATTGCTTGCGATAAATAATAACGGAAACGAGCACTATCCAAAGCGCCGCCCATACCAATGATTCTTTCTTTGGGCAAACCTGTTTCTTTCAATGCCAAGTATGTCATAGTATCCATCGGGTTGCTTATTACAACTATGATACAGTTAGGAGAATGCTCTAAAATGCTTTTTGCAACAGTTTTTACAATCCCAGCATTTATCCCTATCAATTCTTCACGTGTCATACCTGGTTTACGAGGAATACCCGATGTTATAACCGCAACACTACTACCCGCAGTTTTAGTATAATCATTGGTACTACCAATAATTTTTGTATCAAAACCTTCCAATTGGGCAGTTTGCATAAGATCCATCGCTTTACCTTCTGCAAAACCTTCTTTAATATCTACAATTACCAATTCGTCGCATATTTGTTTGCGAGCAATGTTATCTACGCATGATGCGCCTACTGCGCCTGCGCCTACTACGGTTACTTTCATTGTTATGTATTTTTGTTAAGCAAATATATAGGATAATCAATAATTCTAGAATGAATAGTGGATATTGTTTTAAATTAGTAGTTTCGGACTCATTTTTAAATTACTTTATATGTTTTTTGGATTATTTGGCAAAAAGGAGAACAATACTTTTCAGAAAAAATTTACCAATGTTATTTATATATCAGAAATAGCAAAACAGCATGGTATTATAAAATATGCACAAACAAATAGTGATGCTATTTTTATTGCATGGTTTACAAATACCTTTATAAACTTTAGAAAACAATTTTTAGCCAATAATATAAATGAAGATAGAATTGTAGAAGCCAAATCTTTTTCTGCTGCAAAATACAGCACAGCTAAAATAATCTTCTTAGAGCATTTTCCTCTAAGGGCAAAAGAAGAAGCGCTTGTACAAAATTGTATGCAAGAAGAATTTACATTTTACAACGCACTTACAGAGCCTATTTTTCAATACTTTGGTGGCGATAAAATTATAGGACTCATGCAAAAGATGGGCTACAAAGAAGATGAAACGGTACAACACAATATGATAGACAATTCACTTTTAAGAGCACAAGAAAAAATTGCGGAAAAAGTGCAGTTTGAATCTAATACATCTGCATCGCAAAGTGATTGGATGCTGGTGAATGTGGGGAGTGAGAAATAATCTTTTCGGGCTAGATGTTGTTGTGTAAACTAATTTGATTTTCTACCCATTCCAAATAACGTTTATTTTTAAAATCAAACCAAGCATTTCTATACTCACCTGCGTTGTCTATTTCAAACTTAAATTCTCTAAATGGGTGTCTTCTGTTTAAAGCATTAAATAGTTTTTGCTGCAATGATATGTCTCCCACTTGCTCTGCAAAATCTTCCATAACCAAAAAAGAATCCCTTGATTCCATTGCATCAATTTCCTGAAAAGCTGTTCTCTTTCTGAGTTTAGCAAACTCTTCTTTCCAAGCAGTTTTATCCATATCATAAAACTTATCCATATTGGGTACAAAAACCAATTCGCTGCTTTGCTTATGGTAGTAAGCTTTAAAACCACAGTCTAGTTGCTCTGCAATTTCTTTAATTTGTTCTTTTGTGAAAGTGAGCATGGCGAAAACTTTTTACACCTCAAATTTATAAAAAATTGTTTTGAAATAGAATGGCTTATTGAAAGGAATTATGAAATGTTGAATTAGAGAAAACGGTAATATCCAATGGTAATAGCCTTAGTAACTATTTGGGTAAATAAGGTTGGGTTGTAAAAGAAAGGAATTTGCTTTTAAGGTTTGGGTTATATTAATTAGATATCATTCACTTAGCAAGCAAAATACAATACCTTTATCATTATGAAAATATTAATAACGACATTCTTACTTTTCAATTTTATATCTAATGCAATTGGACAAAATTTCAGTTCTGATTATTCGAGTGGAGAAATTGTAGATTTTATAATTACTAATAATGAAAAAGTACTAAAGAATGATATGATTTTTAGGCCACCTTATTCTTTCAAAAAAAATAAAGTACCCTTATTTCTTGTAAATGGAAATGTAGTGGAGTGCATAACATATTATAACAAAATAGAAATAAAATCAATAAAAGTTTTACAACCAAAAGAAGCAATAACAAAATATAAGAACAAAGGAAAAAATGGTGTGATACTTGTAACATTAAAAGAGGAAGTAAAAGAACCTACAATAGAAATAATAACCAACAAAATGTATTATAAATGTACAAATGAGAATAATATTGTAGATACATCAAAAAGCTACTTTGATAAAGTGAGTGGCAAAAATTGTAAAACATTAGACTTGACAGATACAGCAGAAATGCAAACTGTTTATATAAATTTTGAGAACGAAATTTTAATAAAAAATTTAGGTGTTGGTTGGGATAGAACTTCGATATCAATTTCAGGTGGCACATTGACTGGCACTAGTGGCGGAAGAATAATAAGAGTTACAAAAAAAGGCACTGCTATTATTACTATTGGAAGATTACAAAGTAATGGTGAAACAAAAAGCACTATTATAAAATTGAATGTTGATGATTTGCCAAAGTGGAATTAAGCGATTTAGATAATAATTAAAAGCGTTATTTTTATTTACCAAAAACCAATAAAATACAAAAACTAATATTAAAGTCTCTTTGTGATGAAGATTTGGGAACGTTACGTAAATCTTCCGGACAAATACCCTTCACAGTTGATAGGCCTAGTAAAGTATAATACTGTCAAGAATGGAGCCCACCAAAGGAAGCTTACATACATTTATTGAAAATAAAATGGCCAAATAATATATATTGCACTTAAGTGACATTAACCAACTGCAACCTTTACCATGAGAATAAAATACTTCATTGCATTTTTCTTTTTGCTTTTTTCTATAGCAAATATTTTTGCTCAAAAAGCTGTTTTAAATTACCCGTTTAAATTTGAAAAAAAAAGCTTGAAAGAACCAGATAATGATGCAAATTTTTTGGTTGATAAAGGGTTAGATGAAATAGCTTTTGTGCTACACGACATCAAAAAAGCAGAATACGTAAGAGCAGATAAACGCATGAAAGTAATTTCAAAATTTACTGTGCCAGTTGATAAAACTGTTTTTAACATGTCGCACCCAGCAAACAAAGAAGAGTTTTTGGGAGGTAGTGGTATACCCTCAAGTGGCATTTTCCACTATTTATACAAATCAACTACTTTCGAATACCGATTAATTTCCAACAAATCGAAGGTGGAGTACCGCACCGAAACGGTAGATTTTAATTCAAGTACAGTTTCTCAAAAAGAGTTCACCAAAATTCCGGATCATGAAAAGCTTGTTGTAAATTTTACAGATTATGGCGAATGCTTTTTATTGATGGCAGATAATAAAACGAGCGATCTGGTTGTATATAAATTGGCAAAAGATGGACAAACAGTAATAAAAAAAATACCTTTTAACATACCGGCGGGAAAAGGTAAAAACAGAAATAGTCTATCGGAGTATTTAAATGAAACGCATTTAGTAAAAGATGAGGAGGAAGCAGAGTTAGAAACGGCAACACGATCTACCAAATTATTTGCTACCGCTGATAAATTTATATTTGTTATTAACGATAACGCTAGCCCTACGCATGTTGTAAATATTGATAAAAAAACATTTACACTCACTGAAAAATTTATTGATCACAGTAGTTTATTTACCGGTGCTGAAAAGGAAAAAGTTTATGTAAACTCATTTTTTGCAGACAGTAAACTTTTTTCACTTATCCTAAACAAAAAAAATATTCAAATGGCGGTTTATGATTTGCAAAATGATAAGCTCATGAAACAACAAGATATAACAGAAGAAAATTATGAGAAAACCGTGGCAATAACAGCAGTAACTAAAAAAAGAAAAGGAAGTAAAGAAGAGGAAGAAGATGTGGATGATTTTAAAAAACTACTAAAAGCATTAACCAAAGGCACTGAAGGGTTGCTTGTAACCAAAAATGCTGCTGGGCAATATATTGTTACTATTGGCACCTACGATAGAATTGCAGTACAAACTGGTGGCGGCGGAAGTTACCATACCTCAATAGGTACAGTAAACACTGGTGATGGAACGCCTAATGGGCCTCCTAACCCAACAGGCACAGCCAGAACATATACTAATACAACCTATACCCCTGGCATATCTTCCTATACAAAAGAAAATGCCAATTATTATAAGATTACTTCGTTTAAACTATTGCTTGATCCTACAACTTTAAATACCATAAAAGGTAAAATAAAACCAACTGTAGGTGATCAAATAAAAGATTATATGGATGATAAAAGCAAAAAAATTAGAAAACAATTCGCCATTGGTGAACTACAATATTTCGGCTATTATGATAAAGATCTTGAATTGTATATTATAGAAAATATTCCAATTAAAAGATAGCTTACATGTATATTATTGGCTGTTAGTACCCACTTCACAATAAAAGTTAAAAAAAGTACTACCATTCAACCTTGCATCGATAGCAATGGAAATAGGCGAGGAACGAAGCCTATCACAATGGGATAACATTTTGAAGTAAATAGAATACTCCTTTCTTTAAACTACAATCAACCATTATTATTACAATGTATAAAAAGTTATTATGAAAAATATTTTCGTTGTGGTTTTTATTTTAATTGCTTTAAATGTAAAGTCTCAAAGTTTTAAATTTAGCTTAGGGGCAACAAACTCAAGTCTTAGTTTTGATAAAACTGTACCATTGTTTAATGTACCCACAATGAGCAGAAATTATGATTATAAGAATTTAAAAATTATAGGCGTTGCATTTACATTTGGTATCGACTATTTAGAAAAAAAGTACTTTAATTTATCGACTAATATTGGCTTCCTTAACAAAGGCGGGCTCGCCAGTTCCATATTTTTAGACTCGCTCGGAAATCCTACTGGCACCAAGTTAAACATAAAATGGCCTATGCAATATTTTACAATTAACAGCACAATAGATTTACATTATCCTGTTTCAAAATATTTCTCCCCTTTCCTTAGCATTGGACCCCGATTCGATTATTTAATATCTCCACGCCGCTTTTACAAATTACCTGTAGATAATAATAGATTAGCTTTTGGACTAAACATTGGATTGGGCTTTAAAGTCCAAATGAAAAATTATACGATTGGGTTTAAATATGATTATATGCCAAATTTTATAAAAATTTTAGAATACAATTCTTACGGCGCCATAGTTCCTAACAAAACAGTAGTAGTAAAAGATAAAACCAGTCAGTTAAATTTATTAATTGGGGGAGCGTTAAAAAAAAGAAAGATCAAAAAATAATTTAAGTACTTTATTGTTCTTTGCACAGAAATTATCACTTTGCCTCTTTACTTAACATCATAAAAAAATTGCTTTATTCTACCGCAAAAAAAGCTGATAAGTATGCCCTGCATATCCTAGTTATTATAGTGGGGATTACATGCTAAGAACATTTTTCTATTCCAACCAACTTATAAACTTAGGATAATCTGCAGAGTGGTTATTTGTAATATTTCGTATTAGGTAAGTACCTTCTTCTTCATCAAAAATAATATACCATGTGGTTTTATGATTCTGTTTATACTTACAATATAAGGAACCGTATTTTGTGTTTAAAGTGCGTTTGTGTTTTATTGTAGGAATCGTGTAGATAAATTCTTTTAAAGCATCTGCATATTTTAAAGCATCTTCTACAAACCCAAAATATTCATTTTTGTATAAGATTTCACTTAATTCTTTGAGTTTTAAAATCACTAAGTCATCAAGAATTATTTTTGCCATAAACTTTTTATGTGCTTTTTTACTTCATCAAAAGCCTCTTCAATTGGAGTTCCTTTTTCACATTGCTCTTGAAATTTCGTTTTTGGTATTAAACCAATTTCATTAAACATGGGTATTACTTCTTTGTGTTTTCTTACATCAACTGTAACGTGGGTTATTTGCCCTCTTGCATTTTTCTTAGTTGTTATACCTGCTATTGATGCCATTGTGGATTTTTTTTTTATTAGTACAAATATAATAATTAGTTTTTTATTTTATCTTTTCCAAAAGTTAGAAAATATATGCAAAATGAAAAGAGGTTATTGTTTATTTTTTCAGATATTTATTGACCAGAAACACAAATATTAATCAAGTAACAATAGGCTTAATAGATATTGATTAATATATTAAAAAGTTATTCATAGTATGTTGATTATCTATGTGGAAAGCTAATATTTTTGCTTGAATCCTTTGCCCATATTGTGTCTTGCCAGTTTGTAAACATCTTGTGAAAAACTAATAGAATTAATTATATTAAATGATTTATAATATTGTAGTAAGCAAAAAGGATGCTCAGCAAGAGCATCCCTAAACTTTAAAATTTCTTTGGTAAGATTAATCTTGCAAGATTATTTGAACAAAATATTTATTGCCATCAAAAAAGTTTCATTCTTCGCAAATTTTTGGAGCTTCTTTGGTGGTATTTTTTACATGATAAAATTAGGCAATTTGATTTTAGTACCAAAATCAAATTTATTAACATTATTGTTTTTTCTTTCTGAAAGCGCATTCTACACTAAATTTCTTATGGGGATAATGATTATTAACAAACAAATTTTCCACAATCATCCGCTTCAATCTATTGCATAATAAAAGCTAAAAAAAGTTCCATTGCTCAGGCTAGCCACGATAGCAGCGGAAAGCCCACAGCCGCCTGAGGCGAAGAGGACTTGTAGCGAATAGCGTGGTACAAATGTTTGGTAAAGCTATGCGGCTCATGCTCCTCCTTCGGCGGACAAGTCCAAAAAAGCCTCCCCAAATCCCTCCACAGTAGGAAATTTTGCAAAGATTGTAGCGAAGAAAAAAGCGATTTTTTTTCAATAAAAAATGCTTCCAATTTTCACAAACTGCAAGCATCAAAACGTCTTAACAACAAACACCAAACAACAAATAATTTTTCTACCTCATCCCCGGCATTCTCCCCATCGGCATTTTGTTCATCATTTTCATCATGCCTTTCATTTGTTCAAATTGTTTTAGAAAGGCGTTTAGTTCTGCTATATCTTTTCCAGCCCCTTTAGCTATACGTGCTTTGCGACTTGGGTTTATGAGGTCTGGGTTGCGACGTTCCGCTACCGTCATAGAGTTTATAAGTGCTTCTATTCCTTTAAATGCATCGTCGTTTATATCTACATCTTTTATTTGTTTGCCCACGCCAGGTATCATGCCCATGAGGTCTTTTATGTTCCCCATTTTTTTTATTTGCCCAAGCTGGGTTTTAAAATCTTCAAAGTCGAATTGATTTTTTCTGATGCGTTTTTCAAGCTTTGCCGCTTCGGCTTCGTCAAATTGTTCTTGTGCTTTTTCTACCAAGCTTACAATATCGCCCATGCCCAAAATACGCTGCGCCATACGCTCGGGGTAAAACACATCGAGGGTATCCATCTTTTCACCACTACTCATAAACTTGATGGGCTTGTTTACCGAGTATTTGATGGAAAGTGCCGCACCACCTCTTGTATCGCCATCGAGTTTTGTTAGCACCACACCACTAAAATCCAAACGCTCGTTAAATGCTGCTGCAGTGTTCACTGCATCTTGCCCCGTCATACTATCTACTACAAATAAAATTTCTTGTGGATTTACAGCCGCTTTTACATTGGCCACTTCGGTCATCATTACTTCATCTACCGCAAGACGGCCGGCGGTATCTATGATGATTACATTTTTATTTTTACTCCGTGCTTCTTTTATGGCATTCTGTACAATGCTTACTGCGTCTTTGTTTTCACGCTCACTGTATACATCCACCCCTATTTGTCCGCCAAGTACTTCTAGTTGGTCTATGGCCGCAGGGCGATAGATATCTGCCGCTACTAGCAATGGCGATTTACCTTTTTTTGTTTTTAAATAAAGGGCAAGCTTACCACTAAAAGTAGTTTTACCACTTCCTTGCAAGCCCGCTACTAAAATAATGGCAGGGTTTCCGTTTACATTAAATTCGCTCTCCTTGCCACCCATGAGTTCGGTGAGTTGGTCTTGCACAATTTTTACCATCTGCTGCCCCGGGTTTACTGCTAGTAAAACTTTTGCACCAAGGGCAGTTTCTTTAACTTTATCGGTAAATTCTTTTGCAATTTTATAATTCACATCGGCATCTACGAGCGCACGCCTAATATCTTTTACGGTATTGGCAATATTGAGTTCGCTAATTCTGCCTTCGCCTTTTATATTTTTAAATGCAGATTCTAATTTTTCACTTAAACTGTTGAACATGATTTTATTTTTTTTATTTCACGCAACGAAACAACGATTGCAACGGCGCAGATTATTTATAATTTTATTTCACACGGCGATACAGAGATAACTGCGGCACGGATAAGAAAGCGAAAAAAATCAACCCTTTGTTTCGTTGTTCTCGCTTCATCGCTGTGTGAAACCATTAAATTGAAAACGCCGTGTCCACAATAGCCGCCTGCTCTTTTGCATGTATTTTACTATATCCACTAGCGGTGCTTGCGCTAGCTTTTCTGCTTATGATATGGAAGTTGATATTGTCCAAATTCATACGCAAGTAAGATGCAGCACCCATATTTTGCGGTTCTTCTTGTACCCAATGCCAAATAGCTTTGCTGTATTTTTTGTACAACTCATCCAACTTGTTTTGCGGTAATGGATACAATTGCTCTAGCCTAATAATGGCCACGTCGTTTCTTCCTTCTTTATCTCTCCGTTCCAATAAATCGAAATATATTTTACCGCTACACATCAACACTTTTTTTATGATGCTTGCGTCTTTATTTATAGCATCGTCATACACTTCTGTAAATCCACCTTCGGTAAATGCACTTACATCGCTGTAGGTAGCAGGCAATCTTAAATTTGCCTTTGGCGAAAAATTTATCAATGGTTTTCTAAAAGGCCATGCCAATTGCCTACGCAACATATGAAAGAAATTTGCAGCCGTGGTAATGTTTGTAACCACCATATTTAATTCTGCGCATTGTTGTAAAAAACGCTCCATCCTTGCACTACTATGTTCTGGCCCTTGCCCTTCGTAACCGTGCGGTAACAATAAGGTAACACCATTCATTCGTTGCCATTTTGTTTCTGCAGCTGCTATAAACTGGTCTATTATTATTTGTGCACCATTTACAAAATCGCCAAACTGCGCTTCCCACAATACAAGTGCGTGAGGGTTTGCCATACTATAACCATACTCAAACCCTAATACAGCGTACTCACTAAGCAAAGAATTGTAAATGCGCATGGGCGCTTGCATTTCGGTAAAATGATCTAATCTGTTGTGCCCTTCATTGGTTACTTCATCATAAATAACAGCATGCCTATGACTAAAAGTCCCTCGCTTTACGTCTTGCCCACTCATGCGCACATCATTACCTTCTACCAATAAACTTCCATATGCCATCAGCTCTGCCGTAGCCCAATCTATTTTTTTTGAATCGGAAAATAATTTTATTTTATCTGCAATGAGTTTTTCTACTTTTTTTAATGGCTTAAAATTATCTGGCCACTTCATTAACCCATCAAACAATTTCTTTACCTCTTCTTCTTTTATTGCAGTTATGGGCGAACTTTTAAAATCATCTGGAGTAGCTCTTCTTAATTGTTGCCACCACTCTTCCGGCTTTTGGTAAGTGTATGGAAGCGGATTTTGTTTTACATCATCCAAACGCTCTTGTAAATCTGCCAAGAATTTTTGTTCCATTTCTTTTGCCAAATCTTTTGCTTCGGGTTCACCATTTTCCATCAAAAACTGTGTGTACACTTCCCGCACATTCATGTGTTTGTCTATAAGACTGTACAAAGCTGGTTGTGTAAACTTTGGTTCGTCGCCTTCGTTGTGCCCATGCCTACGAAAGCAAACCATGTCTATAAAAATATCACTGTTGAATTCTTGACGATACCTTGTGGCTATTTGGCAAACTTTTGCTACTGCTTCGGGATCATCCCCATTTACATGTAACACAGGTGCTTGTACCATTGCTGCTACCGATGTACAATAATCAGCACTGCGTGCATCATCAAAATCTGTAGTAAAACCTATTTGATTATTTATAACAAAATGAATGGTGCCACCTGTATAGTATCCGGCCAAATTACTCATTTGTAAAATTTCATACACAACGCCTTGGCCAGCTACGGAAGAATCTCCATGAATTAATATGGGCAAAATTTTATCGAAATCGCTGCTAAACAAAACATCTGCTTTACTACGAGCATAACCAAGTACTATGGGATCTACTGTTTCTAAGTGCGACGGATTGGGACAAAGTTTTAAATCTATTTTTTTACCAGCCACCGTTTCTACCTGGGCACCAAAACCTAAATGGTATTTCACATCGCCACTTCCCATGGTAGTATCTGGGGTAGCAGTACCTTCAAACTCCGTAAATATTTGTTCGTATGTTTTGCCCATTATATTGGCAAGCACATTTAACCTACCCCTATGCGCCATACCAATGATGGCTTCTTCCACTGCATTTTCTGCTGCAGTATTTATGATGGCATCTAAAGCCACAATGGTGCTTTCGCCCCCTTCTAAACTAAATCGCTTTTGACCAATATATTTTGTGTGCAGAAATTTCTCGAACATTACTCCTTCATTTAATTTTTGGAGTAAGCGTTTTTTATGATCAAGTGAAAGCGGATTATGAAAACCAACTTCCATTTCGTTTGAAAGCCACTGGATTTTTTTAATATCATTTAAAGCACTGTACTCAACCCCTACATGATTGGTGTAAGATTTTTTTAAATGGACTACGATATTATTTAAACTTGTTCTTCCAAGGTTTAAAAATTTACCAGCTTCAAAATCTGTTGTTAAATCAGTATCTGCCAAATTGAAATTTGCCAAATCCAAGTTAGCATGCCTATCTTTTCTCTTTTTAAGCGGATTTGTATCAGCTATTAAATGCCCTTTTTTGCGATATGACTGTATGAGTTGATAAACAGCAAATTCTTTATCGAGATTTGAAACTAAAACAGTGCTAGAAACAGCGGCAGGTTTACCATTGCTCACCATGTTATTTCCCACAGCAAAATCAAATCCTTCAAAGAATTTCTTCATATCGGCGTCTACACTTTCGGGATTTGCTACAAAATCGTTGTATATATTCTCTATATAAGAAGGATGAGCATTGGTTATATATTGAAAATCTTTCATTTTATTTGTGTTATTATTTAGATATTAGTACAAAAACAAAAGTGTTTCTGAGCTAGGTTTTGTGTTTCAAGCAGCAACTATTACTTTAAACTATACCAATTTGGGTGCAAATATCGGGTTTTAAAGCCTTAAAAAAGGCAAGGTTTTACCTAAATTAAACAAAAAATAGCCTTAAACTAAAATATTGTTGGGCTAGATGATGATGTTTAAAATAATAATCCTACATTTGCACTCCAAAAATAAGAACAATGGCAAATCACGCAGCAACCAAAAAAGATGTAAGACAAAGTGCAAAACGTAATGAGCGTAATCGCTATTATGGTAAAACTACTCGTAATGCCATTCGTGATATTAGAGCAATGGACGAAAAAGCACCAGCAGTTACCAAATTACCTACAGTAGAATCAATGATAGACAAATTGGCTCAGCGTGGTACTATACACAAAAACAAAGCAGCAAACTTAAAAAGCAAATTGGCGAAGAAAATTAACGCATTGGCGAAATAATTTATTCTCTATTAAAATATCAAAAGCCCGTAATAGCAATATTTACGGGCTTTTTGTTGATACTTAGTTAACATCGTTTAAACAGAAATAAGGTATTTTTATATACTCAAAATTCATTTATGAAAAAAATTTACGCATTATTATTATTCACTATTTCATGTGCTATTGGTTATAGCCAAATTTCTATTAATACAACTGGTTCAGCTTTTACTGAGGACTTTAATAGTATGGGTACTACAGCAATTGCTACTTTACCCACCGGTTTCAAAGTTGGTACAGATTGGGCTACTGGTGTTTCATTAACTGGTTTAGCTGCAGGCACGAGTGGTACAGGTGCTTTAACTGGAACATCTAGTGGGAATATTTACAATTATGCAAATGGTGTTACAGCCAGTTCTACGGACAGGGCCCTAGGTTTTTTAACTTCGGGTGGCTTTTCCTCGCCTAGGTCAATCATTGTAAAAATTACCAATAATACAGGTGCAAATATTACAAGTTTAACTGTCAGCTTCGATTATGAAAAGTATAGAGCTGGAACAAGGGTATTTGATTGGACTTTTTTTCACGGAAATTCTTCTACTGCAACTACTGCAGAAATATTAGGCAATCAAAATTACGTTGCAGATGCTGCAAATGCTGTTGTAAATCCTCCAACTACCATAAATAAATCAATTTCACTAACAGGCTTAGCTATTGCCAATGGTTCCGATTATTATTTAAGATGGACATACACAGGCCTTGCTGGTAGCACCAATAGCCAAGGCTTAGCCATAGATAATTTTTCTATAACCGCTACTGGAGGTGCAGATATCCTTCCACCAACAGTGACCACACTCACCCCTGCAGATAATGCAACAAATGTTTCACTCAGTACAAATCTTCAAATATTATTTAATGAGCCCATTGTAAAAGGAACAGGAAATATTGTACTAAAAAGATCATCAGATAATTCGATTGTAGAGACGATAGATGTAACTACTGCTGCGGTTGTTGTAGCTGGTAGTACTTCTACCATCACCATTAATCCATTGTTAAACCTTTCAGATTATTATGTAGAAATAGCAGCGGGTGCATTTACTGATATTGCTTTAAATGCTTATGCAGGCATTACTGGAGCCACTACTTGGAACTTTACTACATTACCCGTACCGGCAGCAGGCACAATTGGTAACAATTATACTTTTACTAACTGTGCTACCACATTTTTAAACGAGGGTTGGAGCCAATTCAGTGTTGCATCGCCACAAACATGGGTATGCTCTACCACAGGAAGAACAGATGTAAATGGTATTCAAATGAATGCTTTTGTAAGTGCTGGTAATAACCCTTTGAATGAAGATTGGCTTATTTCGCCCGCTTTCGATTTAACTGCAGCCAGTTTGCCTACATTAAAGTTTTATTCTAGAGGAGATTTTACTGGTAATTCTTTACAACTTAAAGTATCTACTAATTATGTAGCTGGCACAAACCCAAGTACTGCAACATGGACTGATCTTGCTGGTAATTTTCCAGCTAACGTAGCAGGTACAGGTGTTTGGACTTTATCGGATAATATTGATTTATCCGTTTACAATACGACAAATGTTCGGCTGGCTTGGGTATATATTAATCCTTCAATTGCCAACTCATCTAGATGGACAATAGATGATGTAACTGTATACTCAAGTATTGTATTGCCTCCTTGCGATGAACCAACGGTACAACCTACTAATTTGGCATTGACCCCAACAGCTACAACTGTTACTGGCATTTTTACTGCTGTAGCACCTGCAGTTACTGGATATTTAGTTGTACGCAGTACTTCATCCACATTATCTGCCACACCTGCAGATGCAACAACATATACAGTAGGGCAAAGTTTGGGGGGTGCTGTTGTAGTTGCAAACAGTGCTGCAAATAGTTTTACAGATATTGGATTAACCCCACTTACTGTTTATTATTATTTTGTATTTGCTTACAACGACGAATCTTGCACTGGTGGACCTAATTATTTATCTACCCTAAATCCTGCACCAACAGGCAATACCAATACAACTACCACATTGGCACTTGCGGCTTGTATAGAACCAGGTGGAATACCAGGCACCATAAATTTATCGCCCACTAATACAAGTATTTCGGGCAATTTTACGGGAGTTGGAATTGCACCTACAGCCAATAGGTATTTGGTAATTATTAGTACAAGTAATTCTTTATCTACAACACCAGTAGATGGCACTACTTACACAGTTGGCGCTGCATTTGGAGGTGGGACTGTTGTATCCTATGGTGCAGCATTAAATTTTACAGCTACGGGGCTTATTGCGAATACGCCTTATTATTTTTATGTTTTTGCAGCCAATGGAGATTGTACGGGCGAGCCAGATTACTTTAATACTGGGTCTTCTAATGGAACTGCATCTACAACAATTGGTACGGGTGCTCCTACAACGTATTATGACCCTGCTAATGGACTCACATGCCAACCATTAAAATCTGCTTTAAAAACAATAATTGCAACTGGCACACAAGTATTAAGTTATACACCAGGTTTATGGACCTTGTATACTTTTTCAGATAAAAGAAGAAATGATGCCAATAACGCAGATATAGTTTGGGATATGTACAGTGATAATCCAACGGGACCTGAGCCTTATACCTATACACTTATAACTAACCAATGTGGAAGTTATACAGTAGAAGGTAATTGTTATAACAGAGAGCATTCAACCCCACAATCTTGGTTTAACCAAGTTTCTCCCATGGTATCCGACGCACATCATATTTTCCCTACCGATGGGAAAGTAAATGCGTTGCATAGCAATTATCCATATGGTGAAGTAATTACGCTTACTACTCTTGCCCCTTCTAGTGGGTATACAAATCCTACACAGGCAGGAAGTAAATTGGGAACAGGTACAAATTTCGGATATAGTGGTACTATATTTGAACCCATAAATGAATATAAAGGCGATTTTGCAAGAGCAGCATTATATATGGCTGTTCGATACGAAGATGAAATAATAAGCCAAAATTGGAGTGGTTTAGGTACTGCAAATGCAGTTTTCCTAAGTACAACTGATCAACCAACAGCCACTACTAGAAGATTACAGATTTATGATGATTGGTATCTTAAAACTTTATACAAATGGCATATGCAAGACCCTGTGAGCCAGAAAGAAATTGACAGAAACAATGTAATTTTTGCACAAGAAATAAATGATGGTGGTACACTTAAAAAACAAGGTAATAGAAATCCATTTATAGACCATCCAGAATATGTTTTTGCTATATGGGGTTCCTCTTGTTTGTCAGTTTTACCCGTTACTATTGTAAATTTTACGGCACAAAAAAACAATAATACTATAGCATTAAATTGGAAAGTAGCGAATGAAATAAATGTAAAACAATATGAAGTAGAAAGAAGTATAGACGGAATTAACTTTAACTTAATTGGGGCATTAGCAGGAAGTAATATTACAAACTATTCTTTTATTGATAAAAATTTACCAAACGGAGCTATTGTATATTATAGATTAAAAATGATAGACCAAGACGGCAAATTTAAAAATAGCAATATCGTTTCTGTAAAATTGAAAACGAATGTATCCAACGCCATTGTTTATCCTAACCCCACAATGGGTAGCTTAAATATAAAATTGTATGATATACTAACATCCAATAGTACTTTGCAAATAACTGATGTAACTGGCAGATTGGTAAAACAACAAACCATAAATGCAAGTATGGTTAATATTAATGTAGATGTAAAAGGCTTGCCAACTGGAAGATACTTTATCAAAATATCTACTTATAACCAAGTAATAAATTTATCATTTGTAGCGCTTTGATAAAATATATTTTGTAAAAAAGCCCTGCTGTAATGTGGGGCTTTTTTATAACTAAAACCTTTTAAGATTAATCTTACATTTGACCAATGAAGAAAACAACCGCCCTATTCATCATCCTATTTCCTTTGATTTCTTTTGCTCAACAAACCATTTTTGAAAAAAGCAATGGAACGGAAACCGCCACTTACTTTGAAACAATAAATTTCTATAAGCAATTAAGTAAGGAAACAAAAATTATTTTTGTAAAAGAAATGGGGCAAACAGATGCAGGATATCCGTTACATTTAATTTTGATAAGCAATGATAAAAAATTTAATCCAACGAAATGGCATCTGCAAAACAAAGTTGTAATTCTAATAAACAACGGCATTCACCCGGGTGAGCCGGATGGTATAGATGCAAGTATGCTTTTGGCAAGAGATATAAAAAACAAAAAGATTTTATTGCCAAATAATGTAGTGCTTGCCATTATTCCAGTTTATAATATTGGTGGATGTTTAAACAGAAATACACAGAGTCGTGTGAATCAAAATGGCCCTAGTGCTTATGGGTTTAGGGGGAACTCCCAGAACCTAGATTTGAATAGGGATTTCACCAAAAACGATAGCAAAGAATCCAAATCTTTTGTTCAAATATTTCATTGGCTAAACCCCGATATATTAATAGACAACCATGTGAGTGACGGGGCAGATTACCAACATACAATGACACTTATAACCACTCAGTATGATAAGCTTGGCGCCGTAGCGGGAAAATGGTTAAGAGAAAAATTTGAACCGCAGATTTACGATGGCATGAAAGAAAAGAAATGGGACCTCATACCCTATGTAGAATTTGATGGTGCAGATTTTAATAAAGGCATAAATATGTTTTACGAAACGCCCAGATATAGCTCGGGGTATGCGGCGCTCTTTGGTACATTTTCTTTTATTCCAGAAACACATATGCTTAAGCCATACAAAGTGCGGGTACAATCAACATATGATCTAATGCAAACTTTCATTCAAAAAGCTTCTTCAAATTCCAATGATTTAATAGAAATACGAAAAATGGCTTTAAAAGAAACCATTACACAAAAAAGTTTTCCATTGAAATGGGTATTAGATAAATCGAAAAATACCAGTATTACTTTTAAAGGGTATGAGCAAGACAGCTCTAAAAGTGAAGCTACCGGGCTAAATAAAATGTTTTATAACCGAAACCAACCTTTTACAAAAGATGTGAAATTTTTTAACTACTACAAGCAAGATAATTTTATAGAGAAGCCTGCTGCATATATTATTCCTGCTGGCTGGTATGAAGTAATAGAGCGTTTAAAATTAAATGCTGTTGTCATAAAAAAATTAAAGACTGATACTACTATGTATGTTGCTTTTTATAAAATTGAATCTTATAAAAGTCGTGCAACAGCCTATGAAAAACACCATGGGAACTATGCAGTAAATGTTTCAGAAAAATTGGATAGCATTCACTTTTTAAAAGGAGATTTTTTGATAGAAATGAATCAACCTGCTAACAGATACATTATTGAAATGCTAGAACCTACGGGTGATGATAGTTTCTTTGCATGGAATTTTTTTGATGCAATTCTTCAGCAAAAAGAAGGGTACAGCGATTACAGGTGGGAAGATGTGGCAGCAAAATACCTTAATAATAACCCATCTATAAAATTATTACTCGAAGAAAAGAAAAAGAAAGATAGCCAATTTGCTAATAATGCTAGTGCTCAATTAGATTTTATCTATAAAAACTCACCCTATTACGAAGTTGCTCATAAAAGGTTTCCTGTATATAGATTGATGAAATAGAAGGGCGAAAATATTTACAACGTAATAGCTTATACAAACTGTATTTATTAAATATCCAAAAAATAGGGCATTTACTTGCTTAGGTAAAGGTTGAAAAAAGCTTTACTGCCCTCACGCTGCGGTGGACCTGCCTACTGGCAGCTACCCTGTACACACAAGTTATTTAGTTTTAAAATAGGATAATTGAAAAAAAATGGAAGTTAATATATCGCCATTAAGTTTTATGGCAAATTTTAAAGGTATGACTGGAGACAAACGTTTAGATGCCCGAGCCGAAAGTTTATCTAAGAATTTAACCACACGCCCTGGTTCTAATATAAGCAA
>JANNGD010000245.1:0-83591 GCA_031380515.1 Ferruginibacter sp. | reverse complement strand
TTTACCACCCAGTCGTTTTGATCCCAGCCTCGCCCATACACCCACTCAAGCGGAGCGGTTTTACTATACTCATTTACTTTACTTACGATTTCTGCAAATGAAGATGTTCCAAAGAGATTACATTTCCACCCATCGGTTGCGTAACCCGTAAAATGACAATGCGCATCTATAAATCCAGGGAAAATGGTATTTCCCTTGGCATCAATATTATTGGTGGAGGCGTATTTTGTTTGAATATCTACATTGTTTCCTATAGCGATTATTTTTCCATTATTTATTGCCATGGCTTGAAATTCGGAAAAAGAAGAATCGGCAGTGTATATTTTAGCATTGCTAATAATGAGCGAAACATTCTTTTTGCTGCAGCTACAAAAAAACACAACGGAAACAATGGCTATAACAATATGCTTTAATTTTATCATGCTTCAAAAGTAGGTAATAATGTAATTTGTGGCTTAAATATTAATATAACAGAAGCATTAGAATCAACTTTTTTACTAAAAAAATATCCATTCTAATAATTCATTATTAATTTGCACCCATGTTTAATGCAGCACAAGTAAAAGCACTTCAGCAAGATTCTATAAAATGGCTCTCATTTGCCGATGGCGAAATAACAGCAGAAAATGTGGAGGAGCTTCGCAACATTCTTCGTTTTCATGAGCATAGATATTATGTAGAAAGCGATCCATTGATAACAGACGGAGAATATGATACTATTTTTAAAAAACTAGAAAAATTTGAAGCCTCAAACCCGTCATTGGTTACGCCAGACTCTCCTACGCAGCGTGTGGGTGTAGGGCTGGTAAAGAATTTTCCAAAAGCACAACACTTGGTACCCATGTTATCGTTGGATAATTCTTACAATGAAGCAGATCTTATCGATTTTGATAGAAAAGTAAGAGAGCTTTCGGGAATACAAAATATTGAATATTGTATAGAACCAAAATTTGATGGAGCAAGCATATCATTGGTTTATGAAAACGATACATTGCTTAGAGGCATTACCCGTGGCGATGGAGAAGTAGGAGATGATATTACACCAAATATTAAGCAAATACGTTCCATACCCATGCACGCCGCCTTGACTTCGTATGGTATTGAACAGATAGAAATTCGAGGAGAGGTATTGATAAACAAAAGCAATTTTGCAAAGTACAATCAAGGATTAATAGAAGAAGGATTGCCTCCATTGGCAAATCCACGCAATGCAGCAGCAGGAACGCTTCGCATAAAAGATTCTGCAGTAGTGAGCAAGAGAAACTTGGAAGCTTTTTTGTATCATGTAAGCTATTTGGCCTCCCTAAATCCCTCCGAAGGAGGGACTTCCGAACGTTCCAATAAATTGAATTTATTTTCTACTATTGAAGATGTTGCAATTAACCAATCAACTATTCAACCAATTCCTAGAACCCATTCAGGCTTCCTCGATATGATGTGGCAACTCGGTTTCAAATCGCCTAAAAAGGAAATGAAAGTGGTGCATGGTGTAGATGCGGTTGTAAAATATATAAATGATTTTGAAGAAGGGAGGGACGCATTGCCATACGAAATAGATGGCATGGTGATAAAAGTGAATGATATTGCCTTACAAGACAAATTGGGCATGACATCTCACCACCCCCGCTGGGCCATCGCATTTAAATTTAAGGCAAGGCAAGCAACCAGTAAATTATTGGATGTAGAATTTCAAATTGGACGTACGGGCGCCATTACGCCAGTGGCAAAAATTGCTGCCGCACAAGTGGGAGGTGTCACTGTTACCAGTATTTCTATACACAACGAAGATTATATAAAAGAAAAAGATTTAAAAATAGGCGATAGCATTTTAATAGAACGCAGCGGCGACGTAATACCACAAATAGTAAAATCATTGGCAGAATTGCGAACGGGTGCAGAAACTGAAATAAAATTTCCTACACACTGCCCCGTATGCAACGATGCGCTCGTAAGACCCGAAGGAGAAGCTGTGTGGCGTTGTGTAAATATTAACTGCGAAGCGCAAGTGGTGGAGCGCATCATACATTTTGTGAGTAAAGATGCAATGGATATAAAAAGTTTTGGAGAGGCAAATGTGCGAAAGTTTTATGCAATGGGTATCATAAAAGAGGTGCCAAGTATTTATGATTTAAAAGAAGATATGTTTGCAACTATGGAAGGTTTTGGTGCAAAATCTGTAACCAACTTAATGGAAGCCATAGAAACTTCAAAACAACAACCATTGCATAGATTGGTTTATGGATTGGGCATAAGATATGTAGGCGAAACTACAGCAAAAGCACTTGCACAAAACATAGCAGATATTTTTGAGCTGGCAAATAAAAGTGAAGAAGAACTAAAGCAAATGGATGATGTAGGCGTAAAGGTAGCTGATAGTATTGCCGCTTTTTTTAAGAACGAAGACAATATAGTAATGCTGCATAAATTGGAATCGGCAGGCTTACAAATGAAATCTCAACCAAAAGAAATAATAGAAGGAGGGCTTGTAGGACAAACATTTTTATTTACGGGAACCCTGGCAAAACTAAAAAGAAGCGATGCCGAAGCTATGGCCGAAGCAAAAGGCGGAAAAATATTGAGCGGCGTAAGTAGCAAGCTAAATTACTTGGTAGTGGGCGAAGATGCTGGCAGTAAATTGGAGAAAGCAAAAAAAATACAAACAATCAATATTATAAGTGAGGATGATTTTATAGAGCTAATGGAGAAGTAATAGATTTTTTATTTAATAAAAATGATGGGTTATGGATGAATTAATTTCCTATAAAAAATTTAAAGACTTAGATATTGCAAATGATATTT
The DNA here is from genome assembly GCA_031380515.1 of Ferruginibacter sp. Lineage (GTDB taxonomy): Bacteria > Bacteroidota > Bacteroidia > Chitinophagales > Chitinophagaceae > Ferruginibacter. The sequence goes on along the minus strand of JANNGD010000245.1, from coordinate 80,792 downwards.
CAGAAAAATTAAAGCGTGAAGGAGTTTATTTTGAAATAGAGAATGAAAAACAATATTTCGATCCAACTTTTGCAAACAATCCCATGCAAAATGATTTTAGAATAAAAATAGAACCTTCTAATTTTTTAAAAGCCGATAAAATTTTAGAAAATTATTACGCAAGCCTATTAGATAGAATTCAAGAGGATTACTATTTATTCTCTTTTACAAACAAAGAACTATTTGAAATAATAAGCAAACCAGATGAATGGGGAGATTTAGATTATCAACTAGCAAAAAAAATACTATTAGATAGAGGTGAGGAAATTACAAATGAGGAATTACAAAACCTAAAAGATAAAAGAATTAATGTATTATCTAAGCCAGAAACTTCACAAACAGCATTGGTTATATTTGGATATGCTGTTAATGTTTTAGGAATTATTTCGCTTTTCATAAAAATAGAATTTAGATTGATTTGGTTGCCCATAGCAATAATAATGGGCGCTATTCTTTCTCAAACAAAAACAGTATTGCCTAATGGAGAAGTTATTTTTTCCTATAATGAAAAGGATCGAAAACACGGTAAGATAATAGGCTTGTTGTGTATGGTGTTAATTTTATTGATATTAATTTTATTGTGTTTTAATAAAATTGAAATAATACAAAATAAAATTTCTTAGTATTTTTTAAACAATAACAACCTGTTGCGATTCTTTGGCTTTGGTTAAAGAGATAAAAAAGGATTAATTATGATAAACAAAACAACACTTCAATTTCTTTCTTTATTGAAAAAAAACAATACGAAAGAGTGGTTTGATGCCAACAGAAAACAATATGAGCAAGCAAAAAAAAATGTAAAGGAATTGACGGAAAACTTTATAAAATCTATTGGTATACACGATGACGAAATAGGGCAACTACTTACCAAGGATTGTACTTTTCGTATAAATAGAGATGTACGTTTTTCTAAAAACAAAGCGCCTTACAAATCAAATATGTCTTGTATTTTTTCTAAAGGAGGAAAAAAAGCAGAAACAGCGGGGTTTTATGTGCATATAGAACCAGGTTCCGCATTTGTAGCCGCAGGCTATTGGGCTCCCGAAGCAAAAAAGCTTGCAGCGGTACGGCAAGAAATTGATTATAATTTTGAGGATTGGAGAAAAATTATTTCATCTAAAAAATTTAAAACAACCTTTGAAGACGGGTTAAGTAAAGAAGATGTTTTGCAAAGACCACCCAAGGGGTATGATATAGAAAATCCGGCTATAGAATTTTTAAAACTAAAAAGTTTTATAGTAACAAAAAAGATATCTGATGCCGAATTGCTGGATAAAAACTTTGTAAAAAACTGTACAAATATTTTTATTGCTGTAAAACCCATGTTGGATTTTTTGAATGAAGCGGAATAGATTTATTCGTCTAATAAATCATGAAATATATACCTTTCATCGTATTCAACATTATTGTCTTTCAAAATTTTTAAATATTCTTCTTTAAAAGTTGTTTGACTATGATGCGTTTTTTGATTTAATATATATTTTACAACAGTATCTATTTGAGAATGGCTATTACTAAATGCCCCATAACCTTCCTGCCATTGAAATTTTCTTTTTGTAAAATTTTCTTTGTTTACAAATTCTGAACTATCCCCTTTTACCAAGCGCATAATTTCTGAAATAGATTGTTTGGGGTTTAATCCGATAAAAATATGAATATGGTTATATGCAGAATTTATGGCTAACATTTTGTGCCCATTGCCTTGTATAATTCCTGTAATGTATTTGTGCAACCTATCTTCCCATTCGTTTGTAATAATTGCTTTTCTATATTTTACTGCAAATACAAAATGTATGTATAATTGGGTGTAGGTATTTGGCATAAAAATTTTTGTAATAAAATTAATTATTGTTTAGCAAATTATAATTTAATGTTTTAAGGGTAGCCCATACGGGGCAAAGCTTTGTATGGCACGCTGTATTCTACAAATAGGTAGCCCCTACGGGGCAAGGTCATTACTTTAAGCATTTGTAAAGACTCTCCCCAACCTCCCGAAAATCGGGAGAGGCTTTCTCCAAAGGAGAGGGAACAGGCAAAGGGTAATTTATAATTTGAAATACCCATAACTTAACGACATTGCCTTGAGGGGGAAAGAGCAGTTGTTGTACTTTTACTTTATTTTCCAATTTTGCTAATTTAAAATTGGTTAATTGAGAAAAATTAAAGTGTAAAGTCAAAATTGTCCCGTAGGGACTACCTATTTGTAACCAGTGCATCTGTGAAGAGAACTTTGCCCCAGAGGGGCTACCCTTCTTAAGCTAATATCTAGATATAAAACGAGCAAATAATTCATATTAACTTGAAACGCCCAACTCATTTACTTTTCATTTTTCTATCAAGCTATTTTTATGGTTTTTGTCCAAGAGTAGCTATCTATTTATAACTACAACATCTTTGAATTAGGTGTTGCCTAGTGAGGCTAACCCTCCTTAACCATTGTTACAAATTGGACAGAGATATTATTTACTTAATTCCTGCGCTGCCAATTCATATAACTTTTTCCTTTTGCGGTTGTACCACCAAGTAGGCACTGTTTTTTTCATCAGGGTATCTATATTTCTCATGCCAAATAATTTCCAGAGCCCCTCTAGTTTGCCGCCAAGGTTACTTTGCATAGCTCGTAGGCTCATTGCAAACCCTGCTTCTATATATTCCATATGGTGCCAATAGCCGGCGGGCATAAAAAGCGTATCGCCATGGTCCAATATTACTTCGTAGCCATTTGCTTTTTTTACCGCAGGAAAATTTTCATAATCAAAAGAGTTCTTGTAATCGGCATAGTTTGCCAGACTTAGCACTTCCCAAGGCTTGCGGTAAAGTTTATACTGCTCTTCGTGTGGAAAAAGCAATACTCTTTTTTTACCAGCAAATTGCGTGTGCAAAATATGGCTCATGTCTATATCAAAATGCATATGGGTAATAGAGCCTTGCCCACCAACAAAAAGCATCGGATATTTTTTTACAAATCCTTTCATCAAATCTTCTGGCCAAGTAAAATCATTTACAATTTGCGGGGCATGATGAAATATATTAAATAAGAAAATCCTTAGATCGAGTGGGCCAGCTTTTACTTTGCGCAAGTAGTCGCCAAATTTCATATAATCATCGGCCGTATTTATGGGCGTATAAGAATCACTTTTTACATTGTTGTAAACACCTACTTTGCTTTCGCCTACTGTATCAATAAAATAATCCCAATTCCATTTATGATAAGCAGGCCAATTTTTCGCCATTTCTTTTATAATAAGCGGCTTGTTTTGGGCATAATAATTATTCTTAAAATCTTCTGGAGTAATAGTATCTACAACATCTATTGCTTTTAGCCTCATATTAAGTTTTATTAAAAGTAAGTAAAAGTAATAATATTTATTTTTTAATAAGATTTTTGCTTTGCCGCTTATAAAATAAAAAAGATCAAATTCTTTATAATTTTTATGCAGCAATTATTTTACACGTACATAAATATGCTTGATATTATTCTTACCAGTTTCCCGCTCATCTATTTCAAACCTTTTCAAACTTTTTATGAGGAGCAGCATTTTAGAAAACCCATAATTTCTAGGATCAAAATCTGGCTTTCTTTTTAGAATGAAATTACCTAGATCGCCTAGAAATGTCCAACCGCTTTCGTCAGCTAAATCTGCAATGGAATCGGTAAGGAGATTGATAATATTATTGTCGAGTTTATTTAATGGTACAGCTAATGATTTTGTTTTTTCTTTTTGTAGTTTTTTTGGCTCAACCGTATCTATTAAACTCGCTGCCTTTAATATTTCTATGTAGATAAATTTATCACAGGCAGTAATAAATGGAGTGGGCGTTTTCTTCTCACCTATTCCAATCACTTTCATGCCTGCTTCACGTAAGCGTATAGCCAGCCTAGTAAAATCACTATCGCTCGATACAATGCAAAAACCATCTACCTTTTCAGAATATAAGATATCCATGGCATCAATTATCAAAGCGCTGTCACTCGAGTTTTTTCCGGTAGTATAACTGTATTGTTGTATAGGGGTGATGGCATTTTCTAACAAAATGTTTTTCCAACCAGATACGGTAGGTTTTGTCCAATCTGCATAAATTCTTTTGATTGTGGGCGTGCCATTTTTTGCAACCTCCTCCAGCATTTCTTTTATATTGGCATAGGGTACATTGTCAGCATCTATTAAAATGGCTAGCCTCAGCTCTTTTAAATTGTCCATAATTATTTTAAAGTTTAAACGAGGTACAAAAAAATTAATGATCATAACTTACCACCCTAGCTATTTTCCAAAGGTCATTCTTTTTTTGCCATATCATTAAAAACTTAAAAGTACCCACTTCTTCCTTTCCATTTTCTACATGAAAAAACTGGTGAACACCAATTTCTATAGCGCCATAACCTTTTATTGGGTGAACTTCTAAGCTACCAGGTACTAATTTTCGGGTGAGTTTAAATTCTTTTTTGAAAGTAGCAGCAAAATTTTTGAAAACAGTATTGTAGGGAACTATCCCAGCATTGTCTTGATACCATTCTAGATCTTTAGTAAACAATGGCTTAAAAACCGCCATATTTTGTGCATTAAAGGCTGTAAACATAATACTGTCCATTTGAGCAATTTCGTTGTATAAGCTGATGTTGGTTGGAGCTACTTTTTTTTCTTGTGCTACCGCAAGAGGTAAAAAGGCAAAACATAGAGCGGGGGTAAAAATAATATTTTGTATAATTTTTTTTATGGGAATCATTTTTTATAGTTGAAATAAATTAATAAAGGTAAAATTACAATTGTTTAACAAGTAATACTATTTGCCCCAAGTGGTACGCATCGTGTTGAATAATACCATGAATATGTTCGTAGTAAGTCATTTCGTTTGTGGGATATTGTTTTTCAAGTGAACCTGTTTTACATTCCTTAAGAAAAGCCAGCCACTGTATTTGAGTAAGCGCTAATTTTTTTAAAGTAGCTTCCCAAGCTTTTACAGAACAATCTCCTATGGGTTCAAAATAATTATTATTGGGCGTAATTAAAGCCTCGCCTTGAACCCGTTGTAGTACATTTTGTCTCCAGCAGATTATATGGTTGGTAAGTTCCCAAGCGGTATTGCAATTTGGTAAAGGCCTTTTGTTTGCCTCTTTAGCAGAAATGCTATGTAATACAGAAACAAGATTAATGTCTATCCATGGATCTCCATTATACAATTTGTCGAACAAGCTAGCAATTCGTGATGATTCTTTCATAATCTGGGAGCTCTTTTAATGGCAAATATTCTGCCCAATTTAAACAAGTCGGCAATATACTTTTACTAAACTCAATATGCAATACTCGTCGTTTTTTATTATTGGTTGTTCTACCAGAGGAGTGTAAAAGCAGCGGTTTCATTATCATAATCCCTCCTTTTTCTACAGTACATATGGTTTGTTTTTCAATAGACCAATTAATTTTTTCGGGTCTGCATATTCCTTTTAAATGCGATGCTGGTACAACCCTCAACGCAGCATTTTCTTCAGTGGTATCATCTAAATGAATACGAATGGTAAAATTATCTTTTAGTATTTCTACAGGCGGTTGCACGGCAAATTGATTTTGCTTTGTTGTCCAAGGGCCGTACCCAGCTACCAAATGCTTTTTATCAACAGCTATCGTTAAGTCCTGGTGATAAGAAACAAACCAATTGGAGTTTGCCGGTTTATCGAAGTAGATCGATTTTACAACAAAAAAAGCAGATCCAAACAACTCAGATTTTATCTGCAGTAGCTTCTCATTAAAAACAATTTTTTGGGATAAAGGAATTTCCTTAAAAAATCGTCGAATAGCAAAGAGATCATTTGATTGGCGAAAATTTTCATTAGCGGAGTCGGCCATAGCAATCAATTTGAGCAAATCGTTTACCTCTTTGTCGGTGTACACTTTATTTATAATGGCAAATCCTTCTGTTGAAATTAGTTCTTTCATTTACTTAACCTTATTTTTAATAATAGCAGTAAGCCCAACATAAATAATGACCCCGTAAAACAGACTTAGGTTAGTTGTCTCAGGCTATTAGGATCACCCGTTGTTACATGAATTAATTCCGAAACCATTCCCCCCGCCGAACAAGCTAACCAATACACGAACCCAGTTTTTTTGTAAATATTCCATGGCAAATTTATCTAATTTTTTGTAGATGTATATTTTCCTTGTTTTATATCTCCATACATTCCTACCAAAATATTGTAATCATCCTCTATCCAATTTCCTGTTCCAGCACCTTTGTAAGAAGGCGATGTTTGTAAATAAGTTTTAAACATGTTATAAGCTACTAAAGCATCAGCATAATTGTAGTAAGTGTCTTTCCAGGAATTGGGAACATCGGATTGGGGGTTTATGCCAATGCCGCCGCTGTATATTTTTACAATACCTTGCGAAAATTCAAAAGATACAATAGAAGCTTTCCTTTCTTTAGAAGCTTTTAAAATATAGACTAAGTGTTTAAGATAGTTTGCCAGCCGCTCTTGTATTTGTGCTGTGGTTTCTTTATGAGAGGGCTTTATTCTCCAAGTATTATTGGTGCTGTAAAATGGATCTTCTTCGTAAGCTTGAAGCGAAAAAGCAGATTGCATAAATTTTAATGTAGGCTTGTTTATATGACTTTGGAAAACAACTGTATTCTTGTTGTTAATAATTTCAAGATTAATGGAAAAGCTGTCTATGTTATTGGGGCTTGTTAGATAAAGTTCATGTTCGTTTTTTTGATAGCGCCAAGTGCCAGTTTTATATGCGCCACTACCTAACAATTGTGAAAAGCTACCATCTTTAAAAAAAGAAATTATAAGGCCTTGCCTGATTATTTCTTTTTCCATAGCAGCCGTTAGTAATTTATCTTCGGTTGGTTTTTCTATTTTTTTACTTGCCAAAACGTCGAAAAGCCGCCAACTTCCTAATATTGTTTGGGAGGGTTTGGGTTTAATTTGAACAATTTTTTTCGCATTATCATTGTTATTACAGCTTAAAACCGCAAAAAAAAATAAAAGTCCCAAGAGTGTATATTTCATTTTGTAATATTATAAAAAGAAAACTAATATGCTAATTTATTTAAAGATATAACAAAACGGCTAGGCTATACGATTATACACAAAAACAATAAATGCTAATTATAGAAAAATATTATTTGCCTAGTCAGTAAAATTAATCAACAAAAAAGCAACTCCTTCTCAGGAATTGCTTTTCTATTTTTCTAACTTAAAACTAACTACGTTTAGCGTCTTTTTTGACGATCATGCTTTTGACGATATATTCTTTTACTCAATGTTTTTTGATCTTGCCTAATATCCTTGCGCTCTTCGGTTGTTACAGTGCCGTCTGCCCTAGCAGCTTTTCTTTCTTTTGCAAGTTTTGCATTTTGTACTTTTAAACGAGCAGCTTCTGCACGGTTAAGCTCTCCGTTGTTCACCCCTTGTTTAATTCTTTGTCTATTTGTAGCTGCAGGCCTTCCTGTAGTGGTTGTTTGTGCATCTACGCTGTAAGAAGCAGCGCTAAAAATGGCAATGGCTAAGATAATTTTTACGTTCATAATTGTTGGTTTAAAATGATAATTAAATTTCTTTTATATCAATTCAGACTTAGTGCGCTAAAAAAGGTTTAAAACAATAAAAACATTTTTTGTTAAAGTATGTTAAAGCTTTTGCGGTGATGCTCACACAGCCCATGAATAGCTATTGCTTTTCTATGAATGGCGGTTCCATAGCCTTTGTTTTTATCCCAGCCATAATGTTCGTATTGTCCATGTATTGTATGCATGTAATCGTCTCTATAGGTTTTGGCAAGCACACTGGCTGCTGCTATAGCGGCATACTTGCCGTCGCCTTTTACAATGCAAGCGTGTGGTATGTTTTTATAAGGTTTAAAGCGATTCCCATCAATTAATAGGTGCTCGGGGGTTATGTTTAGGGAGCCAATGGCGATATGCATTGCCTTAAAAGAGGCTTGTAAAATATTAATGGTATCTATCTCATCGTTGCCCACTACGCCTATTGCAAATGCAACACTTTCTTTTTCTATGATAGGTCTTAAAAGTTCCCTTTGTTTTTCTGATAATTTTTTACTATCGTTTAATAAAGGGTGATAAAATTTTTTAGGCAATATGACCGCAGCGGCAAATACAGGTCCTGCATAGCAACCTCTTCCAGCCTCATCTATACCAGCTTCAATAATTGTTTTATGTAAAAAAGGTTCTAGCATATTGCTATTGCAAATATCTATTAATTAATCAAACTATACACACTTACTTTTCGTAATTTTGTACCAACATTTTTATATGAGTCTTATTAAGAAATGGGTATTGGCTACTTTTATTCTAACTTTTTTGGTTATACTAGCTGGCGGTATTGTGCGTACAACTCAAAGCGGTATGGGCTGCCCCGATTGGCCCAAATGCTTTGGTCTTTGGATACCGCCTACCAATGCGTCTGAATTACCAGAAGACTTTGAGAAGTATTTAAAAGCGCAGGATATAGACCATACATTTAATGTTTACCACACGTGGATTGAATATATAAACCGTTTGTTGGGTGTTTTATTAGGACTGTTTGCTATTATACAAGTGGTTCTTTTATTCAAAAGGCGTGCAATGCAACATCAAGCATTTAAACTAGCTAAGGCATTTTTAATTGTAGTAGTGCTTACTGGATTATTTGGCGCTATTGTAGTTAAATTAAACCTAGCCCATATCAGCATTTCCATTCACCTATTATTTGCATTGGTACTTACGCAAATAGAGTTGGCATTGCTACTCGCTGTTACAAACAAACTTTACAAAAAAACGGCGGGCACCAAAACAAGAAGGGCATTGTTTCTGTTTTTATTGGTTTTACTAGCACAATCCGTACTAGGCACAGCTGTAAGAATGTATGTAGATGACGTGTCGAAAGCATTGGACTATCACCAGCGAGCAGCATGGCTTGCGGAAATGCCTTTTTCCTTTTTGATACACCGTTCTTTTTCTTGGTTTGTTTTATTATCCGTGCTTTACACTACCTGGTATTGCAGAAAGGTACCCTTGTTAAAAAAACACTTGCTGCGCCTCATAACAATCGTTTTGGCAAGTATGTCTTCTGGTATTGTTTTATATTATTTAGATATGCCGGCAAAGGCTCAACCATTGCACTTATTGCTTGCCTCGCTAGCCATTACACAAACAATGTTTATGTTGTTGTACACAAAAAATACAACCGATTTGTTAAAACCACAAAAGCTTTAAGTTTTATTTGTTATTCCATTTACGATAATAGGCATGAAAATTATAGAAGATCAAAAGCTTTGTAAATCTCGTTGGTGATTTTATAATTTTCGCTAGCTTCTATTGAAACCAAACTTTCCCATTTTTTTCAAATTGACATTCTTCCCTAAAAGGCTGGTAACCCTTTCTGTAATTTTTATTGTATCCATTTTTGTATAATGGCTTCTTTTTTATTGATTTTCTTTATATCTTTCATATAAACACATATATGAAAACTGTTTTGAAAAATATATTTTATTTCTTGCCAGTACAATTATTTGTGTTGCATTTTAGAAAGTACCAAGTATTGCTCATTTTTTGGTATTTGCTTTTTAGTACATTGGCCAGTGGTTTTATGAAATCCTTTGGTGCAGATGCACTTTTTTTCTCGCCAGAATATTTGGGTGTTGTAAATATTTTAGGTGCTTTTATAACGGGCCTTTCGCTGGGTGTATTTATTATGTGTTGGAATATCACCACTTTTATTTTACATAGCAAAAGATTAAAATTTTTGGCTACCACTTCAGATCCGTTTTTAAAGTATTGCCTCAATAATGCGCTTTTGCCGCTATCGCTCCTGGTTTTCTATTTAATAAAATTATATCAATTCGATTATTTGAAAGAGTTGATGGGTAGTGGAGAAATATTTATGGAAATGTTGGGGATTGTATTGGGCGTTTTTATATTGATTTTATTTTCATTTGCTTATTTTTTTGGTGCAAGAAAAACCATTGAACGTTCCATGGCTCCCATAATAGCCAGCTCCGAAAAATTTAATAAGACCTTTGGTTTTAAGACCGAAAAACAAGATGATTTTGGTTTAAAAGTTTACTGGTACCTGAGTACAGGGTTTCGTATACGTAAATGCAGAAACGTAAAACATTATAGACAAGATTTTTTGGACACTGTTTTTAAGCGCCATCATTTTGCCGCCATCCTTGCAATTGTAATTGCATTTATTGTAATAGTAACAGCGGGCTTTTTTCAAGATCATAAAATTTTTGAGATACCTGCAGCAGCTAGTATTCTAATCGTGTTTGCATTGTTGGTTGCTGTTATAGGGGCGCTTACTTATTTTTTGCAAAGTTGGAGTTTGCCTGCCATTATCATACTTATGTTTGTTCTTAATATTTTGTACGATAAAGAAATAATAGACCCAAGAAACAAAGCATATGGCTTAAACTATACCGATAAGAATGCACGACCAGCGTACAATAAAGAAGCTTTACAAAATTTATGTAAACCAAATAAAATTTCTGCAGACCGTGCAAATATGATTACCATACTCAACAATTGGAAAGCAAAGCAACAAGAAGATAAGCCAATTATAGTTTTTATAAATGTGAGTGGCGGCGGCCTGCGTAGTGCGACATTTACAATGAATGTTTTGCAACAAACAGATAAATTATGCGGCGGCAATTTGATGAAAAAAACTTTTTTAATGAGCGGGGCCAGCGGTGGCATGCTTGCTGCAACTTATTACAGAGAACTGTATAGCAAAAAATTGAAGGACAGTAGTTTTAATAATTTTGACAGCAAGTACACCGATAATATTTCTAAAGATTTATTAAACCCGGTATTTACCTCTTTAATGGCAAGAGATGTATTGGCCCCCGCACAAAAATTTTCTGTAGGCAACAATCGTTATATAAAAGATCGTGGATATGCTTTTGAAAAAAAGTTAAGCGAAAATTCGGAAGGACTGCTTAATAAACAAATGAAAGAACTAAACTTGGAAGAATCTTCTGGGGCTATTCCGCTGATAATTTTTAACAACGTAATAAAATCGGATGCACGTAAAATGATGATAAGTACACAGCCAATCAGCTTTATGATGAAACCTGTTTTAGCACAAGTAGACAGCACATCAAGCCCAGATGCAGTTGATTTTAGCGCACTTTTTTATAAGCAGCATCCAATGGATTTAAGGATGCTTACCGCCTTGCGCATGAACGCTACTTTTCCTTATGTATTGCCCAATGTATGGTTGCCCAGTAATCCTGTAATAGACGTTATGGATGCTGGTATTAGAGACAATTATGGGCAAGAAACCGCTTTGCGTTTTGCCGATAATTTTAAAGATTGGATAGCAGAAAATACAAGCGGCATATTATTCATTCAAATTAGAGATAGAGCCATCGATAACTGGCAGCAGCCCTTCGAATCAAAAACGGTGACAGATATGATTGTAACACCAGCTACCATGCTGCAGCACAATTTTTTTAAGTTGCAAGATTATTATCAAGCGGATCAGTTTAATTATTTTAGTGATAATGCTACCTTCAAAGTGTACAAATCAAATATTATGTATGTTTCCGAAAAGGCCGAAAAAAGCGCATCGCTCAATTTTCATTTATCAAGCATAGAAAAACGGGATGTAATAGCAGCATACGACAACCCTATGAACCAAAAAGAAATAAAGCAAATTGTTTCTTTGCTTAAATAATTTATTAAGCATGTAAAAGTAAGAAAGCCTTTTCTATAATTTCTATTTCAAAATTTTTGTTAGTTTTCATTGGCTCCCCATCAATATGTAGCGGTGCATTATTTGGATTGGCTACGCTAAGTTTTTTTGTTTGTAAATATTGAACAATCCTGCGCTTGCCATCAAGGGGAATTACTTTTCCGCTTAGGAGTTGTTTAAAAACTTTTAATAGGACATTAAATTTATTCGTTTTGTTTACTATAACAATATCCAGGAAACCATCGCTAAGACTGGCTTTTGGAGCTATTTTAATTTTATTGCCAAATTGGTTGCTATTGGCAATGCATATAAAAAAAGCTTCTGTATTTATAATATCATTCTCTATTTGGATTTGAAAAGGAAAGGTTTTTGCTTTAAAAAAGTTTTTTGCCACTTGTTTCACATAAGAAGAGGGACCACGTTTAGGTTGGTTCGCAAAATCATGTGCTACTTGTGCATCAAACCCTACGCCAATTAAATGGCAACTAAACTGGTTGTTCACCATAAAGGAATCAATAAAATTTGATTTGCCTGCAAGTATAATATCCAACGCTTTCTTTGGATCTTTTGGAATGCCTGCACAAAATGCCAATCCATTGCCCGAGCCCATAGGTATAATGCCTATGTTTACTGGTATGCCTAGCGTGTGAGATACTATTTGATTTACAGAGCCATCGCCACCACAGACAATGATATCGGTTATTTTATCTGATACAATTTTATTGGGTAGATATTCGTATACGCCCGTTTGTGTTGTAGGTAATATTTGAAAAGAAAATTTATTATTGGTAAGCGTTGTTTCTATAAGAGACTGAACTGCCCCTTTGCTTTTTGATCCAGATATTGGGTTTATAAAAACCAAAAAATTTCTATTTTTCAAACGGTAATAATTAAATATTTTTTATAAAGCATACTAAAAGATGAACCTGCCTGACGGTAGGCAAGCAAAGATATGCTGTTGAACGGAGCGTCGCCACCGAAGCTCAATCATTGTTTCTTGGCCCATAAAACCCGCGCCCCACTGCTACGAACTAGCGCTACCAACGCCGTTTTTAAAAAAACCTTCAAGTATCTCAGACCAAAAGTCCCTCCTGTGGAGGGATTTAGGGAGGCCCCTACCACCTCAGCAACGCACTTCCCCAAGTAAAACCACTTCCAAATGCAGCAAGGCATACCAAATCGCCCTCTTTTATTTTTCCGGCTTCCCATGCTTCGCACAAAGCAATAGGGATAGAAGCGGCTGTCGTATTTCCGTATTTATCAATATTGTTGAAAACCTGATCGTCTCTCAACTTTAATTTGTGTTGTACAAATTGGGCTATGCGTAAATTTGCTTGGTGTGGTATAAGCATATTTATATCGGTTGTAAGCAAATTATTTTTATCCAACGCTTCCATAATTACTTCCGGAAATTTAACCACCGCTTTTTTAAAAACGGCTTGCCCATCCATGTTTGGAAAATTCTGAGCTTTGTCTATCATGTCGTGGCTCATAAACATTTCTCCCCTTGGAGCATCATCAAAATCTGCAACAGGTTCTTTTACCCAATGGTTTGCGTGGGTGCCCGGGTTGTACATGGCCAACAATTCGGCACTTTCCCCATCGCTGTGCAAATGTGTACTAAGGATTCCTTGGCCTTCTGTGGGTTGCAATACCACCGCTCCTGCTCCGTCGCCAAATATTACAGAAATGTTTCTTCCCCTTGTGGTAAAATCTAACCCAAATGAGTGTTTTTCGCTTGCTACCAACAGTATGTTTTTATACATGCCCGTTTTTATAAATTGATCCGCAATAGAAAGGGCGTAGATAAAGCCACTGCATTGGTTGCGAATATCGAGTGCGCCTATTTCTTTCATTTTCATTGCACGTTGCAAAAGCACCCCGCAGCCAGGAAAATAATAGTCTGGACAAATGGTAGCAAAAATAATAAAATCTACATCTTGTGCAGTTATACCTGCTCGTTTCAAAGCAATTTCTGCAGCCATTACACCCATGGTGGTAGTTGTTTCGTCTGTACGGTGTGCATACCTGCGTTCTTTAATGCCAGTACGCTCCTGTATCCATTCGTCGCTTGTTTCCATAAAAGCGGCTAGGTCGTTGTTGGTAACAATGTTATTAGGTACATACATACCTATACCAGCTATTTTTGTTTGTAGCATGTAATCGTTTTTGGAAAGCAATTTAATAAAAAGCAGTGGAATTGATACTATTTCAATTGCAACTAAATAAAAAGCAGATTTTCTTATGCGCTAAGCGTTGTTAATAGTTTGCAATATTATAAGCAAATTAAACTTCCTTTGCCTGTGTACGTGATACAGCATAGCTGCTCGGAAGTTTTATTATGCTACTTATAATCCCCAAGGGTTGTGACAAATATAGTAACACAAAACGGTTTAATAAATCCCAAGGGGTGAAATTAGTAATAATGTCATCCCTTCTTAATTTCGGCATTATTACATTGATTGAATTCTATAATGATACCAGCCATTTAGGCTTAACTTATTATTTGAACATCTTACTTTTTAACCTTCCGAACAGCTTTGCTGATAAACGAACCAAAAGTTGGTAATCGAATTATCCCATTGATGTATACAACAATATATAAATATTTTCAAGAATGGAAATAAATCAAAGAAAATCACACACAGCTATTTTAAAGTAACACAGAAATCAAACAAATAGGCTGGGCCTCATTTCTGCGACAAATATTTTTAAATCTAAGAGCATGATGCGATAGTTTTCAATTAATAGGTAACTTACATACTTGCGCCGGAAGGAGGGGTAAATAGCTTTGATAATGTAAATTTTAATTTGATTCATAATAACAAATAAAATAAATGCTAAAAATTATATTATTACTTTTTGTGCCAATTTCTCTTTGCGCACAAGATGCAGAAGTAAAAGCTTTGAACAGCGCCTTCAATTTATATAACGCATTTCAAAATGGAAAAGTGGATTCATTGACAGCAAGTGAAAAAAATTATAACAAAGTAGTGACCAACTTGGATAATTGTTTCAAAGCGTTTATACAACATAAAAAAAGCCAAGACTACGAAAAATTTATAATGGCAAAGAATCATACAAACTATAAGTTCTTTAGGCTAGAAAATGGAATAGAAATTGGTCAAAGAACTTTTAGAGTAGATTCGGTAGCGTACGTGGTATTTAGTTATAAGACAATGAACCGCCCCAATTATTTTATAAAAAGTTTAGCTGATCATAGGATCGTTTTTGATGGGCAGGCAAAATCTTATAGTGTAGACGGTATGTATCCCATTGAAAAAAGCAGGCTGTTACTTATTGAGAAAGACGGTGATTTTAATACTAGCCGTAAAGCTTCGGTAATAGCTACCGAAGGTAAACAATGGAAACAACTGAAAGCTTTTAAAGGGAAGGCTTTCGGCCAAGTTGATTTTGACTATTTTAAAAAAAAGTTTGTTTCAAACAGAACCTACTTTCAACTGGATTGCGATATAGATGTGTCAATGGCAGCACCTGCAGATGCTAATCAAATTTTGTTTAACGCAAAAACTAAAACTATTAGCTACAAACAATACGACCGTAATCGAAGATTTAAAATTGTAGAAGCAAAATATGAAAACGGAATTTTTATTATCGACGATTATAGTGTTGGCGAAGGTTTTTCTTCAGGTAATCTTGCCGTACCAAAATAGTTTTCATTTTGCATCGATAGATGCAAGTCGTCAGCTTTATTATGTCAATGCCTATCACACATTGCCTAAGCGTGGTCACTGACCAGCCGACGAAGCCAAAAAAGTAATAATAAATAAATGTTCTATTTTCAACAATTGAAACAACAATACGCAAAGAATGGCTACAATTTTTTACAGCTACTTGGTCGGCTGGTCAAAGCCTCGGCCTGCACGGGTGGCGAGTATGAGCGCTCACTAGGAAGTAAGGTTATCAACGAAAGAAAGGTTAAACAATTTTATTTACTGATAATGACTAGATATTTATTAATTGTGACTACTTTTTTATTCACATCTTGTGCTTCCACAGAAAATGTATCAAGTCAATTTATTACAACGTTAAACAACAAGGAAAAACAAAAAAACAGCAATCTGCTTTTTGACAGAGCCTATATTAATAACAACCAGAATCAAGAAAGTAAATTACCAGACTCCACAATTACAAATCCTATTTTCTTTTTTGAAAATGGATTGATGCTTTTTTCAGAAGGAAATTTTGAAAACCTCACTTCATTACACAATTGGGTAGGCAAATATGCATATACAAAAAACAGTTATAATTGATGGGGTACTTACTTAATTACCAATGATACAATTCGGGCAATTATTTACCTTGGCTATTATGAAAAGCATGTGTCGTTAGGAAAAACTCGTTTAAGCGAAAGTCACTTTAAAGGTGTAATTTCAAAAAATAAAATTATAAATTGGCAACTTGTAACTCCATTTCCAGAAGTAGACGGAAAATATATTTCAAATAATGGCTATTTTGAAAGGCTAAAAAGCCCTATAAATTTAGAGAGTATAAATGTCCCCTCAAATGTTGATTCTAAAAAAGCATGGATTAATAAATTTAAAGATTAATTTAACCGTTGTACCTTTTTTGTGCTTGACAAAGATGAAGCCTAGGCTTGCACGGGTGGCGAGGATTCGCTCTCACTGGGTAGCGAGGTTATCAACGAAGACAAAGCGAAGACTCGAACCAAGGCAAAGGATTTTAATTATGAAAACTAATATTATATCATTTATTTTAATTGGATTATTTTTTTGTTTATCTCAAGATAATATGGCTCAGGGAAAAGCCAGATATGATAAAATAATAAAGGCCAACGAAATTTCTCTTTTTGGTGTATTTAAATACAGGGTAACAAATAAAAAAAAGAATTTTAAACTTTTATATGAAAATGAAAATCTGAAATTTATTTCTGTTGGTTCAAGTAATAAGGCTAATAAAAATAGACTGTATAAGATTTATTTTATCTCTGATTCTTTAACTATTCTTTCTTATGATTTTTATGGGAGATATCATATCGAAGACACACTAATGTTTACAGAAAATAAATGTTTGCAAAAGCAAACTTATTATTCAATCGAAGGATTTAAAGTAAGTTCTACAATGCCATTTATGATTAACTATAAGTGTTTTGAATTTGCAAAAGACAATCTAATTAGTTTTAGCGAAAGGTTTCAGAGATTTGATGAGCAGAAAGAAACATTAAATAACATATCAATTAAAGCGTATTTAGATAAAAAGTTAATAATAGATGCCTCGAAGCCTAATTATACAAAAACATTATACGAAAATATAAATGAAGCAAAGATGTCTTTTTTTGCTTCATTTTTTGGATATTAGATTAACCTGTGTTTGTGACTTCGGAGGCAAGAGATAATTTTTTAATTTGAAGGTATAACTTGTTAGTCTTAAAACAATAAGTAGCCTACGCATCTGCGTCAGCTTGCTAATTAAAGAAAATTAGATTATCGTTATACCTAAACAATGGTAATTTAAGAACAATTTATGAAAAGTATTATCGCTTTATTATTTAGTATTTGTATAAGTAATTGTTGTTTTTCACAGCTATCTACAGAAATATTATTATTGAGAAAAGAAACATTGAAAAATTCTCCTAAGAGAACCTTTAAAAAAGCTGAGAAGAGTGCCAGTTATACTAATATTTATTATTATGACAAGGTGAATAAAAGCGTTTATAAAATTATACATACAAATAAATTGAGAGATACGCTCTTTACATTTATTTACATTAATAAAGAGATAAAGTATTGTGGATTTGTAAAATGGAGAGGAAAAAAGTATAGAAATGATGATATCAACCATATTTATTTTAAAAATAGTGAAATTGTTTACTCAAGTAAGAAATTGGAAAATAGTAACGACACTTTATTTTTTTTTCAAAAAAGCAGAAATTTATATACTAGTGGTGAAAACTTTTTGCTAAAAAAGTAAAATAAAGCACATTGTAATCTAGTAAGTTTTTCCTCGGCCTCGGTGGTTGCTTGAGTTTGCATAGTTGAGTTGTTACCAATTAATCATTTGCCAAGCCTTGGAGGCTTAACTTAATTATTGTAAAATTTTCTTTTTCAATTTCCCGAAGTTGTATGGAGAAGGCTCGAACCAAGGCAAAGGAATTTGAAAATTTGAGGAGCTAAATTGGCACTTCAAGTTGGGGCGGCACAAGGTATATGCCAATGGCTTTTACAGAGCAAGGCGTAGAGAAGCGAATGGTTCGAGAAGACTCGAACCAAGGCGAAAAGGATTAGAATTGAGACGTAGGAAATTGGTTTAACTGAAATTAATTCTGCGACGACTCCTATTCAAGCATATTATATTAAACCAATAAAGTTTCATGTTTACAAATAACAAGGTGTCATATTTTATTTGCGCTATTATTTCTTTATTTCTATTTAATTTTTGTAATTCACCAACTAAAAACAGAAGAGAAAATAATATGGTAAATGAGTTAGATACCCTTAAAGTATTGGCGAGAGAGGATTCCAACATTATTAATAATGCTTTTAAACTTATTGCAGGTAGTGATACTTTATTATCTCAAAGCGGTTGCTCACAAACAATAAAATATTTTGATAAGCAACGTAGGGTCATTGTACTAAAATCAAAACAAAATTGCATGTCCGATACTAGAATGAAATGGGGTTATGAAATGTATTTTAATGAGAATGGAGTTAGAATACTTGTAATTTATTTTGATGGATTAGATAAAATTATTGAAGTGATTCACATCTAGCGAAGATTAAGAAGGCTATTAGATCAAACCAAAATGAGTCTATAATTCAAACCTATCATCAGACAAACTTGTTAGAATTTATTTTCCCCCTTCGCTTGCGCTGGTCATTAGCGTTGCAGAGATATTACCTATTAAGCAATCGCCTATGCTTGGCAAACCAGCCATTGTAGGTTAGAGATAGTTTTTTAATTTGATGGTATAACTTGTTAGTCTTTAAATAATAGCTAGCTTACATAGCTGCTTCAGGCAGGGCATTTTTAAAGCTGGCTTGCTTATAATTTATACCAAACAGCGCAATTATCTTATCCAATAATTACGCTTTTTTTATGGGTAGAATTCCCTTGTAATAATCATAAATGCACCCCCATTTTGCCAGCTTAGCGTAAGGAGAATAAATGAGTTTAAAATTTTAGGTTTTTTAGAAAATAAATCATTTATATTTGGTAAGGCAATTACAAAGCTTATTAACCTAAAAAAAAAGTAATGGCAACAAAAAAAGTAGCACCAAAAAATGCGGCAGCTAAGAAAGCAGCCCCAAAAAAAGTAGCTCCTAAAAAAGCGGCACCTGCAAAAGCAGCAGCAAAAAAAGCAGCACCAGTAAAAAAAGCGGCACCAGCAAAAGCAGCTCCTAAAAAGGCAGCTCCCAAAAAAGCAGTAGCAAAAAAGGCAGCCCCTAAAAAAGCAGCAGTAAAGCGCAAACCGAATGCGGCGTTTATGAAGGCGCTTACACCTAGTGCAATACTTGGTGCAGTAATAGGTACAAAAGGCCTACCCCGTACAGAAGCTGTAAAAAAGATATGGGTTTATATTAAAGCCAATAAATTGCAGGATAGCAAAAACGGGCGTATGATAAATGCAGATGCAAAATTAAAGCCATTGTTTGGCGGCAAAGCACAAGTATCTATGTTTGAAATAGCGAAATTTCTTTCTGCACATTTAAGCTAAAAATGGTATAGAATTTAAGCAAAAGGGCATCAAATATTTGATGCCCTTTCCTTATTATTTTAAATTAATTTATAGAATCCTTGTGTGGAGCGTTCAATGATTTCCAAAGCAGGTCTTTTAATTCTACCAAATTTACATTGGTTAAAGAAGAAATAAATATAGAAGTTATATTTTGTGGCAATTCTTTTTTAATGGCTTCTTTCAGTTCATTATCTAACATATCCGATTTACTGATAGCAATTACAAATTCTTTTTGCAGCATTTCTGGATTATACTCTTGCAATTCGTTTCTTAGTATTTCAAATTCTTTGCGATGGTCTGAGCTATCAGCCGGTATCAGAAAAAGTAAGATAGAGTTTCTTTCTATATGGCGCAAAAAACGATGTCCAAGACCTTTGCCTTCCGAAGCGCCTTCAATAATACCAGGCAGATCGGCAATACAAAAACTTTTACCATCTCTATATTCTACCATGCCAAGTTGTGGTACAAGCGTAGTAAATGCATAGTTGGCTATTTTTGGTTTTGCGGCAGTAAGTACAGATAGCAAGGTAGATTTGCCCGCATTGGGAAAACCAACCAAACCTACATCTGCCAATACTTTTAGCTCAAGCGTTCTTATACCCTCTACACCAGCCTCACCAGGTTGTGCATATTCTGGAGCTTGGTTGGTTGATGATTTAAAATTACTATTTCCCAAACCACCACGGCCGCCCTTCATTAAAATCACTTCTTCTCCATCATGTAAAATCTCTGCACATTTTTCGCCCGTTTCTGGGTCTTTGGCAATGGTGCCAAGCGGTACTTCTATGATAATATCTTTGCCTGTACGTCCACTTCTTTGGCCACCTTCTCCATTTCCACCATCGTCTGCCAATACATTTTTATAGTAACGCAAATGAAGCAGGGTCCATAATTGTGCATTGCCTTTCAAAATAATATGTGCCCCACGGCCACCATCACCACCATCGGGCCCACCCTCTGCCGTAAGTTTATTGCGCAAAAAATGCCTGCTACCAGCACCACCATGGCCACTGCGGCAAAAAATATTTATTTGATCTACAAAGTTTGAACGTTCCAATTTTATTATAGTTAAGCGGCAAAAATACAAAAAGATAGGCGCATTGGGCTTATTGCTTTTGCAAACAAGGTTGCCTGCCTTTATTCAGTGCCTTTATTTTGAAATTGCCATTAAGGCTTGCAACCTTTCCCACATTTTTAAATATACCCTTTTGTGCGTTCAGGCCTATAGCTATAATCAGCATATGTTCGGCCTTCTTCGCTGTACCGTATTTGTATATAAGCGTATGCCAGCAGTGCTGTGCCAGTGCACATTTTGTGCTGGCACGCATACATACAAATACACCGCTCCGTCCGCCGCCGCTCGTCAGCAATCTTTTTTTAATCAGCTTTTATAGGTGGGTAGAAAAAATAAACTTTCAAAATTTATTGAAAATACAGAAATGTTTGTTATTTTTGTGCAGTCAAAGCAGCAGATAATAATCAATAACATGAACATAGCCGCTTATATCATATACCTTCTACTCACTTTTTTAATTACTGTAAAAGTTGGAAATGTCTTTTACAAAAATGGCCGCAACTACATTTTATCCATTTTAAAAGGCGATGAAACCATTACAGATGCCATCAATAAAATCTTACTCAGTGGCTATTATTTATTGAACCTTGGCTATGCAACCATTATGCTCAGCTTTTGGAAAACAATAACCAATTTTTCTATGCTAGTAGCAAGTGTTGCTACCATGACGGGCAGGATTGTATTGTCTCTCGCCATTATACATTTTGTAAACATGTACGTAATCTTTTTGATTGGCAAAAAAGCAAATTTATTTAATCACCTTAAAAACAACAGTCATGAAAACAGATCTTAATTTTATTGCCTATCTTATTTATTTACCCATCATTATTGTACTTACTTGGTATGTGGCGCATACCTTATTTAAAAACAGCAAAGTTTTTATGCTAGATATTTTTAGTGGTAAAACAGAAATTGCAAACGCTACCAATACCCTTTTCGAAACCGGTTTCTATCTCTTAAACCTCGGCTTTGCTTTATTAATAATGGAAGTGGCGTATGAGATAACCGATAACAGAAGTTTGCTAGAAATATTGAGTGCAAAAATCGGTGGCTTTGCTATTTATTTAGGCATTATGCTATTCTTTAATTTGTATTTATTTTTTAGAGGAAGAAGAATTTCTAAAATGAAAACCGCAAATGTAGAAGGCAAAACAATAACTTAAACCCAAATAACAAACGGAAATTTTATATAAATGCCACGTAAACGCAAAGAAATTTGTTCGTGGCATTTGTTTTTAATGCCAATCTTATTAATGAAAACACTAAATTGCTTTATATTTTTTAAGTATGAAAATAGTAATACTAATATTTGTTGTAACAATATTTGGTTGTAAATGTTCAAAAACAGATTCGCCCAAAAATAGTATTTCAATAGTACAAGCAAGTAAAGTTGCTACAGATTCCATTACAAATGATTCAATGGCTACACTACCTGCTTGCATAAAAGCATTGATAGAAAAAATGAAGGCAGAAACTGTTGCAAACCCGCCTAGCAAATTATACAGTTATGTATATGCTGGTAAAAAAGTTTATTATGTATCCGCTGTTTGTTGCGACAATTTCAGTGACTTGTACGATGACAGTTGCAAATTAATTGCACACCCCGATGGAGGCTTTACCGGAAGAGGAGATGGAAAAATAAAAGATTTTGAAGAAAAGAAAACAAATGAAAAATTATTATGGGAAGATAAAAGGAAAAACTAATCCTTAGATTCGTTCCATGTTTTATAATTACTGGTTTGTATTTTTCTATCTGCAGGTATTTCGGTAAGGGCATCGCAAGGCTTACAATTTTCAAACATTTGTGCTGGTAATTGTTGGTACAATTCCGTTCCTTTTGTTTTCCAATTTATCATATCATCGCTCACTTCTTTTATTTTTTTTGCAGGGTTTCCCACAATCAAACTCCTGTTTTCAAAAACTGAATCTGCTTTAATAAAACTAAGTGCCCCCACAATACATTCATCGCCTATTACCACATTATCCATAATAACGGCATTCATACCCACCAAACAATTTTTGCCAATAGTTGCTCCATGAATGATGGCACCATGACCAATATGTGCCCCCTCTTTTAATAAAACAGTTACACCAGGAAACATATGTACCGTACAATTTTCTTGCACATTGCAGCCATCCTCAATTATTATTTGTCCCCAATCGCCTCGCAGGGCTGCACTTGGGCCTATGTAACAATTTTTACCGATGATTACCTTGCCTGTAATGGTGGCTTGTGGGTGTATGAATGAGGAAGGGTTTATTATCGGTATAAAATCATTGAAAGAATAAATCATGTAAAATTATTTATACAAACCTAATTATTTTTTTGAAGCTTTGCCATTTTTACGTTTAAGAATTGAAGAGTTTGTAAACCTATAAGGTTTTCCTGAGCGTTTTATTTTTCAGAAAGTTAGACCAAACCTTATAGGTTTTTAAATAGGCGTTTATTTTAAAAAGGAAAAAATAGTATCTTTAATAATGCCAAAAAAGTACTACCAAGAGTTAATACCTGATAAAATTTATCACATCTTCAGCCGTGCTAATGGAAATGAAAAGTTATTTCATACCGACGAAAATTATAGATACTTTTTACAAAAATTTAGAAAATACATTTTACCCATTGCCGATATTTATACTTGGACTTTACTACCAAATCATTTTCATTTTATGATCAGGATTAAAAGAATAGAGTTAATAAACTTGCATTTTTCAAATTTAAAAAATGGAGCAGCACTCGAACCTGATAACGTACCTGATTTTTTAATGCAATGTTTTTCAAATTTATTAAACAGTTATACCAAATCATTTAATAAATTATATAATAGAAAAGGAGCACTTTTTATAGATTATTTAAGAAGAGTATTAGTAAACAATGATACCCAATTTGGTGCAACAGCTTTTTATATTCATAAGAATGCCGTGCACCACGGTTATTGTAAAAATATGGAAGATTGGAATTGGTCGTCTTACAGTTCTTTTTTAACTATAGACCCTAAACAGGCAATTTCGATTGAGCTTTTAGAATGGTTTGGAGGAATGAAAGGATTTTTGGAATATCATTCTCAAGTAATTTATTTGAAGAATGCAATTATAGTTGAGGAATGATTTTTAAAAATATGGGGTCCTTTAAAAAGCCTATAAGGTTTTTTCGATGTTGCTTGCAACTTGTTGGTTTATGCTTAAACCTTATGGGTTTGCAAACTCCTTATAGAGTAGAGGAATGATTTTTTAAGATTTGGAGTTCTTTAAAAAACCTATAAGGTTTTGTCGAAGTTTCTTACAAGTAGTTGGTCTATGCTTAAACCTTATAGGTTTGCAAACGGCTTATAGCGTAGAGGAATGATTTTTTAAAATTTGGAGTCCTTTAAAAAACCTATAAGGTTTTGTCGAAGTTTCTTGCAATTAGTTGGTTTATGCTTAAAGCTTATAGGTTTGCAAACGGATTATAGCGTAGAGGAATGATTTTTTAAAATTTGGAGTTTTTTAAAAAACCTATAAGGTTTTGTGGAAGTTGCTTGCAACTTGTTGGTTTATGCTTAAACCTTATAGGTTTGCAAACGGAATATAGCGTAGAGGAATGATTTTAAAAATGGTGAGTCCTTTAAAAAACCTATAAGGTTTTGTGGAAGTTTCTTGCAACTTGTTGGTTTATGCTTAAACCTTATAGGTTTGCAAATGGCTTATAGCGTAGAGGAATGATTTTTAAAAATGTGGAGTCCTTTAAAAAACCTATAAGGTTTTGTGGAAGTTTCTTGTAACTTGCTGGTTTTTGCTTAAACCTTATAGGTTTGCAAACGGCTTATAGCGTAGAGGAATGATTTTTAAAATATGGAGCTCTTTTAAAAACCAATAAGGTTTTGTCGAAGTCTCTTGCAACTAGTTGGTCTATACACAAACCTTTTAGGTTTGCAAACGTTTCATAAATTTACTTTCCGCTACAAACTCTTACTCCCCGTATTTATCAACATCTTCTCTGTTCTAAAACAAGTGCCCTTAAACATGGCAACAGTTTGATTGTTTTGGTTTGTTATAGTAACATGATACAACCCAGTACTCCTTCCATTGTGTAATTCTTTTGCTTCTGCGGTAAGTATATCTCCTACAAAAATTGTTTTAATAAAATTGATGGAGGTATCTAAAGCAACAGATAAAATATTTCTGTTGTTGCATGCAAAAGCAAAAGCGCTGTCTGCAAAAGCAAATGCTACACCACCATGTACCGTACCTAAGCCATTGATCATTTCGGGCCTTACAGTCATTTTTATTTTGCTATAACCTTCTTTAATTTCTAAAACGGATATGCCTAGCCACTTGCTAAACAAATCATTTTCTACCATATGGGCTACTACTTTACTCGAAATATCTTCTGACATATTCTTATTATTTACCAGTAAAAGTAGGTTTTCTTTTTTCTAAAAATGAATTGATGCCTTCTGTATAATCTAAAGTGCTAGCTGCTTTACGTTGCAACCTATCCTCTTCATGCAGTTGTTCATCATAGGTATTTGTCAGAGATTTATTTAGCGCCATTTTTGTAAATGCCAATCCTTGAGTAGGCATCTGTGCAAGTGTGTAGGCTTGTTTATAAGCGTCTTCGGCAAAAGTTGTTTCATCAATAACCTTATAAACCATGCCCAATTTTTCGGCTTCTGTGGCCGTTACTTTATCACCCGTCATCATCAATGCCGAGGCTTTTTGAAAGCCGATTAATCTTGGCAGAAAGAAAGTACCTCCACTATCTGGGATCAATCCAATTTTAGAAAATGCTTGAATAAAAGAAGCCGAAGTAGAAGCTAAAACCACATCGCAACACAAAGCAATATTGGCACCAGCACCAGCGGCAACGCCGTTTACAGCACAAACCACCGGTTTGTTTAAGGCCCTTATTCTTGCTACAATAGGATTATAGTGTTCGCTCAAAATTCTATCAATACCTATGGCATTTTCACCCGTGAGCTCGCTAATGTCTTGCCCCGCACAAAAAGCCTTGCCTGCGCCAGTTAGCAGAACACAACGTACATTTTCATCTGCTGCGCAGTCGTCTAAAATTTGTTGTAAGCTAAAGGCCATTTCTCTGTTAAAAGAATTAAACTTATCTGGCCTATTGAGTGTAACAATGGCTACACTGTTTTTTATTTCTAATAAGATGGATGACATATTCATATAATTTAATTAAACCTCAAAACTTTTTACTTCTTGGTGCATCAATAAAAAATTATTAACCTCATCGTAGTTCCTGTCTGGCGAGCTTATTCTGTACAGGTAAATGGCGTCCATTTCTTCCTTATTGGTTTTCATGCAGCGATAAATTACATCGTGTAAGGTAAAAAAATCTTCGAGTTCTTGTTTAAAATTACCACCCGTTTGATTGGTCTTTATTCGATAATCTTTTACCCGATGCAATTTATTAATAAAACGTTGTACAGGCTCCAATACAAACAAAACAATTACAACCATGATAGAAACAACCACTGCCAAAGGGTAATTATGATAGCCAATGGCCATGCCTAGTGCGGCTGTTATCCAAATAAGGGCCGCAGTGGTAAGACCATTTACCGTTATACCTTCCTTAAATATCACCCCGGCACCAATAAAACCGATACCCGTTACAATATTACTAGCTATCCTATCGCTAGATACTGTATTTGCCTCCCTAGAAAGTATGGTGTACAAACAGGACCCCACACAAATCAAAATCATGGTACGAAAACCAGCCGGCTTGCTCCTAAATTCCCTTTCTATGCCAATAACGGCTCCTATTATAAAAGCAATAGAAACTTGTGCAGCCTCTTCTAAATAAATTGAGATATCCATATATGCAAAATTAAGAAGTTGGAGACTATAAAGATAACAAATAGATTAAGTAGGTTTTACAGCAAATAAAAAAAGCCTTATTTAGCTTTATATGCTTATTGGGCTACATTAATATTACCCAATAATACCCGCTCAGTTTTCAAAACCACCCAACTGGGTGATAAAAGGCAAATACCCGATGCTTAGTTTTATGCACAAAGAAAGAAATAATTAAGTAAATTGTTTTGTCAATTATTTTATAATGAATAAAATTCTAATTGTTATATGGTTTACAGCTTGTATTAATAGCACAATCTTTGCGCAGGACGTAAATATAATTTTACAAAGCACACTCACGCTTAAACAAAAAGCCGACAGCTTGCTTACCCTTGCCAATAAAAATAAAGCACAGAATAACCTTGTGGCTATGTTTACCTATCTTAATGCTTCGAAACCACTTATAGATGAACTTAATGACGCCAATACTACGCTCAGATACTATGCAATTAATGCTGTATACTACGATATAAAAAGAAACGACCAAGCATTAATAAACGAAACTAAAAAAGCATTGCCATTTTTTGAAAAAGCTAATATACCAGACCTTAAACGGATCTGTCTGTTTTCTATAGCAAAGGGTTACAGGCACCAAAAGCTATACGACTCTGCACAAAAATATTTTGACCTTACAGAAAACTTGCAAAATGAATATAACCCTTACCAAAATTGGTATGTGTATTCAGAAAAAGCCAGAATGTACCAAGATGCAGACAATATGAAACTTGCTGAATCCTATTTTGACAAAGCCTATCAAATAACAAAAGCCAAGGGTATAAGGATGGACCATGGAGTAATGCTAAGTTATTTACTTGGTTTTTATAGTTATGCTAAAATGCCCGAAAAATATGCTGTTGTAATGACAGAGCAAATAGATTTTATAAGCAAACGAAAGAACCCGAAGCAAGGAGCTTCCATACATGATGTGATGTATGCCAATTTAGATAAAATGCCGCTAGAAGCAAAAATACAATTTTTGACCAAAGTAAAAAATACGCTGTTACAACAGGGAGATATTACCAATGCAGCCTTTACCAATAGTACTATTTCGGCATTGTATGAAGATAATAACCAGCCCCAGTTATCCTTACCATATATGAAAGAGAATATGGAGCTTACCAAAGCCCCCAATCAGTTACTTAATCATTATATTTATGCTAAAGCTACTTATCGTATTTTATCAAAAGCCGGTAAGCAGCAAGATGCAAATTTGATGTTTGAGTATTTGTTTAAACTGAAAGACAGCATCGGAAATAAAGAACAACAGGCCAAACTACAGGAATTAGAGATGGTTTATCAAACAGAAAAGAAACAGCGAGAAATTGTTTTACTTAATTCTAGTAATGAACTTAAGCAAAAGCAAATAGAAGTATTGCATTTTCGTACACAAAGCGACTCTTTACAAATGCTGAGAGAGGCAGAAGGGCGTAAAGCGTTGTTTAAAGAGAATTTACTAAAAGAATTTGCCTTGCAAGAACAACAAAAAAGTAACAACTTGCTAATAAGGCAAAATATTTTAAAAGATTCCATTGTAGAAAGCGAACAAGCCAACAATCGCCTATTGGAAAACGAAAATAGTTTAAAACAATTGCAGCTTACAAAAGAACAACAATTGAAAGAGGCATTATCCAGGGAGAATGATTTACAAACAAACCAATTGGCAAAAAAGAAGCAAATAGCATGGTTGCTTACCGGCGGAATAGGATTGCTAATGCTTTCGGCATTTTCTATTTTTACCTTATACCAAAAACAAAAGAAGAAAAATATTGTTATACAAAAACAAGCCGCCAATTTAGAAATATTAATGAAAGAAATACACCATCGAGTAAAAAACAATATGCAAATAGTAAGCAGTTTACTGGACTTGCAAAGTATTTCTATAAAGGACCAACACGCATCAGATGCAGTAAAAGAAGGAAAAAACAGGGTACAAAGTATGGCATTAATTCACCAAAATCTATACACTGAAGATAATTTAAAAGGGATAAAGGCAAAACAATACATCAATAATTTATTACAAAATTTATGCGACTCCTATAATATTTCTAATGATAAAATAAAAATACATTCCAATATAGAGGACCTAAATTTGGATGTAGATACGATGATACCCATTGGTTTAATTTTAAATGAATTATTAACCAATGCATTTAAATATGCTTTTCCGCAGGATGCTGTGCATAATGCCAACACAACAGGTGTTTTGGAAATAGCGTTAAGGGAAGAAAACAAACAATTACAACTGAGCGTAAAAGACAACGGCCCAGGGTTTCCGCTAGAGCTAGATGCAAAAACAACAAAATCTTTTGGCTTGCGTATGATACGTGCGTTTGCACAAAAACTAAAAGCCGTAGTAGAAATTAAAAATGACAATGGGGCTTCCATTAAAATAAATATTACAAAATACGCCATGGCATGAGCAAGCTAAGAATATTAATTGTAGAAGACGAGCCTGCCATTGCAGAACATATAGCTGCATATTTAGACAACGACGATTTTGAAGTAAGCGGCATAGCATACGACAGTGATGACGCCTTACAGCAATTACAGATAAACACTCCCGATGCAGTTATTTTGGATATTAATTTAGAGAGTGAAACAGATGGTATAGCCATTGCAAAAATAATAAATGAAACTTACCAAATACCTTTTTTGTTTCTTACAGCGCATTCCGATAAGCACACATTAAATAGAGCCAAAGAAGTAAACCCAAGTGGCTATATTGTAAAACCTTTTAACGAAAAAACCTTGCAAGCGTCTGTAGAAATTGCTATTGCCAATCACTCCTCGCAAGTAAATAAGCAACTGCCCAAACTTTTATCTACCAAAGTAAACAGCAGCCTTGTAGAGCCCTTTAGCGATAGGGAATTTGAAGTATTGCAATTGGTTTATGAAGGCATTACCAACAAACAAATAGCCACCCAATTGTTCATTTCAGAAAACACAGTAAAAACCCACCTAAAAAGTATTTACATAAAATTGGATGCCAATACCCGCTATGGCGTAATGGCAAAACTTAGGAGCCTGATGGCAAAATGATTTTTTTCCCCCTAAAAATCACCCAACTGGGTGAGCAACTAGAATGTTTATTGTAGCATTTTTACTATCTAAATTTTAGGTATGAAAAAAAGTATGCTCATCATTTTATGTGCAATAATAAGTATAACTGCTGCTGCAAATAATGTACAACTAACCAATATTTCAGTAACCAACAATGTAGCCAACACAGCAAAGATTATACAGTTTGATTTGAGCTGGGAAAATAGTTGGCGTACTACAAGTACCAATAATTGGGATGGGGTATGGGTGTTTTTTAAGTTTAAGGACAATGATGGCAAATGGTACCCACTTCGTTTTACGGGTACAAATATTACTATGCCAGTAGGTGCCTCTTATAATTTGGGCCATAGTGGTGTGGGTGCACAGGGTGTAGGTATGTTTATTTACCGTTCCCAAAATGGCTTTGGTACTGCAATTTCTAATAATATTAAAGCAGGGATTGAAAGCTATCCAGGAACATTTGAATTAAGGGGCTTTGCTATTGAAATGGTATATATACCTCAGGAAAGTTTTTATGTGGGGGATTCAACTACTACAACAAATGTATTTAGAAAGGGGAAGCCCTTTCTAGGATTGTTGCCACCACCTTTTTTCATTAACGGCATAGGGGCAACTGTACTAATGGGGGCAGGGAATGGAGAGTTGTACGATGAAGAAACTGAAACACCTATTGCATTCAATGGCTATCTAACAGGCTTTCCTGTTGGTTATAATGACTTTTGGGTAATGAAGTACGAGTTATCCCAGGGGGCTTACCGGGATTTTTTAAATACACTCACCTACACACAACAAGTGGGCAGGTTCCCCGCAGCGTCGCCACCAACTGCGGCCGCGGGCACAGATATTACGGGTGTTACCTTAATACGGCAAAGTATGGAGATCATTACCCCGGGGAGCAGTGCTGGTAATACAACAGCAGCTGTTGTGGGTTGCGATCTGGATAATGACAATCTTTATGATGAAAATACAGATGGAGAATGGATCGCTAAAACAGGTATTACTTATCCTGATTGTGCAGCATATTTAGATTGGGCCGGCTTAAGACCAATCACTGAACTGGAATTTGAAAAAGCCTGCCGGGGTCCCGTATATCCTGTACCCAATGAGTACGCCTGGGGCACCGGCAATATTGCCAGCAGCATTTACTTATTAAGCAATAGTGGACGTGCAAATGAAACAATTACCAATGGAAGTTCAGTTTCGGGTAATGCCATTTGGTCAACAAATTCATTGTTAAATACCGTAAGAGGAGGGATTTTTGCCAATGCGTTTTCCACAAGAATAAGTTCAGGTGCTAGTTATTACGGCATCATGGATTTAACGGGTGCCTTGTTTGAATTTGCTGTTAGCACTGCTAATGCAGCGGGAAGGAGCTATACTGGTAAGCACGGCGATGGATTTTTAACAACTAATGGAGATGCCAATGAGGATTACTGGCTGGGTATTAATGGAAACGCAACTGAAACGATAGCAAACGGGATATACAACGGGTTAGCGTTATTTGGTGTAAACGCAGGAGCTGGTATCAGAAGGAGAGGTGGAAGCTATAATTTTTCAGCAGGACTTCAAGTCTCGTCGAGGGGTTTGTCAGGTCCAAATGAGGCTATAACCAACAGCACGCCTAAGTTAACCAATATTGGAATCAGGGGCGGACGGGCAAATCAATAAGTATGATGTTTCGTGCAATTATTTTACTGATGTTATTTTTTCCTTTTTTACTTAAGGGGCAATCCCAATACACTGGGGGTAATGGCAATGGTTTTGGCAAAAGTATTTTGGTAAATGTTTCCTTAAGTATCATCGATAGCCTTTACAATGGGGGTAACAGTAATGGATTTTCTAAAGGCAGTTCAGCCGCTGTTTCACTATCCTTTGCAGACAGTTTGTACAATGGCGGCAATGGCAATGGGTTCTCAAAAGATACCGCTTTAAATGTTTCTCTATCTTTTACTGATAGTTTGTACAATGGCGGCAATGGCAATGGGTTCTCAAAAGACACTGCTTTAAATGTTTCTTTAACCGTTGTTGATACCACAACTTATGTATTGGATAGTTTATACAATGGTGGCGATGGCAATGGGTTTTCAAAAGGCATAGCATCAAATATCGCAT
This sequence comes from Ferruginibacter sp., assembly GCA_031380515.1. Classification (GTDB taxonomy): domain Bacteria; phylum Bacteroidota; class Bacteroidia; order Chitinophagales; family Chitinophagaceae; genus Ferruginibacter. The sequence goes on along the minus strand of JANNGD010000245.1, from coordinate 49,241 downwards.
TAGGTGTTGCAGACAGTTTGTACAATGGTGGTAATGGTACCGGTTTTAGTAAAGACACTTCGTTTAGCAATGATTTAAGCATTGCAGACAGTTTGTACAATGGTGGCAATGGAAGTGGTTTTGATTCATCTAAAACAACCAACGCCAATCTTACCATTGTGGATAGCCTGTATAATGGCGGCATTGGTAATGGGTTTAACACAAACAACCTATTAAACGCTTCTTTATTTTTAATAGACAGCCTCTACAACGGCGGCACAGGCCGTGGCGAAATTCAATTTGTTGCCTACAACATAAACCTTGGTATTTGCGGCAGCGATACCCTTCGCTGGAATGGAAATGCTAATGCTAGTTGGGGTAACCCTGCCAATTGGGATTGTGGAATTGTACCCACGATAACGAGTACTGTATTTATTCCTGCTGGTTTGTTAAGGTATCCCATTGTTCTAACCTCTACCGAAATAAAAAAATTAATTATGCAAAATGGGGGAAGTATTCTTATACAAAATGGGGTAAACTTTAAATTGAACGGGCAGTAAAATCACCTATTTAGGTGAACAAACACATAACTATTTTTTACAATTTTATACTCTTAATTTTTAGAGTATGAAAAAAATATTTTTCCTGATAACATTTTCTTTTTCTTCAATAATATTATTCGCTCAAAACGTAGGTATAGGTACTTTATCCCCTCAGGCAAGGTTACATGTAACAGATAGCAGTGTAGCATTTTCTGCCACAGGCAGTGTTTTGGCATTGCCTGGCAACCCTCCACTTTCTGGCGCTGGAAGAAGAATGATGTGGTATGCAGACAAAGCTGCTTTTAGAATAGGGTATGTAGATGGAACACAATGGGACAAAAACAATATCGGTAATTTTTCTGTAGCTACAGGCGCCAGTAGCATAGCATCGGGTGGATATGCTTTTGCCAGTGGGTTTAATAATATTGTATCTGGCGATTATGCAGTTGCGTTTGGAGCCAGTAACACTGTTTCTGCCCCTGGCTCTTTTGCCAATGGATTATTCAATATACTTAGTGCTGATTTTTCAAGTGCTTTTGGTGTAAACAATGCTTCCACAGGGCGTCGTTCATTTATTACTGGCACTAATAATAAAGCTAAAACCTATTCAGGTTTTATTACAGGGACATTTAATGATAGTACCATAACCGGCGATGCAAATATCATCAACAATGCAAACCGGCTTTTTCAAATTGGTAATGGAACTGCAGATAATGCACGTAGCAATGCCATTACCGTATTACAAAATGGTAACACGGGTGTTGGTACAGTAAACCCAACAGCTCGGCTACATGTGGTTGATAGTAGTGTGTTGTTTTCTTCAATCGGTAATGTATCGGCATCGCCGGGCAATCCACCGATTACCGTTGATGGAAGAATAATGATGTGGTATGCTGATAAAGGGGCATTCAGAGTTGGATTAACCGATGCAATTTATTTGAATAAAGATAGTATTGGTGATTACTCTTTTGCAGCAGGAGTTAATAGCTTGGCAAAAGGTTATGGTTCATCAGCTTTTGGGAGTTCAACAGCATCGGGTTATCAATCAACAGCTTTTGGGGCTTCATCATCAGCAACGGGTTATATATCAACAGCTTTTGGTCTAGAAACAAAAGCATCGGGTAGTAAATCAGTAGCCTTTGGATTTTCCTCATCTGCCTCGGGTGAAGGATCAACAGCTTTTGGAGTCAATACAACAGCATCTGGCGATTATTCATTTGCCTTAGGCGTTATCACAAAGGCAAAAGCCAATTATTCTGTATCATTAAATTCTAATACGCAAGCCAATGGGTTTGCTTCAACTGTAGTTGGTAGGTATAATGACACAATTGTAGCACCTGAAACATTTGCTACAGCCAATACACCGCTTTTTATTGTGGGTAATGGAACATCCAATACTAGCCGTAGTAATGCGATAACTGTTTTACAAAGTGGCAACATAGGTGTTGCCACTACACAACCCAATACCAGGTTAGATGTAAATGGCGATTTTTCCATGAGAGAAAATAATCTTTTTTTATCCAATGGAAATAACCACAACCTTGCAGTGGGCCTAAGTAGTTTTGCCAATGTATCCAATACCACAGCTAATTATACTATTACGGGCATAAGAGATGGCGTAGATGGTAAAATATTCACTATAGTAAATTCTACCGCTTTTAATTTAACCATTGCTAATTTGGATGCAGGTTCTGACCCTATAAACCGCATCAATACTTTAGCAGGTGCCAATATAAGTACCATTGGCAATGGCTCGGTAACACTACAATACAGCACTATACAAAACCGATGGATGGTAATTGCATTTAGGGAGTAAAATCACTCAACTAAGTGAATCATCTAAGGATACAAATAACAACTTTTGTGTTTAAATTTTATTAGGTATGAAAAAGGGGGGCTTTCTTTTTACGCTACTGTTTATAAGTATTACCATAAATGCCCAATCCGTTGGCATAAATACAAACGGCTCAGCACCCGATAGCAGTGCTATGTTAGATATAAAAAGCAACAACAAAGGCCTTTTGATACCAAGGGTATTACTAACCAGTTTAAACGATAGTATTACCATTCGAAAACCAGCTATATCACTAATGGTATTCAATACGAATATCACTTTGCCAGGCGGTGCAGGTTTTTATGTATGGAATGGAAAAAGTTGGGATGTGATTATTAGTACAGCAAATCCATTTATAAGAGGCAAGAATAAATTTACCACAAGGGTTGATGGAGATATTAGAGAATACCTAGTGCATGTACCGCAAGGGTACAATCTTACTATCCCCACAAAGCTGGTATTTATGCTGCATGGCACGAGCCAAACAGGCGAGACTATGTACGATAAATGCGGTTGGAAAGAAGTGGGTGAGGATGAAAATATTCTTACAGTATTTCCTACATCGTGGAAGTATTGCATTAATGTACCCACTGGTACAAGAACAACCACTAAGTGGAACACACCACCAGATGCAGAGTTTACTTTTTGTGCAGCAGAAACCCCAAGAGACGATATTAAATTTTTAAGAAAAATAATAACGGAATTGCGATTGAAATTTAATGTGGATACAAGCAGGGTTTATTTGGTTGGTTTTTCTAATGGTGGGCAAATGGCTGCAAAATGCAGTATTTTAATGGGAGATGTATTGGCTGCGGTAATTAGTAATTCTGTATCATTTTATACCAATACCGTTTATACGCCAATAAGAAAATTACCTGTGGCCTATCAAGTGGGTAATCAAGATTATGGGCCAGATAGTACAGGGCCGGCTGTACCCCTAAGTTTGTTTGAAAGTTTATTACAAACACCAGGTAATAAAGTATACGATATAGCACAATTGTACATTAATAATTTTGGGTTAAACAATACGTTTACCATGTCAGGAAACAATGTTACAGCACGAACAGCAACTTTTACTGCACCAAGTGGTGACCCTCTCAATATTTTTAGTTTTGTAGTGGTAAGTGGGCTAGGGCATGCATATCCCAATGGCGATAACCACTGGATGGAAGCGGCAAAAATTCATTGGTTATGGTTGAAGCAATTTGCTATTCCGTAAAAGAGCCTATCGTTTGCACAAAAAAAACAATTAGAACACGGATGACACAGATTGGATGGATTTAATAGGATTTTTATTGTTATTAAACCATTTGCGCCTCATAAAATCATTTTTAAAATTAGGTGAACAGTATTAAAATTATATTTTTTTAGTATGAAATATTTACAATGCCTCTTCGCTTATTTATTTTTGTTTATTTCGCACGCTTTTGCACAACCAGCTAATGATGATTGTAGCGGCGCAATACCTGTATCAACTACTCCTTTTGGTAGTGTTTGTACATCCTCTACAGGGGCTACCACTGTAGGAGCAACAGCGAGCACACCAGGCACTACTTGTGGAGGCCTTAATGATGATGATGATATTTGGTATAGTTTTATGGCAGCTTCTCAGTCGGCAGTAATAAGAATAAGCGGAGCTGTGTATATTCCAAGTGGCACAGCCGCTATGTCGTTTGAAATATATAGCGGTAGCTGTGTAGCACCATCATCGCTCTTGTGCAATAGCAATCTTGCATCTGGCAATGGTTATCAAATTGTAGATGGACTAACCATTGGCAATATCTATTACATACGTTTTTGGACAGCTACAACAACTACTACGGCAAATTTTAATTTTTGTGTGCAAAATGTAACCACGCCCCCAGTAAACGATTTTTGTGCAAATGCAATAACAATAGCAACACAACCTTTCGGCACTGCTTGTGCCGCTTCGGTAAACGTAAATACTACAGGCGCTACAAAATCATTGCCGAATGCCGATTGTTCTTCTACAGATATTAATGATGATGTTTGGTATAGTTTTACAGCCAACTCAGCATCAGTTGTATTGCGTTTTTCAAACGGAAATTATACTACTAGTACAGGTGTACTTTCGTTGGGTTTTGCTTTGTATAATAATGCTTGCCCTATCAATACTACTACCGTAGCTTGCAGTCCATTTTTTGGTTTTGGTAGTGGGTATCAAATCATCGATGGTCTTACCATTGGTACTAATTATCAACTACGCTTGTTTACTTTGGGCCCCAATAATTATGGCAGTTTCGATTTTTGTGTGCAAGATGTGCCTCCACCACCAGTAAACGATCATTGTGTTAATGCAATACCAATAACCACACAACCTTTCGGTATTACTTGTGCTGCTTCGGTAAATGTAAATACTAACGGTGCTACAAAATCATTTCCCAATGCTGATTGTTCTTCTACCGATATTAATGATGATGTTTGGTATAGTTTTATAGCCAATTCCGCATCTGTTGTTGTAAGATTTTCAAACGGTAGCTATATCACTAATACAGGTGTACTTTCTTTGGGTTATGCGTTGTATAATAATGCTTGCCCATCCGCTACTGCTACAATAGCATGCAGTTCGAGTTTTGGTTTTGGCAGCGGCTATCAAATCATCACCGGGCTTAGTATTGGCAATACATACTATCTTCGACTATTTTCATTGGGAGCTAATAATTATTGCAGTTTCGATTTTTGTGTGCAGGATGTGCCTGCCCCACCAGTTAATAATGATTGTAGTGCTGCATTGCCAGTTTCATTAACGCTACCTGGCACCACTTGCTTTTCTTCCGAATCTGCAAATACTTCTGGCGCCACACGTTCGATACCAGACCCCTCTTGTGGTGTTTTAGAAAGCAATGATGATGTTTGGTATAGCTTTACAGCAGCGTCTTCCACGGTGGTATTGCGTTATAGCGAAGCTACATTTACTACAAGTATTGGGGTGGCATCTTTGGGTTATGCTTTGTATAATAGCGCTTGCCCATCTTCCACAGCAACCATAAGCTGTAGTAGCAGCTTTGGATTTGGCTCAGGCTCAGTTTCCTTAAATGGACTTACTGTAGGAGCTGTTTATTATTTACGCCTTTATATTGCTGCAGCAAATAATTATGGCAGCTTTAAGTTTTGTTTGCAACAACAACTACAAAACGATGAATGCATTACTGCAATTAACCTACCTGTAATAAATGGTTTTTGTACAGCACCCACTATTAGTTCTTTAAATGGTGCAACTACATCAGGAGGCTTTGGCATGCAATCTTGCGCAGTAAGCAACAATACAAAAGATGTTTGGTTTAGAGCTACCATACCCACTACAGGTAATTTAATTGTGCAAACAGCTGCCATAAAAAGCAGTGCCAATGATGTAGTAATGTCTGCACATATGGGCACTTGTGGTACACTAACACAAATAGCTTGCGATGATAATGGAAACCCTGAAACAGCGCCATCCGACAATCATAGCCGTATAACACTCGTAGGGAGAACAGCCGGAGAAATAATTTATTTTAGGGTTACCCCATTATTAGTAAATAGCGAAGAGCCTTTTGCCATTTGCGCATGGGATGAAACTACATCGGTATTGCCCGCAATTGTGGCAACAGGTAATTGTGCAGCAAGTACAAACGTTACCATAGACTCGGCTCAGGGCAATATTTATATGTGGGTACCCCTTATGAATAATGCTGGTGAAATTATTGCAGAAGTGTATGCCAATGGCAATAACCTAGGCACAGTAAATAGCAACGTATTTATTCATACAGGAGCTGTACGACAACAAAACGATACGTTTTATTTAGACAGAAATATCTCTATTACAACCACAAACAATGCCTCGATAAAAGCAAGGCTTTATCTAAAAAATACAGAAGTCACTGCATTAAAAATAGCCGACTCTACCGTGAGTGGTATTGCTAATTTGATGCTGCTTAATACAGCAAACGATTGCCAATCTACATTAGGAAATACACCCACAGCATTAAGCACTACATATGGTGCTTACGGCACACATTCTTTTTTACAATCGGCATCTTCCACACTAAAAAGTTTTTATGCAAAAACGATGTGTGAGCCTACCATTACTTGGACGGGGAATGTAAACACCGATTGGAAAAACCCTAACAACTGGAGCTGTGGCGGCGTGCCCTGGAAATTCAACCATGTTATTATTCCTAATGGCGCAGTCCGATACCCTATTGTGCCAGCATATGCAGAAATAAAAAGTTTACAAGTACAAAACAATGCATCTGTAACCATATCGCCTGAGGTTGTTTTAAAAGTAAATGGACAGTAAAATCACCTAACTGGGTGAAGAATATAAACAGTAATTAAACCATTTTTATGGTATCTAAAATATTAGCATGAAAAAAATATTCCTTCTCTCTATTCTTTCTTTTTTTATTATTAATGCAACAGCTCAAAACGTTGGTATTGGCACTGCCACACCGAGCAGTAGTGCCCAGTTGGATATTAGCAGTACCACAAAGGGTTTTCTAACTCCTAGAATGACCAAAACACAAAAAGCTGCCATAGCATCTCCTGCTACAGGGCTGTTGCTGTACCAAACCTCGCCAGACAGTACAGGCTTTCATTATTATACAGGTACAAGTTGGATGTGGCTGGAGCCCGTAAGTACCAATGCTTGGAAAACAAAAGGAAATGCTGGTATAGATACGGCTGTAAATTTTATTGGCACTACAGACAATACAGCTTTAATTTTTAAAGTAAATAATACAAAAGCGGGTAGAATTGAACCGCTGATTGGTGGTTATGACGGTAATACTTTTTTTGGCTTAGGTACCGGCAATAAAAATACCGGAAGGTTAAATACTGCTGTAGGCTATACCGCTTTGTATGAGAATACTACAGGAGAAAATAACACAGCAGTAGGAGGTCAGGCACTACGATATAATGAAACCGGAATACAAAATACAGCAATGGGGTATAACGCATTGTTTGAAAATGTTACCGGCGATAAGAATACAGCAATTGGATATAATTCACTTAGTAATAATTATAGCGGAGAACAAAATACTGCTATTGGTGATATTGCTTTGCAAAATAATTATTCTGGCAACCGTAATATTGCAATTGGAACTCAGTCCCTGCTTAACTGCTCAAGTTGCAATGACAATATTGGCATTGGCATTAATACAGGAAGTACTAACACAAGCGGATATCACAATACATTTGTTGGGCAATCAGCAGGAAGTGCAAGTAGTGGAAACTATAATACAGCCATAGGGTCAAATGCTTTACTATCCAATAACCCGGGAAATGAAAATACTGCATTGGGCAGAGATGCAGGCAGAAATTCAACAGGAAGCAGAAATGTTTTTCTTGGCTACCAGGCTGGTTTCAATGAAACAGGTTCCGAAAAACTTTATATTGAAAATTCCAACACAGCTTCTCCGTTATTGTTTGGCGATTTTGCATTGAACTATTTTAAAGCAAATGCATTTTTTCAAGTAGCAGACAGTAATGTATTATTTAGTGCATCAGGGAATGTTCCTGTATCACCTGCCAATCCGCCACAAAGCGGTACTGGCAGAAGAGCTATGTGGTATGCAGGAAAAGCGGCTTTTCGTAGTGGCTATGTCAACGGTGTTAATTGGGATAAAGATAGTATTGGTAATTATTCTTTTGCTAGTGGTAATAATACAAAAGCAAAAGGTATTTCTTCAGTAGCTTTTGGAACCAATGCAGAAGCATTAACTGCAGAAAGTTTTGCCATTGGCAATAATGCCATCGCATCGGGGCTGGGTGCAAGAGCCATGGGATTGAATGTTACCGCCAGTGGCGATGCTTCTACGGCAATAGGTTTTAACAATACCTCATCTGGTAGTTATGCTGTTACCTTAGGTTCCAGCAATAATGCCACTGCTTTAAACAGCACTGCTACCGGTAGTTTCAACGTGGCATCTGGCGATTATTCATCGGCACACGGCCGTTTTTTAAAATCAAAATCTTATGCAGGTTTTGTAATTGGTGTTTATAACGACAGCACCAATGCCGCCAGCACCACAAGCAACAATGGAAACAACAGGCTTTTTCAAGTAGGCAATGGTTTTTCAGACAACCTGCGCAACAACGCTTTTACTATACTGGCAAGTGGTTTAACAGGTGTAAATACCAGCACACCGGTTGCTGCTGTTGATATCAATGGCGACTTGGCTTGTCGTCAAAATGAAATAACCGTTGTAAATGGTATAAACAATGATATAGTTCCAGGATTTTACAGTTTTATAAAAGTAACAGGCCCTACCGCAGCATTTTCTATTTCTGGTTTTAGTGCTGGTGTAGATGGTAAAATTTTAACGGTATTAAATCTTACAGGGCAAAACATGACCATTATCAATCAAACAAGCAGCGCATCGGTTACTACCAATCGTATAAATACCTTATCGGGAACAGATATTGTAACAACTGGCAACGGCTCTGTTACCATGCAGTATAGTGCTGCAGATAGCAGGTGGATGGTAATTGGGGTGAGGGATTAAAATCACCCACTTGGGTGAACAAACCCATGTTTATATTCTGCATTTTTATACTGTTAAAATTTACAGTATGAAAAGGATCATTTTTATTTTCGTATTTGCTTTGCAAGGTTTTTTTGTAAACGCTCAAAATGTAGGTATTGGTACCAGTAATCCCAACTCAAAAGCAGTGCTAGAAGTTAGAAGCAGCAATAAAGGATTTTTGCCGCCACGGTTAACGGAAGATTCAATTATTGCTATGGGAAATGTGCCAGACGGTATGCTCGTTTATAATACCAGCAAAGATTGTATAATGCAGTACAGCAAATCAAACTGGCGATGCTTATTAACAGGCTCTACAGATAGATTTCAACCAGTGGCCGATAATTATATAACATTTGCCGATTCTAGCCTCTCAAGCGAAATAATTGATATGGTTGAAGGGTTAAATAATACTTATTTTGTTACAGGTACATTTTCAGGGGCCAAACTAAATCTGGGAAACGGAATTGAGCTGTTAGGGAATGCAGCACTGTTAGATACTAAACATGCATTTGTAGCTAAGTTTGACAGTGCCGGAAAATGTATTTGGGGTACAAAATTACTTGGGGGTACAAATGCAACTAAAATTTTACCAGCCAGTATTACAGTTGACGATTCTAACGATCCTTATATTACAGGAACATTTAACGACAGTATTTTTCTTTTTAATGCCAATGGAAATTTATTTAATAAATTGAGTACAGATGTTTCTGGCGACTATGATATTTTTATAATAAAGTTGCTAAACAACGGTCAAATAGATTGGCGCAGAAGGGAAGGTAATAGTGGCGGTAGAGATGAAGGGAAAGCAGTAAGAGTAAAATCTGGCGAATTGATTGTAGCAGGTCAGTTTCACGGCACCCAGACATTTGGAACTGCTACACAGTTAACTTTAGTTTCTAATGGTGGACTAGATGGATTTGTAGTGGGTTATGATGCTGCTACAGGCACTAATTGTACTTCTACAAAAAGATTTGGCGGAATTGGCGACGACATGGTTAATGATATATATTTAACATTATTTGGATTATATATTACAGGATCATTTGAAAATTCAATCATCATACCAATAATTGGCGTTATTCCAGCAGCAGTTCCCTCGCTTGGTACATCAGACATGTTTACGGCAATGTACAATACGTTTAATCCTTCTGCAAATTGGGTTTTATTCACCAGGGGCAGCGGGTATGAAGCGGGCACAAATTTATTGGTAAACCAAAATCGTCTTTATGTAGCTGGAGTGTTTGGTAGCAATGTTACTTCGTTTCGACATGATGGACCTTTTCCAAGGGTAGAACCTCCAGATATTAGCACCAATGGAGTAACTGATGGAATGCTTTTCTGTTTGGAAGCAACCTTTGGAGAATATACTTCGGTACCAGCAGGACAAAATAATTCTTGGATAGCTACTTTTGGTGGCAGTGGCGAAGATGTTGTACGGTCATTAGATATTAAAAATTCCTCTTGTTTGGTTACCGGGGAGTTTAGAAATAAGCTGGAATTTATGAATGGATACCCTCTATACTCATCTGGAGGAACAGATGGTTTTGCAGCAACTTTTACCACATTAACCGGAGATTTGATTAAAGCTACTTCTGTTAGCAGTTTATATAATGACCGTTGCAATACTGGTATTATTAAAACAAATACGGAATTTACTTTCGCAGGCAATGCTACCCAACCTGCTTTATTCAACGGCGTTTCTATGGCCAACCCTTTTTCAGATAAGCCACAAGCTTTTTTGTGGCGGATGAAATAGTTTATCGTATGGTTTACGAAATAAAAATCACCCAACTAGGTGAAGAAAGCCTCTTTTATTTATTGCACTTTTATGTTGTTAAATTTTAAGGTATGAAAAAGATAATTTTTGTTGTAACAGTTGCATTTTTCTACATAAATGCAACTGCACAGAATGTGGGTATTGGCACAGCCACACCACACCAAAGCGCCAGATTAGATGTAACAGCCTCAAATAAGGGCATGCTTGTACCAAGGGTTATGCTAAAAAATTCTATAGATATTTCCACTATTCCTGGCCCCGCAAAATCGTTATTGGTTTTTAATTTAAAAGATTCGGCAGATGTAAAACCTGGCTATTATTATTGGAACGATACGGTATGGACAGGGTTTATTACTGAAAGTAATTTTAGTGGCAATGAATCTGTCGACTGGCGGGTAAAAGGCAATGTGGTGCAGCCTGCAGTACAATTTATGGGCAGTACCAATCTGGCTTCGGTTCCTTTTAGGTTAAATAATATCCATTCTGGTTTATTGGGATTAACCAATACATCTTTTGGTTTTTCAACCTTGCAACTAGGTGTTGTAGGTACAAGCAATGTGGCTATTGGTAAAAATACCTTACAAAGCCTTTCTGTTTCAAACAAAAATGTAGCCGTGGGAGATGATGTGCTTAAAAATTTTGATGATGACGGCACAGGTGAAAATACAGGTTTAGGGCATAGCGCCTTGTTAAATACCAATGGCAACAGCGCCGCATTTAATACCGCTGTTGGTGCCAATGCGCTTTCTGTGAATGTAGGCGGTTTTTATAACACAGCTTTGGGCTACGATGCCAACACAACTGTAGGAAACTTATCTAACACAACCGTTATCGGCAGTGAAAGCAGGGTAAGTAGCATAAACACCATGGCTTTTGGAAATGGGGCAGTAGAAAAATGGGTATTCGGCAGGCAAACATCGCCAGCAAACCAAGCCTTTAAAGTGGGTACCGGTGCAGGAAATGGTAACGGCGCATATTTAACGGATGGCGGTGTTTGGACAAATGCCAGCGATAGAAATTTGAAAGATGATATTGTAAAAATAGAAGAACAAGATGTACTGCAAAAGGTTATTGATATGCCCTTGAGCCGGTGGAAATATAAAGGCACCAACGAGTATCATATCGGGCCAATGGCACAAGATTTTTATGAAGCTTTTAAAGTGGGTTTAGATAATACAAGTATTTCTACCATTGACCCGGCTGGTGTCGCCCTGGCTTGTATTCAAGTATTAAAAAAAGAAAACGATCATTTGAGAAATAGCTTGATTGCCATCACAAAACGATTGGATGATCTCGAGGGCAAAAAGCATTAATAACTGGTATGAAAAATCAGTTATGAAAAATCTTTTTCTGTAAATTATAACTAAAAATAATGAGGATATTCAAGGTTATTATAATTAAATCACTCCAATGGGGGAGAAGATATTTTGCACTTGAAGGTAATTTTATATTTTCAAAATTAATCACCGCTTTACAAAGCACAAACACTTGGTAAATTGCAAATACTACAACATAATATGCTCATTGTAAAAGCAAGCGAAGCTACCTATACTTTGCATGTAGCAGACATTATACGCATACAAGCCATAAGCAATTACAGCAAAATATATTTAAATAGCCAACGCAGTATTACCGTATCCAAAGTATTGCATTGGTTTGAAGATCAAGTTTGCTTAAGTAGTTTTATACGCTCACATCGCTCACATTTAATAAACAGACAATTTGTGAAACAATACCATAGTATAAACAATGCAGGTGGTGTAGCCTATTTGTGCAACGGCGAAAAAATAAATATTTCTAGAAGAAGAAAGCAATTGTTTAAAGAGGCTTTTTTGGCAGCGCAAGTGGGATTGTAATTTTCAATAAAAAATAGCGACTTGAGGTCATAAATCAGCTATTATTATAATCTATAAAATCACCTAATTAGGTGATTAAAAGATAAAAAAAATGAGCTATTTTTAATTTCAAAGAAATTAGCTTAAAAGATTTTTTCGGTTTCTATAATGTTTTATAGAGGTAAAGACTGTCTTCAATAAAGTATTAGTATGAGCACTTTAGAGTCGTATACTTGGATAAAGCACCTCAAAGTATCGCTGCATTTTCTTAATTGGTAATAAGAAGAATGTAAAAGAGCATAACTTTTATATACCCCAAATGAGGTATATTTTGAATATAAATAAAGGAATAACTTTAAAAAAATAAAATTTATCACTATGCGCTTCGTTACATTAATATTTACCAGTTTGTTTTTAAGTTATATCGCTAATGCTCAGGTAGCTATAAACATAACCGGGGCCCTTCCTGCCGCTTCTGCCATGCTAGATGTAAGTAGCACTAGTAAAGGAGTTTTATTTCCTCAAGTGTCTATAGATAGCTTGAAAGATGTAACAAGCATACCAAGCCCTGCAAATGGTTTAGTTGTTTATAATACCACTAGTCCCGGTGTACGAAACGATATGTCAAGAGGTTATTACTGGTATAGTACAAATGCAGTAAGCTGGGTTAAATTATCAGATAACCTTACAGATAATAAATGGAAAGATGGCGGCTTACTAGGCATACAATTAAGAGATACTTTGGATGGTGTGGAAATAATGGATGGTTATACGGGTACTTCTTTTAACTATAATCCAAAGGTTAAAATTTTAAATAAAATAGACTCTGCTTTGTTAAATGCAAAAAACAACATTCCCGTTTTAGTGCTTACTGGTGTTAATAGTGGTAAATTAACAGCAGGCTGGGAGCCATTTCAAAAAACCTCCATCATTTTTGAAATGAATTACCTTACCACCTCTGGCTTATCTGGCACAGCAAACAATGTTGCTATTTCATCTTATATCGACAGGGTTGGAAGTACAGCAACAAATCTAACACAAGGCCTGGCATTTTATGTAGCTTCACCACCACAAAATACCGCAACTGCAGACACCCCTACATTAGCCATGTTTCGCCACAATGTAGGTGTTGGGGCTTACCCAACCGATATCAATAATGTAACCGAGGGTAGAGTACAGATTACTGGATTTAGCAACGGAGACCAGCTTTCTTTAAGGCACCCTAGTAGCATTAACCTTAAATGGGGAATGTATGTAAGCTCCATAGATAGTTCACTTAATTTTTATAGCAATGGCTCATTACGTGCCAATATAGATAGGGTAACAGGAGTGTATTCAGCATTATCCGACCGCAGCAAAAAGAAAAATGTTCTTCCTATGAAATCGGTATTGCAGTCTGTTTTACAATTGCCCGCATATAGTTATAATTATTTAGATAGCAAAGATACCGATAGACGAATGCTCGGATTTATGGCGCAAGATATTCAGCCATTTTTTCCAGAACTTGTATACCAACGATACGATAGAGAAATAACAAAACCTTTGCTTACCATGGATTATAGCGGGCTGGGCGTTATTGCAATAAAAGCAATACAAGAGCAGCAGAAGCAAATAGAAGAAATGAAGAAAGAAAACACGGACTTGAAACTGCAAATGGAAGCATTGTTAAAAAGAATGGAAGCATTGGAAAAGAAATAACTAAAATTTATCAGCAATATTATTTTGATAAACATAAAAAACCGCCTCGTAAAATGTATTACGAAGGCGGTCTAGTTTTAACCCCAACGATTAATTAGTTTTTTGCAATTTGTAAATAATCGGATTACCAATCTGTTTGTTTATTCTTAATAGATATAAACCGCTTGGCATATTGCTAATATCAATTTTGAAAATTTTTGTGTTTGTAATTTGATTTCTTTGAACCACCGTTCCGTTCGCATTCATTATATCGTATGAAACTGCATTGGCTATTTTTGATAAAGCTACATTGTACATCCCATTAGAAGGATTGGGGAAAACAGTATTTTCAATTTCTTGTATTTCTTCACTTGCAGCAACCTCTTTTACATTTGCCATACGCAAAGAAGATGTAACAATATTTACGTCATAATCTTCTACTTCTCCCAGGAAACCTGTTGCACAAGGCACAATTGCTGATCCGGGTCTGCGTAAAATAACCCTCATTTTGGTAAGGCCAAGTGCTGCATTATTTGGAACTGAAAAAGTTGAAGTGTAGTTGGAAGACTGGCTAATAATTTGAACAGATGGTGCCACTACTTGCTCACCAGCATCCGTAAATGTTCCATTTTTATTGTAATCAATATACACAGCAAAATAATCACCATAACCAATTCCCTGAGGATAAGCAGCGCTGATAGTTACTGTATTGTTGGCAGAACCTTTTGCCAAATTGGTAATCAGGTTTGATTTATAATAACCGCCCACTTCTTTACCCGAAACCCTTGTAATAGTACCTAAGCTAAAAAAATCAATTCCTTCATTTACATTGTTTCCATAAGCCATGCATGGGTTCGAATACGTGGTGAATTGTTTTATATCGGAATAAATGCTTTGAAATGCAGTAATACAATTTGCCATTACCCTCCAATCGTACAATGTTTCTTTGGTTAAATTGCCAAGCGTAACACTGCTGTTAGTAACATACACGGTTGTCCAATTAGAAGCGGTTGCTTTTTTATATTGTACATAGTAATTTACGCCACCATTAACAGGGTTCCATGCAAGCGAAGCTTGATTAAAGGTGCTACTTAAAGTTCTTAAATTAACTGGAATATCGCAAGGAACATATTGTGTGGTAAATTGACCTATTAATGGAGCACTGTTAAAGTAGCTGCACAATTTATTTACACACCTTTCGTATGAAGTATTGGTTGATAGACCGGTAATATTAACAGCATTAGCAGTTGTAGATGAAGTAACAAGTATCCACGCCCCTGTAGAGCCTAAAACCCTATAAGATACAGTGTACACTGGCGTTAATTGTGGAATAGTTGGAGCCGATGTCCAACTTACGGTTGCTGTTGTACCTGTAATGTTTGATGCTACTGCTGCAGTAGGAGCTTCGCAAGGAACAACATAAGTTTGAGTAGCACTAAATGCACTATCGGTTGGGCTACAAAATGAAATTACACGCCAATTAAAAGTGTTGCTTTGAAAAAGCCCGGTGTAAGAATAAGTGTTTGTAGTAAGTCCATTTGCAAAATTGCCCCAATTTGTAGAATTAGGACTTTTTAGTTGCAACGTATAGCTTATAGCGGAAGGCACAACATCCCAAGCAAATGTAGACACATTGCTGCCAAAGCTAGTTTGCAAATTAACAGGAGCGCCACATTGTGCATTGCTTTTATTAATTACAAGGATTGATGTAATTAATAATAAAAGTGTAATTTTTTTCATTGTAAAAATTTTAATGATAAAAGAAATTGTTTGATAAATAATAATATGAAAATCAAACCTACCATTGTTATTTTGTGCCATTTTAAAGAATGTATAAATGATTAAAACGATTTCATATCTGATAGCATTTAGTTGCTGCATAAACGCCGTTCATAAAATAGCGGCATTACTATTTTTTTGTGTCAATTAATTCTACAAGCTCCTTTACACGGCTGCTTTAGTAGGCTTATATAGCCACACAGCAATACAGGTAAAAGCTATAACCAGCGGTACTCTTTTGGTTAATTTAATACTTGTTTTTTCTTCCAGAAAAGTAATGGCAATTCTTCCAACTATTACAATAGCCAAAATAATTATTCCCTTTTTTAATTTGCCCTCTTTAGGCCAAAAATCTTTTTTATTCATATAATTTTTTTTCTAATTAAGAATTATGTAAAAAGAGTAAAATTTAAAAAAGTACAAAGGCTCGTTTTGTAAACGATGCATATAATTTAATAAGTGATATTTTTTAAAAAAGCACTTGTTAAATAGATTGGTGCACTTGTTAATTAGGAGTAAAAAATGAATCGGTACTAATTAGATTTGGTTTTTAAAAAAATTTAATCATGAAATATTTATTAAAAATCTCTGTAGTGGCATTTTTCTTTTTGTCTTGTAAAGGTAGTGCTGATAAAAAAACCCCGGAATTAGCCAATGCTATGTGCGGCTGTTTTGATAGCTTTCAAAACAACTTAAGTGAAGCAGGCAAAAAGTTAATGAAAGAGGTTTCAACCGCTTCAAAACCACAAGACGTATTAATGGCAGGCATGGCTAAATTAAAGCCAGAAGATGCAAAAGCATTTGCCGAGCAACTTCAATCCATGGCTAAAGTAAACTCACCAGTATATAAGTGTATGCAGGAGTTCGATAAGATACATTCTAAAGAAACAACAACAGATAAAAATGCATTAATCGAAAAAGTATTAATGGAAATGCAACAAAGTGGAAATTGTTATGTAGGTGCAGCTATTATAAATTTAAGCCCAAAACAGAAATAACATTATCTATTTTCTAAAAACTGAATTACAAAATCTTTTTTTCGTTGCGATACAGGTATGGTATGACCACCTTCTAGTATAAGTGTACCACTGTCTGTTTTGCGGTCGTACACTTTTATTTTTGCAGGGTTTACCAAGCAGCTATGGTGTGTACGTATAAAGCCTGCGGGAGCAAGCAACTCTTCGTAGCTCCTTAAGTTGCGACTTACAAAAATAGGTTCTGCATTTGCTAAATAAAATTTTGTATAAGAGCCTTCTGCTTCGCAATAAAGAATATCGGTCATTTTTATAAAATAGGTTTTGTCAATATCCTTTAATACAATTTGCTTTTCGGGTTCTGCTTTATTACCTACTTGTTGCATTAATACGGCCAGTTGCTGTTGCAATGTGTTGCTATTAATATTTTCTAACGCTTTTTGCAATGCCGTATTTAAATCAAAGGGGTCAATGGGTTTTAATAAATAATCAATAGCGCTAAACTTAAATGCTTGTATGGCATATTGGTTATGTGCAGTTGTAAATATTAATTGAAAACTTGGCTTTGTTAATTGGCTTAATAAATCAAAGCCAGTACCGTCATTCATTTCTACGTCTAAAAAAACTACATCTGGTTTATTGCTATTGATTATTGAAACACCAGTTGCTACGCCATCTGCTTCTTCAATAGTGTGCATACCTTTGCTCCAAGCCGCTACCATATCTCTAAGTACATGTCTTATTGCTGCTTCATTATCTATCAATAAAATTTTCATTTGTTAGCTTTTACTTGCTTCTTTATAGAGCAATGGTAAATGAATTTTTACAATAACACCCCCTCCCTCTGCATTATCTATTCTAAAGCCAGCTTTGGTTTTTAGTTTTATGTTTAACAAATATATCCTGTCTTTTATAATTTGGCTAGCTCGGCTAATATGTTCATTATTTTCTTTAACAGTTGTGTTCAAGCCTTTTCCGTTATCCTTTATTTCAATCATCAATTCTTTATTTTCTGAGGCAAATTTAATGGTTACATCTCCGGGATAATCCACTCCGGCAAAACCATGCTCAATACTATTTTCTACAAAGGGTTGTATAATCATGGCTGGTATTTGCAATTCATCTATATCTAAATTTTTATCGGCACTTACTTGGTAGGTAAAGGCATAAGGAAAACGAATTTTTTGTACTTCCAAATATTCATTTAAAAACTCCATTTCTTGTTCTATGGTTACATATTCTTTATTGGTACTTTCTAATGTTTCTCTCATTAAATTACTAAACTTAGATAGGTTGCTTGCCATTGCCTGGCCATCATTATCCGACAATGCAAATTTTTGCAATGTCGTTAGGGCATTAAAAAAGAAATGAGGATTCATTCTGGCTCTGTTCAATCTTTGTTCGGTTTCTAAAATATTTTTTTTGTGTTTCAATTGTTGCTGGCGTAAAAAAAAGGCAATAGCTAAAGCTGCCAATAAACCAGTTATAGCCAGAAAAAGGTATAATTGCTTTTTCTTATCAAGGTCCTTAATAGTATTTTCATTTTTTACTTGATTATATTTTTTTTCTATTTCTGCTACTGCTTCTATTTTATCTACATTACTTATCGAGTCTTTAATACCCTTTTCAAGATCGGAATAGTTCAATGCTTTTTTATAATCGCCTTGCATTTGAGCTATTTTTGAAATAAGCTCGTAGCTTTGTGCAATACCAATTTTATGATCCATTTTTTTTACAAAAAAAAGAGAAGAATCTGCATAGAGACCTGCCTTTTTATAATCTTTTAACTCTAAAAGTAAGCTAGCCTTATTAGCATGATATTCAAACAAATCAATAGAATCGGTTTTATCTATAAATAGATAACCACTATCCAAATACGCCATAGCTTTATCCCAGTTTTTACTTTCCTCTTCGGTACCAGATAGGTTAAAATAGCTTCTAGAAAACTCAATAGTATCTTTTAGTTGTTTTGATAATGTTAGATGTTGTAAATTATATTTTAAAGATTTTTCAATGCTTAGCTTTGATTTTGTTTTTAGGTAATGGTTCATATAACGAACCGATAAAAAGTAAAGTATTTTCTGCTTCTGTTTAATATCCATAATACTAGGCAATAAATCCGCTGCTTTATCATTAAAAACAATTCCTTTATCAGGTTGGTTAGTATTATAAAAAACAATAGCAATCATAGTATTAGCCATAGCTTGCTGATAGATGTTTTTTTCTAACTCAGCACAATGCAAAAATTTTAAAGCAAATTCCTGTGCATTTGGAAAATCAGATTTACTCCAGTATACCTGAAATCGTTGTTTATACGTATTCCAAATAACACCTTGACCACAACCTGTTGTTTTGTATAATTCTTCAGCGTTTTTTAAATACATTTCTGCAGAGTCTAAATTGTTTAATTTCAACATGGCTATCTCACCACTTAATTCTGCTGCCTTTGCCTGGCATATTTTGCTTTTCTCTTTTATTACCTCGGTGTAAATCTCTACTTTAGATTTTCTAGCTTCTGCTAAATCGTCATATACTTTACATTTACAATCGCTTTGTGCATTTACTGTATGGGTAATGAATAAAAGGGCTATAAAAATGGCTTTTACAAATAGGGCTTTCATTATCATAAATGTTTAAAAAAATATTATACACTAATTAAAGCTGGAACACTACCGCCTTCCATCATACTTAGGCTACAATTAGCACAATGCAATGCCTGTAAGATAAGAAAAGCATCACATTCTTTTTCAAAATCTTCATTCAATTGTAAATTAAAGTCATGAGATTCTTTTTTCCAATTAACTGTTGGCACTATCGTCAGCAACTCATCTCCATCTGCATTAAATAAAGAAAATCTTAATTTCCAATTTGCCGATTTTTTAAAAGTATATTTCTTACGCTTATAAAACTTTCGGATAGACATTGTGCCGCCAGCTTCTACCTTAATATTCGTCATTATTTTTTCTGCTGTTCCATCATTAAAAATAGTAACCCACACACCAGTGGCTATTAATTGTAAGGTAAACTTATCTGCCAATATAATCAATGCTTGGCTAAAGCTACTGCTCTGGTACTCAATGCTGCCCAAAGTTACTTTTTCAGCATTTTGTAGTTCAAAAATTTTTTTATTAACGGTGCAAATCGTCATTGTAAAATAGTAGTAATTGTTTAGCTAAGCTAAATACGAAATTTTTTATCCGCCGCTTCATTTGCTTATCGATATGTATGGTTATACAAATGATGCTGTTGATTTCATAAGTGATTTTGATACGCTGTAATTTACTTTTTTGCAGTTATCAAACATGTATCATCATTTATCAAAGGATGTTTTTATCAAATGGTTGGTTAAGTAGTTTTGATTTATCATTTAAAAATAATTCTATGAAATCAATTTTATTAATTGTAGTTGGTTTTTCTATTTACACTGCATCATTTGCACAAGATGCTAATTATAGCGGCCCGGCAAAAATGCATGTAACTAATTTTCCAAAATTAATTACAGATGCAAAAAAACATATTGAAACCCAAAGTTTTGTTGCTGCCCAAGCAAAAGCCGACCAGATGGACAGGGCAATTACAAGCATTAAAAGCAAAGATGCTTCCTACAACACCTCATCTATTGAAGCAGAAGTAAAAAAAATTAAAGAACAGCTTGAAGCAGCTAAAAAAACGAGGGAAACCGAATTAAATGGCGCAGAAAATGCAACGAGAACCCGTATTAAAATAAAACAACTTTTAGATGCACTTTTTGATTTTTCAGTTTTCTCAGTTCGTTTTGCAGAAACAGCTCAGGCTACCATTGATGAATACAAAGCAAAAACAACTGAAATGTTGGGTATGAATGATGCCTTTGTTGCATATAAATCGGAAATAAAAGGGAAAAATGAATTGAAGCTTTTTGTTGATAAGATGAAATTATCACATAGCCGGAATTTTGACTCTTTTTTGGAGAGTGTAGAAAGAATTTTGTCACAATCAACTGGTGAAAAAGGGGGTAATTGGGAAGTATCTTATTATGAATTGCAGGGTGAACAAGCCCATTGGGATGCAGCAGTTAAAGTTTTTCCTGAAGAACCGGAATTTGCTAAAATCTATCAAAAAGTTACAGCGGCAGTAAATAAATACGGAAGCCTTGATAATATTTATGAAAAAACAAAAGGGAATAAAGTTGAACTGATAAAAAACACAAAACTTCCCCCTGCAACTGTTAAGGATGCTTCTCTTGAAAAAATATTAATTGAAGGCTTTAATAAAAAATACGGCCAGGAATATAAAGGCGCTGCATTAAAAGCTGTACTTACGCAAGATGGCTGGACAATTGAAAGAAATAGCTTAACCGGAATTGTAACCGGCCGTAACCGTACCGGCAAAATAGCTTACAAAGGCACAGATGGAAAGTGCTATTTACTTTCTAATAATATTTTTATTTACCAGGCCTTTATTGGCAACTCATTTAGCAATACTGAGGTTATTTATAATGGACTTGGTGGGGAAGAAATGCTCTGCGAAAATGTAAAATAAACTTTAAAAAAAATCAAATATGAAAAAATCAAAATTAAGTTTCCTTATATTATCATTGGCTATGATAATAATTTCATCTTGTAAAAAAAGTGAAACAATAATGCCTGCGCCGGCACCAATTGCACCAGTAGTCTTTGGTTTTTCAAAAACCAGCATTACTGGAAGCCAGTTTGCTCCCTTGTTCGACCACCAGTCGGTTGTGTTTAACAACAAGCTATGGGTAATTGGCGGCAGAAAAACAAATAGTTTGTATAGCAACGAAATCTGGTCTAGTGCTGATGCAATTGCGTGGGCACAAACAACACCCACCGGCCCCATTTTTAGTGTAAGAAGCGGTCACCAAGTAGTGGTTTTTAATAATAAACTTTGGGTTATTGGAGGGTTAAGTAATGGAGCTGGATTAAATGATATATGGAATAGTGTAGATGGTGTAACCTGGACACAAATAACAGCCAACGCATCATTTAGTATTCGCTCATTGCATACCAGCATTATTTTTAATAGTAAAATATGGTTAATTGGCGGAGATGGAATTGGAGGCACAAAAAATGATATATGGTCTAGTGCAGATGGTATTACTTGGACACAGGAAACGGTAGTGGGTACGCAGTTTAGCCCAAGAGCAGGACACCAAGTTGTACTCTTTAACAGCAAATTATACGTTATTGGTGGATATACTGCTACCGGATTTAAAAACGATGTTTGGTCAAGTGCCGATGGAAGAAATTGGATAGAAGAAACAACCACCAATTCAAAATTTGTTCAGCTTTACTCACACCAAGCAATTGTGTATAATAATATTTTGTATGTTATTGGAGGGCTAGTGGGCTTTGTTACTACTGATGAAATATGGAGCAGTACCAATGGTAAAGATTGGACAAAACAACCCAATGCCGCTTTTGGAACAAGGGGTGGCCACCAATCTTTATTATTCAACAATAAAATTTGTGTAATTGGTGGGTATGATGCGGCTGCAGTTGCAAAAAATGATGTGTGGTTTTCAAATTAAAAACTTTAAATAAAAAGAAATTATAGTATTAACATAAATAAAAGTCATGAAAATAAAATGGTTATTTATTGTATTTATTGTTGGTGGTGTAAACGGCGCATGCCGTTCCGCCGAATCAAAAACGCAGGATATAGCTACAGATATGTGTGGCTGCTTTAACTTGTTAAAAAAGTCGCTTCCTGCCGAAGGAATAATAGTTTTTGAAAAAGCGGCAGCATCTACTACAGCGCAAGAAACTTTTACAAAAGAGATGAAAAGTATTCCTGTAGAAATTGCTCAAAAAGTGAATGAAGCCCTATTGTCAACCGCAAAAACAGGTTCGCCTATAAGCAATTGCCTGAAAGAGATTGATAAAAAATATAAAACAACGATAACAGATCAACAAAAAATGGCTCAAAAATTGGTTGATGAATTAAAAGAAAAAAAAGGTTGTGAAATCATGTTGGCCCTCATGCGCATGAATTTAAAAAAATAGGGAAGTCGAAAACGTAGCTATTGGATATACAGTAGCTACGTTTTTTATCTTAATGACATTTAAAATAATCAAAAGGCTCTTTACAATCGTTGCATTGGTACAAAGCTTTGCAAGCAGTAGAACCAAATTGGCTTAGCAATTTTGTATTGGGCGATTTGCATTGTGGGCATTCGGGTAAATCTTCCGATAAATCTTTTGAATACTTTGGCGGGGCTATGCCATAAGCTTTTAAGTTTTCTTTTCCTGCTTCGGTCATCCAATCGGTTGTCCATACGGGGGAAAGAACAGAAGTTATTTTAAATTTTTTATACCCATGCTCTATTAACTTAAATTTTATATCCATACTTATAGCATCCATGGCAGGGCAGCCGCTATAAGTAGGTGTGATGATGATTTCTATTTCATCATTATTTATTTTTACATCCCTTACAATTCCTAAATCTAAAATAGAGAGCACAGGAATTTCCGGGTCGCATACTTCCTCAAGTAGTGCAAATATGGCCTCCCTAAATCCCTCCACAAGAGGGACTTCCAAGCGCTCCAAATTTTTAGCGTTTATTATTTTATCATTGTTTTGAAGTTGCATATTTTACAAGAACTTTATATTGTTAAAGTGTTCAAAAGCCCCCCCCGCAGCAGGGACGTCCAAGCGCTCCAAATTTTTAGATTCTGTTATTTTATCGGTGTTTTGAGGTTGCATTCTTAAAAGAACTTTAAATTATTAAAGTGTTCAAAAGCCCCTCTTGTGGAGGGGTTTGGGGAGGCCGGCCTCTACCATTCCGCACCAGGATATACCCTTTGTAAGTATTGCATTTCTGCCAATATATAACCAAGCTTTTCGGTATGCGTACCACTCTTCCCTCCTGTTTGCATAAAAACATTTTCAGGTATTGTTAATGTTGCTTCCTCAAAAACAGCTTTTACTTTTTCTATCCAAGCGTTTTTTAAATCCGAAATGTTTGGAGCTATACCTTCTTTTGCCATTGCGGTTTCATAATCATTAGGCTCGAACAATTCCCCGGTATATTGCCAAAGTACGAGAATTGCTTTTTGCATTCTTTCATTACTTTCCGTTGTACCATCACCCAATCTTATTACCCATTCGCTGCTCCATTTTACATGGTAGATCACTTCTTTCAATGATTTTGCTGCAATAGCGGCAAGTTGTTCATCTTTACTACCCTGTAATTTTTCAAATAATAAGTATTGATACACGCTAAAGAAAAACTGCCGCAAAACAGTTTGTGCCCAGTCTCCATTTTCTTGTTCAACTAATAATGGATTTTTAAATTCACGTTCTGTTCGTAGATATGCAAGCTTGTCTTCTGATGCATCGCCATCAATTAATTTTGCAGCATACTGATAAAAATTTCTGCTCTGCCCAATTAAATCCAAGGTGATATTTGTAATGGCAATATCTTGCTCAAGTATAGGACCATGCCCGCACCAAGCGCCGTTTCTTTGCGTTAGAATTAGGGTGCTGTCGGCTAGGTGAAGTATAAACTTGACTAGTTGACTGGTTGATTGGTTGATTAAGGAGTTCATTATTTTTAGCTTTCTTTTTTAGTTAAGTTATTTACTTTTTCTTTTTGGATAGAAGTTCTTAAAAAATTTATATATCCATTTAGCAGTTTAGCCGTTTCGTCTATATCCATTTTGAAAGTTGTCAGCTCCTCTTTGTTAATATACTCTGTATCCATAGCGTCTATTAAATGATTCCAAGTTTCACTTAAAGAACCTCTCCCGATCATACAATAATTTATTTTATCCTTGTATGTAAACTTTCCATGTCCCTCGGCAATCATAGAAGATACAGCTCTCGAAGAACGAATCAATTGATCAGTTAATCTAAACTTTTCTTCTGGTGTAAAACTTTTGACTAAATTCCAAATACGAATTTTTAGTTTTCTAGCAGATTTCCAAACATCTAAGTCTGTAAAGCTTTGGTGCGCATTACTACTCATTATTAATTTAAACTTTTAAATAATTTAATGAATTACAATCTAAAGAGATGGTCACAATCAACTATTCAACCAATCAAACAGTCTACATATGCCCCACTTCATCCGGTATCTCATAAAAAGTAGGATGACGATAAATTTTATCCGCAGCAGGTTCATACAATTCGCCCGCTTCATCGGGGTTACTTGCATGAATGTATTTACTCTCCACCACCCATAAGCTTACACCTTCTTGCCTTCGAGTATATACATCCCTAGCATTTTCTATGGCCATGGCTGCATCTGAAGCGTGCAGGCTACCGGCATGCTTATGGTCCAAGCCTTGTTTGCTACGAATAAAAACTTCCCAAAGCGGCCAAGCTGTTTCAGCTGTATTTGGCTTAGTCTCTCCACCAGCATTTTCTTCGCCACCAAAATCGCCGTAGTAATATTTTTGAATGTATGTTTTCATAAAACTATATTTAAATTATCCTTTAATAAAATTTGCTTGATGCCCCACTTTAAAATTTAAAGAGTTTGCAATAAAACACAAGTCATTTGCTTTTACATGTAGTTCATCGGCCATTTCTTTTTGTTCTATATTTTTTAAACCAATAGTTGGGTATAATGTTATTGAAGTAAATTTTCCTCCGCCATCTGCGGTTTCTTCCATTATTCCTTTTGCATTATCTGTGTATTTTGTAACTACAATGCCAACATCACTACACAAGTGCAAATACCAAAGCATGTGGCAACTACTAACAGACGCCAATAACAATTCCTCTGGATTGTGTTTGCGGCCATCCCCTAAGAAAGATGGGTCTGAAGAAGCCATAATGATTTCTTTTCCCTCTATTACAATCTCATGGCTTCTTTCATACGATTTATAACCATTGGTTCCTTGGCCTTTATTACCAGTCCAGTTTAGCTTAAGTTTATAATGGTGCTGCTTCATTTTGAAAATAATGTTTTAATAATCCCAAGAATCAATACTATGCAAAACAATTATGCAGCTCGCATAGTCCCTCCCGTGCTGGTATTTAGGGAGGCTGCCTTCTTCTTCGCATAAGCCACCGCCGCCTCTCTCACCCATGCACCATCTTCGTGCGCTTTTTTTCTCGCATCCAGTCGCTGTTTGTTGCAAGCCCCGTTCCCCTTTACTACATTCCAAAACTCATCCCAATTTATTTCACCAAAATCATAATGGCCCCTTTCTTCATTCCATTGTAGTTTATCATCGGGCAATGTCATGCCAAGCACTTTTACCTGCTGCACCGCCATATCTATAAATTGTTGGCGAAGCTCATCATTGCTTTTTCTTTTTATTTTCCACTTCATGCTTTGGTCATTGTTCGTACTTTCGCTATCCTTTGGACCAAACATCATAAGTGAAGGCCACCACCACCTGTTGATGGCATCTTGGCACATGGCTTTTTGCTCGGGCGTGCCCTTGCTTAGTACCATCAAAGTTTCAAAACCCTGCCGTTGGTGAAAACTCTCTTCCTTGCATATGCGCACATTCGCACGAGCATAAGGTCCGTAAGAAGTTCTACAAAGCATTACTTGGTTTAAGATGGCAGCACCATCTACAAGCCATCCTACTGCCCCCATATCTGCCCAGGTAAGCGTAGGATAGTTAAAAATAGAAGAGTATTTAGCTTTTCCGCTATGCAAATCGTCAATCATTTGATCCCTACTCGTACCAAGGGTTTCAGCCGCAGAGTATAAGTACAAACCATGCCCAGCTTCATCTTGCACTTTAGCAATCAAAATAGCTTTTCTTTTTAAGGAAGGTGCACGGCTTATCCAATTTCCTTCGGGTAGCATACCAACTACTTCGCTATGCGCATGTTGGCTTATCTGGCGCACATTGGTTTTGCGGTAAGCATCAGGCATCCAATCCTTGGGCTCTATTTTTATTTCGTTGTCTATTTTATCTTGAAATGCTTTTTCTAAATCATGTAATTGCATAGCATAAATTTTATAATGTAAAAATACGAAAAACTAACAAACGTTAGTTAAAAGCAAGTAAAAGTTATTTTTCTTTTGGCGCTCATCGATATATAGTTATTCAAATTTAGTACGGGCTGTCTGTAGTAGTCTTGCACGCTACTCCATAAAACCTCAAAATATATTTGTGCAAGAGCTACTACTGTCCATCCCGCCGCTTGTCAGCAGTACATCTTTTTTCAACAATAATCGAAGTGTAGAATAAACAGCTGCAATAATAAATTCAATTCAATCTCCCAGGTTTCCTCCTCCTTGGGGGGGAGATAGAGGGGGCTCTTCGCTTCAATCTTCTCCATTTCTCTCTCCCCTTCGGGGAGAGGATAGGAGTGGGGCTTTACTTCACATCAAAATCCACTACCACCCTTTCTGTCAACGGATGGCTCTGGCAGGTAAGAATAAAACCCTGCTCCACTTCTTCCTCTTCTAATGCATAGTTTACGTCCATATGCACTTTGCCTTCTATAAGTTTTGCCCTGCAGGTACAACATACACCACCCTTGCACGCATAAGGCAGGTCTGCACCTTGTGATAGAGCTGCATCTAATATACTATCCGACTTATAACCGAGCGCAAATTTAAAACTTCTTCCATCAAGCTTAATGGTAATATTGCTTTTTAGGCTATTATCAACCTCCGTTGCCACCTGCTTATTGTCAACTGCCACCTGTTTTCCTCCCGGTGTAGTAAACAATTCATAATGTATATTGGTTTTAGGGAGACCTTCTTTTTCTAAAAATGACGCTGCGGCAAAAATCATTTCCTCTGGCCCACAAATATATGCCCCATCAAATATTTTAAAATGTAGTAAATGTTTTAGCGCATGTAGCTTTTCTGCATTTATTCTTCCATAATTAATATCCGAATCCGTTCTTTCCCTGCTCAAAATATGGATACAATTAAAACGCTCCATAAACTTATTTTTAAGCGCTTCTATTTCCTCAAAGAAAATAATAGACCCCCTGCTTTTGTTGCTATAAATCAGTGTAAAACTGCTATCAGCCTTTGTTTTAAGCGTGTGTTTTATAATAGAGATAATAGGTGTAATGCCACTACCCGCAGCAATGGCGAGATAATTCCCCATTTTATTTTTAGTGGTAAACCTTCCGGTAGGTGGCATTACTTCTAATAAATCTCCTGATTGTAATGCCTCGTTTGCATAACTAGAAAACACGCCGCCATCCATTTTCTTAATAGCCACTTTCAATTCATTTTCATAAGGTGCATTGCATATAGAATAGGAGCGCCGCACTTCATTGCCATCAATTGTTTTTTTAATGGTTATGTTTTGTCCTTCATCAAAATGAAATATTTCTTTCAATTCTGCAGGAATAATAAAGCTTACAGATACACAATCTGCCGTTTCTTTTTTTACCTCTTTTACTTTTAGTGAATGAAAATGTGTTGCCATCTTATTTAATAATTCCGGTTAATAAATGTTGAACCATGTTTTCTTCTAAAATCTCAATACTAAATTCATTTTTATGGCTATGTAAAAACTCCAAACCCCTTACCGCAGAAAGTATAGTGAGAACGGTTATTTGGGGATGTAATGTTTTGAATAACTTTTTCTTTACCCCCTCGTTTATAATTTCTACAAAAGCATTCTCATAGGCCTTTCGCTGTATCAAAAACTCAACCAATTGTTTTTTTGAAAGTTGTTTCCATTCGTGATTAGAAACAAAGACATTGTCAAAGTCTGTATATATTTTTTGGATATGAAAACGAATTAGCTTACTTAATTTATCTACGGCACTTTCCTTTGATCCAATGATTAAATTCATGTATTCCGTAAAATCTTTTGCTACACCAAAACAAATCTCTTCTAATAACGCTGCCTTAGAGTCAATGTGATTATACAAACTTGGGGCTTCTATATCCATTGTTTCAGCAAGTTCACGTAAAGAAGTTGCTTTAAACCCTTTTTTCCTAAAAAGAGCAGATGCATTTTTTAAAATCACATCTTTCTTAGAGCCGTTTGCCAGTGTTTTTATTTTTGCCATAATACTATTGCAAAACTAACGCTTATTAGTATTTATTGGGAATTAATTATTTGATTTATTTCGGTGTTCTATAAATAATTCATTAAACTTTTTCTACAGCAATTTTATTTTTGCCCAAGTAAGTAATTAATACATTTATTTTATCGCCAATTTTCAAATTCTCTTCAAAAGCTATTTTGGCTTGTATCTTATTTCCTACAATATTTAAATGTATGCCATGGGGTGTAATCTTAAACAGCTCGGCTTCTATGGGTGTTTTGGTTTTAAAAAGTTTTACCGCCTGTTCAAATTCTGGAATGTATTTATTATTAAACAGCGAGGCGAATATTTTTTCCTTCTTTTCAATATTTTCCAATGAGAAATTTACTTGCTCATTTAAATCTACTTCTGCGGGTACAATTTGCCAAGGCGAAAATGGTACAGGAAAGAATAAATAACTATCTATCTCTTTTACAAAATATTTATCGTCTACTTGTTTAAGGTATCCAATAAATTTATTATTAAGTAAGCTCTTATTTATAAGTACATCCAATAGATTATTGTACAAAAATTCTGTACCCACTGCTACCATCCTGTCGCCCCTATCAGATAATTTTACCTGAAAACTCACCACATCGCCTACCATAAAATGATGCGTTTTTTTGATGAGTCTTTTTTCTTTCATTTCTTTTTGTGCTTTATCATCAATACTTGCACGCACGGTTTTCTTCTTGTTGCCCTCTTCATATTCAATCATAGCATAGCCCTTATGATGGTTTATAAATGCTACGGTACCTTGTATTGTTTGGCTCATGTTATAAATTTTTGTAAAGGTATTTGTAAAGTGGAGTAAGCTAAGAGAAAAAAGGAGAAAAAAAAGAGTTTAAGCATATACATCTCTTTCTCTCTTTTATGCTCTTAGCATATTTCTCTTATTTCTCTCCCTTCTCTCCTTCCCTCCCTTATGCTCCTAGCTTCTTTCTCTCCTTTAACCTCTTAGCCAAACCCCAACTCCTCACTCGGGTCCCAATAATATTTTTCAAAGTCAACAATCTTCTCATCTTTCACTACAATCTTTTCTTTAAGCAATAATTCTTCCATTAATGTTGCTGTAGCAAAATGATGTTTGCCTGTAAGCATACCTTGTCTGTTTACAACCCTATGAGCAGGCACTTTGGGCTTTTGGTTGTGCGCCGCATTCATAGCCCAGCCTACCATGCGTGCAGATAAAGCTGTACCAAGGTATTTCCCAATGGCACCATAAGAGGTAACCCTTCCCTTTGGTATTTGCCTCACCACATCATATACATCATCAAAAAATGTAAAAGTGCCGTCGGCTTTTTTAAGATTCTTTGCCATTGTTCTTTATAGTTTTCATTATTATAACAGGAGGCCTATGCAATAACAATTCTTTTCTTTTTGCAGCATTTACTTTTTCATAATTGTACGGACAGTGCATGCAACCACTACCACAGCACTCGCCACGCTTTAAATGATAGGCAGAAGTTAAAACCATTAACCCATTTTCGTTGTAATAAAAATCTTCACCTTCAATTATGTTGCTCATTATTAAATATCATTTTCTGCTACCAATTCTTCTTGTAACTGTTTGTCTAAGTCTGCCAATACTTCGGGCAAGCGAAACTTGAGGTAATGAATTTTTTTACTTCCTGCAATATCCAAACTTTCGTAATGTGTTTTTATTTGTAATGCAGGAGCTATTTCCGAAGACGCATATACATCGGCAGAATCAGCCAGCAAATTGAGCCCATATTTTGCAATTACCTTTTTTGTAAAGCGATACAAATGGGGTGAATCAGTCTTTAAATGTACGGCACCCCTTCGTTTTAATATTTGTTGGTATTGCCTCAAAAATCTCGGATGCGTAAGCCTTTTCTTTGCTTTGGAAATACGTAGTTGAGGATCTGGAAAAGTTATCCAGATCTCATCTACTTCTTCCGCATTAAAACAATAAGATAGCGCTTCTATCTGTGTGCGCAAAAATGCAGCATTGGTAAGCCCAGTGTCCAATGCTTTTTTGGCGCCAATATACATTCTGTTTCCCTTTATGTCTACCCCAATAAAATTTTGGTTGGGGTACAATGTTGCCAGCCCAACGGTATATTCTCCCCTACCGCATGCAAGCTCTAGTATAATGGGGTTTTCGTTGTTAAAATGCTGCTGCCATTTACCCTGCATATCTGTTGGCTTCTCAAATACATTGTCAAATTCTTTTATTTGCGCAAAGCGAAGTAGTTTTTTTTGTGCCATTGCTGCAAATATAAATAATGGTTACCATAGATGCCACAGCGCCACAGTTTGGTTTATAAAAATTCAATGCTTCTTTTAAAATGGCACTTAGCTAAAATGCATTTTCTGTGTACCTGTGGCAAAGTAAAACATTACTACATTCAAACTTTATTAAATTTGCAAAAATGATTTACACACCAAAAACTACATTATTATTTTACAGTATCATCACTTTTTTGTGCTGCGGCAAAATTATCTCAGCATGTAAAATCAATACCCAACCAACCACCCAACCAATAACCAACCTTGGGAGATTCTTATTTTTTGATAGACGACTTTCCATTAACAATACCCGCTCTTGCGGCACTTGCCATAATCCGCAATTTGCTTTTACTGATGGGTATAAAAGATCATTGGGTGCTTATGCCGACTTGCACCAACGTAATACACAACCACTTTTCAATTTGGCGTATTTAAAATATTTTACCGCAGCAGATTCGTCCTTGCACTCTCCATTGCAGCAAATGGACAACCCATTATTTAACAAACATCCTATAGAAATGGGCGTTAAAGGAAATGAAGAAACGATTTTAAGAAGAATACAAAAAGATAAAAATTATCAAAAACTATTTGCCGAAACAAACAAGCCAATATCATGGATAAATATAAAAACGGCTATCAATGATTTTATATTTACTATTCAATCCAACCAATCTAGGTATGATATCTATTTGAAAGGTGAAACAAAGGCTTTAAACAAATCAGAAAAACGAGGGATGCAATTGTTTTTTTCTAATGAGTTAAAATGCGCATCATGTCATGGTGGATTTAATTTTTCTATACCTACTTTTACAAATCAAAAAGGGGATACCATTTTTTATTTTAACACTGGCTTGTACAATATCGATGGCAAAGGTGCTTACCCGGCTTACGACCAAGGGCTTTTTCAGCAAACAAAAAACAGCACCGATATGGGTAAATTTCGGGTACCCACATTGCGCAATCTTGCATATACAGCCCCGCACCTGCACGATGGCAGTGCCGCAACTTTAACAGAGGTTATAGATATGTATGCTGCAGGAGGAAGAAAAATTGAGGAAGGCATACATATAGGAAATGGCATAATCAACCCTTTTAAACATTCATTCCTAAAAGGTTTTACCATAACGGAAGTTGATAAGGTAAACTTGATAAGTTTTTTATTATCTCTTAGTGATTCGAGTTTCGTAAACAATAAAAATTATCAAAACCCTTTCACAGAAGATGAAACTAAAAAGAAATATTAATTTGCGGCAACTAATTTTTCCAATGAAACAATTTCCATCCTTCGCTGTTTTTGCAATATTCATGCTGTATGCCTGTAATCCTGCAACATCAAAAAAAGACAATAATGTATATGATGAAGATGTGCTTTCTTCCATTATTGCCAATACAGATTCTTTAAAAACACTCGATTTTCTTTTACCAAAATTAGAAGCAATAAGAGCAGCCATGTTACTACCAAATCCTATTTTGCTTTGTGGAGATAGCCTTGGGGCACAACAGAAATTAGCACAAGAAATAGCCATTAAAGATTTGGCATTCATAAAATATTTAAGGAATGAAAAAACCAATGCAGCCTATAGAAATGAAATTTTTGGTGTTTTTCCAGCTAGGGAAAGCGACTTAGCTGGTACCAAAGGAATCGTAAATTTAGCAGATTGCTATAAAGTAGAAATGTATAATTATACCTTAAACCTTACAACCATTGGTATAATTGATGTTAAGCAGAATAATGTATTAGCCGTTTCTACACAGGAACAGGCGCAACCAGAAATACCTGCGTATTTAAAAAGCATCGCAATAAAAATTGCTATCAATTCTGCTGATCTACAGCAAGCATATGGGATAAAGCCTGCCGAAAAAGATGCATTGATGGCTAGCACAAAAACAGCACTCAATAGAACAAGGTGTGAGCGTAGTCGTCATCTTTGTGTAGCACCTACATTCACCAAAGATGGAAAAGCGCTGTGGGCAATTGTAGACCTTACCGACTATAAGCTGGTTGGTGTGCGCTGGACAAACACGGGTACCACCGGCCCTGTAAAACCAATTACAGAAAGAAGATTACAAGATGATAAAATTACAGCCTGCTTTTGCGAAAAAGAAACTGCATTGGAGAAGGATGGTTGGAAAATGAACTATATGCTCACTAGCAGCGATGGGCTGCGAATAGCACAAGTAAGTTTTTATGGTAAGCCAATATTGCAAAGTGCTAAGTTGGTGGACTGGCATGTAAGCTATAGTGGCACAGATGGTTTTGGCTATAGTGATGCAGTAGGTTGCCCTTATTTTTCGCAAGCAGCCGTTATTGCTTTTGAGCCGCCAAAAGTTTTGCAAATAAAAGATGATGCAGGAAGTATTACAGGGTTTGCATTGGAGCAGGTTTTTAAAAGCGAATTGTGGCCATCGCCATGCAATTATAATTATCGCCAGCGTTTTGAATTTTATAAAGATGGCCGGTTTAGAGTAGCTGCTGCCAGTATTGGTAGAGGTTGTGGAAATGATGGAACGTATCGACCCGTGTTTAGAATCGCATTTGCTGAACAACAAAATAATTTTGCAGAATGGAATGGGGCAAGTTGGATGGCGTGGCAAAATGAAAAATGGCAGCTACAATCCTCTACAACAACTTATACACCCCAAGGGTACCAATATCAATTTACAAACAACAATGGGCTTGGTTATTTTGTACAACCCGGTAATGGAAAATTTAATGATGGGGGCAAAGGTGATAATGCTTATATATATGTAACGCAAAACAAACCTACAGTTGAAGAAGGTGAGGCCGATTTAATTACGATTGGTCCATGTTGCAATACAGACTATCAACAAGGCCCAGAAAAATTTATTGGCAGTGCCCCAGATAATATTCAAAATAAAAAACTAGTGCTTTGGTATGTGGCGCAACTAAAAAATGATGACAGCAAAGGAAGAGAATATTGCTGGGCAGAATCTGTTTTAGAAAATGGGATTTATACAACCAAGGCCTACCCTTGTTTTGCAGGACCCATGTTTGTACCAATAAAATAAATAGGGTTTAATAAATAAGCTATGAAGCAAAAAACAAAAAAACAGCATTTCTTTCTTGTGTCTATAATCTTGTGTCTAACATCTCTTAACAGTTGTAAAGAAGAAAAAGTAGATTATCAAAATAATGAATGTAAAGCCCAACCTGCCTTTATAAAATCTATTGGCTTCAATCCAGCTTCATCTGCATTTAGTACATCCGAGAATAGAAAAATGGGGCTTTGGTTGCTCCAATTTAATACAAATGGAGATACTTCTAATGGAGGAAGAAAAATTTACCAGCACCCAAGCTGGAAATCTGCCGGCTGGCTCGGCCCTATACAAATAGATTCTAGGGGAAATTGTTTTGTAGGTCCTATACCCGTAATAAACCTAATAGACAATCCGCCAGCAAAACAAAATATCGTTTATAAAGTAGATGCAACAAGCGGTATAATGAACCAATTTGTGGCCTTGCCTATTGCAGAAAACATTTCTCCAACCAACCCATATGGAATTGTAGGATTTGCTTATTTGTGCGAAAGTAATATTCTCTATACTTCTACCGTACAAGGCAGTACAAGAGACAAGGAAAATGGTTTTATATATGCCATTGAGACCTCTACCGGAAAAATAATTGATAAGCTAGCGTCAGTAGATGCATTGGGTCTAGGCATATCTTATATAGAGGGAAAAAGAAAATTATATTTTGGAAGCGCAAGAACCCCAGATGTTTTTTCTATTATCATAGATAAAGATGGAAAATTTAAAGGCAATCCTTCGCTCGAAATTTCAATTTCGGGTCTAGGGCCAAGAGGAGATGATAAAGCCCGCAAAATTAGATTTGACAAAAATGGCAATATGCTAGTATATGCAGTAGAATTCAATTATAATCTAACGGCACCAACCGAAAAGCAAGAAACGCTTTACAGTTTTAGCTGGAATGAGGAAGAAAAAAAATGGGCATATAATAAATAGCCTTATTATTTGAAAGCACTATTACCCAAATTACGCTAAAAACTTCGTAAGCATATCATTCAATAGAATTACTTAAAATAAGCCAACATCAATATTTATTTTATCTATGGCAAATTAATTAACAACAAAAAATAGTAAGCACTAACCTAATGGAAATTTTGGATGTAAGAAGGTTTTCAAATGGTAATTATTTACTTAAAATTAATACAGAGAATAACACCATTAATACCAAGCACCTGATAAATCAACAATAGCATTAATAAAAAGTTTATAAAGACCTCGGCAATAGATTGCCGAGGTCTTTTGTATATTATCGGTAGATATTCGGATTGTTAATAAATAAATTTTTTCCTTTTACTAAAATTTATGATATGAAAGTAAAAATGTAAAGTCTCACTTAATAAGTGTGTAAAATGGTAAAGAAACGTTATTCAAAAGCCAAGCCCAAAATTCTAATGAGGTTATGTTCTATATAATGCCAATTTAAACTTAACCTCAAAAAAATGGCATTCAACCTCAAATTGACTCTATGCAGCAATTTTTTTAAGAAAAATAAGTTCTTTTGAAAAGGCAATAATAAAATGCAATGAAAAACCAATTTTTAATTAAATCCATTCTATGCTTAATCTTATCAGTACTCACCGTTCCAATGGCAAAATCGCAGCAAAATACGAACAATTGTAATGATAAAACTTACACTACGAAAATGCAGAAAATTAAGCTCAATCAGAATAATAACCCTAAATCAAATTGTAAAAAAATTTTAAAGAGTTGAGGTAACAACAGCAGCATTAGTTCAAAATTTATTTAATCATTTAAAACCTATTTTTTATAATATGAAAATTTTATGCGTCGAAAATTATTAATACAAAAATCAGCACTTATCCGATGTAAGTTTAGTATGATAAGATTTTTGTTTTTTAATCAATAGAATATTATAAAAAACAAATATTTGAGTGTCAAATTTTTTAATTCCTACAGTATCAGTACAATATATTTTCAATAAACAACGTTTATGCGTGTAGGTTAATACCTACAAAATCGATCCCTATGAAAAAAACCTCAACCCTAGCACTAGCAATTTTTTTGCTTATGCTAAACGTAACAACGAAAGCCCAAACTTCAGGTACTGTATTTCGAGATTTAAATGGTAATGGAACCAGGCAAACTTCAGTTCCAAATGAACCCTTGGTAAAAGGCATTATCGTAAATGCTTATAACATTAGTGATGCCCTTATTGCATCCTATACTACAACAACAGCAGGCACTTTTAGTATTCCTTTAACGGGGAGTATATATAATGGAACAGTTGGTTCAAATACTGGTTCGGTAGCAAGTGCTGCTGCAATAAGGCTGGAGTTTATTATTCCAGCATCAGGCGCATGTGGCCTTGATCCAAATATAGATTATAGTTCTGGAAACGGATCAACTGTTGGTTCGTCGGTACGTTTCGTAACTGGAGGTGCAACAGCTATAACTTATGCAATAAATAAGCCATCCGATTTTGTGTCTACTACCAATCCCATGGTTTATATGAGCAGGCAAACCAGCGGTAACCCGCTCGGTGGGGGTACGTCTGGTACATCTAACTGGTTTATAGGTTTTCCTTATAATACAACTGGAACCGTTGCCCCAACTTTGGCTTTAAATGGTACAACCATTGGCGCTACCTGGGGTGTAGCCTATAGTAGACAGGCAGGCAAAGTTTTTACTTCTGCTTTTTTGAAACGTCATGTTGGGTTAGGTGTATTGGGTAGTGGTGGAATTTACCTATTAACACCTACAGCAACTTCTTTTACAGTTGTTAATTTTTATGATATGGATGCTGCTACAAACGGAGGTGCTTATCGTACCCGTGCCGATGCCGCCGCCACACCACCTACTTATGGCTCAACAACAAGTTATTCACTTACAGGGTCAAATACAATTATTAATTACCTTGGCTCAATAGATGCTGCATCGGGCAAACCTGTAGGCATGGGAGTTATTGGCACCAATGTAAACAGGGGGTTGCCAGCAGCCAATACCTTAGAAAACTGGGATCCGGCTGCCTTTGACCAGGTAGGAAAAGTTGGTTTAGGCGATTTGGAAATCAGTGATGACGGGAAATATTTATTCAGTATAAATCTGTATGACCGGAAAGTTTACCGGTTGGAATTAAATAATGCATATAACCCAACTTCCGTAATAGCAGTAACCAGTTATGCACTACCTGCAACAACGGTTACAAATGGTGTTTTAAGACCTTTTGGTGCTAAGTTTTATAGGGGTAAATTGTATGTGGGGGCTGTAGCAACTGCCGAAAATGCAGGAACAGCAGCCAATTTAAGGGCCTATGTTTTTGAATTAAATAATGCCGCATCTTCACCAGCTTTTACCGCTACACCAGTAGTTAATTATGCACTAAACTATGCAAAAGGAAGTGCTATGACTTGGACTGGACCTTACGGATTGCAATGGTATCCTTGGTCAAATAATACCACTACAACTGTTGGTATTAACAACGATAGAACATATCCAACGCCAATATTGGCCAATATAGAGTTTGATGATAGAGGAGATATGATTATGTCTTTCTTCGACCGAGGCGGACATCAATGGAGTGAGGATAATTACCAGGATCTGGCGGTAAGTACTACTTTAATGCGCTATGCCGTAGGCGGTGATGTATTAATAGCCGGCAGCAATTGTAACGGAACTTTTAGCATAGAAAATAATGGAGCCTATACATCTTCTAACGGAGCTTCTTATAATAGCGGTGTTGCAAACAACGAGGGACTGGGCATAAGCGAGTTTTTTAAAGGAGATAATTTTGGCACAACACACTCGGAAACTGCAATTGGGGGTCTCGGTTATTTACCTGGTTCAGGGGAGTTGTTTTTTGGCGCAATGGATCCTTTGGCAATTAATTCTGGAGGTGTAAAACGGCTTTCAATGGCAACCGGACTCGAAGTAGCAAGTTCCGGTTACCAGTTAGCAGGGGGTAGTATTGCAGGTTTTGGTAAAGCAATAAGTCTGGGCGATATAGAGTTTTTTGGAACAGAACCACCTATCGAATTGGGCAACCGGATCTGGAATGATACAGATGGAGATGGAATACAGGAACCAGGCGAATCTGGTATTGCAGGTGTAACATTAGAATTGGTTGATGCCACTGGAAATCCGGTAGACAGCGACTTGGGAACTGCAGGCGTACAACCTACCTTTGTAACTACTGATGCTACGGGCAACTGGTACATTACATCTGCAACAGGTACCGATGCAACCGGAGTTAATTACGGGGTAGCATTATTACCCAATACCCAATACAGGTTAAGACTGGCTACGGGTGCCGGAGATGATTGGGACCCTACTGCTAATGGTGGGCAAGGAGGCCCCCGAGCTGGTCAACAATTGGTAAGTTACAAATTAACAAAAACCAATAGTATAGGCAGTGGTGCTGTCGACTTAAGTGATAACGATGCAGCTCTGGTAGCGAGCACTCCTGAGATATCAATAGCCACTGGTGGATTTGGGCAAAACAACCACAATGTGGATTTTGGTTTTACTAGGCTAGCAAGTTTAGGCAACAAAGTATGGCTAGACCAGGGATCAGGAGGTGGAATAGCGCAGGATGGCGTACAAAATGGCACAGAGCCAGGAGTAGCAGGAGTAGCTGTAAACTTGTACCAAAACGGTGTAGACGGTTTACCAGGCACAGCAGATGATGTATTGATAGGCTCAACCATTACAGATGCTTACGGTATGTATATGTTTGATAACTTACAACCAACCGACCAAACAAACGCAACAACCATAGGCCAAACCTCTTACAATGTACGAGTAACGCCAGCCAGCAACTATAGCATAACCACGCAAACCAATACAACCGACGATAACAATACCACAGGTGCAAGTACAACCGGTAGCGATGTAAATGTGCTGGGCGTAAGTTATAGCGTAAACTTAAGTTCAGGAGAAAACAATCCTAATATAGATGCGGGGTTAATATTTAAAACAGCACCAGCAGTAAATAGCATAGGCGATAGGGTTTGGTTTGACAATGGCGCAGGAGCATTAGGCGGTAATGGCGTTCAAGATGCAGGCGAGCCGGGTGTAGCAGGCATAACGGTAACCTTGTACGACGATGTTACAGGTAATATTGTAGCTATAACAACAACGGATGCAAATGGTAACTATTTGTTTAATAATTTACCAGCGAATACAAATTATAAAATAGGATTTAGTGCTCCAGCCGGAACTGTGTTTACAACAGGCGGCACATTAAGCACAGGTAATGCAACAACGAATAGTGATCCAAGCCCAATAACAGGAATAACAACAACAATAAACTCGGGCGTAGCAGGTACCCAAATTACAGGGGTAGATGCAGGTATAAAGAATGATGCAAAAGGAGCGTTGGGCGATTATGTATGGAATGACTTAAACAGAAACGGCATACAGGATGCAGGTGAGCCAGGAGTAGCAGGAGTTACGATGAGGTTATATGGTACAGGCCCCGATGGGTTAGTAGGTGGAGGCGATGATGTATTATTGTCAACGACCACAACGGATGCCAATGGATATTATGTATTCCCGAACCTAGACCCTGCAAAATATTTTGTAGTAGCAACCCCAGTATCAGGTTATACAAATTCAGTTGCCAACCAAGGCACCAACGATACAAAAGATACAGACTTTGGAACAGGAACTGGGGCATATGTTGGAAGCTACGTATCTGGATTATATACTTTACTACCAATAGCTGGCGGTGTAACAAGAGATATGACGATTGATTTAGGAATTTATAGCAATGCGACAGTAAATACGTTAAATACATTAGGAGATAAGGTATGGAACGATTTAAATAAAGATGGTTTACAAACAGCAGGTGAAGCAGGCGTACCAAATATAACAGTGCGTTTACTAACCAGTGCAGGAGCAGCAGTGAACAATCCTGCCACAGGCAAACCATATGTAGTGGTAACGGATGCTAATGGTAACTATAAATTTGTGGACTTACCAGATGGTAATTACATAGTAGAATTTGCGAACTTACCGGCAGGCTATAGTTTTACAGGCCAAGATGCAAGCGGCAGCGGCGCACCAGGCAGTGGTACAGACGGCACCAATGATAGTGATGTTAAAACGACTACAGGTAGAACAGCCGTAATAAGTGTGGATGCAACAAGTGTAAGTGCAACAAGTGTAAACATCATAACAGTGGATGCAGGTATAACGCAGGGGATATCAGCAGGTACAGCCAGCTTGGGTAATAGAGTATGGTACGATATAAATAACAATGGCTTGCAAGATGCAGGTGAGCTAGGTGTAAACAATGTTAGAGTAGAATTGCTAGATGCACTTGGCTCAGCTGTAGATAGTGATCCAAATACGGCAGGTATACAACCTTATGTTATTTATACCAATGCACTAGGTGAGTATTTATTTACTGGCTTACCAGCAGGCGATTATACCGTAAGGTTTAGCAGATTGCCAGCAGGCTATACAAGCAGTGCAAGCAATGCAGGAACAAATGATGCCATAGATGCGGATGCAAATTATGCAGGTTCATCAGTAACAGCCACCACTACAGCCACTACAGGAATATATACATTACAAATAGGCGAAGATAACCTAACAGTAGATATGGGTATTGTACCGCCGACTACAGGTAGCAATAATAGTTTAGGCAATTATGTGTGGAGCGATTTAAATGCAGACGGCAAACAAACGATAGGCGAGCAAGGGGTACAAGGTGTAACAGTAACTTTATATACCAATGGTGTAGATGGCTTACCCGGTACCGCCGATGATGTAAGAGTAGGCGTAACAACAACAGATAACAACGGCGCATATGTTTTTGTAGGCTTAGCGGATGGTAATTACAATGTAGGGTTTACCAATTTGCCAGCAGGCTTTACCTTTACAGACCAAAACAAAGCAGGAAGTACAGCAGCCGATGGCAGCGATGCTAACACAGCAAGTGGCAGAACAACAACGTATGCCTTAGACCCTACAAGCGCAAGCGCAACAGCTGTAAACGATCCAACAGTAGATGGAGGTTTAATAAGTACCAGAGCTGCCTTAGGAAACTTTGTATGGTTAGATACCAATGGAGATGGCGTGCAAGATGTAACAGAAAAAGGAATAAGTGGTGTAACAGTAATATTGTATGCCACAGACGGTACAACGGTACTAGCCAGTACGATAACAGATGCAGACGGTAAATACTATTTTGGTAATTTAACCCCAGGCGATTACAGGGTAGGGTTTAGTACGATACCAAGTAACTTAGTGTTTACCCAACAAAACACTCCGGGCGATAATGGAAACAATACCAACAGTGATGCAGTGCCAGCAACGCCAACAGCAATCACAGCTATAACAGGAGTAATAACATTGGTAGCAGGAGAAACAGATCTTACGGCGGATGCAGGTTTAAAACCAAACAACGATGCCAGCGTAGGAAACTTTGTATGGAATGATGTAAATGGTAATGGTGTACAAGATGCCAACGAACCAGGCGTACCAGGTATAATAGTTACCTTATATGATGTAGCAAACAACGTAGTAGGTACAGCGGTAACGGATGGTAATGGTAATTATTTAATCAGTAAAATACCAGCAGGTACAGGCTACTATATTATCTTTAGCAACTTACAGGGCACAGCAACCTTTACCACCAGAACGGATAATGTATCAGCAGCCGATGTATCATTAGGCAGTGATCCAAATCCTGCAAACGGAAGAACATCAGCCTTTAGCTTAACAGCAGGCCAGTACTTACCAACGGTGGATGCAGGAATAATAAACATACTGTTACTACCAATAAAGATTACAAGCTTCACGGCATTACCCAAAGGAAGCCAAGTAGATCTACAATGGACAATAAGCGAGCAAACCAATATAGCAAGTTACCAAGTATTGTTTAGCACCGATGGTAGAAACTTTAATACAGCCATTGCAATAGTAGCAGCCAATATCAATAGCAGCGCAACGTACAATGCAGTACACACAACCCCAGTAGCTGGCATCAATTACTATCGTATAAAAACGATAGAGAAAGATGGTACGATTAGTTATAGCGAAATACGCAAAGTAACCTTTGGTAAATCAGGCACGATAACAGTTTATCCAAACCCTGCGGTGGACATGGTAAATATAACTGTAACTGGAAGTATGATAAACAAAGCAGCAACGATAAGTATTATAGCAATGGATGGTAAATTGGTAAGCCAACAAAGAATAGCGAACATTGGCCAAACAGAAACAGTAGATGTGAGTAAACTTGCAAGTGGTAGTTATATCATAAGGTTGGTTACCGATACGGAAACCGTGAATACAATATTGCAAATAAAGAGTTAGTAAAATTACTATATAAAAATTAAAAAAGCCTCAACCTTTCAAAAAGTTGAGGCTTTTTTAATGCCTAACAAGTATATAAAATTAACATTTTTTATAATTTAAATATATGAGTATCAATATATTTTTAAAATGTTAGTCAAAAAATTTGTACAATTATATAAGTGGTTAAACATTAATTAAAATAAAGGCAGAAAGCACTTTAAATAAAATGCGTGTTTGTTTATACAATATGCCAATAAGTAATTCGTTATTATTTATATAAGTATTGATACTTAAAAAAATTAATCCAAAACACCTAAAAAATGAAAAAACCGATATGTTTTTTAGCGGTAGCATTTTTAATGTTTGCTTTTAATTTATCTGTCAAAGCCCCAATGTTTGGTTTTAAATTAAAAGACTATAACAACAATGCTGCAAGAAACACATCTACCCTCAATAAGCCCTTGGCTATAGGCGGTGCAGTAAATGCTTATAATAGAGCAGATATATTAATTGCTACTGCTGTAAGTGATGTTATAATGCATTCTTCATTTCTTGCGACAGGGATTAATTCTGAAGCAAGCCGGTTAGCTGTTATTCTTGAATTTATTATTCCAACAGCAATTGATAATGGTAATTCTACAGCCAATGGAGCAACCTCACGCATAACCTAAATAATATAAATCAATATAATAACAATTAATTTAAAATCCAAAATCAAAAAAAATGCCCCAATTTTTACGCATGTATTGTAAGTATTTTATACTTATAACTACAATTTTTGCCTTAAGTTTTAATGCAAAAGCACAAACCGAAACCCTTTCTACAGGCTCTTTCATCATTAATATGGGAGTAGTACCACAAACTACAGCCAATGCGTTAAAACCTTATGGCTTGATTTACGATTTAATGCGTAATAATAATGTGCCTATCAAATGGGTAATAAGCCAAACCAAGGTAAAAGATGGGGTGGACTTTACCTATAACGG
This sequence comes from Ferruginibacter sp., assembly GCA_031380515.1. Classification (GTDB taxonomy): domain Bacteria; phylum Bacteroidota; class Bacteroidia; order Chitinophagales; family Chitinophagaceae; genus Ferruginibacter. The sequence continues at coordinate 5,792 of JANNGD010000245.1, read as the reverse complement.
TGTACAATATAAAGGAGGAACTTTTATTATTCCTGCAGAATTTAGATCGTTAGCAGTAAATGCTAAAATACTTGCTGCTGCTCCACTAAGTGGTTTGGGAGTTATAGGGGTTACTACTACAACTCCATTAACAGTTAATGTTACAAAAACACTAACAGCTATTCCAAAATGGACTTTAGATAATCAAAATGGAGCTAAAGCTGAAGCTTATTTAATTGCTGCAGGTATTTCTAATACGCTATTTTCTGGAGCTTATAACTGGAAAGCCCCTGCTACATTAGATTGTTGCGACGACTTTTTTGTAATGCCTCATGCTGATCCAGTATGGGCAACACATAGCCGCTTATGGTCTTGGAATAGAGATTGTTTAGGGTCTATCTGGGCAGCCTGCCATGCCACCAGTGCGTTGGAAAACATGGTAAATCCTGCCAATCGTTCACAACAAACAAATTTTTTAACACAAAAAGTAGCAGGTCTTGCAGGCACTTCGGGCAACTATGCACTTAGCAATAGTCTTGTATTATGGGGTAGCCATTCCGGTGGTTCTGTTCCTTATATTCATCAGTATCCAAACGATATTGTAGCACAATACTTGGGGCCAACCGATTTAGCACATCAAAATGGTTCTGAGCAAATAAATGTGCCAAATCAATCTGCAACCTGAGGTTGGAACCCTAATGCAAAAATTATTGCCTACGATCTAACACAGGCAAATGTTACCAACCCGATCAGACCCGATAAAACCAATGCCGCTGCTGTAATTGTTTATGGCCGTGGTATGGACTCTGCTAACAGAGGTTACGTAATGTACGAGCCTGCACATAGCCATGCTGGAACTGCTCCCAATAATATTGCAGCACAAAGGGTATTTCTTAATTTTAGTTTTTTTCAGGTACAACCTAAAGCACCTCAATTAACTGTAACAGGCATTACCGGTGGCCAGCAAATTCTTGGCGGTTCAACTATAACCGGTTTGAATGTTGTAGCCACTTCTCCTTTATCAGGCATTACATTTACTTATTCGTGGACATCTAATTGTAGTGGCGTATCTAATTCATCAGGTTTTTCGAATCCTGGAAATGCAACAACTAATTATACTGCACCTGTTGTGGGTGCAACTACCAATTGTGTTATTACCTGTAAAGTAACGGATAACTGTGGTAGGGTTTCTTTTCAATCCTTTCCGGTAACGATTGTAGCTGCACCACAACCTCCGGTAGCAAATCCGGATGCTGCATCAGTGAGTGCTCTTTGTGGTGTTGGTACCAGTGTTACCACCAATGTGTTAACCAACGATACCGATCCTGCAGGAAAAGCACTAACCTTAACCAATGTAACCGGTGTTGCCAACGGTACAATGTCATATACTTCAAATGGTAATATTACATTTACTCCCGATGCAAATTTTACAGGACCATTAAACTTAACCTATACAGTTTGTAATAATGCGGTACCTTCATTATGTGCTACTAATGGAACTTACACCATTACTTTATCCGGCGCTACTACACCTGCTACCGGCAATGATAATTATACCATCGCAGAAGATGTTATTGGTAATTTTAATGTAGTAAGTAATGATGCTGTTGGTGTTACTATTATGGGTATTACTGCAGCACCTGCCAATGGAAGAGTTTCGATCAATGCCAATAATACAATTACCTATATACCCAATACAAATTTTGCAGGAACAGATAATTTTACTTATAAAGTTGTAAATGCATCGGGTGGAAAAAATACCGCCACAGTTACAGTAAATGTTACCAACGATGCCTGTGATGGCAACACCTTACAAGTAAGTCCGCCAGTGTCAGGTTCAGTTACCTATAATACTTCTATTGCGGATGCAAGAATACTCAATGAAGTTTTTTTAAGAGAAGATGGAACTTGTACAGAACTTATTGTTGATGCCAATAATGGGCTGCAACAAACCAGATCTTTATTACAATTTAATCTTTCTGGTATTCCGGCAGGTGCAACTATTACCGCTTCCCAACTTCGCTTGGTGCGAACCGGTGGAAATAACACAGCGCAAAATATAGGTGCTTACAGATTAACGAATAATTGGAATGAAGGAACGCTTTGCGAATCTGCTGCTACCTTAGCTTCAAATGGTGCTACCTGGCTGGCAAGAACATTCACCACACAATGGGCAACACCTGGTGCTGATTTTGTAACCACCAATGGTGCAGTTACTTCCGTTTCAACCAGTACAGGTGGTATTGGAGGAACAGCTACTTATGGTTGGGATGTATTAACCCTTACGCAAGAATGGTATAATAATACTTTTACCAATAATGGATTTATATTGAAAGATGTTTTAGAAACAAATGGCAATGACAAAGTTTTTGGTAGCTTTAATAATGCCACTGCCACAAACCGTCCGATTCTTAGAGTTACTTATACACCATCCGGTGGTGGAGCAGCTGTAGTACTGGATATACAAGCTTCAAAAGATACTTATATTTACGAACGTACCCTTTCCAAAGTTTATGGAAACGCAACTACTTTTGAGCTAAGTGCTGATTTAGCAGCAGAAGCTCGTTTACTTGTTAAGTTCGACGTAAAACCAGCGGATATCCCAACCGGTTCTACCATTACTTCTGCAACGATGAAGTTAACAAGAACGGGAGGGGATAATGTTGTTGCTCCCGGGCAAAATATTGGAGCATACCAGGCAACCAATAGCTGGAACGAAGCAGCTGATGATAATCAAACAAATACACTTGCTTTAAATGGTACTACCTGGAATCACAGAAACTTTACGCAATTATGGTCTGCTCCAGGTGGAGATTTTACACTTACCAATGGTGCAGTAACTGCTATAACGAATGCAACAGGCGGTACAGGTGGCACTGCTAATTATAACTGGGATGTATTAGGTATTGTTCAAAACTGGGTTAAAACATCGCCTGACCCTAACCATGGCTTTTTAGTAAAAGCAGTTGCTGAAAACATAAACCTTCAACAGGTATTTGGAACCCGCGAAAATACAAATGCAACTTTAAGACCGACTTTGATTGTAAATTATAATACACAGGCTGTTTGTGGCCTTATTCCAGACAGGGCACCGGTTGTTATGCCGGATACTGCAACAACTGTTAACGGAGTGCCTGTTAATATACCAACTGCTACCAACGATTATTTTCCAATAGCAGGGGGACTTACTTATTCTATCATTACGCCACCTTCTTCCGGTTTATATTCAATTAATAGTGCCGGTGTGGTAAGCTATACCCCAAATACTACATCTATTGGAATTAGAACGCTTATTTATGAAGTAGTACATACACTTACTGGGTTAAAAGATACAGGTATTGTTTATATCAATATCAGCAACGCACGTGTAGATGCAGTTAATGATGCTCCCGCAGGTGCTTTAAGCGGTGTTGCGCAAACTATTACCGTAAAAACCAATGATACCGATCTGGAAGTTGTTGGGGTTCCACCTGCCAGTTATGCTGTAGGTATTGTTACTGGGCCGGTAAATGGTACTGCCACTGTAAATGGCAGCGGGGAAATTTTATACACTCCAAATGCAAATTTCACAGGAAATGATACGCTTTTTTATTCTTTATGCGAGCCAAGCCCTACTTGTGGCAGCGGTTTATGTGATACGGCAAGCGTAATAGTAGTGGTACAAAACAGGCCACCGGTAGCTGCCAACGACCTGAAGGCTGTGCTACCTTGTATTACTACAACGTTCAGTTTAATTGGTAATGATACCGATCCTGAAAGCGGTGCTTTAGCAATTAATACAATTAGTGCATTGAGTAATCCTTTAGCCGGTACTTTAACCAATAATGGCGATGGTACAGTTTCCTTTTTACCGGCAGTTGGTTTTTTAGGCAACGTAACATTTACATACACCGTTATCGATAATGGCGTTACACCAGCTATATCTGCAGCGGCTACTGTAACCATCACAGTAAGCGGTCCAGTTAATACAACACCCGACGCTGTGAATGATGCAGAAACCATCAATATGGATGAAACCAGTTATTATAGTGTAAAAGATAATGATACCGATCCGGAAGGCGACTTGTTAAGATTACCTACCATTACCGTAGCGCCAATACATGGTACAGCAATTGTATTATCAAATGGTCTTGTTCAATATACGCCTAACCCCGGATATTTTGGTACAGATGTATTAAGTTATCAGCTTTGCGACTCTAGCCGTATACCTGCTACTTGTGCTACAGCACCTCCATTGTGTGATGTTGCAACAGTAACTTATACAATAGAAGTACCTAACTCGGTAAATGCCATTAATGATGAAAATAGTACTTGGATTAACACACCCGTAAGTGGTGGTGTTATGGGTAACGATTACGATTTGGAAGGTAATGCAAAAATATTTGCCGGATTTATTGATGAATTTGGAAATCCAATTACTAGTGGTTCTATAACTGTAAGTGGTGTAGATGCTACCGGAGCACCGGTTGCAAATGCTGGTACATTAACCATTAATGCAGATGGCACTTACACATTTACTCCGGCTAATAACTTTACTGGAGTGGTAACCGTGCCTTACAGCATTACAGATGATAATGCAAATGCAGCATCAGATAAAGCCCTTTTAAGAATAACAGTAAATCCATACACTTCTATCACGAATAGTATTATTGCCAATAATGATGAAAATATTTCTTATGGTGCACTTGTAGGTGGCAATGTAATTACCAACGACAGGGATCCTCAAGGCCATCCTTTTACTGTTACAGGATTTAATTATGATTCCAATGGAGATAGTACGCCAGACGGTACAGGAGTAGTGGGCACACCAGTAGTAATTGGTGGCCAAACCACCTCTGGCTTACCTGTTAGTAATGCAGGAACGCTTACGCTAAATTCCGATGGTTCTTATACATTTTTACCAGCACCTGATTTCCATGGCAGCATAGATGTTCCTTACACAATTTGTGATAATGAGGTTCCTCCAGCATGTCAAACAGCTATTTTACATATAGATGTATTGCCTGATTTGAATGGACCATTAAATGATCCACCAGTAGCAGGCGATGACTTTAATTATACCAATGTTAATACACCGGTTAATGGATCTTTCATTGGCAATGACAGTGATCCTAACGGAAATTCGGTTCGAATAAACGGAATAGCCACTAGTATAAATCCTGCAGGACCTGCAACTCCTATTGGGGCTGCGGTATCTACTGCTAAAGGAGGTACTATTCAGTATTATGAAAACGGAACTTATACCTACACACCTCCTGCAGGGTACGTAGGTCCAGACAGCGTTGCCTATACCATTTGTGATGTAACTGCAGTATTGCCAAATCCTTTATGTACGCAAGCTTTCATTCACTTATTAGTAGGTGTAGGTAACAGTACAGCTGCTATTAATGATGAAACCAGTACATGGCAAGATGTGAATGTGAGTGGTGGCGTATTGGCTAATGATTTTGATGCAGAAAATAATACGCAAACTTTTGGTTCATTCTTAACACAAGGAGCAACACCTGGTGCACCAATAACTTCAGGAGCAACCGTAGGTGGAGTTGATAAATTAGGTAATACTGTATTAAATGCAGGTGTTCTTACTTTTGCTGCAGATGGTACGTATACCTTTAATCCTGATCCGGCCTTTACCGGAACGGTAACAGTACCGTATAGATTATGTGATAATGGAAACTTAAGTAAGTGTGATACTGCTTATTTAACCATAACGGTTGATCCATTCCCATCTACTACAAATAGTGTAATTCACATTATCTGGACCTACATATCCTGCTGCTGGTGTATATAAATATGTTCCATTTGAATAAAAC
>JANNGD010000228.1:0-5238 GCA_031380515.1 Ferruginibacter sp. | reverse complement strand
TGACGGTTTTTTCTTAAACGTTTTTTACGCTTGTGAGTAGCTATTTTATGACGTTTTCTCTTTTTACCACAAGGCATATCTGATCTTTTTTGTGTTTAATAAATAATTTCTAAATAAATATATGTATTGCTACAGTTCGTTATTTCATTTTTTTATGCTATTTCAGCCCTCTTATCCTTTCATCCACTTCTTCGGTGTAATGCGAATCATTTATGAGCCGCTTACTTATATTGTACCATTTTATAGCTTCTGTTTTATTGCCCGACGCCGCATAAGCATCAGCTAAATACGCTATTGCTTCGGCGTTGTTTGGTCTTGCAGCTACTACTTTTTTTAGTCTATCAACAGCTTTGTCATACTGTCCAGAAACTAGCCCTCCCACTCCAAGTACCATTTGAGCTTCCATGTTGTTAGAATCTTTTCTTATAACCCCTAGTAATTCCTGAATACCTTTCATCGTTTCTGCTGGGTTACCAGTTCGGCCTTTGCCGTAAATGTAACAACTTCCCAATCCTATCCTCAAGTCATCATTATTTGGATTAAGCTTTATTGCTCTTTCAAAAAGATCAATTGCTTCTGCCGTTTCCCAATTTAATTTAGCGTCTTCTTTTTCTGCTCTTAAGTTGTCTAAAAATATTCGGGCTGCAAAGGTGAGGTTTTTTTCTGAATTTACCAACTTAGATGCAACAGAAGTGTAAAAAGCATAAGATTCGAAAGATTTTACACTGTCTTTCCAGAAAGAAGCTAGCGCTTCATTGGCTTTTATTTTTTGTGCTGGAACATCTCCTCTTGTAATATTATTTTCTAGCTTAGACACAAAAATCGCCCTCTCAGGCGATAATTTCGCTTTTTCTGCAGCAATAAACTGCAGTACATCAAACTTTTTTTCTTTGATATTTTCTTCGGTAGAACCAATAGTTTCTTTTTTGCTAGATGTTGTTCTACCAAAGAAAAAAAGAACCATTATAAGTAAAATACCAACAATTGTAAGAATCAGCTGCTTTTTCAATCTATAATTTTGAGCTACAAATGTACGTTAGTCATCGTTATCGTCCTCAACTTTAGGCTCTACTTTTATATTTGAATTCTTTACATCCTTCATAAATTCCTTTGCAGGTTTAAATGCAGGTATGAAATGTTCTGGTATATGTACTGCTACATTTTTCTTTATGTTTCTTCCAATTTTTGCTGCTCTCTTTTTTACTATAAAGCTTCCAAAACCACGCACATAAAGGTTTTCACCAGATGCCAGCGATGCTTTTACTTCTTTAAACATTGTTTCCAATGTTACTAAAACATCAACTTTTGGTATACCTGTTTTATCAGATATTTTGTTTATTAAGTCTGCTTTTCTCATAACAAATTTTTAATTAGGGGTTATAAAGATATAATAAATAATTAAATATGTAAATTAATTTTTGTTAAACGACTTATAAATACATTTGCAATTGTACATGAATAAAACAGAAAAAGCAACATATTTTAGTAAAAATCTTATTTTTTGGAACAAGCAGTTTAATAAAAGGAATATGCCTTGGAAGGGAGAAAAGGATCCTTACAAAATTTGGCTCAGCGAAATTATTCTTCAACAAACGAAGGTAGAGCAAGGCCTAGCCTATTTTAATAAGTTCGTAAAAAAGTATCCAACAATAAATTTGCTTGCATTAGCCACTGATAATGATATATTTAAGTTGTGGGAAGGACTTGGTTATTATTCCAGATGTAAAAACCTAATTGCAACTGCCAGATTTATAGCGTTTGAAAATAGTGGAATATTCCCCAAAAACTACAGTGAAATATTGAAATTGAAAGGGGTTGGCCCATATACTGCTGCAGCTATTGCTTCATTTGCTTATAATCTACCTTTTGCAGTTGTAGATGGAAATGTGCTGCGTGTACTTGCTCGTTTTTTTGGAAAAAACATTCCAATTGATACCCTTGCCGGAAGAAAATACTTTAACGAACTAGCTCAAAATTTATTAGATAAAGAAAAGCCAGGTATATATAACCAAGCTATTATGGATTTTGGGGCTACTATTTGCAAACCACAATTACCACTTTGTTCTGCTTGTATTTTAAATAAAACCTGTGTTTCCTTAAAAAAAAACCTTGTAAAAGATTTGCCAGTAAAAGAAAAAAACTTGGTAAAAAAGCATCGTTTCTTTTATTATATAATTGCAAAACTGAATGGAAAGGTATACGTAAAAAAAAGAGCAGAAAAAGATATTTGGCAAAATTTGTGGGAGTTTGTTCTTATTGAACAGCAAGAAAAAGTACCTATTGATGATTTTATTGCATCGACTGCGTTTTCAGCTATTGTAAGTAAAAATGCAACAATAGAAAATATCTCCACTTTTTATAAACAGCAACTTACTCATCAAACTATAGAAGGTTGTTTTGTTGTGGTGAAATTGAAATCTGGGATTTCAAATAAGGATTATACCTTAATTACAAAAAGCGAAATGCAAGAATTGGCTTTTCCTAGATTCATAACCAATTATTTTGAAAGAAATGGTCTTTTTTGACTTAAAAACTTGATGTAATTTTTTTTTGAAAAATAGGTGTATCTTTAAAACTAGATTTAGAAACAAAGACAATTCATATAAGCCAAACAACGTAAAACAGTTTGGTGTAAGAAATTTTTTTATGAGAGGTGTAAATAGAGTGATGCTTATTGGGAATCTTGGAAAAGACCCAGATATGCAATATTTGGAAGGCAATATTGCAGTTGCTAAGTTTTCGTTGGCCACTACCGAATCTTACAAGGACAGAAGTGGAAGGCTTATTTCGCAAACAGAATGGCATACCATTGTATTGTGGCGTGGGCTAGCGGAGCTTGCAGAAAAGTATTTGCATAAGGGCAGTTTGGTATATGTAGAAGGACGTTTAAAAACAAGAAGCTGGGAAGATAAAGAAGGGAATAAAAAATTTGCTACAGAGATAGTTGGAGACAATCTTATAATGTTGGACAAGAGAACAGATGGCACGCAACCAGATACGGACAATATTCCCAATTTTACAGATGATGAAGTGCCACCACCTGTTGATGAAAGCGGAAACGAACGCTTACCCTTTTAAAGAAGTAATTGTGCATTGCTGTACAATGAAATTGTTTATATAAATTTTTAGTTTTGGGATATCATTCGGTAACAGAAATATTAATACCCTTCAATTTACTTACAATTATACCTGCAGTTACAGGTGTACTTATTTTTACAGCCATTTTATTGTTTATTATTTCATTTTTAGTGGCAGGTAGCGAGATAGCTTTTTTCTCGCTTTCTCAAAAAGATATAAATGTTCTCAAAACAAGGCAGCAACCCTCTTTTAGAAGAATCGTAACGATGCTAGAACAGCCCAAAACATTGTTAGCATCTATGCTAATTACCAATAGTTTGGTAAATATGGGTATCATTCTTGTTTCCAATATTCTAATTGAAGATTGGATAAGCCCTTATGATTTTACGTTTTGGCCAAAGTTTCTTTTCAAAATTTTAGTTGTAACAATCCTACTATTATTGTTTGCTGAAATTTTGCCTAAAGTGTGGGCAACACACAACAAAATTTGGTTTGCATCTTCTGCTTCTTTAATTGTAGAAATATTTAACAGTATTTTTTTTGGACTAAGCAAAAGGCTTGTTCGCTTTAGCGATAAATTAGAAAAAAGATTATCACCAGAAAAAAACAATTCCCCAGATGCAGGAAGCTTGGATCAAGCGATAGATTTGCTGCCAGAAAATGAAGCAACGCTAGAAGAGAAGCAAATATTGAAAGGAATAAGAAAATTTGGAGATACACCCGTAAAACAAATAATGCGTACAAGGCTAGATATACATGGTATAGAACAAAAAACTTTGTTCAAAGATTTGATAAACACAGTAGAAGAATTGCATTATTCTCGTTTACCGGTTTATAAAAATAATTTAGACGAGATTGTGGGCATTTTGCACACCAAAGATTTACTGCCATTTATAGATGAGCAGGTTGGTTTTGACTGGTATACACTTATGCGCACACCTTACTTTGTGCATGAGCAAAAATTGATAGAAGATTTGTTGCAAGAGTTTAGAAAAAAGCAAATGCATTTTGCTGTAGTGGTAGACGAGTTTGGTGGTACGTCGGGCATTGTTACTTTAGAAGATATAATGGAAGAAATTATAGGAGAAATAAAAGATGAATTTGATGATGAAGAAAGTATTAATAAAAAGATAGATGAATTTACCTATATTTTTGAAGGTAAATTAATGATAAACGATGCATGCAAAGCCATGGGGCTTCCTATTGATACTTTTGATAAGGAAAGAGGCGAAAGTGACTCGGTAGCTGGTCTTGTATTGGAAATAGCCGGTGAGTTTCCGCAAATAGATGAGGTGTTGGAAACCGACAATTTTACCTTTATACCTTTGGAAATAAGTAAGAATAGAATAGACAAAATAAAAATACAAATAAAGAAAAATATTGGATAAGCAGTTTACCATAGCAAATGATAGAAAGATGAATCGTATAAATAAAAATGCGGTAGTTTATGTTGGCTTACTATTTTTTCTTGCGGCTTGTAATAGTACTTACACATCAAAAAAAACAGGTTTCTTCCAAATAGACTTGCCCACAAAAAAATACCAGATATTTGATGAACCAAGCTTCCCTTATAGTTTTGAGTATCCTGTATATGCAAAAATTATAAAGGATAGCACGTACTTTGATACAAATCCAGAAAATGACTATTGGAGAAATATTGATTTTACTGGATTAAATGCAAAGATATTTCTAAGTTATAAAAGCATTGGTGGAAAGGCATTGTACAAAGTAAAAAAGCCAGATGGAACATACAAAGATTCTATTGGCATAAATGCCTACGATAAAATGATAAATGATGCGTTTAAACTTACCAGTAAAAACGAAGATATAGCTACTTCAAATAAAGACAGTGTTTTTAAAACTGCTAATAATATTGCGGGATTATTATTTAAACTTGGTGGTAATGTTGCTACCCAGCGCCAGTTTTTTATGACCGATACAACTAAGAATTTTATAAGAGGGGCCTTGTATTTTTATGCATCCCCCAATGCAGATTCAATAAAGCCTGTTGTAGATTTTATTCAACAAGATATTGACCACTTGATTAATAGTTTTAAGTGGAAGAATAAAGGGGAGTAAATTTTTGTTTCAGAGAAACCATTTACCGAACAAATGATTTTTGAGATATTGCTGGTTTTCATTTTTCAATTGAAAATGTAC
>JANNGD010000226.1:0-3944 GCA_031380515.1 Ferruginibacter sp. | reverse complement strand
TTTCAGGACAAGCTCCTGCTGCAATAAGCTTACAGCAATTAGCTACAAATTCTAATAATTACTCAAATTTCGATGGAGACATTGTAAGGAAAGGACAAATATTATTTGGTGGCAACATAAGTACTGTTTTACCGCCACCTGGTTCAACAGTATTACTACCTTATCAACCAGGATTAGTTGGGCAACAACGACGCTATACAGTTGAAGTAAGTACATACGAACCTGTATGGTCAAGTAAAAAAATACAGATTGTTATAAATTAATACTTCTTGGGTTGGTACTACTTCACCTGAACTTGTGTATAATAATGTAAACAAAATATAAGTTTCAGTCTCAAATTGTACCTCTATTTAACCACAAAACTTAAGAGAATGAATTATTCAAATATAATTATTTAGAGGCGAAGTTGATAACGTCTTACGTTTTGGTTCGTATTCCGCTTCGCCAAAACATACTACACTCGAGAAAAAGTGTACATCACAAAATGCCGCTGCACCATATTGCCAGCGGCATTTTTGTTAATTCCCACACTTATACACCCAACCCCCACACTTATACAATCGCCCTTTTTTAACACAAAACCAAGTGTCATATTTACATTACCAATTTAACTAACCTACATGAAACAATTTTTAATCATCCTTTTGTTCATAGCAAGTTTGCAAAGCTTTGCCCAAAAGAAAATCCCAGTAAGTATAAGCGGCACCGCTGGTATTACTTACGAAGGCTATGGACTAAATCGCAATCCTACCGGGTTTACAGGTTATCAACCACGTCGCCCATGGAACCAAGTACGGTTTAATTTTATGCCTACGATAAAGTTTACTAAAGACTTTTCATTGCCTATCAATTTTAATTTTGCAGCATTTCCTACCAATTTTGCAGGGCCTTATGCTGGCATAAAAAAACAAAACATCGGGCAGTTTCTTACCAATCCAATGAATAATTTTGGATTGAACCCTACGTACAAATGGGCAGAGTTTCAGTTGGGTACACAGTATCTAAAATATTCTGATTTGTCTACTGGGGATATTGGCATTTTTGGTGCTGGTTTTTCATTAAAGCCCGGTGATTATAGGATTAAATTTTTTGCCGGAAATTCTCAAACAGGTATAAATTATTCGTTAACACCACTGCCGGGTGTACAAGGAGCATACAAACGTTCGCACTTTATGTTTAGCCTGGGCAAAGAAAAAGAAAACAATTATTTGGTTGCTTTTAATTTTGCAAAAGGAAAAGATATGATAGGTTCCGTAACTACCCCCCCGTTATTACCTATTAAACCACAAGAAGGATTTACGATAAGTATGCAAGTAAACAAAGATTTTAAAAAAGGATGGTATATAAAATCTGAGGGGTCAAATGCTATTTTTACTTCTAACGAAAATGATACATTAAACCCAGCTATGAAGGGGTTTAAGCCATTTATTGAGGCAAGAAGTTCTACCGTTTCTGATTATGCCGCACAACTTTCTTTTGGTAAAAAATCTACCAACTTCGATATTGGGCTAGGTGGAAAGTATATTGGTGCAGGCTTTCAGCTACCCGGCTATCCTTATATGCAACCCGATAGATTTGACTATACGGTAAACACCCGGTTCAATGCCTTTAAAAAAACAACCAATGTGGTGGCAAGTATTGGCCAGCGTGTAAATAATTTAAGTAGTACTACTACCAAGGCAACGCAGCTTATTGCAAACATAAATTGGTTTACACAGTTCAATGATAAACTTAGTTTGAATGTAAATTTTAATAATTTTGGTTTTAATACAAATGGCAACACTTTAACGGGCATACCAAGTGTAAAAAATGTAAGCAACGATATTGGCATAAACCCAACGTATACTTGGAGTAACAAAACAATGAGCAATACCCTTAGCTTTAGTTACAATTACAGCAGCTATAAAGAAACCTACATACCGTATCCTATTCTTGTCCCCGTAACAGATCAAAACAATACGCATACTGTTTTGTTGTCTTACATTCCAGTATATTTCAATAAGAAAATTTCTCCGGATTTTAGTGCACTGTATTTTTATAACCAAGCATCTTTAATAAAAATAACTTTCGCAACATTAAGTGCCGGTCTTGCAGTGCCTGTAGCAAAAGATAAAGTGAAACTAAGGGGGCAATTGCAATACACTTTAAGTACATTTAATAGTTTTACACCCGATAATAATTTGATAGCAAGTTGTAATATAGATGTAAAGTTGGATAAGAAACTTACGTGGACAAATTTTCTATCCACCAATTATTATAAATATGGAGATCAATTGGGTACAACGTATACTGGTGCAAATTATTTAGAGAGTAATTTACGAACAGGTTTTCAATATAAGTTCCAGTAGGAACTCGCCTGTGGCGAGTTCTAACACCAATTCGCCACAGGCGAATTCTGAAACTTGTGCGTGTTTCAAATTGAATTCGCCACAGACGAATTCCTACAACATTCGATAATACAAAATAAAAAATTATGAAACATAAAATATTAATAGCATCATTTCTACTTTTTGCAGTATCTGCAAATGCTCAATTAAATACAAATTTAATTATGGATAGTAGGATGCCATCAAATCTTGTAGACTGGCAAACAAAACCACAAACGATTACACTGATTGTCTCTAATCTGGGAGGGGCTGTGGGTAAGCCAATAAAAATTAGAACGACTATAAAATCTGCCAGCGGAGCAGAAGTATCTACCACAGATGTAGGCCAAGCTAAAACATATACTTTTCGTGATGGTAACAGCATTTTAACGGCTGCAGATATTTTCCCTTTTGAGATACAAAGGTTTACTGGTACTTACCAAAAAAGTTTAAACAAGACGGGTAAGCTACCATCGGATTCTTATACGCTTTGTGTAGAGTTATTGCTCGCCACAGATCTTGTACCACAAGCTACTATAAAATGCCGCAACTTTTTTGTAGCAGGCGTTCAATTACCCATTTGTATGATGCCTGCCAATAACCAAGAGCTTGATATTAAAAAAGCGCAAACGGCTATTATTTTTCGTTGGACGCCGCTGGTGCCAAGGCCACAAACTGTTGTCAACTATCGGTTACAAATTTTTGAAATTTTGGAGAACCAGCAATCTGTGCAAGCCTTAAGAAGCAATCAACCAATATTGGATAAAATTGTAGCGGGGCAAACACAATTTATATGGCAACCACAAGGAATATTGGGTTTTACTGACGATACAAACCTAGATTCTAGTTCACAAAGAAAAGGTTGGGATGGTAAAATTATGGGAGGTAAACAATATATATGGAGCATACAATCTTTGGATGCCTCGCAAAATCCCATTGGGGTTGATGGTAATGGTGAGGGTAGGAGTGAGCCTGTCGTTTTTAAGATATTTCCACTAGCTCCAAGCAAACCAACACCAAAAACAGGACATGTATCACTAATTAAATAATAGGAAAATCATTTTCAATCTTGGGGGGTTGAAATGAAAAGTAGGCTTACTATGATGTAGGCCTATTTTTTTGTTAAAGCCTTTATGGAAATAAAAATATTTTGAATCTTTATGAAAATATTCTTCTATGAAATTATTATTCCTAGGATTTCTTACCATTTCTTTGCTTTCTGCTTTTTTCTTTTTTGGAAATACCAAGCCATTGCTAAAAGTAAAAGCTACTATTGCAAAACCATTCGCTAAAAAACTTGCTAAAGAAAACACTGAAAAGAAGTTTACCCGAAAATATGCTTATAAGTTAAAACCATTTTTAAAGACAAATAATTACTGCGAAGAATATTGTTTTTTAATAGATATGAAAATACCATCAGGAAAAAACCGCTTTTTTGTATTTGATTTAAAAAAAGATTCGATTTTGGATGCTGGATTGGTTACGCATGGTGGTGGTTCCGAAACGGCCACCAATGCACTCATATTTAACAATACTCCAAATGGTAATGCAACTTCTATGGGAAAGTATAAGATTGGC
>JANNGD010000026.1:0-10661 GCA_031380515.1 Ferruginibacter sp. | reverse complement strand
GTCAATAACCTGTTCAATTATGTCCGAAGAGTTGCCTGCTCCGCCATTAGATTGTAATGCTGTCAAAACAGGATTTACATAGTTTAAAAATTCTGGTCCTTTCATTGTAGTGTTGTGTCTGTGTATTGCTGCTAAAAAGGGCTTGGCGAAGGATGGGGTAATAGATATTCTACTGCTCAAAACCTAAGCTGATAAATCCTTTAAAAGATGAAGATAACAACCTAAAGCTGAATAGTAAACTTTCAGCCAAAACGAAAGGTAAAGCAAAGAACTAAAGCTGATATACAACTTCAAGCCACTTCTTTTGCCAAACCCCATGTTAGCAGTAGTTGTTCTTCTCTCGGCGTAAGTGTATGTTCAAGTGGATAAAGATACTTTTCAAGGGCAAAAATGAAAAGAGTGTCCCTCAATTCAAAAAGTCTTTATCATCTCCCAAATTATCAGACCTATCGCACCAACAGCTACAAGATATGTCCCGACAACTAAACGACGCTCGTTCCTCTTCCTTAATGCCATTTCGTCTATAACTTGGCTTATAATACAACTTCTGGTTCTTCTCCTATCTTGAGAAATGTTTAATCAAAACGTTTTTAGAGACGGGAGAGGCGATTCCCTAAAACTGTATATTAAGCATTGCTTCATGGCAATTTTTGATAGTTGAAATGAATTTTTCGATTCTGTCTTGTGTAAATTTTTCTTTCGTTTCAGAATAGCTGTACTTTAAGAAATTCAAAGTTTTATCGGACTTGAAATCAGATATAGAAGCGTCGTCAATAGCAATTGGGTAATGAGCAAATATGTTTCTCAACTCGGCAACTTCTTTTACTTTATTGGAAGTGCTTATTGCTCCTTTTACCGTTGATTCTACTCCGAGATACTTCTTTATGATTCCATTTAATATTTCTCTTTTGTGGTCAAATGTTACTCTCTTTGTCGCAAATACCATTTCTATCAAAGTCGACTCCATTTCATTCCCTCTACAAAAGTGTTGGGCTAAGGCGACGTTTAAAGCAGATTCAAGAGCAATAACTCTGGTCAATACGCTACCTCTTATTTTCGTTCCATATTCTAACAATTCTACCACGTCTGGCGATGTTATTTTATCCGCTCTCACTTCAAACTGGTAATGTAAAGGTGCTTCAACACCTAAAAATTTCAAATACTCATCTTCTTTATAGTCGATAAAATTATCCTGGTCAATAGATTGTACTTTTGGTGTTTTGTCAACTCCAATATAGCTTTGAATAATTTTTGGCTTGTTCATGTTTATAAAGTTTTTTAGTGGTTATGCTCTACAATTACTGCTAACGTATGTATTTGCGCTAATATACGCTACTTTTTTGTTGCAACAATTTTTTTAAATCATTTGTTTTTATTGATTTAGGAAAAAAAGCGCGGAAATATTGGAGTAGCGCAAATACAACTTACTTTAATTCCAAATCATCTAATGGGCTTATGATTTTAAGCAGATCTTTATTACTTGTATGTAGATAAAGCATCGTAGTTTTTAAATCATTATGGCCTAAAAGTTTTTGTATCATTGTAACATCGGTTCCCTTTTCTATGAGATGTGTAGCAAAACTATGTCTCAAACTATGAATACTACCAGGCCTCATTATCCCTGCCTTTTTTTTGGCTGCTTGTAATACCTCTTGTAAACTACGTGTGCTGTAAGCTGTATCTTTTGTACTTCCTTCAAATAAGTATCCATTTTTGTTAGGCGTATATGTTTGAGCATAATCCCTAAGCATAACCAATAAAACCGGACTAAGTGTAACTATTCTATCTTTTTTACCTTTTCCTTCGCTTACAAGGATTGTCATTCGTTTGCTATCTATATGGTAGGTTTTTAGACTCACAACTTCACTAACTCTTAGTCCTGCGCTATAAGCTAGCATGAGCATCGTTTTGTGCTTTTTATTGGTTACTGAGTTAATGATTGCAGCTATATCACTTTGGCTAAAAACTTTGGGTAATTGCATTTTCTTTTTTGGTCTTGGAATTTCAAAGAAGAATTTTTCATGTCCAAGTACCTGTTCATACAAAAATTTTAAAGCATTTAATCTGCTATGTACAGTATTTTCGGTTAATTTAAGTTCATTTATACAATGGTGAATGTACTTTCGCACATCTTCTGAAGTGAGCGTATCAGCTTGTCTATTTTCTAAGGTTTGAAAAAATATACTTACTTCATTTTTATATGTACGTAAGGTTGATGTGCTGTAGGCTTTTAATTGCAAATGTTCCACCATACGTTGCAGTAAGGATAAATTTTGCTGACTTATGGATAACATTTGCTCAGTTGTTGCTGGCTTTTTTTGTCCAATTTTTTGTTGTACAGCATTGGCTGTTTTCCTTTTTACTAAAAATTGAGCAAGTCGTTTGATATCTATTTTTACCAACCCATTTAGTGCTAGGCACATTCCTTCATAATCTTTTTCGGTACAAGGGATATGCCAGCATTGTTGGTTTTCGCTCCACTTTACAGCAGGCAATCTTTTTAATATGCCATTTATAGTGCTGTTGTTTGTTACAAATAAACCAATTCGATCTTCTTTATTTTTAGTTAGGATGGGTATTAGCTCTAGCGTTGGTAAAATGCTAGAACTGTTTTCTGTGCTTGTTTTTTCAGGTAACGGGGGCTGTTTTTCTTTGATTATTGCCGAAACAGTCTCTGGGTTTTCTAAAGTCATTGTTTCCTCACCCTCCAACGCCAACCCACATTTTATCCTATGCTCCGCCGTATCGGCAATATGCCATGCACACATGGTTTTGCTCCACCTGGCAGCGGTTTTTTTGCGTAAGGCCGTTATAAGCTTGCTGTCGTATTTAAATATTACAGCTATGCGTTTCTCGCCTTTGTGTACTACTGGTTTGTATTGTATTGCTTTCATCTTTTTCCGCCGGGGCAAGGCTTCGCCGTCCCTCAGTCACATTCTGCTCGGACACAACTTAAAAGTATTGTTGCTAAAATGAAGGTAAGTAATTGGTTTCATATACATAGCAATTTTTTATGTTATTTTTTTGTAATGAGTGGGTTTTTTGGTTTTTACCGCAGAGAAAGGAGGGTAAGGAGTTGGCGCAGAGCGATATTTCATAAAGCGATATTTTATACAGCGATATTTCACACAGCGAAACAGGGATAACAGCGATATTTCATAAAGCGATATTTCACACGGCGAAACAGGGATAACGGCGAGACAGCGAATTTTATTTCAAACAGCGATATTTCACACAGCGCAACAGCGATAACAGAGAAGCAGCGATAATTATTTCACACAGCGAAACAGGGATAACAGCGTTATTTCACACAGCGAAACAACGATAACAATGAACACAACGATTTTTTTATTTTTTCTTTGGTATTTACCGCAGAGAAAAGAGTTAAGAGAGTTTTCGCAGAGGGTGTTTTTGTGCTTGTTACCCATTTATTGGGCAATTGGCTGCTGCAATGCACTGCAGCCTGTGGATAAAAATAAAGATGGATACTGTAATATACTTCGATGTATTGCCGACCAATGAACTGCTGAAGAACGGCTGCGGCATACGTAGGGTTTAGTGATTGCACGAAGTGCAATTACCGCAGCGATAGCGGAGCCCGGAGTACGCCGAACAAATGCTGCTCAATGGTAACTAGGGGAGAGCCCCAAAAAAAAATATTTTTTAGTACTCAATTTATAGGAAACACTATGGATTGAGCATAATGGCATTTTCCTTATCCTTTGCAAGTTGCGCTTTTAGTTCGGCTAAGCCAGCAAATTTTATTTCGCTACGCAAATTATTTTTTAAGGTTATTTGCAGCGTTTGCCCATAAATATCTTCATCAAAATTAAAAATGTTTACCTCTATGGCTCGCTTGGTTCCATCTACCGTGGGGCGCATGCCTATATTCATCATGCCTTTTAGGTTTCTATTGTTCAATAGCACATCTACCGCATACACGCCATTGCTCGGTATTAATTTGTACTCATCTGTTATAAGCAAATTGGCCGTGGGGTAGCCAATGGTACGGCCTAGCTTATTACCTTCTACCACGGTGCCGCTAAAAAAATAGTTGTATCCAAGGAATGAAGCGGCAGTTTCTATATTGCCAGATAACAGGGCTTCTCTTATTTTGGTAGAGCTAATGGTTATATTCTTGAGCACATGCTCCGGAATTTCTTTTACTTTAAAATTAAATTCGGCTTCTTTGCTCTGTAGCAAATAAAAATCGCCCAACCTGTTATTGCCAAAACGGTGGTCGTGTCCTACAATGATAACTGCTGGCTTAAAACGGTTTACCAAAAAATGTTGGATATAATCTTGTGCAGATAATTCTGAGAAACTTTTATCGAAGGGTACTACTACTATATTCTGTATGCCTTTGCTTTGTAGCAATGCGTATTTTTCGTCGGGTGTATTAAGTATTTGAAGGGTTTTTTCTTTCATCTGCACCACTTGCTTGGGGTGCGGATAAAAAGTAATGAGCACCGCTGTGCCATTTATTTGCTGGGCTTCTTTTATAAGCTGCTCTATTATTTGAACATGCCCCATATGTACCCCATCAAAACTGCCAGTGGTAATTACTGCATGGGTAAAAATGGGCAAGGCCGATAAATCTTTGTACACTTTCATAAATCGGTGCAAAAGTAGTTGAGAAATGAATATTGTAATTCGGTTAAGGAACATTTATTTTTGCAAAAAAACATTCTAGAATAAGCGTAAAATAAAGCAATTTAAATAATCACGGGCTTTTAAAGTCCCCCTGTGGGGGATTTAGGGGGCTTTTTCAACTTTTACCAATGTCATTATACGCAAAACGGGGAGTATCGGCACAAAAAGAAGAAGTGCATGCTGCAGTACAAAACTTAGACCAGGGGCTTTTTGCCAATGCTTTTTGCAAAATATATCCCGATTATTTGGGTGGCGATGATGCTTTTGTGAACGTGATGCACGCCGATGGTGCTGGTACCAAAAGCATATTGGCCTATTTGTATTGGAAAGAAACAGGCGATATTTCGGTTTGGAAAGGCATAGCACAAGATGCCGTGGTAATGAATTTAGATGACTTGCTATGTGTGGGCATACACGACAACATTGTTTTTAATTCTACCATAGATAGAAACAAACACCTGATAACGGGCGAAGTACTACAACAAATTATAAGCGGCACACAAGAAGTGTTTGATATGCTGGCTACACATGGCGTGCACATACACTACCTAGGCGGCGAAACTGCCGATGTGGGCGATGTGGTGCGCACAGCAGCCGTAAATGGAACCATGACGAGCCGTTGGCCAAAAAACAAACTCATAACCAACGATAAGATAAAAGCGGGCGATGTTATTGTAGGCCTTGCATCGTACGGGCAAGCAAATTACGAAACCGAATACAACAGCGGCCTGGGCAGCAATGGGCTCACCAGTGCAAGGCACGATGTGCTCGGTAAATTGTATGCTCATACTTATAAAGAAAGTTACGACAACAACCTAAGCGATGAAGTAGTTTATATAGGTACAAATAAATTGACCGATGAAGTGAGCAGAAACGATGGTAGCAAAACAACCATTGGCAAATTATTGCTAAGTCCTACACGTACGTATGCGCCTGTACTCAAAGATTTGTTGCAAAACCACTTCGAAAAAATACATGGGCTTATACATTGCAGTGGCGGCGGGCAAACCAAATGTTTGAAGTATTTACCAGGCAATTTTAAGATTATAAAAGACAATCTTTTTGAAGCCCCAGAGATTTTCAACATCATTGCCAAAAGCAGTGGCAGCAACCCAAAAGAAATGTACGAAGTGTTTAACATGGGTTGTAGGCTAGAAATTTATTGCGCTGCAGAGGATGCTCAAACGATGATAGAAACAGCCACCTCATTTGGGATAGCGGCACAAATTATTGGTAGGGTAGAAGCGAGTGATAAAAAGGAATTGGTTATAAAACTGGGAGAAACAGAAATTACTTATTGATAACAAAAACAAATGGGGGCTGTGAGCATGCAGCAAGCAGGAACATTTGTCCGGCCTTCCCGCATTATGGAGGGACTGTTCCGTATATTTGTGTAGTTGTATGCCGCCAAGGCTTGGAATACCCTAGATTATTGGCTCACAGATTTTTCAGATTTACTCAGATTTTTTCTGCCTAATCTGTCAAATCTGAGCGCATTTTATTTTTCCTGTTTTCAGAGTTGTTACACCCAGTATAATTATAGGCTCTAAGACTTGATGGAGTAGATTTTTGGCTCACAGATTTACTCAGATTTACTCAGATTTACTCAGATTTTTTCTGCCTAATCTGTAAAATCTGAGCGCATTTTATTTTTCCTGTTTTAGCGTTGTTACACCCAGTAAAATTATAGGCTTTAAGAATTGATGGAGTAGGTTTTTGGCTCACAGATTTCCTCAGATTTACTCAGATTTTTTCCGCCTAATCTGTAAAATCTGAGAGCATATTCCAGCGGAGTAACCAAAAAATATAGTTGATTAAATCGGAAGGTTCGTGGGGACACGAACCAGGGCTAAGGGGACACGAACTAGGCTAAGGCTTTTTATTTTGTTGTAATCAAATCCAAATTCTTACTCTTATCCTTGGTTTCCCAGCGATAATGAATGGTATATTGATTGTTATCCGTTTTTAAACGATAAGGTATTTTTACCAGCATTTTTACCATATTGGCTCCCATAGTGGCATTGGTTCTTTTTAGAAACCTTTCTTTAACAACAATTTCTTTGCCTGTTTTATCAAATATCCAAACAATATTATTGCCCATCATTACTTCCAATTGGTTTGTGCCTTCTACATCTGCAAAATCGATACTCAAATACGCATATTTTGGCGATACGGTAACGGTTGTATCTATTTCAACTAAAATGGTTCCACATTTAATGCCATTGGCTTGTGCTGTAACGCCCGATTGGGTTTTGAGCACTATGGTGGTTTTAAGTTTTTCAGGCAATACGGCGTTGTTTTGCGCTACAATAAAATTGTGTGCCAGCAAAAAAGACAGTACTACAAGAAATATTGATTTGCCCATTTAAAAATTTTTGTTGAAGATAAATACTAAAATTAAAAAAACGCATCTTTTTAGAATGCGCTCATAAAAAACCTCGTAAGGGTTGTCAACCTTTATTGGTAATTTCAAAACAAATGTATCGTTGAAAGGTTGACAACCCTATTTGCAAACTGCTACATTTTAAAATGCAATTTTTTTTGGTGTGCTCATAAATAATCGTAAAATATAATTAGAAAAGTACATAGGATTTATCAGCTAAAGTCCTTATCCCATTATTATCTCTAAATTTAATATCAGTAAATACAATCTTTGTTCCTACAACACATTTTGCTATTTGTTCCCTTAATGGAGCAATGCTGTTTCCAGCAATTTTTGCTGAAATAGCATTTGGAAATCCATTGCCCCAAAAATATGCGGAATAGTCTAAAAGGGTATAACC
The DNA here is from genome assembly GCA_031380515.1 of Ferruginibacter sp. Lineage (GTDB taxonomy): Bacteria > Bacteroidota > Bacteroidia > Chitinophagales > Chitinophagaceae > Ferruginibacter. The sequence goes on along the minus strand of JANNGD010000026.1, from coordinate 3,225 downwards.
ATCTTTTAGTATAATATTTTTTGCTGCTTTAAAATCTTCCACTTTTACGTTGCCCGGAAGCAAATTGCCAATTTTAAATACTGGTTCAATATTGCTTACTTCTTTTTTTACATCATTTTCTCCAGCTATTACAAAGGTTATCGGTTGTCTCCTGTAGGCTTTTACCGTTTTCCCGTTTTGTTTTGCAGGTATCCATTTCGGGCCATTTTTTATAATATCAATGCAATGTTGTGCTGTTTTAGAATTTATGTAATTTTCAGTGGTGATATTTGTTAGGGACCCGTTTTTTTCTACAATAAATATCACCATGATATTGTGAGCACCTGCCGCCCAATTTTCAGTTGTAGGCAATTTACCATCTAAATTACTCATCAAATACTTTTTCCAAGCATCGAGCCCGCCTGGAAATTCTGCTGGAGTTTCTGTTTTTGAAAAAACCAATTCTCTGTCATCCTGTGAATCGGTACCAGACCAAGCAAGTGTATCTGGGTATTTTGTTTTGTTATGCGAAGTAACTTTTGTTGTAGTTGTAGGCATGGTAAGCCCAATTCTTTTTGCCTCTGCTACAGTAATCACAGTGGAAGTATTATCATAAAAATACAAGGTAACTTTTTCGTTCTTTACGCTAAGCGCATCCGCTTTTACTTCAAATAGCTTTATCTTTTTACCTTTGTATAATATGGTATCATCGTAGCGGGTATTGGCTACATTTTCGTTTGTATTGGTAGTGTAATTGCTCATGGCAACTATTTCGTCCAAAGGCACTACAGCTTCGTTAATTTGGTTATAGTTGTTCGTTTGAAAGTCATTGCTCTTTACAAAATTATTGATGGCATTTAATACATTGTTGGCAAAAGCTTTTTGGCCGAGATCAGATGTTAGATATGCAGCATCTTTTTTATTGGTAATGTAACCAGCTTGTATCAAAACAGAAGGTGCTTGTACAGCTCTCAATACATAAATTCCTACTTTTCTTTGTGTAGTAGTTTTTGGCACTTGCAATGCATAGTTGTTTTCAAAAGCACCAATTATAGCTGATGCAAACAATTTACTTTTTGCACTTATTGGAAATGAATCGTTGGGTACATATATGTTTAAACCATTTTTAATTTTCCCGCCTTTATTTATTGCGGCATCAATATGTACCGAAATAAACAAGTCTGGTTTTTGTTCATTGGCAAATGAAGCTTTTTCTTGAGGTGTATTGTAAATATCTGTTTCCCTAGTTAAAATAATATGGATGTTTTCATTTTTATTAAGTGCTTTTATTTTTTTTATCAGTTGCAAAGTCAAATCTTTCTCTACAATACCTTCATCGTTTTTTGCACCAGGGTCTTGCCCACCATGTCCAGCATCAATAACCACCGTTATTTGTTTATTGCCGTAATTTGGTTGGCCATAAGCAGTAGTGTTATTGCTAGGCAAGTTTTCCAAATTTGTATTGGTTAATGCCTCATCAGTAGACAATCTATTGGTTGCGCTTGCCAATACATTTTTTGTATTTTGTTCCTTTTTGTATTCTCTGGCTTTTATTGTAAATGCTGCAAATACAATAACAGCAAGCGGTAATACCAGCAACCTGCTGAGGTAATTAATTTTCGGGTGTTGGTTTTTTGTAAGCATCATAAGCCTTCTTTTTATGGGTGAATAGAAAAAATTATTGGTAATACTCAACGTGTGATTTGGGTAAGTAGTGGCAAGTATCATGGCCGCAAAAGCTGTGGTATCTCCATCTTCTACCGCTATTTTATCGGCCATAAATTCGTGAATCATACTTAGTTCTTTTCGTATAATCCAATAGACTGGGTTTGCCCAAAATAATATCAATACAATGTTCAGAAATAATTTGTCGTAGCTATGGCGCTCTTGTATATGTGCGAGCTCGTGTTTGAATATACGAGTACCTGCAGGGCTGTGTGGGTCTATTTGTTTGTTCCAAAAAATAGTTTGAAAAAAGGAAAATGGCGTTCCCTTGGCTGCATGGGTGTTTACAAATCGGATATTTTCTACTTTTTGTATTTCGTTTGTTTGCAATAATTTTACAATACCAATGAGCATTTGCAAGAGCAATAATAAAAATACAATACTGATGAGCGCATATATAAATGGTAAAATGCTCATTATAGTAAATTGCGAAGTTTGTTTTGCTTGTAATATTACGTCATCTATGTAGTCATCACTTTCCGTTACAACTGTAAGCATTTTTATGACAGATGCTTTGGGCGCTTCGCTGGTATGGAAAATATTAATACTGCACAGCGGAAGTATGAAAGAAATAGCTACAATGGCTAGCAAATAAAATCTGTTGTAACTATGAAATACTTTATTGCGGAGCATAAACCAATAATACAAGAACAGCACGGCCGAACAAATGGTTATTTTTAAAAGATAATAGGCAAATGGTAGCATGCTAATTAATTTATAGTTGTATAAATGGAACGTTTTTCAGTAAACAATTTTTCAAAAATTCGGGGCAATATTATTTTTTCTTCAATTCCTTTAAAAGCATTTCTAAATCGCTAATGCTTAGATTATTTTCTTTTACCATAAAAGAAACTGCATTGCTAAAGTTGCCTTCAAAATATCCTTTTACAAATGTTTTCATGGTGGCTTTGCTATAGGCTTCTTTGCTTACCAGTGGATGGTATTGGTGCGTACGCCCAAAAATAGCTATGCCTATAAATTCCTTTTCGGTAAGTATTTTTATTACAGTAGCTACCGTATTATTGTGTGGCTTTGGCTCAGGCAAAGCGTCTATTATTTCTCTTAAAAATGCTTTGTCCAGTTTCCATAAAATCTGCATTATTTGTTCTTCGGCTTTGGTGAGTTGCTTTATCATATTGGTGAGTTGATACCGTAAAACTATAAAATTAGTTTTAAAACTATAAATATAGTTATCCACATTTTAACAATGCTAATTCAAAATAAATTTTACACAGCCATGCAATTATTTATATTTGCTTCATCATAATACTAATATTAAAAATTAAAAAGAAATTTAAATAATCACAGAGTTCGAAAGTCCCCCTTCGGGCAATGTCATTAAGTTAAGGGTTGTCAGACTGAGGCACTCATAAAATAAATTTTTAAGCTCTTTGCAAATGACATAGTTCGATATTTAAAGATTGTCAGGCTGAGCTTGTCGAAGCCGGTGCGCTTCTTCAAAACCCGCCTTCGACAAGCTCAGGCTGACTTTCTAATAATTTGAAAGTAAGCGCTTTGTAA
>JANNGD010000157.1:0-15005 GCA_031380515.1 Ferruginibacter sp. | reverse complement strand
AATTTATTTTTTTTGAAAAGTATATTTTGATGTTTTGATGCTGATAATCCTATCTGATTATACAATCTTATTTTCTGCCATTTTTTTAATTGCGTGGTTAGATATAAGTATAACCAACTGAAATTTAAAACAGGTATTTATACGCATAGTTTGTTAAATGTGATTTTGTAGGTTTGTATATAAATTGTATTTAATATTTAAACCAAAATAAACAACATGAAAAAACCTACAAATGCCATTTTCTTTTTATTGATTACTTTATTTGCAATTGGTTGCACAGATAGTAAAACTAAAAGCAACAGCAATAACGATGAATTAAAAGATGAAACAGTTGGAACTTATGCAGGGCCTCCATATACAATTCAACTAGAAGAGTTCGTAAATGAGCAGTTGCCAGATTTACACTCTTACACACATGCAACTTATAAGGATAAAATAATAATGATTGGTGGGCGTACCAATGGGCTTCATGGTGGTTCTTATAATTTTAATAGAGCCAATTCTAATAAAAATATTTATGTATTGGATACAAAAAATTGGGCAGATCCAACGCAATGGAAAGTATATAATTTACCTGCCAATAAAGTATCGGTTGCAGGTGTAAATACAGACCAATTGATGGCTAATAATGCTGAATTTTTTACCGAAGATAGCGTTCTGTATATTGTAGGTGGAATGCTGGGTGGCACAGTGGCTACGCAATTAAAAGTTCCCAACGACCCAAGCAAAGGGTTGATGATGGTGCCGGGTTTAAAAGCTGCCGATGGCACAGCCGCAATCGGTCCGAAAACATTGCCGTATATTACTGCAATAAATTTACCTGATTTAATAAATTCAGTTGTAAACAAAAAAGCCATGCCAAGTAATTCTATTCGTCAGATAAAAAATGATTCACTTGCTATTACAGGGGGTGAGTTGAGTATAATAGACAATACTGTTTATTTGGTTTTTGGGTGGAACTTTTATTTCTCTACACCGCAGGATTTGTATTCGCACCAAATAAGAACATTTAGTTACACAGATGATGGAAAAAATTTAACGATCAGTCCTATTACTGTTTGCTCTTCTTGTTGGGATAAAGAACCAGATTCATCTACCGCTGGCAATTTTCGTAGAAGAGATGGTAGCCTAAGTGCCATGATAGATCCTGCTGACGGCAGCCAAGGACTGGTTTATTATTCTGGCGTATTTAAAGGAGGCAATACCAATTTTGATTCGCCCGTTTGGATAGGGAAAAGCGATGCAGCAGAACAACCTTTTGTAATGCGCTCCAATGTGTACACTTGTATGGTGGTACCTGCGTACAGCGCTAGCCGAAAGGAATCTTATGCAACATTGTTGGGCGGAATGAAAAATGCCAGTTATAATGGTGCTGCGATAAAGCTACCCGTTGAACTTACAGCAACCAATGCACCCATCATTCCAACCGATAGCAATAATCCTTTTGATCATATTCCATTTTCTAACCAATTTAGCACCGTTGTTGTAAATGCAAAGCATGCCTATTCGCAATATCTTTTGCCCGATTCTTTTCCAACCACCAAGCGCATGTTGATGTTACCAGCAAGTGCAAAAGACAGTGTGGCTGCAATGCCTTTGCCCATTGGCTCGGTAACGTACAATGGCTCAGAATCAGAATTGATGTGGACTTTGGACCCAGCAATGATGATGAAAAATGGCGTAGTAGATTACGATAATTTTATAAAGAAAAATCCAAGCGGTGGTTCTGTAGGTTACTTGCATGGTGGCATACAATCTTATTTAACCAATGTATTTGGGGCAAAAGCGGCTCATTATTCTTTGGCAAGTAATAGGATTTTTGCAGTAAAGATTGTACCAATTAGTAAGTAAATAACCATTTTAGTTTAACCAACAAGAACTTGCCCAAGGCGAAATGGCTTGGGCAAGTTCTTGTTGGTTATTTGCTAAGCTACAAATATTCTTAAGCTAAAACCAAGGCAAGCTTAGCATATAAGCTTCCAATCTTGTGTATAAGAGCCACAACGAAATGCCTATAAATGGATAATCTTCCAATAATACCAAATTCCAAAAAAAACAAACAGCGCTCAAATAATTGTTGAGCAAAATACTGCTGCCCAATGGCGCAGGGATGGAAACGGCACCGGATCCCGTGGTATCAAACAAGGCGAGGAACGAGCCGCAGTTTTGCGTTACACGGGAGTAGGTATAGTGGACCTGCCTTTGCCGGCCAGCAGGCAGCCCGTTACAAAAGCCGCTTATTGTATTCCGCTGACCGCCCCAAATTCCCTACCTCAAAAAAATATTTTGTACATTGCAAAGAATTGACGTATTACAAAAAATATTATGAGTAAAAAGGAAACAGTGGACGGAAAGAAAAAGTCGTCGCAATCGGAGATTGCAAAGGGTAGGTTAGAGATAAGCCGCAGTGGTATGGGCTTTGTAATTGTAGAAAACAGGGAGAAGGATATCATGGTGAAACCCAACGATTTTGGCAGGGCTTTTCACGGCGATATGGTGAAAGTGCAAATAATGAACCCCCATGACAGGACCAAAAGACCCGAGGGTAAAATAAGCAGCGTGGTAGAGCGTAAACAAACCGAGTTTATAGGCAATGTGCAAGTAAAAGGCAATATGGCTTTTTTTATAGCAGGCGGCAACAATCCTATGCCCGATTTTCATATAGAATTAAGCAAATTGAACGGGGCAAAAGATGGCGAAAGGGTAGTGGCAAAATTTATTAAATGGGATAAAAGCGATAAAAAACCAGAGGGCGAAATTGTAGCGGTAATGACTTCGGAGAATGAAGGCGATATGGCTATGAAAGAAATAATTGTAAATGCAGGTTTCCCATTGGCTTTTGATGCCGAAGTGCTGAAAGCTGCTGCTGCACTGAGTCCCAATATATCTAGAGAGGAATTAAAAAAGCGAAAAGATTGCAGGGACATACTTACATTTACCATTGACCCATTGGATGCGAGGGATTTTGATGATGCCATTTCTGTCCGTAATTTAGACAATGGGAATTATGAAATAGGGGTACACATTGCAGATGTAAGCCATTTTGTAACACCAGGATCTATATTGGACAAAGCCGCTTATGAACGTGCTACCAGCGTATACCTGCCCGATCGTGTAAACCCTATGTTGCCCGAAAAAATATCGAATGAACTTTGCTCACTTAGGCCTAATGAAGATAAATATTGCTTTTCTGTAATTTTTCAGATAACCAATAGGGCAGAAATAAAGCACAAATGGATTGGTAGAACGGTAATACACAGCAACCATCGTTTTACCTATGAAGAAGCGCAACAAATTATCGAAACGCAAGAAGGCATACATGTAAAGCCAATTTTATTATTGGATAATTTGGCAAAGCAATTTAGAAAAGAGCGTTTCGATAATGGGGCAATTAATTTCTCGTCTCAAGAAGTAAAATTTAAGTTGGACGAAAAAGGGAAGCCCATTGGCATAATGATAAAGGAAAGTAAGGACGCCAATAAATTAGTAGAAGAATTTATGTTGCTTGCAAACCGTACAGTGGCTGAATACGTTTCTAAGATAAAGGTAAACAAAGAACCAATACCGTTTTCGTATCGTACACACGATGACCCAGATCCGGAAAAGCTAAAACCTTTTATTGCATTTGCAAAAAAATGTGGCTATGAGTTTGAAATGAAAACGGACAAAGATGTAGCAGCGGCTTTTAATAAACTACTTGCTGCTGTAAAAGGGCAACCAGAACAGCATGTATTAGAGCAATTGGGTATTCGCACCATGGCCAAGGCAAAATACACGTCGGAAAATGTGGGGCATTATGGTTTAGGTTTCGAAAATTATTGCCACTTCACATCGCCTATACGCAGGTATCCAGATGTGATTGTTCATAGGGTGATGCAAAGCATTATTGATAAGAATTTACTTATTGATAAAGCCATGGAGGAAAAAAATAAGCATTGTAGTGATAGAGAGCGTGGAGCCATGGAGGCAGAACGGGCTAGCAATAAATACAAGCAGGTGGAGTATATGAAACAATTTCTTGGTGAGGAATTTGAAGGTATTATAAGTGGCGTTTCGCAATTTGGTTTTTGGGTAGAGACTGTGCTTCATAAATGTGAAGGTTTGGTGAGTGTGAAAGACCTGAGTGATTATGATGATTTTAGGCAGGATGAAGCCAATTACGCTCTTGTAGGAATGCGCACAGGCAATACTTTTAGAATGGGCGACCATGTAATGATAAAAGTAATAAGTGCCAATTTGGATAAACGCCAATTGGATTACGAGTGGGTGACTGATGTAGAAGGGAAAGCAAAGCAAGCTGCTGCATCGAGTACGAAAACTGCTGCTAAGAAAGCGGCTGGCAAATCTAGTAAGAAAAAATAATTGTAATAGCGCTAAGAGACGCTGCATGCTACCATTGGCTTTTGCGTCTTAGCGCATCAGCTATAAAAAAATATCTATTGATTTCAATGCATTCATTCCAAGATTTTTCACAAAAATTTGAAGAGAGATTCAACGTAAGGCATTTTCCTACCCATACGCCTACGTTGTATGATCCAGCGCAATACATTTTAGGCATAAAAGGGAAACGTATTCGACCTATTTGTGTTTACTTGGCAAATGAAATGTTTGCAACAGTAAACGATGATGCTTATCATGCAGCTGCATCTATAGAATTGTTTCACAATTTTAGTTTGATACACGACGATATAATGGATAAAGCACCATTACGACGTGGTATAGAAACCGTGCACCAAAAGTATGGCGAAAATACCGCCTTGCTAGCAGGTGATGTAATGTTTGTGAAAGCATACGAAAACCTAGGCAAAATAAGTGCGCCTTATTTGCACAGAAGTATAGATATTTTTAATAAAACGGCTGCAGAAGTTTGCGAAGGGCAACAGCTTGATATGGATTTTGAAAGTAGAGAACATGTAAGTTTTGAAGAATATGTAAACATGATAACGCTTAAAACATCTGTACTAGTAGCTTCCAGCTTACAAATGGGCGCATTGCTGGGTGGTGCTGGTGTAGGTAACCAAGAACATTTGTATGAATTTGGAAAAAACTTAGGTATAGCGTTTCAAATTCAAGATGATTATTTGGATGCATTTGGCGATGCTGCCAAAACAGGAAAACAACAGGGTGGAGACATCATTGCCAATAAAAAAACATTCTTAATGGTGCATGCAAGGGAATTTTGCACTGCAGAAACCAATGCTGAATTGGATAATCTAATAAAGAATAATCCATCGGATAAAGTAGATAAAGTTTTGCAAATTTTTAAAGATTGTAAAGCAGATGAATGGGCAAACGAATTGAAGGAAAAATATTACCAAATTGCTTTGAAACATTTAGATGATGTAGCCGTATTATCTGTAAGAAAGGAAGAATTGAAAAAACTTGCATCAGATTTGATGATGCGAGAGAATTAATTTTTTTGTTTTAACTTTTTTAAAATAATATAGTAAATGAATAAACAAAAAAACCACTGCATTATAACAGTGGTTTTTTTGTTTATTTAAAATTTTTTCTTCTTTGCCAAATCTTGTAATAATAAATGATTTTGTTATACGAGCATATGTTTGTTTAGCGCCCACCCATCATCATGCGCATTCCACCACCTGGGCCACTCATTTCTTTCATACTTTTCAGTTCTACATCTTTTGGTATCTCAAATTCCTTTGCAGCTATATCTTTATCCATATCTATTTTAGTAACTTTTACCTCCATCACACGCCCTCTAGGCATACTGCGCTCATATTGCATTACAAACCCATCAATTTTTTCAAAATTAGTAGCGCCTCCAAAGCCCCCTGCCATTGCACCCATACCACTTGTACCGCCTGTAGAAGCTATGTTTGCAAATTTAATTTCTGGAGTATACCATACAGCCAATGTATCTTTTGACAGTAATTTATCTGTTATAATGAGCGCTTTTTTGCAATTAAACCCAGCTATCTTTTTTGTTTCATCCAAATAAACCACCGTTGCTTGGAAATCTACTGTACGGGTTCTGCGTTTCATAGCTGTATCTGTATTGGACCTTGCTTCCCGCATACTGTCCATTTTTTTCTTCATTTCTGCTTGATCATCATCAGAGGAATAAAAGCCCGAAGTATTTCCCATAATTTCGAAAATGGTGGTAGTGATTTTTTTTGTATTGTCTCTATATATGGCGCCTTTAAAAGTTTCTGACTTTAAATTGGTTTTTACCAGATCATTTTTTACAAAAGTGGTCGTTTTAGTTTCCCCATCACCCATATTTCTAAAATTAAAACCGCCGCCGCCTTGGTTTTGAACTTGCGATACATCCTCTTCTTCTGGTGCTATTACGTTTGTTGTGGTAGAGATCGTAGCTTGGGTAATCATTTTTGGCTGTGCAAAAACAACCGTTGCTGCTAATAAAAAACTAGAAAGGAAAATTAATTTCATGTTGATGTGTTTATTTGATTCAAAAATACAAAGCTATCGGCTAAAAATGTAAATTATAGGCTGCTTGCACAAAAATTTAACATTTACGAAGATATTCGTTTTATAGTTTTTTCTGGACAGTTGTCTATAAAAAAACACTTAATCTTTAAAGCCAGTAGATATTTTAAGTTCTTCTACCACATTGTAAATAATGGGGCACATAGCATAATGAATGAGGGTTCCAAATAGCCGGCCTTTAAAGTTGCTTTCATGTAAATGTGGAAAAGCCCTACATTCTGTAAACCGATTCTCGTAAACCGTGCATTTACTGTCTTCTAAGAAATGACAAGGAATGCTGTTCATAATCATTTTACCTTGCAAGCTCTCTTCTAAATATTTTTCTTTAAAAGCTTGAGGAGTGATGTTTAAATGATTGGCTACGTTTATATTTTCTTCGGGTGTTACATTTATCATTAATTGTCTGCAACAACCACCACATGCAGTGCAATCTATTTGGGGTTCTATCTTTTTATTGAGAGCGTGTACGGTTTTATCCAATTCATTGCTGTCTATTTTTTGTAAGTAGGCACGAAAAGCATCGTTTTCATCTAGCCTTTCTTCGGCTTGCGTTTTGATGAAGGGTCTATCGGTTATAATGGGTAGCATGTATTATTCATTTTGTTTTACAGATTCGCTGCAAAAAGTTACTTGTCACAATGGCGCAAAGGTAAAACTTCGTTTTAGGTTTTGCTGCGCAAAAAATAATTTGCCGAAAAGACGGCAAGACGATTTTAAATACAAGCGATAAAAAAAAGCTGGAAGGAAAATGCTTCGCATGTATAAGCAAGTCAAAATAGACTAATTACCTAATCTCAATGTTATTGTATGCTCTCCAACAATTTCTTAGTATCAATTACTTCATTGCCTTTTATTATATATTCTATAGTTCCAAGATTATTAATATCATCTAGTGGATTTTTTGACAGTAAAATGTAGTTAGCTCTTTTGAGGTTTGGGTTTTTTATTTCATTCCTCAAATAAATTGTGTTTGAAGTAGTATTATACAACAAAGCAGCATTTGTAGTTACCATCATTAGCAATTCTGCATTTGTATAACCAGCTTTTTGTATCAATTTCAATTCGTCCAACAAACTAAAACCAGGGGTTTGAAATGGTTCTTCTGCATCTGAACCTGCAACAATCTTAAGTCCTTTGGCCCGCATTTTTTTAAGTACCTCAATTTTGTTTGCTACGCCATTGCGCATAAAATCTGCATATTGTTTTTCTTTGCCAAGTAATTGTTTGTTGGTATTTGAATAAGTGGTGTCCCAAGCTGCCATGTATAACTTTTTACCAATGGCATATCCGGCCCTGTATTGCAAAGAATCTGCAGGAACCGAATGGTAAACCATCATTGACCAGTCTAAGGTGGGGCAAATAAATACATTGTATTTTTTAGCCAAGTCCATTAAAGAATCCAATGTTTCGGGTGTTTTTGCTTTATCGAAATAACCCACATGCTCTATAGATTTGTAACCACTGGCGAGTACTTTTTTAGGATTAATATTACCAAGTGCATGCCCACAAACCACTAGGTCGTTTGTTTTGGCTGCTGCCATTATTGCATCAAATTGCTCCTCATTTTTTACGCCAAATATTTTTATAAAATCGTATCCTTTTGCTTTTAATGAATTTATAACAGTAGAAAAGCTGTCGATTGCATACGTTTCGTTGCCAAAGAAATTATAAGCAATTTTCATAGCTGGAATATTCTTAGCTGTTTTTGAAAATGACAGCGTTTCTTTTGTGCTTTTCATTATTCTACAATTTGTAATACCTGCGGCGGTTTGTAATTGGAAAAAGCGTTCTGCATCATGCTCTGGAAAGTGTACATGCATATCGTATAAGGCAGGCATGAAGAATTTTCCAGTTCCTTGTATATGCTTTTTTGGTGGAGCGGCTGATTGAATTCTTTCTTTAGTGATAAGAATTGTACCATTTTTCAAATAAATATATTGGTTCGGAATTATTTTGTTAGAATTAATATCAATCACATTGATATTTGTTATTATAAGATCTGCTGTTTTATCCTGTGCTAAAGAGGAAACAGAAAGAATTATAGCTATTGTAATATATAAAATTCTCATGCTTAAAAATTATTTTTTGTAAATATATATAAGCTAAGCTGCAACATGAATTTTTGCTAATAAAAATGGAAGACTGGTATATGAAAGACAGTATAAAAATTATTTGCTAACATATTTAGGAAAATTGTGGAAAATGTATTGTGCGAAAGTATGTGGGGTGTGATATATTCGCAGACAGCCGCCCAACTTATGCTTCCCAAAGGAGAGATATAAGTAAAATATAACGTGCAGGATGAAGTAGATAAAGATTATGTAGGAAATTATGTTGCATAATCTACTACCTAGTCTACTGCATAATGAAAGATGAATAAAGGTTTGCAGATGAAGGGAGTGACACAACGATGATGACCATAGCTGCTTCTTTGTTTGGACAAAAAAATTTGAAATAGACAAAAGATTAAAAGCAAGTATGAATATTGAAGCCTAGTCTCAATACTCAATACTAAGTACTCAATACTGGAATACTATGAATGAAAAAATAGATGTAAAATACGACGAGGATAATATAAGAAGCCTCGACTGGAAGGAGCATATACGGCTACGCCCTGGTATGTATATAGGCAAGCTCGGCGATGGAAGTAGTCCGGATGATGGAGTGTATGTATTATTGAAAGAGGTAATAGACAACTGTATTGATGAGCATGCCATGGGATATGGCAGACATGTAGATGTAACCATTGCAGATAAAACGCTTACCGTGCGTGATTATGGCCGTGGCATTCCGCTGGGAAAAGTGGTAGATGTAGTGAGCAAAATGAACACAGGTGCAAAATACGATAGCAAGGCTTTTCAAAAAAGTGTGGGATTAAACGGTGTGGGTACAAAAGCCGTAAATGCGCTGAGCAATCATTTTAAAGTAACGGCTTATAGAGACGGAAGAGAAAAAACAGCAGAGTTTGAAAGAGGTGTTTTGGTAAAAGACCACAAAGAAACATCCAGCAAAGAGGAGAATGGAACTTTTGTAGAATTTACGCCTGATGAAAGCATTTTTAAGAACTTTCATTTTGTGCAAGAGTACTTGGATAACCAGTTTTGGAATTATTGTTTTTTGAATGCTGGCTTGGTAATGAACCTCAATGGAAAACGATATGTAAGCAAGAACGGTTTATTGGATTTACTGGAGCGCAAAACAAATGCAGATGAAATAAGGTATCCAATTATACATTTAAAGGGAGAAGATATTGAAGTAGCCATAACGCATGAAAATGGCTATGGGGAAGAGTATTACAGTTTTGTAAACGGGCAATTTACTACCCAAGGTGGTACGCATTTGGCAGCTTTTAGAGAAGGTTATGTGCGCACGATAAGAGAATATTTTAAAAAGGATTACGATGCGGCAGATATACGTGGTAGTATATGCGCAGCGGTAAGTGTACGTGTGCAGGAGCCAGTTTTTGAAAGCCAAACAAAAACAAAACTGGGATCGCAATCGGTGAGTGAAGGCGGCGCAAGCATGAAGAATTTTATTTATGATTTTTTGCACAAAGAATTGGATAATTATTTGCACAGAAACCCCACTGTAGCAGATGCTTTACGCAAACGAATAGAACAAAATGAGCGTGAACGCAAAGAACTGGCAGGTATAAAAAAACTGGCCAATGAACGTGCAAAAAAAGCAAATCTTCATAACAAAAAATTGAGGGATTGTAAGTTCCATTACAATGATGAAGCTACGGGAAAAGATAAAGATACCGTAATAGAAAAGCAAAAAGAGAGTGCGATTTTTATTACGGAGGGAGATAGTGCCAGTGGTAGCATTACAAAATCTAGAAACGTAAATACACAAGCTGTGTTTAGCTTGCGTGGTAAGCCGCTGAATTGTTTTGGGCTTACCAAAAAAATTGTGTACGAAAACGAAGAGTTTAATTTGTTACAGCATGCACTCAATATTGAAGAAGGATATGAAGGATTGCGCTACAATAATATTATAGTTGCTACCGATGCCGATGTGGATGGCTTGCATATTCGCTTATTGCTGATGACTTTTTTCTTACAGTTTTTTCCAGACTTGGTAAAGAATGGGCATGTGTATATTTTAGAAACACCCTTATTTAGAGTAAGAGATAAAAAGGAAACAATTTATTGTTACGATGAAACCGAGAAGCAAGCGGCTGTTAAAAAGATTGGTTCAAAACCAGAGATTACAAGATTTAAAGGTTTGGGGGAAATTAGTCCGGAAGAATTTGCTCGTTTTATTGGTGTGAACATGCGGTTACAACCACTTATTATGGAGCAAGGAGAACATATTCAAAATTTGCTTGAATATTACATGGGAAAGAATACGCCTAGCAGGCAAGATTTTATAATAGACAATTTGCATGTAGAAATAGATGATGCTGTAGAGTTGGATGCGTAGGAATTTCACTCAACGAAATTGCCAAAATAAAGAAACTACGAAAATAAAAACCAGCGTTTGTGTAGCTGCAATCTTTGAATTATTGTATAAAAATTAAATTAAAACGAACAATTTTGCGCCTTTGTAATCTTTGTTTCGTTGTGTGAAAAATATGTATGAATTTTATAAAAATAGAAGGGAATACTTTGTTATGCAAGTATTAAATGCAGAGAAATATGTATTGCCTTTTATAGAAGAAAAATTTGCTATCAAAGCAGGTATGCGTGTATTGGAAATTGGGTGTGGAGAAGGAGGTGTTCTAAAAGGATTTGTAAATAAGGGGTGTATAGGTGTGGGGGTAGAAATGGAAGAAAGCAGATTGGTAAATGCCAGATTGTGGTTGGCAGACGATTTGGCAATAAATAAAAGAACCTTTTTTTCGAAAGATATTTATGATACTACCATGAGTGAAATTGGGTGAATCATTTGATATAATTGTTTTAAAAGATGTAATAGAACATATACACGATCAAAAAAAATTGATGGCATATATGCAGACATTGCTTACAGAAAGGGGAGTGATATTTTTTGGTTTTTCACCTTGGCTAATGCCATATGGCGGGCATCAACAAATGTGTAGCGGAAAGTGGTTGGCTAAAATACCACACTATCATTTGTTACAAGCATTTTTGTACAAATGGATATTAAAAATAAATGGGGCGCATTGGCCATTTTTTTGGAGATAAAAGAAACGGGTATTTCTATAGAGCGCTTTGAAAAAATTTCGAAGTAAACTAATTTTAATATTATAAATGATACACACTATTTGGTACATACGATATACGAATACAAATTTGGTATGAAGCAAAAAAACAAATTAGTTTGGTAAAAGCTATACCATGGGTGAGGATTTTTTTTACGAGTTGTAAGTATTATCTTATACAGAAAAACTAAAACATTGGAAGAACTAAAATACGTTATTAAAAAAAGAATTTATTAAATATGATACATGTAGTTTTTAATGAAGCAGATGTAAAAGTGATGCAAGAAGCAATAGCATTGGATGAAACATTGCAAGGCGAAATTGTACAAATAAAAGATGATTATGCAGTGGGGCCATTAACGAATATTTACATTGGCGAAGGTATTGAAGAAAGAAAAAAATGGTGGCATGAAGTACTGGTTGGAGGTGAATATGAAAACAGTGTGGAAAGTGGCGATGTGGACGATTATAAAACAGTAGCAACATTGGTAGGCACATTAAGAAGAAAGGAAGAAGAGGTAATTTGGATATGGGCTGCACAAAATAAACACGATGTAAGTGGCTACTATTGGATGCTACATTACATGAAAGAATTTCAAGGGAGGGTTTTTATTTTGTATCTAAATAATTTACCCTTTATAAATGAAAAAGGAAATATTTTTTATCCTGAATGGTTACAGCAGATACCGGCAAAAGAATTTTTGAAAGCAAAAAAACTGGCAAGAGAAATTACACCGAGTGAGTTTGAAGTGGACCCAGATGAATGGATAAAAATTTGTGGCGAAAATAAGGGAGTGAGGTTACTTGAAGGAGGAAAAAAACTTATGCAAATGGATTATGATTTTTATGATGCAGAACTGAAGAAGTATATAACAGGGGAGTGGCAAAAAGCATCAAAAATTATTAATAACTTTTTGAGTAAATCAAAAAATACAACAGGGGATGCCTATTTACTTTGGCGCTTAAAAACAATGGTGTCTTTGCAAGTTTTGGAAATGCAAAGAGGATTGAAGAATACAAAAGATTTAGAATTTAAAATAGAAATAAAATAGAAATAAGCAGCAACGAAGTTTCGTTGTTGTCTTTGTTTCGTTGTGTGAAACCAATGGCAAAAGCAAATAAAGAAGATTACAAACACACAGACACCGGCATTGGCGGGCAATACAAAACATGGTTTTTGGATTATGCTAGCTATGTAATATTGGAGCGTGCTGTACCTGCAATAGAAGACGGATTAAAACCCGTTCAACGTCGCATACTGCATGCAATGAAAGAAATGGACGACGGTCGTTTCAACAAAGTGGCAAATATAATTGGACAAACCATGCAGTACCACCCGCATGGTGATATGAGTATTGGCGATGCTTTGGTAAACCTTGGGCAAAAAGACCTACTTATAGAAACGCAAGGAAACTGGGGCGATGTGCGCACAGGAGATGATGCGGCTGCACCTAGGTATATAGAAGCACGCTTAAGCAAGTTTGCAATAGAAGTAGCTTTTAATGCAAAAACAACCAACAACCAATTGAGTTATGATGGTAGAAAGAATGAGCCCATAACATTACCGATGAAATTTCCTTTGCTACTTGCACAAGGAGCAGAAGGTATAGCCGTAGGGTTGGCTACAAAAATTCTTCCTCATAATTTTTGCGAACTGATAGAAGCTTCCATTAAATATTTGCGAGGAAGAAAATTTGAATTGCTACCAGATTTTCTTACAGGCGGCATAATGGACTCTACCAATTACAATGATGGTAAGCGTGGGGGCAAAATACGTGTTCGTGCAATTATTGAAGAAGTAGATAAAAAAACATTGGTTATACGCAATGTTCCGTTTGGGGTAACTACAACCACCTTAATGGAAAGCATTGTAAAAGCCAATGACAATGGAAAAATAAAAATTAAAAAAGTTACGGATCATACTGCTGCAGAGGTAGAAATAATTATTGAACTAGCTGCAGGAATTTCTCCCGATATTACCATCGATGCCTTGTATGCCTTTACAGATTGTGAGGTAAGTATTTCGCCAAACGCCTGTGTAATTGCAGATAACAAGCCAGTATTTCTTACCGCTACAGAATTGCTAAAAGCATCTGCTGATTATAGTAAAGATTTACTGCTAAGAGAATTGCAAATACGATTGGCAGAACTGCAAGAGAAATGGCATTATACCAGTTTGGAAAAAATATTTTTTGAAGAAAAAATATACAAAGAATTAGAAAAGAAGCACGAAACTTGGGATAAAGTTTTAACCGCTATTGACAAAGCATTTGAGCCTTTCAAAAAATTATTAAAGCGAGATATTACAAGAGAAGATATAGTAAAGCTTACAGAAAAGCCAGTTCGTAGAATTTACAAATTAGACATAGATGACTTGAATGAGCAGATAAAGAATTTGGAAGGGGATATGAAATTAGTGAAGCATGATATTGCAAATTTGACAGATTATGCTGTTGCCTACTACGAAAATTTACTAAAGAAATTTGGCAAAGGAAGGGAAAGAAAAACGGAGATTAGAGCATTTGATACCATTCAAGCAAAGTCTGTAGCCATTGCAAATATTAAGTTGTATGCAAATTTTGCCGATGGTTTCATAGGCATCGGTTTAAAGAAAGACGAATACGTTGCTGAAGTGTCTGACTTGGATGATATAATTGCATTTACAAAAGCTGGTATTATGAAAGTAGTACGAGTGAGTGAAAAAACATTTATTGGAAAAGATATCATTCATGCAGCCGTTTTTCAGAAAGGGGATGAGCGTACTACTTATAATGTTATTTATGTAGATGGAAAAACCGGAACTAGTTTTGCAAAGCGGTTTAATGTAACAGGTATAACCAGGGAAAAAGAATATGATTTGACCAAAGGTTTCGAAAAAAGCAAAGTGCATTATTTTTCTGCTAATGCAAATGGCGAGGCGGAAGTTGTTAAAATAATTCTTAGCCCAAACTGTAATGCAAAGAAAAAAGAATTTGATTTTTATTTTGAAGAATTAGAGATAAAGGGTAGAAGTTCCATGGGAAATACCGTTACCAAATATCCAATAAAAACAATTCGCTTTAAAGAGGCGGGAAGATCTACGTTGGATGCAAAGAAACTTTGGTACGACGATAAGTTTGGCAGGCTAAACGTGGATGAAAAGGGCTTATACCTTGGTAAGTTTGAAGCAGAAGATAGATTGGTTGTATTTTATAAAGACGGAAATTATGAAATGATAGATCAAGAACTTACACAACGGTTTGAAATGGATAAAATATTAAGCATTTTAAAATTTGATTCCAATAAAATTTTCACTGCTGTGTATTTTGATGGAGATAAGAACCAATATAATGTAAAGCGATTTAAAATTGAAACAACCACATTAAAT
>JANNGD010000145.1:0-14523 GCA_031380515.1 Ferruginibacter sp. | reverse complement strand
CTTTTCACTTTCCCCACCCTCTTCATCATACACATAAAAAATAGCTTCATTTATATCTTCAAATGAACTCTTGTTATTGCAAGTACATAAGTGTTGAAATTTACAATTGCCCAATGCAGTTTCTAATTGTGTTCTCATTTTACTGCATGCTTGTATTCAGACATTAATTCCATAAGCGCATCAAAATCATCTCCTATTTTATCGGAAGCTTCGTCAATATAATTTTCATCAATTAAACCTGTTTCTTCATTGAAAATAGATTGAGCTTTACCGTCGAAAATTTGGTAAGCTGTAAAAGTTGCAGGATCAATTTCAGCATTAATAATTTTATTTACTAACTCTATTAATTTTAATGATAATTCTTCTAAATCAGAAGCATCATACATGTTTAATTTAAATATTTGAAACCTTACTTTATTAGCAAATAAAAGATTATTAATTGCAGAGAGTATGTAAGGACTATGTGTAGTATAGGTGTGTATAGTACCAGAATCATTACTATCAGAATCTTCTCTTTTAGATTCTAATAATTTTATTAAATCGTACTGTGCTAATGGAAATAAGTTAAGTTCAGGCTCTTCGATAACAAACGATTGGTGTCCGGAATGAATTTTTTTATTTAAAATTGGTAGTAAGATTGGTAATACACTTTGAATTCCAGATGCCGCTTCAATAAGTTTAATATCGCTGCCACCTTTTGTTAAAATCCTATCATCACCATTAACATTTTTGTAAAGTAGGTCAGTTTGAAGAAATCCTAAATCAATTTCGGCAATATCCACTTTCTCTAATTCTGCGCCAAATGAAATTATATGCTTAGGTATGGGAACATTATTGTTTAAAAGATTAAGTGAATATTTTTTAATGATATTAGAAAAATTACGTTCAGAAGGAATATATATAGCAGTATTTGTACTTAAATTTTCTTCACTTTTTCTTAGTAAAACAATAATATCGAAAAATTGAATTTTATTAATTTTCTTTATTTCTTCTTTTAGGCTCTTAAGATTAATTTCTAAATTATCGTTGGTCTTTTTTAGAAGATGGAACAAATTCAAACTAAATAAGAAAAAATTATCTATAAATTCATTTAAATGGTTTTGAATTTCCCAAGCATTACCATCAAAATCATCTTTTAGGTTTTCTAATTCTTCAATTTTGTATAGCAATTTAGGTTTGTAAGTAATTTTACCTTCTTTAAAACTTAATAGGTGCAAATTTGAAATAAATTCAATTACAGTTCCCTCATTTAAAAATGAACCAATATTATACTCCTCTAAAGTATCTCTAAAGGCCTTATTGTAAATTTCAGATTTATCAATTGTAGAATCCTTAGCAAAATCCTTCAAAAACTTCCTCGGCGCTTTAAAAATAGTAAACAACTTCGCCAAAGCGCTTTTACCGCTTGCTTGCGGACCAATAAAAACATTTACATTTTTTAATATAATGTCAATATCTTTCAGTGGACCAAAGTTTTTTACTATTAATCTTGATTCCATCTGCAGTTTTTAATTTTTACAAAATTACAGACTTTAATCAAATATTGTTTTGATAAAAGTAGAACGAGAGGGAAAATTATTATGGTTTTGTGATAATGTCAACCTACTACGCCAATAAAAGCTGAAAAAAGATTATCTGTCCAAAGGCTGAGGGATGGGAAGTAGTACCCCACAGGAGGGAGGAACGACCGACGAGGAGTACTACGGACAGCCCTGACAAATGTTCAAGAGTGATTTGAAGTGCTCAGCCCCAAGAGGATTTAAAATTTTTGATTTAAGATGTAAGATTATGTGAACTTCAATTAAATAGAAACGCTCCTATTTCGCTCACAGCTTCCATTTTAAATCTCAAATCTTCCATCTTACCTCTTAAATCTTACTTATGCTATTGTGAAGTGCACAGCCCAAGGCCCCCTAAATCCCCCGAAGTGGGACTTTAGTCCTCAATACTTCAAGATTAATAAGAGAATTTGAAGTAGGAGGAACTGCATTTCCAATCAAAAACAAGCATTCCGTTTATCTAAAATCTAATATCTAAGGTCTAAAATCTCATTTCTGCCCGCTTTTCCCTATTTTTGCGCACCAAAAAAACACACTTTATATGATGGAAAATTTGATTTACGTAGTACCAGCGATGGGTCTTATAGGATTATTGTACACTTTCGTAAAGTACGCTTGGGTATCTAAGCAAGATGCGGGCAACGACCGTATGAAAGAAATAAGTACTTATATAGCAGAAGGTGCCATGGCATTTTTGAAAGCGGAGTACAAAATACTTACCTATTTCGTTATTATTGGCGCTTTGTTGTTGGGTGTAATGGGTTATACCAATGCCAATAGCCATTGGAGTATTGCTGTTGCATTTGTACTAGGCGCATTTTTTAGTGCTTTGGCTGGATTTATAGGTATGAAAATAGCTACCAAAGCCAATGTGCGTACAGCGCAGGCTGCTCGTACAAGTTTGAGCAAAGCACTTTCTGTTTCGTTTACCGGTGGTAGTGTAATGGGAATGGGTGTTGCCGGCCTAGCTGTATTAGGCTTGGGTGGATTGTTCATTATTTTGAAGCAAATATTTGCGCCACATGCCGCTGTAAACAGCGAAGAAATGGAGCGTACGATAGAAATATTAACGGGCTTTTCTTTAGGCGCAGAGTCTATTGCATTGTTTGCCCGTGTGGGTGGTGGTATTTATACAAAAGCTGCTGATGTGGGTGCAGACCTTGTGGGTAAGGTAGAAGCCGGTATTCCAGAAGATGATCCTCGTAACCCTGCAACCATTGCAGATAATGTGGGCGACAATGTAGGTGACGTAGCTGGTATGGGTGCCGATTTATTTGGTAGTTATGTGGCTACTGTTTTGGCTACAATGGTTTTGGGAAGAGAAACAAATGCCATGACCGATTCTTTTGGTGGCATGAGTCCTATCTTATTGCCAATGCTTATAGCTGCAATGGGTATCATATTTTCTATAATTGGAACCTTCTTTGTACGCATAAGCGAGAGCGCAGGATTGAGCACACATAAAGTACAAAATGCTTTGAACATGGGCAACTGGGGTAGCATGGTTTTAACGGCTATCGGTTGTTATTTTCTGGTAAATTTCTTAATGCCCGAAAACATGACTTTGCGTGGTATTGAATTTACAAAAAATGGTGTATTTGGTGCTATAATGGTAGGTTTAGGTGTGGGTGCTTTAATGAGCATCATTACTGAATATTATACTGCAATGGGCAAGCGCCCTGTAATGAGTATCATTCGCCAGAGTGCTACAGGGCATGCTACTAATATTATTGGTGGATTAGCGGTAGGTATGGAAAGTACCTTGCTTCCCATCATTGTTTTGGCTGCGGGTATTTATGGTTCGTATGCATGTGCTGGCTTATACGGTGTGGCTATTGCAGCTGCGGGTATGATGGCTACTACGGCTATGCAATTGGCAATAGATGCTTTTGGTCCTATTGCTGATAATGCAGGTGGTATTGCTGAAATGAGTGAGTTACCTGCTGATGTGCGTGAGAAAACAGATATTTTGGATGCAGTGGGTAATACTACTGCTGCTTCTGGTAAAGGTTTTGCCATTGCTTCTGCCGCTTTAACTGCATTGGCATTGTTTGCAGCATTTGTGGGTATTGCAAAAATAGATGGTATTGATATTTACCATGCAGATGTGTTGGCCGGTTTATTTGTAGGTGGTATGATTCCATTTATATTCTCCTCTTTGGCTATTAAAGCGGTGGGAGAAGCTGCCATGGCAATGGTAGAAGAAGTTCGTCGCCAGTTCCGTACCATTCCTGGTATTATGGAAGGTACAGGAAAGCCAGAATATGATAAATGTGTGGCTATATCTACAGAAGCCTCATTGAAGAAAATGATGTTACCTGGTGCAATTGCTTTATTGACTCCAATCATTATTGGTTTTGTTTTTGGCCCAGAAGTGTTGGGTGGTTTCCTTGCAGGTGCTACCGTTTGTGGTGTGTTGATGGGAATATTTCAAAACAATGCAGGTGGTGCTTGGGATAATGCTAAAAAATCTTTTGAAAAAGGAGTTGACATAAATGGTACGATGTATTACAAAAAAAGTGAGCCGCACAAAGCATCTGTAACTGGTGATACGGTGGGTGATCCTTTTAAAGATACTTCTGGTCCATCAATGAATATTTTGATTAAATTGATGAGTATTGTAAGTTTGGTAATAGCCCCTACCCTTGCAAAATTGCATCACGATAAAATTGAAAAACGTAGAGCTACACAAATAGAAACATTAACAAAGATGGCTGCAGGTACTGTGGCAGAAACCAAAGCTGTTACAGAAGCAGACGATATGCTAAAAGATGCACAAGCTACTGAAGCTGCTGCAAATACGGCTACAATATCGGGCACAGTAAACGCTGCCGGAGATTATGTGTACAACACGGGCGAAGTAAAAGTTATTGACTTACCAAACGATGCTAAAATAGAGCTTGCTGTAGGAAGTGACTTGTATAAAATGAACGAAAAGATAAAAGTGGAAGATCCTACTTTATACGATAAAAACACTTGGTTTACCTTAGAAGATTTGTATTTTGAAAGTGGTAGTAACAAACTAAAACCTGGTTCTGAAAAAACGTTGAAGAACTTGTATGAAATGGCTACAGCTTACAACTTAAATGTAAAGCTGGGTGGTTATACAGACAATACAGGTGATAGCATGAAAAATGTTACACTAAGCCAACAAAGAGCAGAGACTGCAAAAGCGGCTTTGGCTAAATTGGGACTAGCTGCAAATAGAATAGAAGCAGAAGGTTATGGCCCGCAGCATCCAATCTGTGAAACGGATAATTCTGCAGCTTGTTTGGCACAGAATAGAAGAATAGCGGTGAGATTAATTAAGAAATAAAAAGTTTCACGCTTAGCTTTTAAGTAAGGCAAAGGCGGGAAAAAAATTTAATACCCTCGGAGCTTTTCGAGGGTATTTTTTTTTGGAAAAATAAACAGGTACAAAGCAAATAGGTAATAGCTTTTGCACTTGTAAAATAGTTCGATGTCATTCTTTGCGCCTTTGCTCCTTTGCGAGCCTTGCGTGAGAATAGTTGGACTAAATAATAAATAAATTTGTTATAAACTGCCATCATACAAACGCAAATATTCTATTTTCTCCTTTCAGGATTAAAAGCAGCTATATCAATGGTTGTTTTTTTGCCTTGCAAAATTTCTGACATTAAAAGCCCTGTACCTGCGGAAGCACTTACTCCAAGCATGGCATGCCCACCTGCAAAACTTAGGTTTTTATATTTTGTATGGCGACCAATATACGGCATTCCATCTGGCGATACTGGACGATAACCAAACCATGCTTTGTTTACATCTGGTGCGGGAATATCAAGTGTAGGATAATATTTTTTAAAAGCATTGTAAATAGACAGTACCCTTTTTGGAAGAATATTATTGCTGTGTCCGCTTAACTCCATCGTACCACCCATGCGCAGCCAATTATTTATTGGTGTGGTAGCAACCCTGTCATCTACCAATATGGAAGGATACAATAAATTTTGAGAAAGGTTTTTGTATTCAAAACTATAGCCCTTGCCTGGTTGCATCAGTAAATCAATGCCAAGCAATTTCGAAATAGTTTACATCCACGAGCCATTGGCAATTACCAATTCATCGCATAAAATATTGCCCTTGTTGGTAATAACTTTAGAAACACTACCCTCTTTTGTTTCGAAACCTATTACCGCTGTATTTAATTGAAAGATAACGCCTGCTTTCTGTAAATGCATATACAATGCTTTCATAAAAGCTTTTGGATTTAAATGACTATCGTCTACATACAAAACGCCCCCTGCTACGTTCACTTCTACTGCTGTTTCATATTCCTGCACTTGCTGGGCATTGCAGATAATTGTTTTTAGCCCATAAGCATTGGCTTGGTCTGCTAACTGTTTTTCATGTTCACCTATTTTTTCTGATTTATACAACATCCATATGCCTTTTTCCAAAAAGTCGAAAGGGGCAGCTAAGTCATTTTTTAAATCAATCGTTAATGCCTTACTCAATTGCAAAAGGTTGTTCAAATGCGGTGCACTGGCTTCCACTTGTTGCGCATTGGCTTTTTTCCAAAATTGTATTCCCCATTTTATTAAATCAATATTAAAACGAGGTTTTATGTAAAAGGGTGAAGTGGAACTCATCATCCATCTAGCTCCTTGGCTTATGATACCAGGAGAAGCCAATGGAATAAAATGCGATGGCGATATGTAGCCCATGTTCCCAAAAGAGCAGCCTTCGGTAAGATCGTTTCGGTCTACCACCGTTACATCGAATCCTTCTTTTTGTAAATAATAGGCGCTACACAAACCTATAACGCCCCCACCAATAATGGTTACCCTCATTTTTTTAATTAAATAAGTAAACGAACTATTTTTCTCTCAAAATCATATTACTTGAAACCCATAAGCATAAGGATCATCTTCCCCATCTATGCTAATGGTATTGTATCCGTAAATTCTTGCCCAACCCTCTATACTTGGTTTGATGGCGGGTATACCATTTACCAAAAGCTCTTCCTCAATGCGTCCAACAAACTTGCTACCAATAATACTTTCGTGAATAAATTCGTCGCCCTTTTTCAATTTCCCTTTTGCATACCACTGCGCCATTCTTGCACTGGTGCCTGTGCCGCATGGTGAGCGGTCTATTGCTTTCTCTCCATAAAAAACGGCATTTCTAGCTGTAGCATTTTTATCAAGTACTTCTCCTGCCCACAAGATATGGGAACATCCATTTATTGTTGAATCTTCGGGATGTACAAACTCATACAAAGCATTTATATTTTTTCTTAGTTCTCTGGAGAAAGCAATTAATTTATCTGCTGTATAATGCTCCAGCCCTTTAAAATTTTTCTGTACATCTACGATAGCATAAAAATTCCCCCCATAAGAAACGTCTACTAGTATTTCTCCCAGCTCAGGACATTCAACCGGTAATGCTGCAGAATGAAGAAAAGAGGCCACATTGGTAAGTTTTACCGATTTTACTTTTAATTTATCGTCTTTATTTAATTCAGTTTTATATTCAATCATAACCAAACCAGCAGGTGCTTCCATGCGAACTTGGCCGGGTACTTTTGGTACAATGAGGCCTTCTTCAATAGCAATGGTTATGGTGCCAATGGTTCCATGGCCACACATGGGCAAACAACCACTGGTTTCTATAAATAAAACGGCTACATCATTTTGCGAATCATGGGGTGCATACAATATGCTTCCACTCATCATATCATGCCCACGAGGTTCAAACATTAAGCCGGTGCGTATCCAATCATATTCTTTTAAAAAATGTTGTCTTTTTTCGCTCATGGTATTTCCAATAAGCGCAGGACCTCCATCCCTTACCAAACGAACAGGATTGCCACAGGTATGGGCATCTATACAATGAAATGTACCAGACTTTTTATTTAGTGTGTAAGATGATGCTATTTTCTCCGAATCCATTTTGTACATTTTTATTTGGTCAATTCATCATTTACGGTTCTCCAAATCTTCAATGGATTGTCATTTTTAAGTTCTTGAGGCAATAGGCTATCCGGCCAATTTTGATAGGCCAATGGTCGTGCAAATCGCTTTATTGCATCTGCCCCTACACTACCAAATCTAGCATCGGTAGAGGCCGGAAATGGACCACCATGCTGCATGCTCAGGCAAACTTCTACACCGGTAGGAACATTGTTTAATATAAGCCTCCCACAAATTGTTTCTACAAAAGATACTAATTCACCAAAAGTATGTACATCATTTTCTGTAGCCATGATGGTAGTTGTTAATTGTCCATCTAAACACATAGCTACATGCAGCATTTCTTCTTTATCCTTACAAGCCACTATTAATGAATAAGGCCCAAATACTTCTTGATGTAACAACGGATTATTTAAAAACGTTTGGCCAGTTGTTTTTGCAATAACGGCCGTTCCTTGATCTTCTTTTGCCTTTGCTTCGGCTAACGTTATTGTACTTACATTTTGTTGCCCTAAAGCAATTGCTTTATTCTCTTCAAAGTTTTTAACAATGCCAGCATGAAGCATTGTTGCAGGCATTGTCTTTTTTATTTCTTCCCCAAGTGTATTAATAAAAATATCTAGGTCCGCCCCTGCTATGCCAATGATAATACCTGGTTTTGTGCAAAACTGGCCCACGCCCAATGTGATAGAGCCTGCACATTGCTTGGCAATTTCTGCCGCAGATTGATTTATTTTTTCTGGCAATAAAAAAATAGGGTTTGTGCTTCCCATTTCTGCAAAAACAGGTATAGGTGAAATACGCTCATCTGCCCAATCAAATAATTGTTTACCTCCAGTAAAAGAACCTGTAAAACCAACCGCACTGGTGCGAGGGTGCATCACAAGACTTTTTCCTATTTCAAAACCTGGGCTAAAAATATTTGCAAAAATTCCTTTTGGCATACCACAATCATTGGCCGCTTTTAATATTGCTTTTGCCATCAAATTGCCAGTACGCAAGTGTGCAGGATGCGCTTTTACAACTACCGTACAACCTGCTGCAAATGCACTTGCTGTATCACCCCCTGCAGTAGAATAAGCAAAAGGGAAATTAGAAGAACCAAAAACAACTACAGGACCAAGTGGCACCAACATTTTTCTAAGGTCAGGCTTTGGAGGAGTTTTATCTGGTATGGCCGTATCAATACTTGCTTGCAGCCAAGTGCCTTTTTCGCAAGCATCGGCATAGGCATTTAATTGAAACATTGTTCGGCCTCGCTCTCCTCTTAATCTTGCTTCTGGTAGGTTCGTTTCTTCGCCTGCTACTTGTATCAATTCATCGCCCAACGCTTCTATTTCTTGCGCAATGCTGCGCATAAAATGGGCTCGTTGTTTTAATGATAGCTTTCGGTATAAATGAAAGGCTTTAGAGGCTTCTTCCATTACATTATCAATATCTACAGCGGTTGTATTATCGTTCATAATAATTATTGTGCCAGCATAAACTTATGCAGCGAATGTTATTTTTGTAAGTAAATTAATATTAATAAAAGTTTGCAATTTAGTAAGCAAACTAAACTTCTAAACCCTCTATACTCGTACGAAGTAGCCAAACAAAACGGTACTATTTGCAAATAGGGTTGTCAACCTTGCTACTATACATTTATTTTGATATTACCAATAAAAGGTTGACAACCCTTGCAACAAAAGTTTGCAATTTAGCAGGCAAACTAAACTTCTAAACCTTCTAAACTCATACGTTGTAGCCAAACAAAAGGTACTATTTACTAAACGTTTAATAAGCCAAAACCAATTTTTCTAGTATGGGTCTATTTGCCAAACCATCATTTATTATTTTTACAATTCGTTCTCTTTCTTCGCCCACCAACGTAAGCCTCGGTTCTCTTACAATTTCGCTTCCTATACCTACAAGTGCTTCTGCCAATTTAATATACTGCACCAATTTTGCGTGTATATCTAGTTCGAGTAATGGCATAAACCATCTGTAAATTTTTGTAGCTTCTTCTAATCTTCCAGCCTTTACCAAATTATAAATTGCGGTAGTTTCATTGGGAAAAGCACAAACCAATCCTGCTACCCATCCATCTGCTCCAAGGCAAAGTTCTTCCATAGCCAACGTATCTACACCACACAGAATTTTAAATCGATCCCCAAAACGATTTCTGAGCCTCGTTACATTGGTTACATCTCTAGTAGATTCCTTTATGGCTTGAATATTGGAACATGCTTGTAACTCATCAAACATATCCAATGTTATTTCTGTCTTATAATCTACCGGATTATTGTAAATCATTATTGGAAGATTAACCGCATTGGCTATAGCCTTAAAATAAGTTACTGTTTCTCTATGATCCGTTTTGTAACGCATGGGAGGGAGTAACATTAGCCCATCTACGCCCCAAGTATCTGCTAGCATTGCTTGATGCACAGCTTCTTTGGTAGAACCTTCTGCAATATTTAATATTACAGGTACTTTGCCTCCCACTTTTTGGATAGTAAAATTTACCAATGCTTCCTTTTCGGCAATCGTTAATACACTGGATTCTCCCAACGTACCGCCCAATATAATGCCATGTACACCTGCATCTAATTGTGCATGTAGGTTTTTTTCGAAAAGATTAAAATCCAACGTGTCGGATGCTGTAAACTTTGTAGTAACTGCGGGAAAAACGCCTTTCCAAATTATGCTCATGGTATATTTTTTATCAAAATTAACAATGTAAAAAAGTAAAGTGCCAACTATAATCTGCCATAAATTAACCAATTTTAACCGAAAGAATAAAATTTTTTCAATTATAATCTATTATGATATTATTATAAAAATGCTACAGTTTAGGATTTTCTTAGCAAGAGAAAATGCTCGTTCATAAAACTAAATATAAAAAATTAAAAGTATGGAGATTGATAGTTGCAAACAAGCTACTAAAAATCCCCCGTTTGGCAGCAATCTTTGTTTCCTACTGCGAAATAAATTAGCTTTGCAAACATGCAATTACTTTCCGTTACTGCCCTTTTTTCCGAACAACTTCTGGGTGATTTTGCTTTAGAAAATATCAATTTCACCCAAAATAAGTTACAAAAATTGGCGCTTATTGGAGAAACGGGTTCTGGTAAATCTACTTTACTAAAAACCATTGCAGGCTTAATTCAGCCAAAAAGCGGCACCATTCTTTTTAATGGTAAAAAGGTAATGGGGCCAGACTGGCAATTGGTAGCAGGTGAAAAAGGGATTGCTTATTTATCGCAACACTTTGAGCTCCGCAACAATTATAGGATGGAAGAATTGCTCTTGTATGCCAATGAGCTAATACAAGAAGAAGCTAGTGAACTCTATAAGATTTGCAGGATAGACCATCTTATGAAACGCAATTCTTATGAGCTTTCGGGTGGGGAAAAGCAACGCATTGCATTGGCAAGATTATTGGTTTCGAAACCCAGATTATTGATATTAGATGAACCTTATTCCAACCTAGATTTAATACATAGAAATATTTTAAAACAAGTGGTGGATGATGTTTGCAATAGATATGAGATTTCTTGCATCATTACTTCGCATGAGCCAGCAGATGTATTGCCTTGGGCAGATGAAATACTGGTTTTACAACAGGGCAAAATTATTCAAAAAGGAACAGCGGAAGCAGTGTATAAAAACCCCGTAAGTGCTTATGCAGCGGGGTTGCTAGGTAATTATTGCCTAATAAAAAAGGAAGATTTGCCCTATTTTAAAATGGGTGCAAGCACAAAAGATATGTTTGTTCGACCAGAGCAATTTATAAACTCAACAGAGGGCAGCGATACCATAGAAGGCACCATAATAGCACAACGATTTATGGGAAATTATTACGAATTAGATGTCCATTCGGGCAATTTTACCATTGTCATGAAATCCAATTTTAAGCAAAAACTGGGTGAAACTGTATTTGTATGTGTGGAAATTGACTAAATGCGTAACCAAACATTTTTTATTTATTAATACAAATGATTTGTTACAAAAAGTAAAGTTATAATCTAAAATCAATCGCTAATTTAAAATTTCATTGGTTATTTTTACAATCTAAAAAATTTTACATGGACGTACTGTTTAAAAATGGCTTTTCTATTTTACTGATTGTTTGTATTGCTGCAATTGCTTACTTGATAAGGGAAGTGATAATGCTGAGAGAATATTTAAAAAAAGCAAATCCAGAAAACAAAAAATTACAATTATTGGCTTATGAAAGATTGGCAGTATTTGCAGAAAGAGCAGGCTTAAAAAATATGATAAGCAGTTCGGATGTACAAGGAGAAAGTGCTGCAGTAATGCATGGTGTGCTTATTCAAAATATAAAAGCAGAATATGATTACAATGTGAGCCAACAAATATATGTAAGCAAAGAAGTCTGGGCTGCCATTACCAAACTAAAAGACCAAAATATTTATGTTATCAACCAGTTGGCGGCCATGTTGCCACCACAAGCTACTTCATTGGATTTGAGTAAGCGTATTTTGGAATACAGCTTGGCACAAAATGCAGAGTTAAATACTTTTGTATTGGATGCTATACAGCACGAGGCGAAGGAAGTAATGAAAGCAAGTGCGGAGTAGAAGCCTCACCCCTCGCAGAGTCCTGTGGACAACCCATCTCCACAGGAGAGGGAACTCGAATGGAGTTCATTAAATTTGAAACTTGATATCAAATAGTATAAGAAGACTTATTATGGCTAGCGAAAAAATAACAACAGATTCAGGTATAGAAATAAAGGAATTGTACACGGCAGATAATTCTGTACAGGCAGATAATTCTTTGCCAGGCGAATTTCCATTTACACGTGGTGTGCAAGCCAGTATGTACAGGGGAAAAATGTGGACAATGCGGCAGTATGCAGGCTTTTCTACTGCAGAAGAAAGTAACAAACGCTATCATTATTTATTGAGCCAAGGTGTAAGTGGGTTAAGTGTTGCGTTTGATTTACCCACACAAATTGGGTACGATAGCGATCATGAATTGGCAGATGGCGAAGTAGGAAAAGTAGGCGTGGCCATTGATAGCATAGAAGACATGGAGCGCTTGTTTGCAGGCATAAATTTAGAAGAAGTATCTACATCTATGACGATAAATGCATCAGGCTTTATTTTGTTGGCATTTTATGTAGCGCTGGCAAAAAAGCAAGGGGCAGATTTAAAAAAGATCTCGGGAACTATACAAAACGACATTTTAAAAGAATACGCAGCAAGAGGTACTTATATTTATCCGCCAAAACCATCTATGCGCATTATCACCGATATTTTTGAATGGTGTAGTACAGATGTTCCAAAATGGAATACCATTTCTATTTCCGGCTATCATATACGGGAGGCAGGAAGCACGGCTGTTCAAGAAATTGCATTTACTTTGAGCAACGGCAAAGCGTACGTACAAGCTGCATTGGCAAAGGGTTTGGATATAAATGTTTTTGGCAAACGCCTCTCCTTCTTCTTTAATGCACACAATAATTTGTTTGAAGAAGTAGCAAAGTTTAGGGCGGCAAGAAGAATGTGGGCCAAAATTATGAAAGACCTAGGTACTACGGATGATAAAGCCATGATGCTGCGTTTTCATACGCAAACTGGCGGCAGTACCCTTACTGCGCAACAACCCCTCAATAATATTTGTAGGGTAACTATACAAACACTAGCAGCTGTAATGGGCGGTACACAAAGCTTACACACCAATGGTTACGACGAGGCCTTAAGTTTGCCCACAGAAGAAGCTGCAAAAATAGCTTTGCGTACACAACAAATTGTAGCCTTTGAAAGTGGCGCACCCGATACGGTAGATCCTTTGGCGGGAAGTTATTTTGTAGAGAGTCTAACGGATGAAGTAGAAAAAGCAGCGTGGCAACTCATAGAAAAAATAGATGCTATGGGTGGAAGTGTAGAAGCTATTGAACAAGGTTTTATGCAGGATGAAATAGCTGCTAGTGCATACCAATACCAAAAAGATATTGAGAGCGGCGCAAAGGTTTCTGTAGGTGTAAATAAATTTGTAACAGCAGAAATGTACAAAACACCTGTGTTTAAAATTGATGAAAGCATACAAAAAATACAAGTAGATAAATTAGCAGTTTTAAAACAAAGAAGGGACAATGCAAAAGTGAAACAATGCTTGCAAAGTATTGCCAATGCTGCAAAAGGAACAGATAACTTGATGCCTTTTGTAGTAGATGCTGTGGAGTATTTTTGTACGCTGGGAGAAATTGCGGATGTGTTGAGGGCGGAGTTTGGGGAATACAAATAATATTATTTGAATACCAAAAGCACAAGGAAGTGCAAAAAAAACAAATTCGCTTAATAAACGAATTTAAAGTTACTTACAACATACTTTGCTTATTTTTTACAGCCTTTAAACAAAAAATTATTACAATATAAAATTATTCTGTCATGCGCATATTTTTTACGATTCTTGCTCTCTCCTACTTTACGAACACATTTGCTCAAACGGTTGACCTATCTAAACAATTTAAAAACCTAAAACCCCGTGCCATTGGCCCGAGTGGTATGAGTGGACGAATAACTACCATAGATGTATTACACAATGATCGTAATACAATTTATTTGGGTGCTGCCAGTGGTGGAGTATGGAAAACAGAAAATGCAGGCAATAGTTGGTCACCTATTTTTGATGAACAACCCATACAAAATATTGGCTCATTGGCTATTTGCCAAAGCAACCCAAGCATCGTATGGGTGGGCACTGGCGAAGGCAATCCTCGTAACTCCGTAAGTATTGGGGAAGGCATTTACAAAAGTATTGATGCTGGCAAAACTTGGAAATGCATGGGCTTGGAAAAAACAAGAAACATACATCGTGTTATTATTGACCCTACAAACCCGAATATAGTTTATGCAGGTGCCATTGGCAATCCTTATGGCGTGCACAGTGAAAGAGGTGTTTTTAAAACTACCGATGGCGGAGAAACTTGGAACAAAGTTTTGTATACCAACGATACAAGTGGGGTGGCAGATATGATGATGGATCCTAAAAACCCAAATAAGATCTTTGCGGCCATG
>JANNGD010000124.1:0-23203 GCA_031380515.1 Ferruginibacter sp. | reverse complement strand
AATTTCACATTCTATAGAGAGCTCCTTAAAAAGATCGGAGGCAAACATAAATGACCCATTGAGAATTGCTATAAAAAGAGGCCGTTTTCCTTCGTAATCTGTATTTATTTCTTCTGCAAGCCTATTTACTTGCTCCTTTATTTGTTGAACAGTAAGATAAGGTGTAAATTTTTTATCTTTTACTTGAATGATTGACATAATGAATTATTGAAAAACAAAAATAATTTTAACGAAGTGCTATGGAAACACCAGCTTTTAAAATTTCATTTGCCTTAAGATTATTTAAACTCATGAGTGTTTTAAGTTGTACCCCATTATTTTGAGATACATCATACAAATTTTCTTTTCGTAAAGTTGTATAAGAATCTCTGTTGCCCTGTTTATTTTTCTTTTCTAAATAAATAATTTGGTCTTCCTTTAAAAGCCCATCATTTGTAAGGTCATTTATATCCAATAATTTTGAAAGATCAATACTAGCCGCAGTTGCAATAGCAAGCAATGAAGTGCCTTTGCTTGCAAATATTGCTTTTAATCCATTAAACTTTGTTTTATTATTAATGGCTTTTACCAACGCATTGTCCTCAAAAGAAGTTAAAGGCATTGCTACTTGTATAACAGGCGTTGCAATAACTTTTGCTGTTGTGGTGGCAAGTGATTCAACACCTGGCATTCCATTATCGTATTGCTGTAAATTATATTTTTCAATATTAGAGATAACGATTTGCGGGTACCTCGGATTGGTAGCATACCCTGCTCTTTTTAAACCATAAGCCC
This sequence comes from Ferruginibacter sp., assembly GCA_031380515.1. Classification (GTDB taxonomy): domain Bacteria; phylum Bacteroidota; class Bacteroidia; order Chitinophagales; family Chitinophagaceae; genus Ferruginibacter. The sequence goes on along the minus strand of JANNGD010000124.1, from coordinate 22,429 downwards.
AGCCTTTATAGTCTGATGGATCTAGTTGAAAAAGTGAAGCATATCTGGGAGATGTTTTTAAATAATCGCTATGGTCTTTGTAACTATCTTCTGGCTTAGCATACTTTCTAAAGCACTCATTGGGGGCATCATCGGTGTGTTTTACACTTTCCCCTGTCCAGGTACTTTTGCATTTAATACCAAAGTGATTATTCGATCTTTTTACTAAATCGCTGTTTCCATTTTCGGTTTCTAAAATCCCTTGTGCAAGCGTTACGGATGCAGGAATACCAGATCGCTTCATTTCTTCTATGGCAATATATTTATAAGTACTTATATATTCTTCCACCGATATTCTTTGTGCAAAAATAACATTAGATAAAAAAATTATAATTGCTGTAATTGTCAGTTTCCTCATAATTATTTTTTTCTTATTAAAGATAATCCGTCTCTTACGGAAAGTATTACTTGTTCGGTTCTTGGGTCGTTTGCAACATGCTCATTAAATGCGTGAATGGCAATTGCATTTTTTCCGCTAATAGTATCTTCCAATACTTGCCCATGAAAAAGCACATTGTCTGCCAAAACAAAGCCACCCTTTTTTAATGCTGGCAAAGTTAATTCGTAATATTCAAAATAACTAGTTTTGTCTGCATCAATAAAAATGAAATCCCACGCTTCATGTAGCGAAGGAATAATTTCTTTGGCATTTCCTATGTGTAATTTTATTTTGTGCGCATACTCACTTTTATCAAAATTTCTTTGAGAAACAGCTGCATCTTCTTCCCTTAATTCTATTGTATGAAGTGTGCCCCCGTTTTGCAAACCTACAGCCAAACACAAAGCACTGAAGCCGGTGAATGTCCCTATTTCCAGTACTTTGAGCGGTTTAAGCATATGGCTAATCATTTGCAAAAACTTTCCTTGTACCGAGCCGCTTAGCATATGTGCATGCGGGTGTGTAGCATAGGTTTCCGCTAATATTTGTTGTAACAGTACTTCATGGGGCGATGAAAACCGCTCTATATATTTTTCTGCAATTGGATGTACAATGTCCATTTTTATGCTACCAGCTTATTTGATTTTTTTGAAATAATTAACAAGCCCACAAAGGTAAATATGCCATTTATTAAAATCAATTCGTTGCCTATTTTATAACCACCAAAAATATTTTCCGAAATAGTTTTCAACCCTAAGCTAACATGCAATTTCTTCTCGTACCAATCTGGACTGCTAAGCACATCTAAACCAAGCGCCATTAAAGGAGCAATGATACATACTGTCCAAATCAATTTATCATTTAAAGTGCGTTTCGTTAAGATACCAAATGAAAACAAGCCAAGCAATGGGCCGTAGGTTATGCCAGCAAATTTTAAAATAAAATCTATGATTAATTTATCGTTTATGGCTTTAAAAATAAGCACCATGAGGAAGAAAACAATGGCAAAAGTAAAATGCACTTTTAGCCTGGTTCTTTTCTTTTCTTTTTCTGTGCCTTCCGTCTTTTGTATTCCTAAAATATCTATACAAAAACAAGAGGTGAGCGAAGTAATAGCGCCATCTACGCTAGGAAATAATGCAGAAATTAATGCAATAATAAAAATAATGCCAATCGTTCCACTAAAGGCATCACTTAGTGCTATCGTAGGAAATAAATCATCGGGAGCAGTTGTAATATTATTGGCACTTGCATATAAATAAAGAATGCCACCTAAAAATAAAAACAACAAATTAACCACCATCAATACAGCAGAAAATGTCATTATATTTTTTTGAGAATCTTTTATATTTTTTACGCTAATATTTTTTTGCATCATTTCTTGATCCAGCCCAGTCATAGCTATGGCAATGAACATTCCGCCAATAATTTGTTTTAGAAAAAACGAACCTGCTTTTAAATCTGTATTAAAAATTTTAGTGTAGCCCTTGTCTGTCATTTGAGAAAGTATTCCACTAAAATCGGTACCCATTGCTTTTGTAATTACAATAATACAAACAACTAAACCTAAGAGCATACCGGAGGTTTGCAATGTATCTGTATAAATAATCGTTTTTACTCCTCCTTCAAAAGTGTATAACAAAATCAGTGCTAAAATAACAATAGCTGTAACTGCAAAAGGAATATGCAATTTTTCGAAAATAAACGATTGAAGAATACTTATAACTAAATACAATCTAGCAGTAGCGCCTACTGTACGAGACAATATAAAAAAGAATGCCCCCGCTTTGTGTGCATTTATACCAAACCGTTTTTCTAAATAAGTATAAATAGAAGTTAAATTCATTTTATAATACAACGGTATGAGCACAAACGCAATAACGAAATAGCCTAAGAAATAACCCAACACAATTTGAAAATAATAAAAATTACCTGTAGCCACGCCTCCTGGTACACTTACAAACGTAACACCACTAAGGCTTGTACCAATCATACCAAAAGCCACCAGCATCCAATTGCTATTACGATTGCCTATAAAAAACGATTCATTGTCACTTCCCCTGCTTGTAAAATATGCAACAGCAAGTAGTAATACGAAATACCCAATTACAAAAGAAAATAAGATTAATGGAGACATTTTGGAAATTTAATAATATAATATATGAGATAAAAATTATTTGGTGTTGTGTACATAAGTTCAATGTTCATCATTTGTTCCCAGTTTACCCCGCAGAATTGCGGGGCTGTTCGTTATAAGCCGGCCGGCAAAGGCAGGTCCTCATTCGTTGCGCTCTTTCGTTTCTTACTCACTCCGGGCTTTCCACTTCTATCGGTCATCTTTTCAGCAAAGAATTTCTATTTAGCCAATATGCTCGATGCATCATAATACAAATTAATATTGTCATGCTATAATAACAATCAAGATTAAAGCAGGTAAGATAAGATAAAAATGATAAAATAAAAACACAGCACTAAATAAAAATAAATTCTTGCTTATGTAATCGAGGTATTTCAAGCATCATATTAAAAATGCAATTTGTATTTAGTCACTGAAATAACTTTTATGAGAAAACTATTTTTTATAGCCTCGCTTGCTTGCAGCCTAGTTAGCAAAGCCCAAAGTCCACAACTTACCGTAAACGATACAGACTCAGCACTAGTTAAAATGAGTAAATTATTAATACATGTAAAAATTGTAGGCAATATTGCATACACAACTGCCGAAATGCATTTTTTTAATACTGGGAACAAACAAATGGAAGCCACCTTATTGTTTCCATTACCTGAAGGCGTATCCGTGTCTAGATATGCTATAGATGTAAATGGTAAAATAAGAGAAGCTGTACCAGTAAACAAAAGCAAGGGCAAGCAAGTATTTGAAGCCGTAGAACATCGCAGGGTAGACCCCGGTTTGTTGGAAAAAGTTGAAGGCAATAATTTTAAAACTCGCATATATCCGCTTATGCCAAAGGGAGAAAGAATTGTAATAATTGGTTATGAACAAGAGTTGTCTTTTTTTGATAAAAACAATTTATCCTACCAGTTTTTAAGTAATTATCCCAAAACTATAGAAAAGTTTGAAGTAACTATTTCTGTATTGGGTACCACCGCTACCCCAGTGTTTACAAATGAAAGCAATACGAAGGATGCCATAAGTTGGACAGCAACCAACCAAGCACTATTTTCCAAAGCAAATTACCAACCCGCTGAAAAATGGATAATAAAAATTCCGATAAAAGAAAATGTACCTAGTATAGTAGTACAACAAGTAGATGACCAATATTATTTTTATGCCAATACTGTTATTGAAAATAAAAAAATACAAAAGAAAACGCCTGCTAGCATTGGCTTGATATGGGACAATTCGTTGAGCTGTAAAACCAAAGAGGTAAAAAAAGAACTCGCTTTACTGGATGCTTATTTTCATAAAATAAAAAATACCACTGTTACACTGTATTTATTGAATTACAGCTTTAGCAAAGATGAAAATTTTGTAATTTCTAATGGCGATTGGTCAGCACTTAAAACAAGGCTAGAAAATACAATTTTTGATGGGGGCACAAGATATTCGCAAATAAATTTTAATGCCCATGATGAATATTTATTTTTTACTGACGGACTTTCGTCTTTGAGTAGTAACAGCTTGCCCGTTTCTAAAAAGCCTGTTTATACTATTAGTTCATCGGTATCTTCCGACTATGCATTTCTTAATTTTTTCTCGCAACAATCAGGCGCCAATTTTATTAACCTAAACCAATTAGACAGTGCACAAGCATTGGATAAATTACTTAACCAAAGCCTTCGTTTTTTGGGTATAAAAGAAAATAACTTGGTTGTAGAAATGTACCCTATGAAAGGCACACCAGTGTCTGGAAATTTCAGCGTTTCTGGTATTTCATTGAAAAGTACCAACGAAATTGTTTTGTTATTTGGCTATGGCGAAAATGAAATTCTAGAAAAAATAATATTTGTAGATGCAGAAAAAAAAGGTACCAATGAAGTGAATATTGAAAAATTGTGGGCACAGAAAAAAATAGCCAATTTGGAATTGCAATACGCACTGAATGCTGACGAAATAGAAGCAATGGGGAAACGATATGGTATTGTAACACAAAATACCTCTCTTATTGTTTTAGAAAATATAAGCGATTATATAGCGTACGAAATTGTACCACCAGCAGAGCTGCGTGAAGAGTACGATAAAATTTTAAAAGAGCAACGGAAAAATCTGTTGGCCGAGCAAAAAAACAATTGGAGCAATGTAGACGACTATTTTACTGATTTATTTGCATGGTGGAAAAAAGATATTCAATATGCAGCGCCAAGGGTTTTACCATTAACTAGTAAAAAGAAAGGGCGTATAAACAGAAGTGTAGAAAGTAACTTTATAATTGCTAATAATACCTACCAATTAAATTTTACCGCACCCGTAGTTACACAAGATAAAAAATTAGAAGAAGTAGTTGTTACAACACAAGGGACGGTAAGGCAAAGCACGAGTTATGGCTATTCAACTACCAATTATGATTCAACATCAACAAATGTAGGAACAGCTTTACAAGGGAAAGTTGCTGGGGTACAAATTTCTTCTGGAAATGCAGGAGCCTCTGCTAACGTAATTGTAAGAGGAATGGGAAGTATTGCTTCTCCAAACAAACCACTAGTGATTGTGGACGGTGAAGAATTTACTGGTGACATAAGCCAAATAAAACAAGATGATATTGTATCTACAAATGTTTTAAAAGATGCATCTGCAACAACTTTGTATGGCACTAGAGCAGCCAATGGTGCAATTATTATCACAACTAAAAATGCACCATTAGCTGATTCTCCTGCTGTTGTTGTAAAAACTACCACCTGGAACCCCGATAGAATTTATTTGAAAGCCATAAAAGCGGCAAAGGAAGAAAAGAAATACGCAGTTTACTTAGAGCTTAGGGAAACACAAATAAACAACCCCAATTTTTATTACGATGTAGCCAATTATTTTTACGATAATGGCAACAAAGGAAAAGCATTGTTGGTACTAAGCAATATTGCAGATTTGGGTTTAGAAAACCACCAATTGTATAAGACGCTTACCTACACATTGCGCCAGTGGCAAGCCTACGAAGATGCACTCTTTACTGCCAAGCAAATTGTAAAATGGCGAGAGCACGAGCCCCAAAGCCACAGGGATTTGGCATTGACGCTGGAAAACAATAAACAATACCAAGCAGCTTTTGATGAACTAATAAAGGGACTGGAAGTGAATTATTTTGGCAATATGGGCGGGCAATACGAAGGCGTAGAAGATATTATTTTGATGGACATGAATAGAATAAAAATGGAACATCCTACTATAAAAACGGGAAAACTAGGTAAGAAATTTTTAAAGAAAATGCCAGTAGACGTAAGAATTATTTTGAATTGGAATCAAATGGATGTAGATATAGATTTGCATATAATTGAACCAAATAAGGAAGAATGTTATTATGGCCATACAAGTTCTGAAGCAGGGGCCAGATTTTCAAAAGACTTTACACAAGGTTATGGCCCCGAGCAATACTTGATACGCAATGCCATCAAAGGAAAATATTTAATAAAAACAAATTATTTTGGCGAAAGTACACTTACTGAAGATGGCCCTGCCACAGTAATGGTAGAAATTTACACCACAAAAAATGGCGTTGTAAGCAAAAAAATAAAAACGTTGCAATTGGGTAAAATAAAAGAAAACCAAGTACTGGCTGTGGTAAACATCGATTAGATTTTTTAAACCAATTACTAAAAAAGCAATGTAAAAATAATATTAGATCAATCTTAGCATTTTTTTATATTTTTATTGAATGCAAATAAAATCAATAGCCGTTTTTTGCGGTAGTAAATCTGGCAATAATCCGATATTTGAAACACATACAAGAGAATTAGGAGAAATACTTGCTAATAAAAATATCAGTATTATTTATGGCGCAGGCAACAGAGGATTAATGGGTGCAGTAGCAAATGCCAGTTTGAAAAATGGGGGAAATGTGTTGGGGGTAATTCCTACCCTTTTGAGAGACCAAGAACATATGCATATAGAATTAACAGAAACGCACGTTGTAGCGGATATGCATACCCGAAAAAAAATGATTTTCGAAAAAAGTGATGCGGCCATCATACTTCCAGGAGGATATGGCACTTTGGATGAACTTTTTGAAATGCTTACATGGAACCAATTAAAAATACACAACAAAAAAATATTTTTTCTAAATTCAGATGGATTTTATGATCACCTTATAGCACATATTTCTAAAATGCATGAAGAAGATTTTTTATACACACATCCCCTTGAGCAAATAAATGTGTTGAAAGAGCCATCAGAAATCAGGCCCTATCTTTAATAATCGCTGCTTCTTCTATTATTTCTGCTTCTTCTACCATCTCTATTCCTTCCATTACCACGACCTTGCTTACCTTGAAATAATGGTATGTTTACACTTGTACGAAAAATGGCATCAGGCCTATTGAGTGCATCTGTATAAGGAGAGTTGATATTACCTGCTACATCAAATAAAACTGAAATAGAAAAAAACATATCTCCTACATCCTCTCTATCGCTAGCTATACCAGCACCTACCAAAAAACTTTGTACCTGGTATTTTGTAATTACGTTGGGGAAACCACCACCATAAATCTCTTTAAACTTTATAAAATTGTATTCGTATTGTGCTTGAGCAAATAAAAATTTAACAGGGTATAGTCTTACAAAAGCGCCTGGCCCAATAATAGACTGACGCACTTTATAAGTAGAAAACTGATCTCTTTGAGAAATATAATTATAGTTAAGCGAAGCAGCTACATCTACATACTTATTAATACTATATCCAATAAATGGGCCAAGCCCCAATGAGAATGTGCCTTGCCCAAAAAAAGTATTTACACTACCACCAGCAAATAAATTTTCTTTCTTGAAAAAAGATTTGCTTTCTGTTTCATCTTCTTCATCTTGTGCATAAGAGCTATAAACAAACAAACCTGTACAAAGCACCAGCATCCATATTTTCTTCATCATCAAATGTTTTATTTAATATCAAATATTTTACCTGTATTCAATATATTATTGGGGTCAAATACTTTTTTAATACCCCTCATAATGTTTAAAGTTATTTCATCGAACATTATAGGAATATATTCTTTTTGTATCAAACCTATACCATGCTCTCCACTAATGGTGCCGCCCAAAGATTTTATTAAAATAAACAACGCTTTTAGCGCCGGTATTATTTTTTCATTATTTAGACTATACACACAGCCCTCTTTTTTTATACGCACATGCAAATTACCATCTCCTGCATGCCCATACGACACTACTTCAAAATCATACTCAATGCTCAATGCTTTTATTCCTTTTATCAAAGTTGGCAATGTGGCTCTTGGTACCACCGTATCTTCTTCAACCGTGTAGCCATCTATCTTTACCGCCTCAGCTACTCTGCGCCTAAGCTTCCATAATTCGGCTTTTTGTTGTGCATCATCTGCAAAATAAATTTCACCACAATCATATTCGGCCAACACTTCTGCTATGGCTTCTATTTCTTTCATCAATACCTCTGTATCATTCCCATCTACTTCTATAATAATATGTGCTGCTACATCATCCCCTATGGCTATGGAACTACTATCTACAAACTTACTTACTATTTTTAATGCATTGGCTTCCATCAATTCCAATGCACTGGGTGTAAACCCTGCTCTAAATATGGCACTTACTGCTGCACCCGCTTTTTCCAAATCATTAAATGGTACAAGCATCAATAAATCGTGTTTGGGGTGTGGAATTAATTTTAAAACAATTTTTGTAACCAATCCCAATGTTCCTTCGCTACCCACCATAAGTTGCGTAAGATTATAACCAGTGGAGTTTTTTAAAACATTTGCCCCCGTCCAAATAATTTCTCCCGTGGGCAACACTACTTGCAAATTGAGTACATAATCTTTTACAACACCATATTTTACAGCTTTGGGTCCGCCACTGTTTTCGGCAACATTGCCGCCAATAAAGCAACTACCATAGCTGCTTGGATCTGGTGGGTAAAACAATCCTTTTTCTTTTACAGCGTTTTGTAGCACTTGTGTTATTACGCCTGGCTCGGTAGTTACCTGCAAATTGGCTTCATCTATTTCTAATATGCTGTTCATTCTTTGAAAAGAAATAACTACACCTCCTACATGCGGGAGCGCACCTCCGCTAAGGCCTGTACCTGCACCACGAGGCGTAACTGGAATTTTATGCTCATTGCATATTCTCATTATGGCACTTATCTCCTCTGCAGTACGAGGTTTTATAACTATATCTGGCAAAAAGTACAGGTTCTCTGTTTCGTCTTTTGCGCATATGTCCAGCGTTTCTTCATCGGTGAAAATATATTTTTCACCCACAATATTTTTAAAGGCTTCAAGATGTTCGAGGAATATTGATTTACTTTCTACAACAGTACTCATTAAATTATTTTTCTGTAAAGTTCGGGAAAATGGAGGATTTTTTTAAGATGGATTTTTCTACTTTCAAATTATACTTATTTAATTGGGTTTTTAAAGCCCTTATAGCAGCATTATCTTCTACATAATAAATATTGAAAAAAGATAAAATGTTTGGTGGCCCCAACAAAAATGTACGGAACACTTGCGTCGGACCTACCCATGCCGGCTGGCAGTACGAGCGATGTGCCATTGTACTTGCATTCGCTATTGGACGAAAAAGCTATTGCATTGGTACTTAAGAGTCACGCCCTAGAGTAGGAGGACCGAACTTGTGATGGGAATTGAAATTTAGCTGAAAGCCCCAAATTATCAAATCCTAAAGTACAGTTATAACAATTTTCCGCTACTTTTGCAGCCAATTAAATATTACAACGATGGCAACTACAGCAGATATACGCTCGGGTCTTATTATTAAAGTAGATGGTAGTTTATATACCGTTATAGAATTTGGACAAAATAAAACAGCACGTGCTGCTGCAAAAGTTTGGGCAAAATTGAAAGGGGTAGATAATAACCGTACGATTGAGCAAACTTGGAACTCGGGCGAAACCATTACGCCAGTAAGGGTAGAAAAAAGACCCTATACCTATTTATATAAAGACGATACGGGTTATAGCTTTATGGATGTAGAAACATTTGAGCAAATAACGGTTGCAGAAACAATGATTGACGCTCCTAAGTTTTTAAAAGATGGGCAAGAAGTATCTGTATCTATTAATGGAGAAACGGATGTGCCAATGTCTGTAGAGTTGCCAGACAAAATTGTATTGATGGTTACCTACAGCGAACCAGGCATGAGGGGTGATACCGCTACAAAAACGTTGAAACCTTGTACAGTAGAAACAGGTGCAACTGTAAACGTTCCGTTATTTGTTAATGAAGGAGAATTGATTAGAATTCTGGCCAAAACAGGCGAGTATGTAGAAAGAGTTAAAGGATAATAATTATTAGATAATATGATTAAAATGGATAATTACTAGCGTAGTTATCCATTTTTATTTTGGATAAAATAGGCCATTTTTTCTCATAATTCGGACGTTTTTGATCGATTTTAATCGAAAAAAGCCGCTTTTAGCCATTTTTGTAAAAATAATAGTTGCGCAAATGAGTAATCATTTCCTACCTTAGCGTTCCCTAAAAATTTTAAATCATCATTTAAAAAATTACTATGGATATAAAGCAAATACAAGAGCTGGTAAAACTTATCAATAAAACCTCTATTGGAGAAATTACCATAGAAGAAGATGGTACAAAAATTACCATCAAACAAAAGAAGGACCCCTCACAAAAGATATATACCCAAGGAGCCCCTGCAGCATATAGTGCCCCTGCGCCTAGCCCTGTAGTTGCTCCAATAGCTGTTGCAGCTGCGCCAGCAGTAGAAGCAGCTACACCTAAAGCAGATAATTTTATAACCATAAAAAGCCCAATGATTGGTACTTTTTATCGCCAAGCTGGCCCTGGCAAACCAGTACTTGCAAATATTGGAGATGAAGTAACACCTGGCAAAGTGGTATGTATTATTGAGGCTATGAAACTATTCAATGAAATAGAAAGTGAAATAAAAGGAAAGATTGTGAAAGTATTAGTAGAAGATGCTAGCCCGGTTGAGTACGACCAGCCGTTGTTTTTGGTGGATCCAGCTTGATAATGTGCAAATGTGCAAATTTGCAAATGGGCAAATGTGCAAATTGTGCAAATTGGTAAGTCCATAAATATTTAAATAAACAATAGACCTAAATTAAAAAAAATTTTTATGAGGGCTGAACTAATAGAAAATAATCCGTTATTAAAACTATCTATAGCTTTTTCATTAGAAATTATTAGTTATTGTGAAATATTAAATGAACAAAAAAAATACATATTAGCAAAACAACTTTTACGATCTGCAACTTCAATAGGTGCAAATGCTATGGAAGCACAAAATCCAGAAAGCAAAGCAGACTTTATTCATAAAATTAAGATTTCTGCTAAGGAAGCTGGCGAAACACAATATTGGTTAATCCTTTGTGAAAAAGCAGAGAACTATCCAACACCATTTGGCTTGTTAGATAAACTTGAAGAACTAAATAGGATTTTAGGGAGTATAATTTCTACTGCTAAGCGAAAAACACCGTTTAGTTATCTAATTAGTTTTTTTATCTTTTAAAAATTAAAACAGTGGCTTTTATGCAATTTACTTGCGTCTCTATTTGCATATTTTCAAATTTGCATATTTGCCCATTTTTTACTGATGTTTAAAAAAATATTGATTGCAAACCGGGGAGAAATTGCACTCCGCATTATACGTACCTGTAGGGAAATGGGTATTAAAACAGTAGCTGTTTATTCTACAGCAGATAAAGATAGCCTACACGTAAAATTTGCAGACGAAGCGGTTTGTATAGGAAAACCTGCTAGCACAGATAGCTATTTGAATATGGCACATATTATGGCGGCTGCAGAAATAACCAATGCAGATGCCATACATCCTGGATATGGTTTTTTGGCAGAAAATAGCAAGTTTGCAAAAATTTGTGGAGACCATGGTATAAAATTTATTGGGCCAACACCAGATATGATTAATGCCATGGGCGATAAGGTTACCGCTAAAGAAACTATGATAAAAGCTGGTGTACCTGTTGTGCCTGGTGTAGATGGATTATTGAGGGATGCAGAGCATGCAAGACAAGCTGCCAGAGAAATAGGCTACCCCATAATAATGAAAGCAACCGCAGGTGGTGGTGGTAAAGGTATGCGCTTGGTATGGGAAGAAAGCGAAATAGAAAAAAACTTTGACAATGCGAAAACAGAGGCTGCCGCTTCTTTTAAAAACGATGGCTTGTATATGGAAAAATACATAGAAGAGCCACGTCATATAGAAATACAAGTAGCGGGTGACCAGTATGGCAATGTATCTCATTTGAGCGAAAGGGATTGCTCTATTCAACGTCGCCACCAAAAACTGGTAGAAGAGTCTCCTTCTCCTTTTATGACAGATGAATTGCGTGAGCGGATGGGTAATGCAGCCATAAAAGCCGCTAAGGCCATTAATTATGAAAGTGTAGGCACCATAGAGTTTTTGGTAGATAAGCACCGCAACTTCTTCTTTATGGAAATGAATACAAGAATACAAGTGGAGCATTGTGTAACAGAAGAAGTAATAAATTACGATCTTATAAAAGAACAGATAAAAATTGCCGCAGGTGAGAAGGTAAGTGGTATCAACCATTATCCACAAATGCATGCAATAGAATGTAGGATAAATGCAGAAGACCCATACAATGATTTTAGACCATCGCCAGGAAAAATTACGGTGCTGCACCAGCCTGGTGGGCATGGTGTGCGGGTAGATAGCCATGTATATGCAGGCTATGTAATACCACCATTCTACGACAGCATGATTGCAAAACTTATAACAGTAGCGCAAACAAGAGAAGAAGCCATCAATACTATGTACAGGGCGCTTAGTGAATATGTGATAGAAGGTGTAAAAACCACCATCCCTTTTCATTTACAGCTTATGCAAAATGAAGATTTTAAAAGTGGAAATTTTACAACAAAGTTTTTGGAAAGCTTTACGATGAAATAAAAAAGTACCCCGCCTAAGATGCGGGGTATTTTATTATTAAAGGTTTGGGTGTTGGTAAATGTTTTCGGAAGTGGAGTTATATGGATAATATTTGTTTTTCCAAATTGCAATACATATACAAATTCAACTTAAATAAATTTCATGCAAACTATACTAGGCGCAAATGGCATAATTGCAACTGAGCTTGCAAAAGAATTACACAAATCATTTACTACACAAATAAGATTGGTAAGTAGAACCCCAAAAAAAGTAAATGAAACTGATGAACTAGTAGTGGCAGACTTATTAAATGCTGCTCAAACAGAAGATGCAGTAAAGGGAAGTGAAATCGTTTATCTTACTGCAGGCTTGCCTTATAATTCGAAAATATGGCAAGAGCAATGGCCAATTGTAATGCGCAATGTAATAGATGCATGTAAAAAGCACCAAGCAAAATTGGTATTTTTTGATAACTTGTATATGTATGGACAAGTACATGGCATAATGACTGAATCTACACCGTTTAATGCAATAAGTAAGAAAGGATTGGCAAGGGCAAAAATAGCCGACATGCTATTAGAGGAAATAAAAAATAAAACACTTACTGCAATGATTTGTAGAGCCCCTGAGTTTTACGGGCCAAGAAACACATTGAGTGGTACAAAAGCTACTATTTTTGATAACATAAAAAAGCATAAAAAATTACAAGTATTAATAAGTGAAAATACATTACGAACTTTAGTATACACACCAGATGCTGGCCGTGCAACTGCCCTCTTAGGAAATACGAATGATGCCTATAACCAAACATGGCATTTACCATGTGATACCAATCGATTGACTACAAAACAATTTATTGGGCTATGTTCATCAATAAATGGAACGCAATATAAATACAGTGTATTAAAAAAAGGTATGATTAGTATACTTGCCTTGTTTATTCCTATGCTCAAAGAATTAAAAGAATTGTTATACCAATGGGAACAAGATTATATTTTCGATTGTACAAAATTCAACAATCGATTTCCAGATTTTAAGACCACCCTACTTGCAGACGGTATCACTGAAATTTTAAATGAATTAAAACAATCTTAAAACCAATCAATAAGTATAAAACGTGCAAATAGATATTTGCTCTAATCATTTTTTGTAACTTAAATTTGCAAATCAAAATTGTTTTTTACTATTGGATAATACTATTTTACTCAACGCTTATACCCATATTTGCCAAGCAAAAGCTATGGCAGCTATTTATGAAGCCAATCGCAGCATTTGCAAATATGTACACAGTACGAGCAGAGGACACGAAGCCATACAATTGGCCACAGCTTATCATTTGCTACCCTGCGATTATGTGAGTCCCTATTACAGAGATGAAAGCATGATGCTTGGCATGGGTTTTACTCCCTTTACCATGATGCTGCAATTACTAGCAAAGGGTGAAGATATTTTTACGGGAGGGCGTTCCTATTACAACCACCCAAACTACAGAGGATCTGATAAACCAACCATCATACACCAAAGCAGTGCTACGGGTATGCAAGCAATACCCACAACAGGTGTGGCGCAGGGTCTAAAATATTTACAAAGCATACAATCACCGTTATACAAAATTGGTAGCAACGGAGAAAAACCTGTTGTTATTTGCTCTCTAGGCGATGCCTCTGTAACAGAAGGCGAAGTAAGTGAGGCTTTTCAATTTGCTGCATTACAGCAATTACCCATCATCTTTTTGGTACAAGACAATGATTGGGGCATTAGTGTAACCGCAGCAGAAGCTCGTACCTGTAATGCATACGAATTTATTGAAGGCTTTAAAGGCATTAAAAGAATAAGTATTGATGGCTCAAATTTTATAGAGAGTTATGCTGCTATGCAGCAGGTGATAAATGATGTACGTGCAAACCAATGTCCATACTTGGTACACGCAAAAGTGCCGCTGCTAGGGCATCATACCAGTGGTGTACGAAAAGACTTTTATAGAACAGAAGAAGATTTGGAAAAGCACAATGCAGATGATCCGTATAAGAAATTACAACAGTATTTATTAGAAAAGGGGATTGAAAAAAATCTATTAACGCAAATAGAAGGGGATGCAAATTCTTTTATTCAAACAGCATTTGATAAGGCAGTTGCAACAGCAGAGCCAGACCCAGCCTCTGTTTCCAATCATGTTTTTGTGCCTACAAAAATTATTGAAGAACAAGGGGATCGTTCGCCTGCAGATAAAGAAAAAGTATTGATGGTAGATGCTGCATTGTTTGCCATAAGAGAAATAATGGAAGATTATCCGGAAGCAGTTTTATATGGACAAGACGTAGGACGTAGGCTTGGCGGGGTTTTTAGAGAAGCAGCCACTTTAGCAGAGCAATTTGGAGACCATCGTGTTTTTAACACCGCCATACAAGAAGCATATATTATTGGTAGCACGGTAGGTATGAGTGCAGTGGGTGCAAAACCCATTGTAGAAGTACAATTTGCAGATTATATTTACCCGGGATTAAACCAATTGGTAACAGAAATTTCTAAGAGTTGTTATTTAACTTGTGGTAAGTTTCCAATACAAACACTCATTCGTGTACCCGTTGGCGCATATGGAGGAGGCGGGCCTTACCATAGCGGCAGTGTAGAAAGCACGCTGCTTACCATCAAAGGCATTAAAATAGTTTATCCTAGTTGCGCTGCAGATATGAAAGGCTTGATGAAAGCTGCTTTTTTAGACCCAAACCCGGTTGTAATGCTTGAGCACAAAGGTTTGTATTGGAGTAAAGTGCCTGGCACAGAAGAAGCTAAAAATACAGAGCCAAGCAGAGATTATATCATACCACTTGGAAAAGGAAATATTGTTTTACATGCCAATGAAGAAAAAATAAATAATGGAGAAACCTGTTGTATTATTACCTATGGCATGGGGGTATATTGGGCAAGAGCCGCTGCCAAAAGTTTTATGGGGCAAATAGAAATTGTAGACCTAAGAACTTTATTTCCATTAGATGAAGAACTGGTTTTTGCCAGCGTAAAAAAGCACGGAAAATGTTTGATACTTACAGAAGAGCAACAAAACAATTCTTTTGCAGAAGCGCTAGCAGGAAGGGTTTCCAAAGCATGCTTTAAAAATTTAGATGCTGCAGTAGATGTAATGGGTGCATTAAATTTACCTGCTGTACCTATGAATGTACTATTGGAAAAAGAAATGCTGCCGAGTGCAGAGAAGCTAACGGTTAGGTTGAGAGAATTGTTGAATAGTTGAATTGTTTTGTGTTTGGTGTTTGTTGTTTGGCGTTTGGTGTTTGAAACCTTCTTTTCGAAAGGTACATTTTTCTAAGTGGGGCTTTTGCAAGTATATACTTTGAAGTATAAAGTATTTGTGGAATAACTGTAAGTGAATAATTCCTTTAAAACGGATATCCATATTCTTTCGTAATTATCCCAAAATATATTTTCATGAAAACATACCTCATCATTGGTGCATCATCTGGCATAGGATTACAATTGGCTACAACCCTTGCTGCAGAAGGAAATAAAGTATTCGGCACTTTTAATAGTAATCCAATAGAAAATACAAATACGAACATATCTTATCATTCCATGAATGTATTGGATGTAGTAATAGATTTTTCTTTTTTGCCAGAAGTATTAGACGGTGTTGTTTATTGCCCCGGTAGCATCAACCTAAAACCATTTGCCAGAATAAAGCCCGAAGATTTTACAAACGATTTTAATTTACAAGTTGGAGGATTGGTAAAAGTTTTACAAGCAACACAACCAGCCCTTAAAAAAAGTACATTCGCATCTGTGGTGGTTTTCTCTACAGTTGCAGTACAAGTAGGGTTGCCATTTCACACGCAAGTTTCCGCATCTAAAGGTGCTATAGAAGGATTAACAAAAGCACTATCTGCGGAGTGGGCTCCAAGTATAAGGGTAAATTGTATTGCGCCATCACTAACAGATACACCGCTTGCAGCACAATTATTAAATACCGAAGAAAAGAAGGCTGCCAATGCGCTTCGTCACCCATTAAAGAAAATAGGAACTGCAGCTGATATAGCCAATATGGCTTCGTTTTTATTGTCCGAAAAAGCAAGTTGGATTACAGGGCAAATCATGCATGTAGATGGAGGGATGAGTACGGTGAAGGTTTAAGAGGTTGAAGAGGCTGAAGAGGTTCAAAAGGCTCAAAAGGTTAAAGAGGTTCTAAAGGTTCGAGAAATTGAACTTTTTCATACACTTTGGGATTTAAACTTTTTGAACCTCTTGAATTTTTTAAACTTTTCTTTCCCCCTCCACAATCAATCCATCCTTCATATGCACAATCCGATCGCTCATTCCGGCTAGCTCTTCATTGTGGGTTACAATCAAAAAAGTTTGTTGAAATTTATCTCTCAATTCGATAAATAGTTTATGTAATTCTCTACCATTTGCACTATCCAAATTACCCGTGGGCTCATCTGCCATTACAATTGCAGGATCATTTATGAGTGCCCTTGCTACTGCTACTCTTTGTTGCTCACCACCCGAAAGTTCATGTGGTTTATTTTGCAGTCTTTCTCCGAGTCCAAGTGTTTGTAACAATTCAGTTGCTTTTTTTTCTATATCTTTTTTCTTTTTGCCTGCTATCCATCCTGGTATACACACATTTTCCAATGCAGTAAATTCTGGTAGTAAATGATGAAATTGAAAAATAAAACCAATGTTATTGTTCCTAAATTTGGCTAGCTCATTATCTCTCAGCTTATCTATACGCTGCCCTTTTAAGAAAACCTGCCCCTTATCTGCTACATCCAAACTGCCCAAAATATGGAGCAGGGTACTTTTTCCTGCGCCAGATGAACCCACAATACTAACTATTTCGCCTTTTTGTATGTTTATATCTACTCCTTTCAAAACCTGTAGCTTCCCATAAAACTTTTCAATTTGCTTTGCTTCTAACATTTGCACAAAATAATTAAATATTCCGAGTTTATTGTAAAATAGAAATTAACGTTAAAACTACTGTAAATACGCACTTTATAGCCAATATTTGTAATTTATAACCCCTTCAAATACTATGTTAAAAAAAGACTTTTGGTAATTTCGTACGAAACTCTACATTTGCACAAAATTAAACAGTTAAGTACGATGTTTTGGACACTAGAACTTGCCTCTCATTTAGAAGATGCACCATGGCCGGCAACCAAAGATGAATTAATAGATTACAGTATCCGTAGTGGTGCTCCTATAGAAGTAATTGAAAATCTTCAAGAATTAGAAGACGAAGGCGATTTGTATGAAGGCCTCGAAGATATATGGCCCGATTACCCAAGTCAGGAAGATTTTTTCTTTAACGAAGATGAATACTAAGGAAGTATTGAGTACTTATTATTGAGATAACTTAAATGGAAAGCCTTTCAGTAATCGAAAGGTTTTTTTTGTTGATACCTTATGAAGTATTGAGAACTTTGTATTGAGTATTGAAATAACTTAAATAGAAAAGCCTTTCAGTTATCGAAAGGCTTTTTTGTTGATAATTTAAAAAGAATTGAAAAAAATTTCCATATCGTGAAAACTAATCTAAATACTCACTACTCAATACGAAATACTAAAATCTATTTCTCCATCTGCTCTATCACTGCACTCGTTACACCAGTATTAGAAAATCCTCCATCATGAAATAAATTTTGCATGGTAACCATTCTGCTGAGGTCGCTAAAAAGTGTTACCGTATAATTTGCACAATCGGCTGCACTTGCATTTCCAAGTGGGCTCATTTTTTCTGCATAATCTATAAAGCCATCAAAACCTTTTACACCACTACCCGCCGTAGTTTTTGTGGGCGATTGCGAAATAGTATTTACCCTTACATGTTTTTTTACTCCATAGTGATAACCAAAACTACGAGCCACGCTTTCTAGCAATGCTTTTGCATCGGCCATTTCATTGTAATCGGGGAAAACCCTTTGTGCTGCTATATAAGTAAGCGCAACCACACTTGCCCATTCGTTTAGTGCATCGTGCTTCATACAACATGCCAGCACACGATGCAAGCTCATGCTGCTTATTTCGAATGTTTTTAAATTGTGTACATAATCTATTTCTGTATAGTGCTTACCCTTACGCACATTTATACTCATACCTATAGAGTGTAATATAAAATCGAAGCCTCCGCCAAAATGCTCCATGGTTTTGGTAATAAGATTTTCCACATCATCGGCACTGCTCACATCGCAAGCAATTACGGGTGCATTTATTTGTTCGGCCAGTCTATTTATTTCCCCCATACGCATGGCCACCGGCGCATTGCTAAGAACTATTTCGGCACCTTCTTCTTTACATTTAATAGCAGTTATCCATGCAATAGATTTTTCATCCAATGCTCCAAAAATAATCCCTTTTTTTCCTTTCAATAAATTGTACATAGGTCAGTAGATTGGTTTATTAGTTGATTGTTAGAACCGCTAAGTTAATAATAATTTTTAAAAGAGGTTGGCGCAATCAAATATGAATCTTTAATGAGCATTGGTACGGGCTATTCGCTGCAAGCCTGCCTGCCGGCAAAGGCAGGTCCTCACTCGTTCCTCGTTCCTCGTCTCTTGTTCCGGGCTTTCCACTTCTATCCCGTGCGGTTGAGCGGTAAACAATTTTTCAGCATCTATAGAAGCGAGTAAGGATAGATGGAAATGTATATTGGAGAGATGAACGTTCTTTCTTATTTGTAATCCCTAAAGACACTTTGCTAAATCTTATAGATAGAGGGATAAGTTGTATTTGAAATTGAGAAACCAACCACTTGAGTTTATAAATTTTAATGTTGACCTATAAACATTATAATTAGCTTATCATGTTAGTAATACTCATTGCAATCAAAATGATAATAACTGGAAAAATATGTATTCCAATTTATTCTAAACAATCTTCCATAATTTCTGAAAGAAAGATCTTGTTATTTGATTGTTTTAACATACTTACCTTGACCATATTAATAATTTCATTTTTATCACCTACAAATCTTTTTAGCGTAAGTCCATTCTCAAAAATATATCTTTTGTCTTTGATTTTTAAGTAGGCATATTCCTTCCCTTCATCACCAGTGACCAGTGTAAGTTTTTTTTCTGTAAATGGACTTAAGTTTACCTGCAAATTATGTACATTAAAATTGGGATTTATGGGAATTTTTATTATTTCATAACCAACCCTCGATATTTCTATAAACGCTATTTTGTTATTTAAACTAAAAACTCTATCACATAAACCAAAAGAATCCGTACTCATACCTTTGTTGGTGCCCAAAAAACGAATGGAAGCCCAATCAAGCGGTTTAGAAAATTCATCCATAATCTTTATGTGAAAATAATTACTATCAAAAGGTTCATTTGTTGCTAATTCATATTTAATTTTTTCTTTCTGCAGCCTATTATCTACCATATTTTTATAACGCAACATTAATACGTTGTGCTTAAAATACCAATTACCTTTACCTATTTTAGCAATAAAATTAGTATCACTTCCCAACCTTTCTATATATATAAAAGTTGCATCCTTTTTAAAAATATAATACCCATCATAATAACCATTTAAAAAATTACTTGGACCAGTGTAAATTCCTTCTTGGATTATTTTATTTTGAGGCTGTGCAAAACAATATTTACTTACTAATATTATACAAACTATAAAATAATATTTCATTGTTCAAAATTTAAAAGCATGGGGTTCCACGGTACGGTTCTTGATTAGGATTAATAGTAACACCAGTTGGGTCTTTTTCGGCCTTAACAATTTTTTCAATTCGATTTTTTTGAGTAGTTGAAAGTGAATTGTATGCCCTACTATCTGAAGTTCCTGTCCAGGCTAAGTCCTTACAAAAACTCATAGATACATAAATTCCTCTTTTTTGAGCAAATGCATAGATAGCATTAGCAATCATTGTGTTGTATTTCACAGCTATATCCTGATGTTGCAATGGACCTAAACCGTTTACAATAGCACTTAAGGGAGGGTCTAAATCTGATATTTCTTTTGTAAAAAGATATCCATATTCCCTAGCTAATTTATTTTGAAGAGCTGTATCATTTAGTAACATAGCATGCCTAAACCAATAATATAATTGGCAATGAAAATATTCATGAATTATAGTTGTAGCAATTGATAAATCTGTAGCCAATTCAAAGTAACTATTTATTTTAATTTGAAAAGTATCATTTATAGTATTTGCATCAGTATTTCCACCTTGTAGTTGTCCAAAATATCCCGTTTTGATAACACTATAAAAACCAATGTCAGATGTATCAAAAAAGCTCCTTATCAAACTTGGCAAAGTAGTATCTAATTGTTTAAATGTATTTAATACTCCAGCTACACAAATATTATTTGTGCTATCTTTAATTCGGTCATTCATCCATTGTAAATCTAGTAATAATTGTTGCGCTATTGGCACCCACCCTGGTCCACCACTTGGCGGTGGACAAGGTGGTAAAGGTCCGCCTGGTACAACATTACTTCCTACTATACTAGGGTTGATTGGATTGGGATTACACGGGGGTGGGTTATAAGGTATGCCAGTTGTACCGCCGCCGCCACTACCTCCCGTAGGAGTTCCACCTCCACCTGTAGGCCCACCTCCCCCACCGCCTGTGGGGTATAAATCTGTACATTCTGTAGCATCCTGCATTGTTACGTGGCATTGGTTTCCGCAATAATCGCATCTAGGTTTACAAGCTGGGTTATCTGGCGTGCCACAATACCAACCTAAAATTGTAATGGGTACACAGACTTCAAATTCTTGAACATTGGTTTGCTGCCCCTGATCCCTTAAAATTATTTTGGAAGTTTTATTATGTATTGTATCGGTTGAGAATAATCTTTTGTCTAAAATTTGAAATTCCGTATTTCCAAAAACACTTTTGTTTAGCAATAATATTCGTAAGGCAAATTTATTGGCATTTTCTATAGTTGGATTTAATGTAAAAGGGTATGCTTTATAATCTTTTGCAAGGCTATAACTCAAGTTTATGCTATCGCTAATATTAGCAAATATATAGCCATTTACAAAATTAGAATCTGCTAAAACAAAAGGAATGAGGGCAAAACTATCATTGGTAGCTACACTATTTGCAAAACTAGTAGTGTTGCTTTCTCTTCTTCTTGTTTTAATAATTGCTTTATCCCAAACTGGATAACCATTATTTTTTGCGAAAGCTGTTACAAATTCATTTTTTGTATTTCTCTTTTTTATTTCGTTTATAATGGTAAGGGTTATTGGACTTACATTGACTGAGGTTTCAAAAAATTTATTTGTTATGAAACTTATATCATTGCTATTTACATTATCGCCAATATGGGTATCTATTTTTGTACAACCGTAAAAAAGAAATAATGTTAGATATAAAATAATAGGAAATAATAAATAATTTCTAATTTGAGCAAGTTTATACATGATAATGCTATTAAAGATTTTATGAACAATGTTCTAAAATAGTCAATTAAATCGTAAAATCGAAAAAGTTACTATATTTTCATTCCATTTATTCAAAAACCTCATACCCCCACCCTTCCAATTCAATATTCTTATTACTACCAAAATCTTTTTCCTCCTTACTAAAAACATTTATAAAATCACCAAAAAGTGTTTCGTCATTAATATCTACATTAATTTTTTGGTTACTAAAGTTTACAAATACCAATACTTCGCTATTTCCATTTTTTCGAACAAAAGCCAATACCTGCTGGTTTGCATTGGTATCTAATATGTGCGTAACAACTGCCGCATCCCCCGCAAGCAAGGCAGGATTATTTTTTTTAAGCGTGAGCAAAGTTTTATAAAAATCGTGCAGCTCATATTTGCCATTCCACTCAATGGTATCTTTATCAAAAAATGCTAGCCGCTTTCGGTTGGGTAGTTCTTGCCCACTGTATATCATGGGCATGCCATTCCATGTAAAACTGAATACGGCAAGGGCTTTGGCCATATCTCCATACTTTTC
>JANNGD010000121.1:0-59667 GCA_031380515.1 Ferruginibacter sp. | reverse complement strand
CTTGAAAAAGCGCTGGAAACGAATGATCAAAACGCCTTAAAAACGGCTATTGCCAGGACAACGATAATGCAAGCTATGAGTTTTTTTATAGGAGGTGTTCCGATGTTGTTTTACGGAGATGAAATAGGATATACAAATGATTATTCCTATTTACAAGATGCAGATAAAAATTATGACAACCGTTGGATGCACAGACCAATGATAGATTGGAAAAAAAATGAAAGGCGAAACGAAATAGGAACAGTAGAATACAATGTATTTTCCAACACGAAAAAATTGATATCAATAAGAAATTCACTACCTGTAATTAAAGATAAAAAGAATTTAACATGGTTACACACAGGAAACAAACATGTTGCAGGCTTTTTGAGGGCTTGGGATGATAAGCGTGTTTATTGCATTTTTAATTTTAGTAATGAAGTAGCCAATATTAGTTGGTACACTTTCAAACAAAATGGCATGGTGCCTGTAAAATTATACGATCATTGGCGTCAAATTATTTACAATGTACAATACGACCATCAATATGTACAAATAAATCCCTATCAATTTTTGATTTTAGAGCCTAGGTAGATAGCTATTTTCTTTGTCGTATTTTTTAATAAGTGCAAGTAGTACTCCATTGGTCCAGCCAAAGCCATCTTGGCTAGGGTATTCTCCTCCGCCAGCTTCTAATTTTAAATCTACCACATTGTATTTCTCCATTAATTTGTTGGTACGTAAATACACATCATTGTTCAGTTTTATCCAACGCATGGCTATATCTTTTGCCAATGCTTTTTGATTGCATCTTTCTAAACCTTCTATTGCCATCCATTGTTGTGGTGCCCAGCCATTGGGGGAATCCCATTGCTGGCCCGTATTGTTTGGGGTAGAAACGATACCACCATCTTTAAGTAAATATTTTTCAATAAATTTTTTGGCAGAAGATCCCCAACTATTTATACCCTCAGGATTAGGTTCTTGTATGGTTTTTAAAATGTACAGTGATGATGCTGCAGCTATATCGGTTGTTTTATTTTCAACAAAATTATAGTCAGAGAAAAAGCCAAGCGCAGTACTTTTAAAATATCTTCTACAAGAAGATTCTCTTTTATAAGCAATCGAAGAATACTTTTTTCTCAAATTTTCATTCTTAACAATGCGGTAAGATTTTTCCAATGTCTTTTCCATCCTATAAAGCAAACAGTTCAAATCTACCGGTGCAATATCCAATACCTGTATAGTAGAAATTTTATTTGCATCTGCAAACCAACGACTGCTAAAATCCCAACCGCTACAAGCACCTGCACGTAAGTTTTTAAAAATATTTTTATCACTTTCTGCTTTAAATGCTACCATGGCTTCGTTGCTTGCAAAACGCATAGTCATCATTTTTTCTGTACTGGCTGCATCGGCCGTTTTAGTATCCTCTACAAATCCTTCTTGCCTTGGTATATCTAAATCGTCCCAATACCTGTTTAATATGGTACCATCTTGTAGTTTGGTAACTCTTTTGTACGATGTTCCATTTTTTAATGTTGCAGCACCTTCCATCCAGTAATCATATTCTTTTTGCATGGAGGGTAAATATTTTTTATATACTGCATCGCCTTTTATACTTGCCAATAATTCGACCATCATGCAAAAAAATGGCGGCTGGCTTCTGCTGATGTAATAAGAACGATTTCCATTGGGAATATGCCCATAAGTTTTTATCAGAAAAGCAAAATTATCTATCATGCTTTCTATCATTTTTTCTTCCCCACTTTCTTTTAATCCTAGCATGGTAAAATAACTGTCCCAATAATAAATTTCTCTAAAGCGCCCACCCGGTACAATATAGGCGTTTGGTAAACCTAGTAAAGAGGAACCAGCCAAATCTTTATCCGCATCTCTTTTTAAAACACTCCACAAGCTTTTAATGTGTTTTACCACATCTTTTTCTTGCATAATATTATCATAAGCTGGTGGCCCCACAGGCATATTAAAATTATCTGCTACAAATTTCTTTAAATCCAATCCGCTTACTTTTCTTAAGCCATAGTCGTACATGATATCTGTAGGCTTGCGCTTGGGTGTACAATCCACAAACGTTTTACTATCAGGAAATACATTGCCGTTTTGTACCTCTAAAAATAATTGCCCATAAATTTTATCGGGTGTTTTTTGTGCTATTGCAAAAAAGGCTAAAGATAAAAATAGGAGAGAGCTAGTTATTTTTTTCATGTTGTTTCGAAATTTCCATAAATCTACTGCAAATAAAAAATAATTGCTAATTCTTTTATAGAGGTTCTACAAAAATTAGTTTGCAAACGGTTGTTCTTAGAATTTATACAGTGTTTGAATTTTGTAGAAGCGGTTGTGGTATTGTCAAATTGAAAAACCAAAGATCAGAAGCTGCGGGATGGGCAGTAGTAGCTGACACAAGCATAAACTTTACATTATTATAAGACTTGCTGTGGCACTACTACAGACAGCCCGAACAAATGTTGAACAATGGTATGGGCTGAAAGCCAAAAAAGAATGATTTACCACAAGGGACACAAGGAAAACAATAAACACAAAGAACGCAAAGAAAAAAATAAACACAAGGGATACAAGGAAAACAATAAATACAATAACCACAAGGGACACAAGGAAAACAATAAATACAATAACCACAAGGGACACAAGGAAAAGAATAAATACAATAACCACAAGGGACACAAGGAAAACAATAAACACAAGGGACACAAAGAAAACAATAAACACAAGGGACACAAAGAAAACAATAAACACAAGGGACACAAAGAAAACAATAAACACAAGGGACACAAGGAAAACAATAAACACAAGGGACACAAGGAAAACAATAAACACAAGGGACACAAAGAAAACAATAAACACAAAGAACGCCAGAAAATTAAAAACACAAAGAACACAAAGCATTTTTACTTTATGTTCTTTGTGGAATAATATTTTTCACAAAAATATAAAGCAACCTATTTTTTTTTGTTATTCTATATGAATGTTGTAGGATTTAAATCTATTCTGCGCCATCTATGCGACCTCTTGCTACTGCAAATGCCCCTACTTTATTGCCTGTTTCCAATCCTTTTTCGCAATCGCTTCTATAATGTATGGCGCCGTACAAACGAGATGCAGATGCTTCTTGCGCCATGGCAGTGTAACCTACAGCATTTGCAGGAATAATATAACCCAATACAGTAGCTGCAGCGCCACTAAATGTGCTGTGCCCAGAAATGTAGGCCGGGAAATTGGGTATGCCCGTTACCGTTTTTATATCATTGTTTATTTGCGATGGGCGTGGATTGTAGTAAAAATATTTTGCATCCCAACAAGCTACAGCAGCATCCATCAAACTCATATTTAGCAACGCCATATTTCTTGACCATCTTGGTTCACTAAAGTTTTGTGTTACAAAATCGTTAGCGGCAATATAATTCCAATGACCTGGTGGGGTATAAGTATTTACGCCATCGGCCCAAAAATGAGCAATGCGTAATTGCTCTCTAGTAATGTTTTTACTAAAATTTAAAACTTCGGCTACCTCAGCTGCAAATTGAGCAGATGATGTGGATGGTGGAGGCACTGGTCGAATAGTTGTTACCATCGTTAACGAATCGAATAAAAAAGTTCTTACTTTTCCAAACAAGGGAAGCATACCAGGTCGCTTGGGAGATTCCTGGCTAATCCATGGAATTTGTCCAGTGGCTGCAGTATTGGTTTCCAATGCTGCCCAAATTGCGGGTGTGCCTACTGCCGCTCCGGCTCTATCGCCTCTTGCTCGGGCAATAAATTTTGTAGCTACTAGTTTTCCCAATGCTTCGCCTGCATCTAAATCGCTGCGCACATTTGCGCCTGCAATCAATCTTGCACGCTTGTGTTCTTCTGCTTTTTGGTTTATATAATCTTGATCTCCCGGAAATAATAACTTTAATAATTCTACTGAAACACCCATTACTACTGCATCTTCGCTTGGGTAAGAGGGTAGGGTAGATTTGGGTAAAAGCGTTTGTATGTTTCCATCTACATTAAAAGGTGCAGCACGATTGTATTGATTTTTATAAAAGTAAGCTGCTACACAGGCATCGTATTGTGCTGCGCTTAAGTATGCATAAGCTCGTGCTGCATACGGTGGATTGGAGAATGGAAATGTTGGATATGCCAACGGATTGTTTGCATTTGGAATAGGATAAGTGCCATCTGGGTTTTGGTAAGGAGGTATATTGTGTTTTGCTACAAGCTCTCTCATTATTTCGTTCCACCTGAGCACGGCTCCAGCACCCCAATAATTTACCAGTCTTCTTTTGTCTGATGTAATATCGTTTTGAAAACTTTTAATTTCATTTAATTGTAAAATATAATCAGGGCTTGTTGTTGCAATGGGTGCGGGGCATGTAAATTCATTTGCCGTAGCAAGTAATATGGGTTTCCATGTGCCCGCATTCCCATCGGGCCTCGATGGATTTAATAATTGATATTGTTCGTTTACTTCTTCAATTGTTTTTTTGCAAGCATTTAAAAGTGCTATGGTTGCAAATATGGTTATGTATAAAAATATTTTTTTCATTTGATAAATTTTTATCGCAGAGTTAGCTGAGAACCGCAATGGTCGCTGAGATTACTTTGCATTGTTTTGTAATGAATATTTTTGCGTCCTCTGCGTTTACTTTGCGCTCTTTGCCTTCCTACTAAAATCCATAATGTAAAAAGCACCTAGCGTATAGTCCGATGACTGACCCATATTTCTGCCGGCAACTGTTGTCATTCCATCTGCAATAAGTGATAGGCCATTTACAAAATCTGTTTCGTATTTTATGTGTAATCCGATTGTTGTTGCATTCATTTTATTGCTTACAAATGGAATATTGTTTTTGCTAATATCAAATCCTCCGTTGGTTATCCACTTGTTTGATATTCCTTCTATAATCCAATGCTCACTTCTATAGCCAACTCGTAAATTGTAGTTGGAAGCATTGGGCATTTCTACCATGTTGGTATAATGTAACTGAGTAGTATAGTAAGTATTTCTGTCGAGCTTTACATTACCACGGTAAACATAAGAGGCAGATAAAGTACCAAACCAATTGCCTCTTTGATAATCTAGCATGCCTCTTAGCGTTCCAGTTTTACTTTGCATACCTATTGATAATGGCATTATATCTGGCGTATAGTTTGTGAGTGGCGTGCTGGCACCTGTAATAAGTATTGCTTTTAAGATGCCTTTTTTTATTTGTTTTTCATAACCAACCCATTTCACATACAGGCTAATATCTTGCAAGCCTTCTTGCCCTGCAAGTGGCCCCGCACTGGCTTTTGTTTTTATATAGGGTAGGGTGAAGATTACGTTAAGATTACTAGTAATGCCATAATTGCCATTTACCATAAGGTTGCTGGTGCTTGCGGTGCCAAGGTTTTGATTGTCTCTTTTAAATGTTCCTTCCCAATAGTTTTTCCAACTTGTTTTTGTATAAGTGACACCTGCGCAAAATAAATTTTTCTCCATAAATAATCCATCCATTTCTGTTTGTGCAAATGAATGGTTACTTATTAAAAAGCTTAGTATAAATATTATTTTTTCCATGTGACTATTTTTGCTTTTTCATTTTAATTCTGTCAATAACAAATGCGCCAATTTTAGTACCCATTTTATTTCCTTCTTCATTATCGAACCAATAATGTATGCCGCCATATATGCGAGACATACCAGCTTCTTTTGCTGCATCTCTAAAGGATTTTATGGTTCTACTCTTTATACCAAATTCCAATGAAGAGGTATCGCTAAATGTTGTTACATCACCAAACCAATAATTCATTACTTCTGCAGCCGCTGCTGATATTGTAGAATGTCCACTGGTATATGATGGGAACGGTGGCGTTTGGATATAAGGTCTCCAACTATCCGTTACATATTTATTGATAGCTGTTTCTGGTCTTATATAATTGCTGCGAAATTTTTCATCCCAGCAACTTATAAAGCCATCAAATAATGCAATGGCAGTTTCAGTATAGGCTGCCACTGTTGTATTAAAATCAACGCCTGTTGCTTTAGCAGCGATTCCTACAATATTCATCCAATGGCCTGGCGGAGAAAACTTTTTGGTGGCATAACTTGCATGTCCCACTACATTCAATTTAAAAGGATTGTCATCCCAAAAATCGGCAATGTTTTTTTGCTCTTCGGTTAAGCTGTCGCCTGTGTTTTTTACCGCCATCATTGCTTTGTAAAAAACGGAGTTTTTGTTTTTTGCATCAAAAGCGGGTGGGAGTGTGGGCATAAATTGTGATGCAGAGTCCAACAACATGGGCCTAATTTTATTCCAATGCGGTTCAAGCGCCGATGCGTACATGGGAGGGGTAGGTATCCATCTTCCATCTACAGACGATATGATTGCATATTTCTCTGAGGTTCTTGTCTGTGCATAATTGTCTTTCTTGCTCCAGCGGATAACGGCTGCTACAACAGCGTCTGAGAAAATGATCGTGTTTTTTAATTCTTCATTTGGCATTCCTAAACTATCCGCCAAATTTTTCAACTTGTCATAATATTCCATCATACTTCCTTCGGGAAATGTAACTGCATTTCCTACTTTGGTAAACGATAATAGAGCGGCCAAAGGAAAATTAACTTCTTTCCCTTCCATAGGTTTTGGCATTGCTGGCAAATGTTTAATTTGGTTTGATAAACTTACATAGCCACTGTTGCTTGCTGCTATACATTCATAGGCTGCAATATTTGCATATACATAATTCCTACTAGCTATTACTGGCGGAAAATTATTTTCCAACACAACATCGTTTAACTTTTTTACTGTTTTACAAAATAAGATAGGATCGCTTAGTGTAGCAATATATTCTTTGCTGTTGTTTTTTTGCTTACATGCTACCATAGCACAAAGCATTAGAGGCAATATTGCCTTTAAATATTTCATTTTAAAAATTTTTCATGTAAAAATAAATGGTATCTATTACATGCAAAATTCTGGCGGTTGCTCAGGAGTAAGTACGGTGCATAAGTTACAAGCAGTACTATTTTTTAGGAAGGCTAATGAAGTTGCCATATTTATCAAATCAATTGTCTCGTACAAAAAAGTATTTTGAATATAATCTGTCTGAGCTAATTTTTTGGTATGCTGTAAAGGGCTTTTCTTATTTAATTTGTTATTATCAATATCATTACTATTTTTCTCCAAAGAATTTCTAGAAGCAATTATAGAGGTTTTTTCATTATTGGGCAAACAAAGTAAATACAATGTATTGTTGCTTACTTTTCTTTTTACATATTGGTATAGCCTGCCATTAATCTCTGTTTCGCCATAAGCAACTTCGTATTCCTTGTCAGAAAAATAAGGCATATTAAGCGGAATTTTTATTTCTACGAGGGTAGTTTCATCAAAATTATTTTTATCTATTTGTAGATCTAATTCTTTGGTAGCTTTCTTTTCTAAATAGGAAAATACCATACGGTAGCCAACGATATTAAACATCATTAAACACAATAAAAATATGGTAATTAGCTTTTTCAACGAGTTACGAATATAGCTTTTTTTTATAATAATTCCTCAGCAGTAGAAAATTATTTAGTTGCCGTAAGTCATACATTATTAATCGTTATAGCAACTAATAATAAATTCTATTTCACAAAATAAGTCTTCTTATCTTTTCCTGCGCCTGTTATCGTGAGGCTTTTCCATCCACTAGGTAATACAGATTTTATTTGTTGCAATCCTGAAGTTGTAATATCCAAACCGCCAAAACCCATTAAAATGGCTTGCACAACACCACCTGCTCCCGTGGCAAAATACGGATTGGTGCCTCCTTTTGTTTCGGCTATAACTCTAAAGGGAGGATTTAAATTGGGGCGGTATGCATCTTTAAACCAATAATCAGCTTTTTGTGCATCGCCCAAGCGAGCATATAATAATGCAAAGATGGCTTGGGTCATAGCAGGTGTTCCTTCGTCTGGAATTTTAGTACTGTAAAAATCCAAGTCTTTTTTTATTTGCGCTGCATCTGTAATTTGCTTTAATGGATAAGCCAATAAATTTACATCTGCTTGTTTAATTCCTTCTCCTTTGTAAGAATCATGTTCTGCAGTTACACCATTATCCATTTTTGTAAAAGGAATATTATTTGCCACCAATTCCCAATCAGTATTTTTTGCAATGCCTAAAATTTGTGCAGCCAAATTTGCATATTGTAAATTTGTTTTTGCTGCGGCATTTGTAAACGCATTATTATTTACATTTTCTGCCCATTCATCTGCCGCTACCACATTTTTTATTTCAAATTTGTTTAAGCCATTTCTTTCTACTCGGCTTGCCCAAAAATTGGCTGTTTCTTTTAGTATGGGCCAACCTTTTTCTTTTAGCCATTCTTTGTCCTGTGTTACACAATAATAATTCCATGCAGCAATACCTACACAAGCTGTTATATGTTGTTCAAACGGCCCACTCAATGCCCATACTGGTGTTTCTTCTACGCCTGTTTCGGCACTTTCCCAAGGGAATTTAGCTCCTTTGTAGCCCACACTAAATGCATTTCTTTTTGCCGCTTCCAATCGTTGAAAACGGTATTCAATCATACTCTTTGCAATTTCCGGATGCAATACCAATAAGCCTGGATACATCCACAGTTCTGTATCCCAAAATACATGTCCGTTATACCCCAAGCCGCTCAAACCCATTGGCGACGGACTAAGTGCAGTGCCTTCTCTGGTAAATGAATATAAATGATACAACATACTGTGTACATCTTGCTGTGCTTGTGCATCGCCCTCTATCTGTATATCACTTGCCCATAAATCCTTCCAAGCTTTTTGGTGAAATTCTACTAAACGTTTTGCGCCTTCTAGTTTTGCATAAATGGTTAAGCGCTCTGCTTCATTTAATGGGTCTGCATGGTGTGCTGACGTTATGCTACTTCCTGCAATAGAAAAAGTATAACTTGTACCTGCATTTATTTTTTTACCAAATTTCATTAAATGCATATTGTTATCCCACATTTCGTGTATTACCCTTGGTTCGCTGCCGTGGGCTTCTGTAAATAAAAAGCTATTGCTTGCACACATGGTTAGTTTTCCAGTAGGGCTTTTTGCTTGGCTTGTTAGCAAACTGATTACAACATGCGGCCTGTCTATTTCGTTGTAATAGTTTTCCACATTTTTTAATGCATCTGGTGCTTCCATTACGCTGGCTGCATTTATGTTGATGTCCTTTTTTGCTGTTACCGTTACATTCATTAATACCGTAAATGGAAGTTGTCGCAATGAATAATAGGTATAACTTACAGACGCCTTATCAGCATAATCAAAAGTTGTTGTAAAGGAAGCGTTTTGCATATCCAATGACTGGGTCATATTTGTTGCATCTGCAGCGCCCAACCTTCTGCCATCTATTTCCATATACATGTTTAGCAGATTGAAACTCTTCAAAAAATTCCCCACCCTTCCACGTCCATACAAATCATAGGCGCCAGCAAGTACCACATCTTTTACTTTAAAAGGCTCGGCACTGCTTACTACGCCCAGCATTCCATTGGCTACAGTTACGCCATAATAGTTATTGGGGTCTATTTTGGCAGCCGTTATTTTCCATGGGTCTTGGGCAAAACAGCTAATGTGGTATACAGCTAGGGCGCAAATAGAGAGAAATGTTTTTTTCATAAATTTTATTTTTTGTTTACAAGCTGATTGCATCTATTTTGCTGCATTGGCGACCTGCTTTTGCCGGCAGGCAGGCACTGCATTCACCAATATATCTTTTTTCATCTTTTTCTGGATTGAAAGATGAAGCATTATTTTCTGCAAAAAGTAGCCTCCCTATTTCAATTTTACCACACATGCCTGATACGGTAGCAAAACTATATTCCCCAAATCGAATTTCAATGGCTGTAAGTTATTGCTTAATTCTTCACCCAAACTAAATCCTTTTGGTATGGCTGTTTTATTCATTTCTTTTCTAAAATTTAATACAATCAAAAATGTTTCTTTTCCATCGCTTCGTGTATAGGCGTACACATCGGGGTTTTCAGCATCTAACAATGCATATTTTCCATAAATCAGAACCTGTTTATTATCCTTGCGTAATTTTATCATGTTTCTTACAAATTTTAAAATAGAATTTTTATCTTTTTCAGATACTGCTACGTTTATGGTTGTTTTATTTTCATTTATGGGCAACCATGGTTTGCCAGTTGTAAAACCTGCATTTGCACTAGCATCCCACTGCATGGGAGTACGACTATTATCTCTACTAAGCTCTGCCTGCATTTGTAAATATGCCGCACCAGCAGTAGGGCTTTCTTTCAATGCTAAATAATACCTGTTGCGTGTTTGCAAATCGTTGTATTGTTCTACATTTTTAAAACGGATATTGGTCATACCAATTTCATCGCCGTTGTAGATATAAGGCGTGGCCCTTTGCGTAAGTAAAAAAGTGTACAACATTTTTGCACTTGCCTCTCTGTATTCAGGCGCATCATTTCCAAAACGGCTCACCGCTCTGCTTTGATCATGATTTGTAAAGAAAACGGTATTCCAACCGTTGGTTAAAAACTTTTCATCCCATTTTGTAACGGCTTTTTTAATATTCAATAAATTATTTCGGCCTACTTTATACTCGCCCACGCCAAAGCTATCCCGGCCCCAATTGTTTCCTATCTCATCGTGGTATAGCGTGTTGATTTCGTTCCTATCAGTACCTACATAATTCTGCACATCTTTGAATGGAATTACACCCCCTTCGCCAACAGTGTATGCATCGTATTTGCTCAATACTTCCTTATTCATTTCTTGTAAATAATCATGCACTTTTTTATCGGCACCATAGTAAAGGATAAATTTTTCGTTGCTCCAATCTTTTGGCATGGTAGGCCAGCTCGTATCTTTTGCCATAAACGGAAAGGCATCTAGTCTAAATCCAGTCACGCCCTTGTCTAACCAAAATTTCATCATGCTATAAATTTCCTTACGCAAGGCAGGATTTTCCCAATTTAAATCGGGTTGCTTTCTGCTAAAATAATGCAAGTAATAGCTGTTGGTTGTACTATCAAAACGCCAAGCATCCGCATTTTCATCAAAGAGGCTGTAGCGCTTAGGTGGTATGCCTTTTTCTGCTGGCCACCAGTGGTAGTAATTCCTGTATTTATTGGTTCTGCTCGTTTTTGCACCCTTAAACCATTCGTGTTCGTCGCTGCTGTGGTTTACTACCAAGTCCATTATGAGATGTATGCCACGCTTTTTCATGCCAGCAAGCATGTTATCAAAGTCTTGCATGGTACCCATTTCTTTCATGATATTCCTATAGTCGCTAATATCATATCCATTGTCGTCATTGGGGCTTGCGCAAATAGGATTTAGCCAAATGGCATTAATGCCCAGATCTCTTAAATAATCTAGGCGCTGTGTAATACCTTTCAGATCGCCCACACCATCTCCATCGCTGTCTTGAAAGCTGCGGGGGTAGAGTTGGTACACAACAGCTTCTTTCCACCACTTCGTGTTTGTATCTGTATTAGTAGATTTTTCTTTTTGTTTGCAAGAAAAAAATACTAATAAACTTAAAATTGAAATCAGCCTATTCATGGTATTATTTTTCGATTGCTTTAAGTAATTTAATGGAACAATGCTTTACTTCAATTGAAAATCTGCCTGCTTTACATTTACTGAGCTGCCTCCCACAAATACACTGAACTTTCCGGGTTCTACTACAGTATTTCCATTGGCATCTAAAAAGGATAAATCTTTTGCAGTTAAAGTAAAACGTATATTTTTTGTTTCACCTGCTTTTAAAAACACCTTTTCAAATCCTTTTAACTCTTTTACAGGTCTAACAATAGAAGCAGCATAATCTCTGATATATAATTGAACAATTTCTTCGCCATCTTTTTTACCTGTATTGGTTACATCTGTTTCTACAATAAGTGTTTCATTTCTTTGCATGGTAGTTTTAGAAAGCTGTGGCTCAGAATAAAAATAGTTGGTATAACTCAACCCAAATCCAAAAGGATACAAAGGCTCATTTCTCACATCCCTATACCTGCTAAACCAATTGCCAGCATCATCAGTTGGGTTTGGCCTCCCTGTATTAAAATGATTATAGTATATGGGAATTTGCCCAATAGCAAAAGGAAAACTAACCACCGTTTTTGCCGATGGATTGTATTCGCCAAATAGTATCGATGCAATGGCATTGCCATGTTCTGTTCCTAAAATCCAACATTGTACCAAGGCGTTTGTCAGCGGGGCTGCTTGTGTAAGTATAAGAGGGCGACCACTAGAAACCAATGCTACAATTGGTTTTCCTGTTTTTTGTAAAGCTGTTAACAATGCTATTTGCCCTTCGCTGATGGTTGGATTTGATAAAGCTCTATCTTCACCTGCCATCTTTCCACTGATGCCAATATTCACGATTACTATATCTGCATTACCAGCATTGGTTACAGCTTCATTAATTAGGGTTTCGTTGGTTGTATTATCGGCATTGTAGCCATTGCAAAAACTAATATCATTTATTTTGTTTTTTAATCCTTCATAAACTGATACGGCATCATTGCTATTGCCCTGTGCTATCCAAAAGTCGAACATATCGGGCTTACTGTTTGCATATAAACCAACCAATGCAAGTTTTTTATTTTTATCTATTGGTAAAATATTGTTTTCGTTTTTTAATAATACAATTGATTTTTTGGCGGCTTCTAATGCTACGGCTCTGTTTTCTGATGTAAAAATTTTATTGGTTTCATTAGTTTCATTGCAAAATTTTAATGGATTGTCAAATAAGCCAAGTTTAAATTTTTGATATAAAATTCTACCTACAGCTTCATCCAGTTGTTTCATATTTATTTTACCTTCTTTTAATAATGCTGGTAAATATTTTTCAGAAACTTTGGCTTCCATATCCATCATGCTACCTGCTTGCAACGATTTTAATGCAGCATCTTTATCATCTTCGGCATAGCCATGTGTTACCTCTTCGCCAAATGATGCCCAATCACTTACTAGAAAGCCTTTAAAGCCCCATTTGTTTTTTAGTACATCGGTTACTAAAAATCTATTAGCACTAGCCGGTACACCATCGAGTACGTTGAAGGCATTCATAACGCTTGCAGCACCTGCATCTACAGCGGCTTTGTAAGGAGGTAAATATTTATTCCAGAGCATTGGTCTACTCACGTCCACATTATTGTATTCTCTGCCTGCTTCAACCAATCCATATGCTGCAAAATGTTTTACACATGCAAGTATATGTTCGTTATCATTTAATTTTCCTTGAAACCCTTTTACCCTCGCTGCAGAAATCAATCCACCATAATAAGGATCTTCACCTACACCTTCCATAATGCGCCCCCAGCGTGGATCGTTGGTTATATCGCACATCGGTGCAAATGTCCAATGCACGCCAGCTGCAGATGCTTCTTTTGCTGCAATCGATGAATTTTTTTCTATACCTTTTAAATCCCAACTACAAGCTTCTGCCAAAGGAATGGGAAAAATAGTTTTATAACCATGTATAACATCGTATCCAAAAATAAGCGGAATACCCAATCTGCTTTGCATGGCCGTTTGTTGAATAGTTCTTGTATCTGCTACTCCTACCACATTAAGCAAAGAGCCTACACGACCATCTTTTACCATTTTTGCTTTTTCATTTTGTCCTGCATTGCTAGCTGCGGGCCCTGTAAAAGCGCCGCCATTCAGTTGGTTCAATTGGCCTGCTTTTTCTTCAACCGTCATTCTACCTAATAAATCTTTTACCCTTGCATCTATGGATAATGCTGGGTTTTGATAGGGGAGTTTGGTTTGTGCATTTGCAAGAGTGTAACTTGTTAATGCTAGAATGGTAATTATTTTTTTCATTATTTATTTATCTATTTTGTTGTTTTATTTTTTTCTATCCCAGAGGTAGCAAAGATTTCGCTGAAAATATAGGAGATTGCTTTGCTTTCTTGGTGGTTCTCCGTTATATATTCGATACTTTCAAAGCCCATTAACAACTCTCCTAATTCCTGTTTTCATTAATACTTCATTAAAGTTTAAAACTAAACCCAATTTTACTTTTAAGAATCTTAAATATGTAAGTGTCTGTACTAAATGAATTTCGGTAATTGCATCTACGCTTTTAACTTTAATTACAACTTTATTTTCTACCACTATATCCGCCCTATAACCACAATCTAATTTTACTTCTTCAAATATTAATGGAACTGCTACTTCTGTTTTTAAATTCAGGCCTCTTAAATTAAGTCGATATGCTAAACAATGAGCATATGCAGATTCTAGCATTCCTGGTCCAATGGTTTTGTGTATGTAAATTGCTTCTTCAATAATTGTTGTTGCAATTTCATTTTCTGCCCTTTCTTTTTTCTTTAAAATTATTTTTTTTCTATCGCAGAGAACGCAGAGAATACGCAGAGTTCGCAAAGATTTCCTCTTCGTACTTTGGGGTTCATTGCTAGCTCTTCGATCCTGATTTTTCTACCTCAGTGCTACCTTTGCGATACTTTTACTATGCAAGCTTGATAAGGAGATAGGCTAACTTTTCCATCCACCACTTTTAATGCCCCTAAATTATTTATCCATTCTTCTCCTAATTGCATACTACCTAAATTAAAGACACCACCATTTTTTCTAAAACTAAGCAATACTAAAACTTTTTCATTTGCACTTTCTCTTGTAAATGCATACACATCTGGGTTGTTTGCATCTAGCAATGTATATTTTCCATACACCAAAACATCTTTATGATCTTTGCGCAGTTTTGCCATTTTTCTAAAATAATGTAGGGTAGAGTTTGCATTTTTTTCAGCAGCTTCTACATTTATTTCGGCTTTGTTGTCATTTACTTTTAGCCATGGCGGACCTGCGCTAAAACCTGCATTGTTACTGTTGTTCCATTGCATCGGGCTTCTGCCATTGTCTCTTCCGCCCCCAAATTTTGCTTGCTCGTCTATAAATGCCTGCACATTGCCTTTAGCATTTTCAATTTTACCAAACTCGGCCATTATTTCTATATCCTTAAAATCTTCTTTTTTAGTTAACCTCAAGTTGGTCATGCCCAGTTCATCGCCATAGTAATAGTAAGGTGTTCCCCTCATACTAAGTAAAAACGTAGTGAGCATTTTACTAGATGCTTCTCTAAACGCTGGTTCATTATTACCCCAGCGACTTACCATACGGGGCTGGTCATGATTGGCTAAATAGATGGTGCCCCAGCCTTTGTTAGCAAATACACTGTCCCAATCGCTGTAAACCTTTTTAAAATCTACCAAGCTCCAATTTGGATTCATTGTTTTATATTTTCCTTTTATATAACCCAAATCCACGCCTTCAAAATGATAACTCATGTCTAATTCTTTACGAGCAGGATCCACAAAGTTCATGGCGGTAGCTTTGGTTGTGCCAGCTCCCTCTGCCAAAGTCATTACATTATATTTGCTCAAAACCTCTGCATTCATTTCCTGCAAATAGCTATGTAAGTTTGGACTACTTGCAAAATATTTATCCCAACCACCATTATACTTTTCA
This sequence comes from Ferruginibacter sp., assembly GCA_031380515.1. Classification (GTDB taxonomy): domain Bacteria; phylum Bacteroidota; class Bacteroidia; order Chitinophagales; family Chitinophagaceae; genus Ferruginibacter. The sequence continues at coordinate 44,156 of JANNGD010000121.1, read as the reverse complement.
TCAATTTCTTTTTGTGTGATTACAGGAAAAGTAGTGTCTTTGCCAATAAAAGGAATTACATCCATTCTAAATCCATCCACCCCTTTTTTAAACCATTTGTCCATCATGCTGTAAATTTCTTTACGCAATGCTGGGTTTTCCCAATTTAAATCGGGTTGTTTATAGCTAAAGTAATGCAGGTAATATGCATTGGTAGTACTATCGTAGCGCCAGCCACTGCCATCTACTTCAAAACTACCAGGCCTAAATGCTGGCTTACCTTTTTCTGCTGGCCACCAATGGTAATAGTTTCTATAAGGATTGTCCCTGCTTTTTTTACTTTCCAAAAACCACTTGTGTTCATCGCTGCTATGGTTTACTACCAAATCCAATACACATTTTATACCTCTATCATGCATGCCTTTCAGCAAAGTATCAAAATCAGCCATCGTCCCAAATTCTTTCATGATGCTTTCGTAATCGCTGATATCATAACCATTGTCTGCATTGGGGCTGCCATAAATTGGATTGAGCCATACAATATCAATACCCAAACTTTTGATATAATCTAACTTTTCAATAATGCCTTTCAAATCTCCCACACCATCGCCATCGCTGTCTTTAAAACTCCTCGGATAAATTTGGTAAACTACGGCTTCTTTCCACCATTTGTCGTCCTTTGGGTTGGAAGCGGATACTTCGTTGGAAGTATTTGACGTTTTATTGCTGTTGCAATTTACCAAAGCCAATAAAAGCAAAGCGGTCGTTATTCGTTTTAGCATAAATGAAAATTTTCAGAATACCATCGTATCGGTTTTCTGTTTCGTAATGAGCAAATTTGATTTCGTAATTTAATTTTTTTGTATTGATATTTGTTTAAATAATTGAAAAAAAAATGAAACAAACGTTTGCGGTGGTAATCTTAATGTTAATAATGATTTTTGTACTGATATTTCTTTTTATACCAAGTGATAATCATGTAATAGTTGCCATAAATTCCAAAGCTTCAGCAGGCGCTATTCAGCGCTCAGTTTCTAATAAAACGCTTAGAGCAAAATGGTTGCCCAAAGAGGGTAAACAGGTTTCAGATTCTGAATATGTATTAGATAACTGTAGTTTTAATTTTGTTTCTGATTATTCTATGAATAGTGTAGTAATTGTAAAATATAAAGGTATTAAAACGAATAGTACTTTTAATATAAACAATGCTGATGGACAAACAAGAACAGTGTTGGATTTTAAAATAGAAAGTAGCAAAAATCCCTTCGAAAAACTATCTAATTATTTTAATAAAACGCATATTGAAAATACGACTCAAAAAATTGTAGATAATTTAAACAAATTTATAAGCAATAAAGAAAATATTTACGGCGTAGACATGAATATGATTATTTTACAGGATAGTACTCTTATTACTTTAAAAAGAACTTCAACCAAATATCCTACTTCAACTGAAATATATAGTTGTATTAAGTTATTACAAGATTATGCTTCATCAAATAATGCGGATGCAACCAATTCCCCCATGTTAAATATATTTAAAAATGAAGATTCTACTTTTGCTTTTATGGTGGCAATTCCAATTGATACGTTTCTTCCAAATAAAGGGGAAATTGTTGGTAAGCGCATGTTTTCGGGAGGAAAAATTTTAGTGTCAGGTGAAATAAAGGGAGGCTTGTTTACAATTGATAGATTTTTAAACGAAATAGAAAACTATCGTTTAGATGAGTTAAGGAATTCTCCAGCTATTCCATTTCAATCGCTCAAAACTAATAGGTCTTTGGAAACGGATACAAACAAATGGATAACTAAATTGTATTATCCGGTTTTTTAAAATATCAGTAAAAATGCACTACCATGGCACTATCATTATTTCTCACCAATATATAAGATTTTTTGCCGTTTATCAATATTGGCATTATATGCCTTACTTCTCCTTTTATCACAAGGTTGTTTAAGTTTTCATAAGCAAATGTTCCATTGCCTTTGTTTACCAAAATTGAACCATAATCTGCATCATATCTTCCCATCCTGATATTGCTTGGATAAAAATTTCCGCCTAAAAAAACATCAGGTAAACCATCATTATTTGCATCTAACATTGCTGCATCTCTGTAGGTAGAAAGTTGCGCTTGCCATGGCAACGGCTTTAACTCAAAATTCCAATTTCCTTTGTTTATGAGCGTTGCATTCGAAAAGTAATTGGCCGTTAGTTTTTCTGAAGCCTTCATTTTTTCTTTACCAAAAATATCTTGCACTTGACTGGATGTAAAATCGGCTGCATATAAAAATTTCTTTTTTAAAGAAGGAATTTGTTTTGTCAGTTCATCTTTATCTGCAAAAGGAATTTCTTTACCCATTAGGTAATAAGTTAAAAATTGTTCCTTCTTTCCATTTTCATCAAAGTCATTGTAGTAAAGTGTTAATGGATGTGTTGCATTAACTTTAAACCGGTTGTTTTCGCCTAAATTCCCTGCAACCAAATCTATATTGCCATCAGCATTTAAATCAATTGGTAAAACAAAATTCCACCATCCATTCTTTTCACAAATTACTTTTTTCTCAAAGGATGTTGTGTTATTCTTAAAACCAATTATACCTCCCCATTCTAAACTTAGGATTAAATCTTTTTTGCCATCTTTATCAATGTCTGCCCAAATCGCATTGGTTACTAACCCAATATTGGCTAGTTCTTTGTTGTAATTATTTGTTACATTTTTAAACTTTCCGGTGCCATCATTAAGTAATAAATAGGAAGTGGGCATTTTTCCATATTCCCAAGGAACTGCCCTCCCTCCAATAAATAAATCAATATAACCATCGCCGTTAAAATCGCTTGGTTTAATACAGGAGGCAGTAAGCTGAATTTTATTATCAAATGCGTTTATACTTCTGATAAAATTACCTTTTCCATCATTTAAATAAATTCTTGGTTGTAGCATTTCACTGTTTCCATAAAATTCATTGCCACCACTTGCTATTAGTAAATCTACAAATTTATCATTGTTTATATCTGCAAAATTTGCATCTACATCTTCAAAGGTGCTATCGTTGTCTATAGCCAATTGCTTAGATAGAATAAATTTCCCGTTGGGTTGCTGAAAATATAGAACAGATTTTTTAAATTTCGACGAACCAATAAAAACATCTTCTAATCCATCAGCATTTACATCAGCTACAGCAAGAGCTGGTCCCTCACGAGAAACCATTTTTGGTATTAAGCCTTCTCTATCAAATTCATTAAATGGATTCTCTTCATGCTTAAACAGTAATTCGGTTTGAGTTGTTATATCTTCAGCAATTTTAATGGTGCTTTTATTTAATTGTTTTAATTTTTGATAATCAAATGCAGGAAGCCCTTTTTTATAATTAATCGTTTGAAAAGTATCAATTTTATATTCAATCTTTTGATAACTATTGTCTGGCCAAATAACCAAAATTGAATCAGGTATCGTACTTCCTAAACCAATATGTAAAGGTACTTCCATGCTACTTTGAAAACCTCTTACAGCATATTTTTCATAGGTTCTTATTTCATTTTTAGCAAATACAATTGCTTTTGTTCCCATAGCATTTATATTCTTTTCAGTTCCTTTTAGCGTAAGCTCCAGCCATTTACTTTTAGTAGACTTTTCAGTTTTGTTCTCATACAATAAAACAGGGTCTTCTATATTATTCACCACTACATCCATGTCTCCATCGTTATCAAAATCTGCATACACAGCCCCGTTGCTAAACGTAGGCTTATCATTTTTGATCTGCGTTTCTATGTCTTCAAATTTTGCATCATGTTTGTTTAAGAAAAATTTATTGGGCAATTTTATTTCAGGAAATTTATTGATTAGGGCCATTTCCTTTTCATCCATTTTGTTAGATCTTATCTTATCTTGAATTTCTGTATTGGTTACATAATTTATATAATCCATATCATTTAAGCGCTTTGGAATACCATTGCTTACAAATAAATCTTTCCATCCATCGTTGTCAAAATCCATCCACAATGCAGCCCAGCTCCAATCTGTGGCTTCTATGCCCGCATACATAGCTACATCGCTAAACATGTTGCCAGCTTGCACAGTAGGCTGGTTAGCTCTATTTAATTGTAAAGCATTTCTAGAAAATTGTGGGTGATAGCCTGCATTTACTTTATAGTTGAATAAATTATAATCATCGTCTTCTAAGGAGCGTTTGAGAATTTTTGGATCGTATGGCAGCATGTCCATCGAAATGATTTCTGGAGCTGCATCGTTGTTAATATCTGCAACATCTACACCCATACTAAATTGGCTAGTGTGCATGGTTTGTGTTTGCAATGTTTCTTTAAATGTTCCATTTTTTTGATTGATATACAAATAATCATTTTCATGAAAATCGTTTCCAATATAAATATCGGGCCATCCATCCATGTTTACATCGGCTACACAAATGCCCAAGCCATAGCTGATAATAGTGCCATAAATACCAGCCTGTTTAGATACATCAATAAATTTGCCATTATCGTTTCTATACAAAATATCTCCAGCCAATGAGTCTGTAGTATTTTCATAAGATTTTCGATCATTAAAAGTACCGTTGTATCGTAATGAATGGTTCATCAGATACATATCCAAATCACCATCTCCATCATAATCTAAAAAAGCTGCTTGGGTACCAAAGGCAGATTTTGCTAACCCCATTTGAGCTGCCTCATCTGCATAGTATGGTATATTTTTTTTGTCTTTTCCTTTACAAATCAGAAATTGGTTGTGGCTTTGTAAAGTTTCATAATTGCCCACTCTGCATACATATATATCAAGAAGCCCGTCGTTATTAATGTCTACAACAGACACTCCTGTACTCCGTGCACTGTCGTTGGGTATTTTTGCAGATGCCGTTACATCTTCAAATTTTAAATTGCCTTTATTAAGGTATAATTTGTTTTGACTTTGGTTGCTGGTAAAAAATAAATCAATTAAGCCATCATTGTTGAAATCTCCTGCGCCTGCGCCCGCACCATTGTAGAAATACATGTACTTAAACATGTTAAAATCTGCACGCGGAGTAAGTTTGTTAGAAAAATGTAAACCTGTTTGTGTACTTTCTAATACTTCAAATAGAACGGATTTGGTATCTTTTTTTTCTTGGCATGAAAACAAAAAAAACAAAAGGCAAGAAAGGAAAATAATTGTATAATCTACTTTGTTTTCGTTCATTTTTTTTAATTGTCTTCGTGTACTTTGTGCATTATTTTCTTTGTGTACTTTGTAGTTATTTTTTAACACAAAGTGCACAATGGCTTTTGCAAAGTTCACAATGAGAAATTATTTTTTCTTAAACCCATATAAAACCGGATAATCATTGTTCCTCAAAAACAACATCACATCTTAATTTTGTAATCTATTTTTTCATTCATTTTTTTTAATTGTCTTCGTGTATTTTGTGCAATATTTTCTTTGTATTCTTTGTGGTTATTTTTTAACACAAAGTACACAATGGCTTTCGCAAAGTACACAATGAGAAATTATTTTTTCTTAAAGCTATATAAAACTGGATAATCGTTATTCCTCAAAAAAACATCACATCTTAATTTTATAATCTACTTTGTTTTCGTTCATTTTTTTTTTAATTGTCTTCGTGTACTTTGTGCATTATTTTCTTTGTGTACTTTGTAGTTATTTTTTAACACAAAGTGCACAATGGCTTTTGCAAAGTTCACAATGAGAAATTATTTTTTCTTAAACCCATATAAAACTGGATAATCATTATTCCTCAAAAACAACATCAGATATCCCTTCTTCGTTTTAATATTTTCAATATCTCTAACAACGCCACTTAGCAATATCCCACTTTCACTTGAAGATAATTCAGCAAATACTTTATTTCCTTTGTTCATCAATACCATTCCAACATTTGCATCCAATCGTCCAAATTGAGGTAAGCAATCGGGTAAATTGCCTCCCATTATCAAATCTATTTTGCCATCTCCATTTATATCCTTGCACAAAATAGCATTGATACATGATAGCTGCGAAGTTATGGGCAATGTTTCTACTTTAAAATTACCATTATTGTTGTTGTAGGCAATGCAACTACTACTATAGCTAAATGTTTTTACGGTAGAAGTTTTTATTTGTGTTTCTTTAAATAAGGTTTGAATTGTTTTTTCTGCAAAAACATGGTGCCGTAAATTTTCTTTTTTGAAAGAGGGTAGGGCTTCGGTAAAATCTCTTTTCAAAAATACCGGTACATCATTTCCATCAACCGTTTTAGAAAATATTTTATCTGGCAATCCATTTTGGTCATAATCATTCATCCAGAGTTTTACAGGATGTAAAGAATCTGGTTGCAAATAAAAGTTTTCGCCTATATTCCCCAATACCAAATCTTCTTTTCCATCTGCATCTATATCTGCGGCTTTTACAGTTTGCCACCAGCCATACATACCTTCCAAATTTGTTTTTGTTTCCTTAAATTTTCCATTTGCATAAGAGAATATTGTAGGGTACATCCATTCACCTACAATAACCAGTTCTTTTGTTCTATCGCCTACAATATCTGCCCATACTGCATCCGTAACCATCCCTATTTTTTCAATGGCATTTGCTTTTGTTTTTGTAACATCGGTAAAATGTCCCTTCCCATCATTTTCATATACACTGCTTGTAGGGTTTATGCCATAGTTGTAACTCAAACTTCTGCCTCCTACAAACAAATCTTGGTCGCCATCTGCATCGTAATCATAAGCAATGGCTACAGAAATATTGGAACTGTTTTCGGAAAAATTGTTTAATGATTTAGTAAAATTCCCTTTGCCATCGTTTATATATAATCTATGCTGTAATCGTACACTTTTAGGAGCTTCATTATTGCCGCCAGCCCCTACAAACAAATCATTGTCTCCATCTCCATTAGCATCAAAAAATAAAACGGCTACATCTTCAAATGTTTTATCATCCTCAAAAGCTTTATTCATCTTCTTAACAAAACTGCCATTATTTGTTTGGATATACAAATTGCCTGTTTGGTCTTTTGCTCCTCCAATAAAAATATCTTCCAGCCCATCTCCATTTACATCTGCATTTGCAGCTTTTGGTCCTTCCTTGCTTTGCATAGTGGGTACATTTCTTTCTTGATAAAAATCTACGAAATCATTTTCAATATGTTTATCGAATGTAAAACTGCTATCTATTTGGAATAGGGTAGGAGCATAATTTCGATATAAATTATCTACCTTAAATTTTACCGCTTTGTTATAGTCTATATTGTAAAACTTATTAATGGCTATGGTATCAATTTTTGTTTGCACGGCATCTGGCCAAACAATAAACATAGAGTCAATCTTTTTTGAACCAATGCCAATTACCGTTTTATAATCTATACTGCTTTGAAAACCCCGAGCTGGATAAATTTCTCTGCTGATGATTTCATTGCCCGAAAATAATCTAATGGTACTACCAATTGCAAAGGTATTTTTATCTGTTCCTTTTAGTTGTACACTTATAAAGTTGGTACTATCGTTTTCTATACTCATATTCTTATAAACAAAGCTGGGCATGTTTACATTGTTAATTACTAAATCCAAATCGCCATCGTTATCTAAATCGGCATACGCTGCGCCATTAGAAAAAGAAGGTTGTGTAAAGCCACTTTTTATGCCAGCATCTTCAAATTTTAAACTCCCTTTATTTTTAAAAAACTTATTTAGTAAGGGAGTTGATGGCATACTGTCTACGATTGTTTGCATATTTTGCTTTACACCGCTTATTGCCATTTTTTGCATGAGTTCATCGGCAAAAAAATCTATGAAATCCTGATCTATCACATCTTTATATATTCCGTTACAAACATAAATATCAGTATTTCCATCATTATCGGCATCAAACATCAAAGCACCCCAGCTCCAATCGGATGCTGCAACGCCGCTGTAGTGTGCTGTTTCAAGAAAATGACCATTGCCTGTATTTACTTGCAATGCATTTTGTTGTATCTGTTCATAAAAACCTTGTTTGCGTTTAAACTGGTACACATCATAATTGTCGAATGATGAAGTGGTTTTTAATCGCTTGTCATCGCTGGGCAACATATCGGTTGTAAAGATATCTTGGTTACCATCGTTGTTTATATCGCCAGCATCTGCACCCATGGAAGCAGTGCTGGTATGCCCTATTTCGTTTTGTAAATCTTCTTTAAAAGTTCCATTTTTTTGGTTGATGTATAAATAATCTCTTTCAAAAAAATCGTTGCTAATGTAAATATCTGGATAATGATCGTTGTTTACATCACTGATGGTAACACCAAGCCCAAAGCCAATAAGGCTCCCGTAAATATTGGCTGCTGCACTTACATCTACATATTTGCCATTGTCATTTCTGAGCAATTTGTCGCCCCCACCTTTTGCAAAATCTTCTACAGGCCAGTCGGCAGCTCTTAATTCTCTTTTATTACTATAATTTAGGGTGTTTACGGGAATAAAACTATTGTTTAGTATATAGCAATCCAAATCGCCATCCATATCATAATCAAAAAAAGCAGCGTGTGTTGTATAGCCTTTTTCGTCTAAGCCATAAGCGGCGGCAGATTCTGTAAATGTCAGGTCGTGGTTGTTTATAAATAGTTTATTGCCTTCTTTTTTTTTCCATTTATCATAGCCAGCGTTGCAAACATATATATCTAACCACCCGTCGGCATTTATGTCTACCATTACTACACCCGTATTCCATTTCCCTTTTTCTTCTATGGTAGCTTTTGCGCTAATGTCTTCAAATTTCATAGCACCCTTGTTCAAATAAAGTTTGTTGCTGCCTTGATTGCTAGTAAAAAAGACATCTGGTAGGCCGTCATTATTTATATCGCCAGTAGCCACACCGCCGCCATTGTAGAAATTGCGGTAGCTAAAAATATTAAACTCAGGTGTATTTTCTACATGGTTGGTAAAATTAATGCCAGTAGCTGTAGAATCTTGTAATTGGAAGAGCGTAACATTGTTATTGCTTTTTTGATTACAGGCATTAAAAAATAATAATAAAAGCAAAATAAATCTAGAAAAATAATTGTATTTCTTCATAATTATAAAAGAAAATGAAAGTACGTAAAAAAACAAAAGGCAGTCAAATAAATTTGAACTGCCCCTTGTCTTATTTATGAAAACATGAAACTAAAAAACCAAAACTATCTTAACATAATTAAATTAATATCCAGGGTTTTGTACTAAGTTAGGGTTTGCCGCAAGTGATCTTGAAGGAATTGGAAATATTAATTGAGTTGCAGTAGAAGCAGGTTTTTCTTGCCACGCAGCACTAAACTTACCAAAGCGAATCAAATCTGTTCTTCTAGTAGATTCCCAATACAATTCACGTCCTCTTTCATCTATTAGATTATCCAAAGTTAGAGACCCCAATGCGGTAGCGCCTCGGCTCGGATGGGTACGAAGAAAATTAACCATTCCAAGAGCTGTATTCGAACTACCAAAAACTGCAGGGTTAGCTGTAGCAGTTCCTCCTCTTAAAATAGCCTCCGCTTTCATCAACAAAACATCTGCAATTCTAAAATATACAAAGTCATTGTTAGAATTATCACCAGATGAATAATCAATTGGATATTTTACAACACGAATACCAGTTACTTCCAAATTACTTCCCACTTCAATAGCTTTTACAGCGGGTGTAAAAATTAGCGGCGCACCATTTCTATCATTAAGTGGAGTTCCAGTGCCATTAAATTGTTGTCCTACAAGAAAACCTGGTAAGATACCTTGGGTCATACCTGGGTAAGGATTTCCACCTCTTCTTTTGTCTACTGCTTCAAACTTGCCGTAGAAATCAGAAAGTGTAGTGAAGCCGTTCCATCCACTTGGGTTTTGATTATAATGTAAGGTACAGAACCAACGTGAGCGTACATTGCCACTGCTTGATCCTCCTATGTTTTCGGCTGTCCAAATATTTTCATTACTAAGGCCATCGTTGTTAGGAGCAAAATTGTTGAAATAGTTTGATGACAAACTGTAATTTCTGGTACTACTCATTAACTGGTCAGCTAATGATATTACTTGATTCATGTCAGCTGCTGCAAAATTTGGCGAGGCTCTATTGGCATAAACTGCTTTATTTAAAAAACACCTCATTAACAATGCCCTGGCAGCATCTTTATTGGCTTTATTTGCTGGCCCCACTGGTAGATCTGGTATTATGGCATTTAACTCACTAATTACATAATCAATTGCTACTGTACCTTTTCTAATTTTAGGTACTTCCTCAGGATCTGTTGTGTTTATCCTATATGGAACTTGATCCCAACCATCAACCCAAGCAAAATTTGCCATAGCTCTAAGTAATCGACCTTCAGCAGCTTGTTGCGCTGTTGGGGACAAACGTAATAAATCTGTTGCAGAAAAGACAACCCTACCCAAGTCTCTATAAGTATCTGAAAGAAAACCGTGGGTTGCATCCCATTGGTGTGAATGTAATACTCTCCATACACCATTGTCATCCCAGTCACCTGCTCTTGTTGGCCCTATTGTTTCATCGGTGGTATGCTGCTGTGTGCAGAACAATCTAGCTTGATCTTGATAAGGACCTCTCATTGCTTCATAAGTTGAAGCTAAAACGGATGCAGCTGTTACTCCTCCACCTCCTGAACTTCCAGTAGATTGCTGACTACCCAGTTTTTCATCTAGTTTAGAGCAACTTGTAAAAGTTGCAGCAACCAGGGCTATTAAAATTATTTTTTTCATTTTATTGTTATTTTAGAAGTTTAAATTATAAAGAGAAATTGAAGCCAAAATTAAAAGTTTTTGAAGATGGATAAGGTGTATACTCCATTCCAAAAGATGGTATATTGTTTAACGGCTTAGAGACATTAACTTCAGGATCGAAACCACTAAAGTTGGTTATTACAAATAAATTTTGACCTGTCATAAATACACTGGCAGATTTAATTACTTTACCAATTGCACCCAAATTGTAACTTAACGTTAAATTAGCCATTCTTAAGTAATCTCCTTTCTCTAAATAACGATCAGAAGCACTAGTTGGATTTACCACTTTTTCTCCATCTCTAATGGCTATATCATATTCTCTCTTTCCAATATTCTTTTTACCTAAGTTGTTATATGCCAAAACAGCGTTTGCAGTGTTATTGTATATGTATTGACCCATAGCACCATTCATATTCATTTCAAAACTCAATTTTTTATAAGCTGCATTTAAAGTAAATCCTAACAACGTAGTAGGATTTGCAGATCCTAAAAAGAATTTCTTGTCTCCACCTTCATAGTTGGAAATTCCACCTCCTGCTTTGTCAATACCAGTATATTTTTTAAGATAAAAAGAATTTAAAGGGTATCCAGATTTTATCAATTGTGCATAAGCTCCAGAAAGCCCTTGGCCATTTACTTCACCAGTTGGTAACTCTCCAACGAAATCATTAAAACTATTTTTAAGGAATGTTACGTTTGCGCCTACACTAAGTGTGAAATCATTTTTATTAATAATATTGGCATTTAATGATATTTCTACACCACTATTATCAACATTTGCATCTGGTAAATTAACCCATTTAACAGCACTATTTGGAGTAACAGGATCAGCAGCTTCTCTAGGGAAAAGTAAATTCGTAGTATTCCTTTTGAAATATTCTACTGTGACATTTAATTTTCCTGCTAGTACACTAAAATCTAAACCTGCATTCAATGTTTTAGTTTCTTCCCACTTAAGTTCGGGATTAAAAAATTGCGATTGGCTAAAATTCCCTGGGTTACCAGATAATGTATATAATAACTGAGAAGAACCTGCTGGAAATTCCTGGTTACCTGTTTTACCATAACTCAATCTTAGTTTTACATTGGATAATTGTTTCATGTCTTTCATGAAATTTTCTCTGCTAATGTTCCAAGCAGCTGCAATAGAAGGGAAGAAACCATATCTATTGTTTTTACCGAATTTACTAGAACCATCTGCTCTGGCTGTACCAGTAATAACATATTTGTCATTTATATTAAATATTGCTCTACCAAAAAAAGATTGAAGTTCAACTGTTGGATCTTGAAATCCACCATTTTGCCTTGTTGAAGGTTCAGAGGATGATAAATAATAATAATAAGGCTGTGAAGTAGGTAACAAGCGCCTTGCTGACTGCGAATTACCACCAAAATCTGTTTTTAGGTATTCATGACCAATCACTGCATTCAAAGAAACATTTTTAGAAATATTATCATTATACGACAAAGTGTTTGTTATTTGCTTAGTTACTAATTGGTTATCTGAAAGACTAGCATCACCACCTCTGCCAGAATTTGGTTGACCAACAGTATTATCAATTGCTAGTGCATCTATGTTTATATAGGCAGTAGTATATTGTTTGCGTATTCCTACCGAATAATTGAGACTCATCAATGTTCTAAACTCCAAGTGATTTGATATTTTATAACTTGGCGAAACAGAAGCAAGTACCGTAGTTACTTTTGCTATGTCATTGTAAGCCCGACTGTAAGCCAATGGATTGATATCACTACTGCCATATTCAATCAAAGCTGAATCAGTACCTCCTTTAAACAATGACTTTGTAGGATTCCATTGCAATGCTTGACCAATCAAAGACCCTCTAAAGCCTGCAGAATTTGAAATTGGAGCTATATTCTCAATTGTTTGAGAAGAAAGTACATTAAAGTCCATAGATAATTTCTTGCTCTCGAGCATTTTCACTGTAGAAGAAAAATTGGCATTGTATCTTTTATAATCTGTCTTTTTTATAATACCTTCTTGATCAAGATAACCTAAAGAAAAACGGTAATTAGCATTTTCATTACCTGAGCTTATTGCAACCCCATAGTTTTGTGTTACTCCATTTCTTAAAATTGCACCAAGAGCATCGGTGTTTCCACCAAAATTCCCAGTTGGTGTAGCAGAAGTGGAAACGGCTGTTGGTAATCCCGCTTGACCAAGAGCAGTGCGGTATTCATCACCATTGAGTACTTTTAATTTTTTTAATATGGAGCTAAAACCAACAGAAGTATTAAAATCAACTTTTGGAGCACCAGATTTTCCTTTTTTGGTGGTTATTAAAACGACACCATTAGCTCCTCTTGAGCCATAAATGGCAGCAGCAGATGCATCTTTCAATACATCCATAGATGCAATATCATTTGGATTTATAAAATTTAAAGGATTGCCCGAAGGAGTGCCTCCACCAATATCTCCAGTTAAACCAATATCTGGTCTAGAGTTAGTATTGGACAATGGAACACCGTCTATTACAAATAAAGGGGTGTTACCAGCACGTAAAGAAGAATTTCCTCTTATACGAACTGTAGTTCCACCGCCAGGTGCGCCACCATTGCTTAATACCTGCACACCAGCAACTTTACCTTGAATCAATTGATCCGCAGCTCCAACTGGACCTTTATTAAAGTTTTTTGAAGAAACCGACCCAACAGACCCTGTCAAATCTTTCTTCCTAGCAGTACCATAACCAATAACAACCACCTCTGTAAGGCCCTCGTTACTTCCTTTTAAAACAGCGTTTGCCGTATTGGAACCATCAATGTCTACCTCCTGTGTGCCAAAGCCCACGGAAGAAACTACTAATTTTTTTGTAGCTGCAGGTACTTCTATAACGAAGCTACCATCGGCTGTTGTTTGGGTACCTTTACTAGTACCTTTTGCTACTACAGATGCTCCACTGATGGGAGAGCCGTCTTTGTCGCTGGTAATTTTTCCGTTAACTGTTTTTTGCTGGGCACTTACTATAAAGGGTGTTGCGAAAAAGAGTAGGGCCACAGTGAGCCTTTGGGCAAGCAATTTTAATGTCATATAGATGTTTTTTCGTTAGTATCATAAATATAAAAAGTTTAATTAGTATTAAAGTATTGTTAAGATTTTTATTATATTGCAAACGTTTTCGCAATTGTTTGCGGTGGAGAAATGAATTTAATTGTGCTTAAATTTTTTAAGATATGGAAGTAATAACACTCAAAAGGATTTCTGAAGTGCTTGGCTTAAGCATATCCACCGTATCTCGTGCATTAAAGGATCATCCCGACATTTCGGAGAAGACCAAAAAAAGAGTGCATGAACTAGCAGATACTTTAGATTATGAACCAAACATAAATGCCATTAGTTTACGTTCAAAAAAAAATCGGGTGCTGGGATTAATAGTACCATCCATTTCTGGTTTTTTTTACGATTCCTTTATATCAGCCGTAGAAGAAGAATGCAGAATCAATTCATATATGCTCATGATTTTGCAATCTAGTAATGATGCTCAAACAGAAATTAACAGCCTACGTATATGCAGGCAGAATAGGATTTCTGGATTATTTGTTTGTTTATCTACCCAAACAACCTCAATGGATGCATTTGAAAAATTTAAAGAAGCAGATATACCTTTTGTATTTTTTGATAAAGTGCCAGAAGGAGAAAACTACCATAAAGTATGTATAGCCAATGAGCAGGCCGCAAAATTAGCTGCAGAGCTCTTGCTTAGAAAAAACAAGAAAAAAATACTGGCCATTTTTGGTAACGAAAATTTATCCATCACCAAAACTCGTTTTAAGGCTTTTCAAAAAATAATATCATTGCAAATGGATGTAGAAATTCTTAATGAATATTGTACTTCTACAGAAGAAGCAAAAAAAGTTACGAAACATTACTTCTCCAAAAAAGATAAACCGGATGCTGTTTTTTGCATGAGCGATGAAATATTGATAGGAGTAATGAAAAGCCTAAACGAATTAAAGATTGATATACCAAATGAAGTTTCGCTTATTACATTGAGCGATGGTTTTTTACCTAAAATATATACACCCGAAATTACCTATATAGAAACAAGTGGCTATAAATTAGGCAAGCTTGCATTCATAAAAATGATGAATTGTATCAATGGTTTAAACGAACCGCTTGAAATGTTTACTACCTCTCCATTGGTAAAAGGTGGCTCCATTTAAAAACAATTAAGTTTATTAATAAAATAAAAAGGGTAAGCGTTTTTTTATTTTATTAATTCAGTCAACACTTTTCCCACACTACCTGATGGCATCTGGATGTGCAATAGGGCAGCTAAGGTAGGAGCAATGTCCGTCATGTATGTCTCCCTATTTGTACTGCCAGGCTTAATGTGCCAGCCATAAAACAACAAGGGAATATGTGCATCGTAAGGATTCCATTCTCCATGTGTAGTGCCTTTTGCAGCTCCATCAAAATAACCTGGTTTTATAGTAAATTGTATATCGCCACTTCGGGAGGGACTGTAACCATTTATCAGCATTGTTTTCATTGGTTCTGCTATGCCCTCAGCTCCTACATTGGCTGTTTCAAAAACATGGGTGGTATACGTTTTTGACTTTAGCATTTTCATAATTAATTTCAAAACGTTTTTTTCATTGCTTGCATTTAATTTTTGAAAATCAATATACAACTGGTGATTTTGCATATTGCTAATTATTGTTTTCAATCCAAAACTATCCTCTACGGCTTTGTTTATTTCTGTCCTCAAGTCTCTTTGATTGAGTACACCATTTGGTAATTTATGCTCTTGCAAAAAAGAGGGGATATGTGCCACTCCATGGTCTGCAGATAAAAAAACAAGGTAATTATCTTTGCCTAAAGTAATATCTAAATAC
Source organism: Ferruginibacter sp. (assembly GCA_031380515.1). GTDB lineage: Bacteria > Bacteroidota > Bacteroidia > Chitinophagales > Chitinophagaceae > Ferruginibacter. Next base: position 28,585 of record JANNGD010000121.1, on the reverse strand, counting down.
TGTAGAAAGTCAGCAATGTCTTTGTCTAACCTCAAATAAGTGTCCTCTGCTTCTACGGAATTTGGGCCAAAGGTATGCCCCATATAATCTGTAGAAGAAACACTTACTGCCAAAAAATCGGTGTTTTTTCCTGCTCCTAATTTTTCATTTGTAATGGCATTTTTGGCAAAATTGAAAGTAAAAGTAGCAGCACTCGGCGTAAGTTTAAAAGCACTGTATTTTCCATTTGTAATGGTTGATAAGCGATAGGGAAAAGTATTTGATTTTAATAAAGGGAAAGCATCTTCATAGGGCATATCATCTTTTGTACTTTGTGTGTACGTATTTATTGGATAGAGGGGAGTCCAGTCCGTTTTCATATAGGTACTTACGTTGTCTTTGTTGTTAAATTCATTTACCCAGTCAGGTAATTTATTCATGTAATAATCACTTGTTATCCATTTGCCGGTTTTATCATCGTACCAGTAAGCTGCATTGGCACTATGACCCGCGGGTAAAATAGCACCCCTGTCTTTTAAAGCAATTCCTATCACTTTGCTTTCAAAATTGCTACCAAGCCGCAATTCATCGCCAATGGTTGTTGCCCACATATTTCTTGGACTCATTTTGCCTTCTTCATCATTATTCCCAATACCTTTTACGGTATTATCCTCGGTACAATACAGGTTTTTTTGAGTAGTCTTGTCGAACCAATTATTGCCAATAATTCCGGTAGTTGCAGGTACGCCTCCTGTATATATGCAGGTATGGCCAGGTGCTGTATAGGTGGGTACATAAGGTATCAACGTGTTCTCGAAACTATGCCCTTTTGTTATCAAGCGATTAAAGCCATTTTTACTATATCTATTATTATACCTGTACAAATAATCCCAACGCATTTGATCAATTACAATGCCCACTACCAATTTTGGCCTAGCTACTGTATTTGTTTGTAAAGTATTTTTTTGAGCTGTTACAATATTAAAACTGCAAATTGCCAAAAGTATAACAAGGAAATTTTTAAAAATCATATTTTTTCATAAAGGTAAATGAAATACAGTTTGCTTTAGTATTAACAAATTGCCATGTTCTCATAAAAAAATAAGGAAAGTAAATTTATTTTTTTGACTTTGCAGATAGTTTTTAATTTGCATTTATATAGACGGTTATCGTTTACATATAAATTAATAAATTTTAATGTAGTAGATAAAAACGCATTTTTACGCTATTACATCTTGCCAATAATAATTCTTCTTTGGAAAATACCGTTAATCTTTGTAATTTGACATCAAAATTGCTTGAATATGAAAAAAAATTTACTCCTGTTGGTGGTTTTTTTTGCACTAAAAACTACAACGTTTTCGCAAAGATTGCTTACGTGGACGCCAGAATTTCCCAACGATAATAGTACCCTTACATTTACCATAGATTGCACGAAAGGTAACCTAGGACTATTGAATTATGCCAACACTGCTGATGTCTATGTGCATGTAGGTGTAAATACAAATTTAAGTACAGGCCCTACAGATTGGAGGTATGTAAAGTTTCCCAATTTTAATGCACCAACACCCGCAGCGCAAGCAACTTTTGTAAGCACCAATAAGTATAGTTTTACTATAACAAATATTCGTGCTTTTTTTGGTGTTCCTGCAGGCGAAACGATTAATAAAGTAAATATTCTTTTTAGAAATGGAGCGGGCACTTTAAAGCAGACCAATGCTGATATTAGCGACATGTACTTGCCTGTTTATGCGGTCGGGCAATTTGCCGTTAGGCTTAATCTGCCTCCGTTTGAGCCTCGCTTTATACCTTACCCAGAACCAATCAATGTTTTTTTGGGAAACCAAGTTGCTATTACTGGTGTAGCTTCAAACAATGCGGCGCTTACTTTAAAATTGAATGGCAATACAATTAATACCGCTGCCAATGCAGCAACTATTTCTGCCAATCCAACTATGACAGTAGCCTGTGAGCAAAAAATTATGTTGGAAGGTAATGATGGTACAGGTCTTAAGAAAGATTCCTTTAGTTTTTTTATAAATCCTACAATTAATATTGCAGCATTACCTGCGGGTGCTATTGAAGGAATTAATTATCTTCCTGGCAATACAGCTGCTACATTGGTATTGTATGCACCCAATAAAACAAGTGTAAATATTATAGGCGATTTTAATAACTGGACAACCTCTTGTGCAGGGCAAATGAATAAGACACCAGATGGTAATTATTATTGGATTACTGTAAATGGTCTTACCCCTGGTACTGAATATGCTTACCAATATTTGGTAGATAATACCATACGAGTGGCAGACCCTTATACCCAAAAAGTATTGGATCCCAACAATGATCAATTTATAAACAGTGTAACTTATCCTAACCTAAAGCCTTATCCTACGGGGCTTACAACAGGTATAGTTGGTATTTTACAAACAGCAGAACCAACATATAGTTGGACAACAACCAACTTTGTTAAACCAGACAAAAGAAATTTAATGACCTATGAGTTGTTAATTAGAGATTTTACTGCCGAACATAGTTACCAATCTTTGATAGATTCTATCAATTATTTGAAAGGCATTGGCATAAATGCCATTGAACTAATGCCGATAAATGAATTTGATGGTAACGAAAGCTGGGGCTATAATCCATCTTTTTATTTTGCACCAGATAAGTATTATGGCCCAAAAAATAAATTAAAACAGTTTATAGATGTCTGCCATGCAAATGGAATTGCCGTAATATTGGATATTGTGTATAATCATTGTACAGGCAATGCACCACAAGCAGCTTTGTATTGGAACAGTGCAACCAACCAACCTGCTGCCAATAACCCTTGGTTGAATGTTACTCCTACACATCCATATAATGTGTTCAATGATTTTAATCACAATTCTAGTGCTACAAAATATTTATTTCAACGAAATTTAAATTTCTGGTTAGATGAATATAAAGTGGATGGCTTTAGATTTGATTTGGCCAAAGGGTTTTCACAAACCATCACCAATACTACTACAGTAGAAAATTACGATCCTTTAAGGGTAGCCAACTTAAAATACTATTACGATAATTCTGTACCTACTCACCCTAATACGTATATGATTCTAGAGTTTTTGGGAAGCGAACCAAATCAAGAAGAACAGGAATATGTAGCACACGGATTTATGACTTGGGGCAATATAAATACAAGATATAGTCAGTGTACAATGGGTTATACTAGCAATTCAGATATTTCTGCCGTAGTATATAGTTCGTCTCAGCGAGGGTTTAGTAATCCGGGTTTAATGGGGTACATGCAAAGCCATGATGAAGAACGTACAATGTACAGAAATCTTCAATTTGGGAATGTATCGGGTGGATATGATACAAGAGTTTTAACGACAGCATTGGCTAGAGAAGAAGCTGCAGCAGCTGTATTTTTCACTGTACCTGGGCCAAAAATGGTATGGCAATTTGAGGAGAGGGGGTATGATGTTTCTATTAATTTTGGTGGCTCTAATGTAGCAAATAAACCTCCACGTTGGGAGTATATGCTTGATCCAAATAGAAGAAGATTATATGATGCGTATAAAAAAATGATCGATTTGAGGTTAAACAATCCTGCTGTTTTTAACAATACAACTTTTACATACGACTTCTTTAATGCTGGTGGCTTGGTAAAAACTTTTCAAATAGCTGATCCAAATGCCGCTGGTAGAAAAGTAACCGTTGTAGCCAATTTAGATGTGGTGCAACAAACAAAATCGGTTACTTTTCAAGCTACTGGTGATTGGATAAATTATATAAGTAATGGACCAGGAACTGGAATAAATGGGGCAACAAATGCTACTTTTAATCTTACAAATGCTACTCAATCCATTACACTTGCTCCCGGTGAGTATCATATTTATTTGAGTGTACCAGCATGTACTACTCCAGCCCCTACTGTTTCTACCCCAGTCACCTATTGCCAGAATGCAACAGCAACGGCACTTACAGCGATAGGTACAAATTTGAGGTGGTACACAACTGCAACTGGTGGTACGGGTTCTTCAACTGCACCAGTACCTAGTACAACAACAGCAGGCAACGTGAATTATTATGTAAGTCAAACTTTGAATGGGTGCGAAGGACCAAGGGCAGTAATTGTGGTAACAATAAATACAACCCCGCCTGAACCATTTTTAGACCCAAGTATTATTCTTCCGATCGTTTATTGTCAGGGAGCAACTGCAATACCGCTACCAATTAACCCTGGTCCAGGAATACTTTGGTATACTACACCTACTGGTGGAATTGGCTCTCCTATAACGCCAACTCCATCTACGGCAACAGTTGGAACAACAAATTATTATGTAGGCCAAACAGTTGGAGTATGTCAAGGTCCACGTCTTCCCATTCCAGTAGTAGTAAATGGAGTTGCGGCTGCCCCTACAGTAATTTCTCCCATATTTTATTGCCAAAATGCTACAGCTTTACCACTTACAGCTACAGGCACAAATATTTTGTGGTACACGACCGCAACTGGAGGTACTGGTAGTATGACAGCACCAACGCCTAGTACTGCTACAATTGGAAGTGTAACTTATTATGTAAGCCAATCTTCTAATAATTGTGAGGGCCCCAGAGCTTCAATAGTTGTTACCGTAAATGCAATACCGCTAGCACCTAGTGTTACATCACCAATTACTTATTGTCAAAATACGACAGCAACGGCACTTACAGCGATAGGTACAAATTTGAAATGGTATGCAACGGCAACTGGTGGTGTAGGCAATACCATAGCCCCCATACCGAGTACAACAACTATAGGTTCTACCATATTTTATGTGAGTCAAACAACAAATAATTGTGAAAGTCCAAGAGCAGCTATAACCGTAACGATTACTGCTACAACGCCAGCACCAACAGTAACAAGCCCAGTAAACTATTGTCAAAATGCTATTGCTACTGCACTCACAGCTACGGGTACCAATTTATTGTGGTACACTACAGCAACAGGTGGAGTAGGTTCTGCTACAGCACCAACCCCAAGTACAGCAACTGTAGGCAGTACCATTTTTTATGTAAGCCAAACACAAACCTGTGGCGAAAGCCCTAGAGCAGCAATTACGGTAAACGTAAATGCAATCCCTAATGCACCAGTTGTAACTTCACCAGTTGTGTATTGCCAAAATGCAACAGCAGTGCCACTTGTAGCCACTGGCACCAATTTACTATGGTACAGCACAGCAACAGGCGGAGGAGGAACAGCAACAACACCTACACCTAGCACAACGACTGTAGGAACCGTAACTTATTATGTGAGCCAAACTGTAAATGGATGTGAAGGGCCAAGGGCTGCGCTGGTAGTTACGGTAAATGCTATTCCTACAGCACCGGTAGTTTCCACGCCAGTTACCTACTGCCAAAGTGCAACTGCCACTGCACTTACAGCTACAGGTACCAATTTATTGTGGTATGCAACAGCAACAGGTGGTACCGGCACATCTTCAGCACCTATACCTATTACCACAACCGTAGGTAGTACCATTTATTATGTAAGCCAATTTGCAAACGGATGTGAAAGTCCAAGAGCAGCTATAACAGTTACTATTACTCCTGCAACGCCTGCACCAACGGTTACAAGCCCAGTAAACTATTGCCAAAATGCTATTGCTACTGTACTTACAGCTACGGGCACCAATTTATTGTGGTACACTACGGCAACAGGTGGAGTAGGTTCTGCTACAGCACCAACCCCAAGTACAACAACTGTAGGTAGTACAATTTATTATGTAAGCCAAACACAAACCTGCGGCGAAAGCCCTAGAGCAGCAATTACGGTAAATGTAAATGCAATCCCCAATGCACCAGCTGTAACTTCACCAGTAGTGTATTGCCAAAATGCAACAGCAACGGCACTTTCAGCAACTGGTACAAATTTACTTTGGTATAGCACGCCAACAGGCGGAGGAGGAACAGCAACAACGCCAACAGCAACAACAACTACAGTAGGAACCGTAACTTATTATGTGAGCCAAACAGTAAATGGATGTGAGGGTCCAAGATCAGCAATCGTGGTTACTGTAAATGCTACACCATTGGCACCTACCGTTTCTGCAACAGTTACTTATTGCCAGAATGCAACAGCAACAGCACTAACCGCAACAGGCACCAATTTGAAATGGTACACAACTGCAACAGGTGGTGTGGGTAGTTCAACAGCACCAATACCTTTAACTACAGCAGCTGGTACAACCAATTATTATGTGAGCCAAACACTGGGTATATGCGAGGGTCCTCGTGCTGTAATAGCAGTTACTGTAACTGCTTTGCCTGCAATAGCAACAGTAATTTCACCTGTTGTTTATTGCCAAAATGCCACAGCAACAGCCCTTGCAGCAGCCGGTACTGGATTGTTGTGGTTTACTACAGCAACAGGCGGTACTGGAACTGCAACTGCACCTATACCTAGCACCACAACAGCAGGAAATACAAATTATTTTGTAGCACAAACCAATGGATGTGGAGAAGGACCAAGAGCAAGTATTGTTGTTACTATAACTGCTACACCTGCGGCTCCAACAGGATTAAATGTAACTACCATTACAACAAATAGTGTAACATTAAATTGGACGGGTATTGGGACTAATTTCTATACCGTCGAATATAAGCTAGCATCAGCTACTTCTTGGATTATTGCAGCAACAGGTCTACAGGCAAGTACGTATAATCTTACTGGGCTTGCACTAGGTGGAAATTATAATTGGAGGGTGAGTGCAAATTGTTCGGCAATAGGAATTGGAAACACATCGGTAGTTTCAAATTTTGGTACATTATCTCGTAATATAACCATTGCAATTATTAAAGATGGACTTGGTATAAAAGTATCTCCGAATCCACTTACAGCTTCTGCTATTATTGATTATTTAGTACCTGCTGCCAGTAAAGTAAGTATAGATTTGTTGGATAAAAGTGGAAAGCGAATATTAACATTGTTTGAGGGTATTCCTCCTGCAGGTATTGGACAAAACCAATTGGATGTAAAGAATAAGTTTAATATTCTTGCAAAAGCAGTTTACTATATTAGATTACAACAAGATGGTAAAGAAATAAGTACTCAAATAATTAAATTATAGAAATTATTTTTTTTGAAAGAAGCCAACTCGATTGTGAAATCCAGTTGGCTTCTTTGTTTATAATACATTGCTAAAAAAGGCCGTGTTAAAAAACGTAATATTTATGGAGTGTTATCATATCTTCTGTAAAATTTGTTCGATATTTTGTAGCTCATCTTCAGAAAAATGCAAATTTTCTAGGCACGTCAATGAATCCAAAACCTGTGCTGCTGAACTTGCTCCAATTAATACAGAAGTTACCCTGTCATCTTTTAAAAGCCATGCCAAAGCCATTTGTGCCAATGATTGATTTCTAGCAATGGCAATGTCATTTAATTGTTTAATTTTTACCAATATTTCATCGGTTATATCTGTTGGTTTTAAAAATCGCTTATCCTTTCCTGCCCTTGATGTTGCAGGAATACCATTCAAATATTTATTGGTAAGTAAACCCTGTGCCAGTGGTGAAAATGGAATACAGCCAACCCCTTCATCTCCTAGTACATCCATCAATCCGTTTTCAACCCAACGATCAAACATAGAATATTTTGGCTGGTGAATAATACAAGGCGTACCCAAATGTCTCAACATATCAATTGCTTTCTTTGCATCGGCGGCTTCATAACTTGAAATACCTACATACAATGCTTTCCCACTTTTTACAATACCATCCAATGCTTGCATTGTTTCTTCCAATGGCGTGTCGGGGTCAGGCCGATGATGATAGAAAATATCTACATAGTCTATTTGCATTCTCTTCAAACTTTGGTTAAGGCTACTAACCAAAGATTTTTTTGAACCCCATTCGCCATACGGGCCAGGCCACATAAAGTATCCTGCTTTTGAAGAAATTATTAATTCATCTCTCAAATTTCCAGAAAAATGTTCTTTCACTATTTTACCAAAAACTTCTTCTGCAGCACCAGCAGGTGGACCATAATTATTGGCCAGGTCAAAATGAGTAATCCCATTATCAAAGGCAGTAAACAACATTTGCTTGCAATTTTCAAAATCGTCTGCAAAGCCGAAGTTGTGCCAAAGCCCTAATGAAATGGCTGGTAATAGCAAACCGCTATGACCGCAGCGTCTGTATTTCATTGTATCATATCTATTTTCATTGGGTAGATAATGCATCATGTTAATTTTATTGTGAGAGGTATTATTTTTAAATATACCCAATTGCTATTCATTCATCTTTACTACATGCCCTAATATATTTTCTATCATGATCCAACCATGGTTGCCTAAGTGCAATATCCATTTAATTTACCATTTTTTGTCCTTACAAAAAACAGGCGCCGGTAAAGTAAATAAAATTAATTAAAGATTTTTCATAGCTCTTATGTTGCTACAAAAAATTTGTGAATCGTTGTAGAAGTATAAACTTTACCCGGTTCTTTAATGGTAGAAAGTGCTGTAGGTTCATTAGGTGCGTTAGGAAAATGTTGAGTTTCTAAACAAAATGCGGTTCTTACATCATCTTTTGCACCACCCTTAAAAGTATGCAATCCCTGCATAAAATTACCTGTATAAAAATGAACAGCAGGTTCAGTTGTATATATTTCCATTGCAATCCCAGATTCATCTCCAATGGCTATTGCCACGAGCTCAGGCATTGCAGATACCCCTTTATCAAACGCATAGGTATGGTCGTATCCTGTTCCATTTTTTAATTGTATATCGTTTTCATTAATCCTTTCTCCGATGGTTTTAAAATCAGTAAAGTCAAAAGGCGTATTTTTTACGAATGCAATATGTGTTGGAATACAATATTCATTGATGTCATTAAACTTATCAGTACATATTTTTAAAGAATGATTGATAATGGTACCACTGCCTTCGCCATTCAAATTCCAAAAATTATGGTTGATGATATTGGCAATTGTTTTTTTATTTGATGAATATTCAAAATCAATAGTCAATTCATTCTTCTCTGTAAGGTTATAAATTACTTTAACGGAGAAAGAGCCAGGATAGCCTTCTTCGCCATCTTGAGAAACATAACAAAATTCAACTTTACTGCTGCTTACTTGCTTTGCATCCCAAACCCTCGTTTGAAAACCTTTGTTACCTCCATGAAGGGCATTTGGTCCATTGTTTACATCCAATTGGTGTTCTTTTCCATCAATGGTAAATCTTCCATGGGCAATCCTTCCGGCATATCGCCCAACAATTGCTCCGTAGCATTGTTCTTTTGCCTGCACATATTTTTCAATGCTGTCGAAGCCTGCATTTACATCAATTAAATTACCATGCTTATCTGGCACTAAAAGCGAAACTACTCTTGCCCCATAATTTGTAAGGGTAGCTTTTAGATTTTTATTTTCCAGGAAGTACAAATCTGTTTCTTCCCCATTCACTAAAGATTGAAAGTCAGTTCTATGAAGCATTGTATTTGTCATTTACTTTTTTATTTATTGCAATTTCATTAAGTATTTTCATTTTTTCATTTTTTTCTGGTTTTGTTCAAGTTGGCCAAATAATTTACTGATTTAATAATCTACAATTTGAAGCGTTTTTTCTTCGGGATGATTGTTGGGCCTCCTCTATGGATTTGTATCCTACCTGTTATTTCCAGTTTTCAAAATAATATATTAGTTTACATCTATTTATTTATTCGCTTTTTTAAAATGAAAGGAATAGTGAGGCAGTAAATGGACTGTTCTCAAAATATAAAAAAATTGCTTACAGGCAGGGAAAGATTAATGAATACCATTCACCAAAATCTTTTAAAATAATATTGGTATATTTTCAGAAAAGCTTCAAGAGTAGGTATCTATTAGTAATAGTAAGTAGTGCATTTCTATAGAATAAAGTAATGTACGGTGCTTTTTAGCTACATTTTGCTCATTTATTAAATAAAAAATGGATTAAAATAAAAAAACTTGCTACTAGAGCAAGTTTTTTTTTAATAATTCAGCGGGCTGGACGGGACTCGAACCCGCGACCTCTGCCGTGACAGGGCAGCATTCTAACCAACTGAACTACCAACCCGTTGGCCCTAAAAAACAACACAAATAAATCGTATCTTTTTTTTCGGATTGCAAAGATAGGAATATTTCTATCTTGAAAACAAAACTTTATTAAAAAAATTGTGAGGCATAGTTTTAAAATTTATATTGCACCACCAAAAGGATACTTTAAAGTTAAAATATTTTATATGCCACAGCTTAAGAATAGACAATACTTAGACTTTGAAAAGCCTCTCAAAGAACTCTATGACCAAATAGAGCAACTGTCAATAACGCAGGATAAGTCCAACACAGATATGAGTAGTGCTATTGGTTTGCTGGAAGAAAGAATTGTGGAAACCAAGAAAGGGATAACAGAAAACCTCACCCCATGGCAAAGGGTACAAATGAGCCGTCACCCCGATAGGCCATACACTTTAAAGTACATAGAGCATATGTGTACGTCATTTATAGAGTTACATGGCGACAGAAATGTAAAGGATGACAAAGCCATGGTTGGAGGCTTTGGACAAATTGATGGAGAAACCGTAATGATTATTGGGCAACAAAAGGGTAATAATACCAAAACAAGACAAATACGTAACTTCGGGATGGCCAATCCAGAAGGTTATAGAAAGGCGCTTCGGTTAATGAAACTGGCCGAAAAGTTTAATAAACCAGTAGTAACATTAATAGACACACCTGGAGCTTATCCTGGATTGGAAGCGGAAGAAAGGGGGCAGGGAGAAGCCATTGCTAGAAATATATTTGAAATGATAAGCCTTAAAGTGCCGGTAATTTGCGTTATTATTGGAGAGGGTGCAAGTGGTGGAGCATTGGGTATAGGGGTAGGCGATAAGGTAGTAATGATGGAAAATACATGGTATACCGTTATTTCTCCTGAAAGTTGTAGCAGTATTTTATGGAGAAGCTGGGATAAAAAAGAAACAGCTGCGGATCAACTAAAACTTACAGGAAAAGACATGCTTGCTTTTGGGTTGGTAGATGAAGTGGTAGCCGAACCAATTGGAGGCGCACATTGGGATTATGAAGGAGCAGCTACCATATTAAAAAATTACCTTATTAAAACCATTCGAGAACTAAAACAAATACCTGCGCAAGAGCGTGTAGATAATCGAATAAAAAAATTCGGTAACATGGGTTTCTGGGAGGAATAAATTCGCATTTGTGAAAATGTACTATTTTAAAAAATAAATATGCTAAAAATAGGTATTATAGGTGCAGGCCATTTAGGAAAGTTTCATTTAAATAATTGGAAAGAAATAGAAGGGGTAGAAATAGTTGGTTTTTGTGATACAGATGATATAAATGCAAAAAGTGTAAGCGACAAATACAACATTCAACGATTTTCATCTCCAGAAGAAATGATTGACCATTGTGATGCAGTAGATATTGTAGCGCCTACTACTTTTCACTTTGAACTTTGTGCACTTGCGCTTCGCAAGGGCAAACATGTATTCGTAGAAAAACCGCTTACCAATACAATGGAAGAGGCCAAGGCATTACTAAAACTTGCTAAAGAATCCAATTTAAAATTTCAAGTAGGACACGTAGAAAGATTTAATCCTGCATTTGTAGCTTTAAAAAATTACGCTCTTGAGCCCATGTTTATTGAAGTGCATCGCCTTGCCCAATTTAATCCAAGAGGTACCGATGTGAGTGTTATTTTGGATCTTATGATTCATGATATTGATATTATTCTCCACCTTGTAAAAAGTAATGTAAGCTATATATCTGCTAATGGTGTTGTGGTGCTAAGCGATACCCCAGATATAGCAAACGTTCGTATTGAATTTGACAATGGTTGTGTGGCCAATTTGACAAGTAGCCGAATTTCGATGAAAAAAATGCGTAAGATGAGACTTTTTCAAAAAGATGCTTATATCGGTATTGATTTCTTAGAGAAAAAGACAGAAATAATAAGTCAAAATGCACCAACTGATAAGAGTGTATTTACTTTTGATATTGAAACCAATAAAGGTAAAAAAACAGTAGCTATAGCAAATCCATTGGTTGAAGATACAAATGCAATGCTGGAAGAATTGGTGGCTTTTAAAAATGCAATTGTTAACAACACTGAAACACTAGTAACCGTTGTAGATGGCTTTAGAGCCATGGAAGTAGCGCATCAGATATTGGATAAAATAAACAAAGAAGTAAATTAAAATTCCAAATAACGATTGAAACAACCCAAAATAAATATTACTTGGTATATTGTCAACGACTTATCAGTGGCAATATTTACATGGGTTTGCTTTTATTACTTGCGTACAAAAACGCAGCATTATCCCTTTAGTATCCCTAGAGGTTTCTACATTGGGTTATTTTTATATGCCTTGGGTTGGGTTAGCCTACATTTTCTTGCAGGTACTTACCATTCATTGTATCAAAAATCGAGGGTTGTAGAGTTTATAAAAACCATCTTAATAAGTTTACTGGGTTGTATTTTTTTGCTTTTTTTCTTTATATTAAAAAACCCAAGAACTAACAACAATGATTATTATGTAGATTTTTTTATCCTACTTTTTCCCGTAATTTTTTTTAGCACAATATCAAGAATGATATTTCTTTCTTTTACAAAAAATCAATTGAGACAGAAAAAAGTGTTTTTTAATTCCTTGCTTATTGGATCAGGTAAAAAAGCAGAAAGTTTTTGTAAAGATTTTTTTAATACAAATGACAGCTCTGGATATGTTATTACAGATTTTATAAATTTAAATGGCAAAGAACTACACTTACCTACTTCTAAAATAAATGTGTATAATTCTATAGAAAATATAAATAGTATTATTGCAGATAATCAAATTGAAGAAGTAATTATTGCAGTAGAAAATAATGACAGATTGGTTATAACCCAACTCCTACAAAAATTAAGCAACAAAAATGTAAATATAAAAATCACACCAGATACCTTCGATATTTTAAGCGGAGCCCTCCAAAATACAAATGTAATGGGCGTTCCGCTAATAGATATTCATTTTGGGCAGATGCCTTTATGGCAACAAAATATAAAGCGTATGTTCGATATTTTTTTAAGTTTGTTTGGCGCTATCATTGTTTTCCCCATTTTAATGTATGCTATTATAAGAAATAGATTGTCATCTAGAGGGCCTATATTTTTCTCACAAGAAAGAATTGGCTTTAAAGGAAAACCTTTTACCATGTATAAACTGAGGTCTATGCAAATAGACGCCGAAAAAAATGGCCCCATGCTCAGTAGTGATGATGATAGTAGAATTACCGATTGGGGGAGGATAATGCGAAAATGGCGATTGGATGAACTGCCTCAACTTTGGAATATTCTAAAAGGCGATATGAGTTTTGTTGGGCCACGTCCAGAACGAAAATTTTATATTGACCAACTTGTATCTTTAAACCCAGAGTACAAATACCTTTTTAAAGTTAAACCAGGCCTTACCAGTTGGGGTATGGTAAAATTTGGATACGCAAGCTCTCTGAAGGAAATGATAGAAAGAATGAAATATGACCTCATTTATGTTGAGAATATATCTTTATCGCTCGATTTTAAAATTTTACTGCATAGCATCCGTATTATACTTTCTGGCAAAGGAAAATAGAGATATTAATTGGGGGCTATCCCCTTTAAATAATAAAGCAACACTTGTTCTGGCTGCTATAGGCTACGTTATCACTTCGGCCCTCGTTCCTCGGGCTTCCCTTTCGCATCCAGCAGCCCTTCCACACAATATCTTTTATCAGCTTTTTAGATGCACTAGATGATGCAATTTTCATTATTTTTGAATAAACCTTTACAGTTTGAAAAAACACTTCATTTTTATTGCAGTTTTATTTTTTTTTAATGCCGCTTATGCACAACAAAAATACTGGCAACAAAAAACAGATTATAAAATAGCGGTAACCTTAAACGATGTAGATAATAGCCTCACCGCTTTTGAGCAAATAAATTATTACAACAATTCACCAGATACGCTCAGCTTCATCTGGATGCATCTTTGGCCCAATGCATATAAAAATGATCGTACTGCCTTTAGCGATCAAATGCTAGAGAACGGTAGTACCAAGTTTTATTTTTCTGAAGAGAATAAAAAGGGATATATAAACCAGCTAAGTTTTAAAGTAAATAATGTAAATGCTGTTACCGAAGATCACCCACAGCACCAGGATATTGTAAAGTTATTATTACCAAGCCCACTACCACCGGGTAAAAGTATACAAATTGAAACTCCTTTTCATGTAAAACTACCCTATAATTTTTCTAGAGGCGGCCATATAAATCAATCTTATCAAATTACACAGTGGTACCCAAAACCAGCAGTATATGATAAAACGGGATGGCACGAAATGCCTTACTTAGATCAAGGGGAATTTTACAGTGAGTTTGGCGATTTTGATGTAAAGATTACTTTGCCTTCTAATTATATTGTAGCAGGTACTGGAGCGTTACAAGATGCCGAAGAAAAAAATTGGTTAAAAGCAGCAGCAGAAAAAGGAAAAAATATATTTAAAATAGCCCCGATTTCAACAAGTACCAATAAAGCGAAGCCTGAAAATGCGCTTATCAAAAAAGAAAAGCCCAATCCAATTATTCCATCTGCTACCACAAATAAAACGTTACATTACTTTCAAAGCAATGTGCATGATTTTGCTTGGTTTGCCGATAAGACTTTTGTTTTTCAATCAGATACTTTAAAACTTTCATCTGGCAGGGTAATTGACGTGTATTCCTTCGTTTTACCAGCGCATGTAGACACGTGGAAAAACAGTATCAAATTTTCCAAACAATCAATACTTACAAAAAGTAAATGGCTAGGAGAATACCCTTATAATATAGTAAGTGTTGTGGACAATGCGGCTCCCACCGGCGGTGGGATGGAATACCCTACCATTACATTACTTACAGCCGATGGGAGTGAGAAGGCTTTAGAAAGTGTAATAAATCATGAAATTGGGCACAACTGGTTTTATGGAATATTAGGTACCAACGAAAGAGAATACCCATGGATGGATGAAGGAATGAATTCATATTATGATTATAGATACGATAGTCAATATCCCTATCCCCAAAAAGATTCTAGTAATTTTTTCAAAAAGAGAATACCAGAAAACTTATCGGATCTTTTATTACAAACGTACATAAAGCTAAAAAAAGACCAGCCAATCAATACTTCATCCGTAAAATTTTCTCAGGTAAATTATGGTATTGTGGCATACGAAAAAGCCAGCCAATGGATGATGAAGCTAGAAGTTGAACTTGGCAAAGAAATGTTTGATAAAGTGATGCAAGCCTATTTTGAAAAATGGAAATTCAAGCATCCTACAACCGAAGATTTTAAAGCTGTAGCAGAAGAAGTAGCAGGTAAATCGCTTGATGCTATTTTTGGAGAATTGAATACAAAAGGAACGTTGGAAAAACCCATAAAGAAAGATATTAAATTCACAAGCTTTTTTAATTTGAAAGAAACAGAAAAGCACAATTATATTTTCGCTGCCCCAGCAATAGGTGCAAACTTTTACGATAAACTCATGATTGGTGTTTTGCTGCACAATTATACCATGCCAGTTACCAATTTTAGATTTGTGGTAGCACCTATGTACGCAACAGGTACAAAAAAGTTAAACGGAATAGGTAGACTTGAATACGATAAAACGGTAGGGGCAAGTGATGCTAGGTTGCAATTTTCTTTATCGGGTGCAAAGTTTACAGGAGGTTCTTTTAAAGATTCTACTGGTACAAAAAATGCATTGCAATTTAGTAAAATTGTACCCGCTGTAAAATATGTATTTGCCAACAATGACCCTCGGAGCAATATTAAAAAATATATACAGTTAAAATCGTTTTTTATTAACGAAACGAATATTTTATTTACGAGAGATTTTGTAAACAATAAAGATATTATTACTTACCCCAAAGAAAATAGATATGTAAACCAATTGGAATTGGGTATAGAAAACAACAGGGTGCTTTATCCCTACAATGGGACCTTTCAAGCAGAGCAGGGAGATGGGTTTGTAAGATTAAACTTTACAGGCAACTATTATTTTAACTACCAAAAGGGTGGGGGACTCAATCTCCGTTTTTTTGCTGGTAAGTTTATTTACATAGGTGATAAGAGTTTTACTAATCAATTTAAAACAGATATATATCATTTAAACCTTAGTGGTCCAAAAGGATATGAAGATTACAACTACAATAATTATTTTGTAGGTAGAAATGAGTTTCAAGGGGCCTCGAGCCAGCAAATAATGAATAGGGATGGGTTTTTTAAAGTAAGAACAGATTTGCTTAGTAGTAAAATTGGAAAGACAGACGACTGGCTTTCTGCTGTAAATTTAACAACCGATATTCCTAAAGCTGTAAATATTTTTAATGCATTACCAATAAAAATCCCTGTTCGTTTATTTGTAGATATTGGAACATTTGCAGAGGCCTGGGAAAAAAATGCAGAAACGGGTCGTTTTTTGTACGATGCAGGCTTTCAAGTTTCTTTGTTTAAAAATGGTTTGAATGTTTATGTACCCGTAATCTATAGCAAAGTGTACAGCGATTATTTTAAATCTACCATAACGGAAAAAAGATTTTTGAAAAACATTTCTTTTAGTATAGATCTACAAAATTTAAAGTTCTCCAAATTAGCTCCTCAAACAGGTTTATAAAATGGGAATAAGGTACCTACGAAATAGTGAAATAGATAAACAAAAATGGGATGAATGTATAAGTAAAAGCCCGAATGGACTAATTTACAGCACTTCCATCTTTTTAGATAACATGTCCACGTCATGGGATGCAATGGTTATGGATGATTATCTTGCTGTAATGCCACTGCCATTTCGAAAAAAATATTTTTTGCATTACGTTTATCCACCTGCATTCTCTCAGCAACTAGGCATTACAAGCATAACTACTTGTAATGAAGATTTAATTTATGCGTTTATAGAAAAAATACCAAAAAAATTCAGATATATTGAAATGAATTTCAATGCTGCTAATTTGTTTTTTTTTAAAGAAGAATTGAATCGATTAAATTATTTTCTAGATCTTTTTCCTACCTATGAAGTTTTATATAAGAATTATAGTCGTTCTGGTATAAGAAATATTTCGAAGGCCACAGAAAACGGTGTTACCATAAAGGAAAATATAGATGTAAATGATATTATTAAGATTCATAGAAATCGATTTTTGGACAAAGTAGGTGTAAATGATGAGGATTATAATCGGCTGCATCATTTGCTTGTTTTACTTAAAGGAAAAAATCAACTATTTACTTTAGGAGCTTATGATAAGGATGGAACATTAACTGCTGGTAGTATTTACCTCGTATACAAAAACAGAATAACTTTTATTTTTAATGGAAACACAAAAGCCAGTTTGGATATTGGGGCCACTCACTTACTAATGGATTATACTATTAGAAAGCATTGTACAAAGCCATACGTATTGGACTTTGAGGGCAGCGATAATCCTTCATTTGTTCGTTTTTATGAGCAGTATGGGGCTATTCCTGAGTATTATAAAGCAATAAAAATTAATAAACTTTTTTGGCCTTTGTCTATTTTTAAGTGAAAGTTAATGGGGAATCCTATTATTAAAAATTGATTCTGCAAATAACATGTCTGTAGGTTTGGTAATTTTAAGATTATCCTCTTCTCCTTCTACAAGCGATACTTTTAAACCGAAAGCTTCCACCACAGTTGCTTCGTCTGTAAATTTATCTTTATAATCTATTTTAAAAGCAGGCAATAAAATCTTTCCATGAAATGCTTGTGGAGTTTGCACCAATTTTATTTTTTTTCTTTCAATTGCTTCGTTGCCATCTTCTATCACAATTCTCACACTGTCTTTTGAATCGATAACAGGTATGGCTGTTCCATTTTCTATGACACAAGTATAACAACGCATTATTAATTCACTACTTAGCAATGGGCGTACGGCATCGTGTACAAAAATAACACTGTCTTCATCATTTACCATGCTCAATCCATTTTGTACAGAATGAAAACGAGTGCGCCCTCCAATTACAATTTGAATAGAATTTTTATCAAAAAAGGCATCAATAATTTCTTGTCCTACTGCCACATGCTCTTCGGGTAGTACAAGGATTATTTTACAATCAGAAAATGTTTCTAGAAAAGCATGTATGCTGTAATACAATATAGGTTTGCCTTTCAATATTAAAAATTGTTTGGGGATAGTGTTGTTCATTCTACTGCCGTTTCCACCGGCAACTATTATTGCATACTTTTTCATCAATAAAATTTAAAAGATTCTATTTAAACAGGCTGTTCAATTCCTTGAGGGGAATTTAGGGGGCCTTATAAATTCCAATGGTTTTTTCACCGGTACTTTTTTGCATAGCTCTATACATACCAGCACTGTTAAACATCATCGATACATTGCCCTTTGCATCTACACCAATCATGCCACCTTCGCCTTCTATTGCTATCAGCTTTTTATGTACCACTTCATGCATGGCATCGTGCAAGCTCATGTTCTTGTAGTCCATATGAGCTGCTACATCATACGCTGCAACTGCTTTTATAAATGGCTCACCATGTCCTGTACAACTTATGGCGCAGGTAGCATTGTTCGCATATGTGCCTGCACCTATGATAGGGCTATCACCAATTCTGCCATATTTTTTATTTGTCATTCCCCCCGTGCTTGTTCCTGCTGCAATATTTCCTTCTGCGTCACATGCTGCCGCTCCTACAGTTCCAAATTTTTTGTCTTTCATTAATTCTTCTAAACCTTGGTGTGTATGGTCCAAAGAATAATTATCGCTGTCTCGCATTGCCTTCCATTGGTCGTACCTAAATTGAGAAAAAAAGAATTCATCGGGTTCTAATTTTATTCCCTGTTTTATGGCAAAATCATTGGCACCTTTGCCACTCAAAAAAACATGGTTGCTGTTGTGCATTACCTCAGCAGCAAGTTCTATGGGATTGCGTATGTTTCTTACAGCGGCTACTGCCCCTGCTTCCAGATCTTTTCCATCCATAATAGCTGCATCCATTTCTTGCACCCCTTTTTTTGTAAACACAGATCCTCTTCCTGCATTAAACAATAAATTATCTTCTAACACAACGATAGCTGCTTTTACCGCATTGCTTGCAGTACCACCTTGTTCCAGTACGGCATATCCAGCAGAGAGCGCTTCATCAAGCCCTCTTACATAAGCAGCTTCCAACTCGGGTGTCATATCTTCTTTTAGTATGGTGCCAGCGCCTCCATGTATTGCAATTGAAAAAGGTTGCATAAAATTTTCGTTTTTCGTTTTATTATTTTAAGCTGTAAGCAAATGCTTACACTCTACAAGTAATTTATTTTTATCTA
Source organism: Ferruginibacter sp. (assembly GCA_031380515.1). GTDB lineage: Bacteria > Bacteroidota > Bacteroidia > Chitinophagales > Chitinophagaceae > Ferruginibacter. The sequence goes on along the minus strand of JANNGD010000121.1, from coordinate 9,245 downwards.
TGGCTACTGTACCTACCTCCTCGCATACAAGTCCCCCTGCAATATTTGCCATTTCTGCCATCAGCCGTACATTTTTTGTAGCGGCATAAACAACGGAAGCTACTGCAATAACGGTATCGCCTGCCCCGCTCACATCTGCTATACTCCGAATATGCGTAGGTATAATGGCTTTATCTTTTCCACTTTCGTAAAATACGCCTTTCTCCGAAAGTGTGATAAATGAAATACGATGATGCAATTTTTCCTGCAAAGCATCGTGCATTTCTCCCAATAACTTTTCGGACACTTCATCTCCCAAAATATTGAGCCCTTCTTTTACTTCGTGCAAATTTGGTTTAAAAATATCAACCCCTTTGTATGCAAAGAAGTTTTTTCTCTTTGGATCTACGGCCGTAAGAATATTATTTTCTTTACAAATAGCAAGTACGTTTTCAATCACTTTTTCTGTAAGTAAACCCTTGTTGTAGTCTTCTAGGATAACCAATTGTGGTTTTTCTTTTTTTATGTAATTTGTAAAAGCTTGAATAATTTCTCCTTCTTCTTTTGATAGAAGTGGCGAAATTACTTCTGCATCTAGCCGCATCATATGTTGGTTTCTACTAATGATACGGATTTTATTGGTCGTTATTCTATCATTGCTTTCGCTTATATAATACGTAGTTATTTTTTGATTGTTCAATAAACCAATAAGTTGTTTTCCTTCCTCATCACTGCCTACAATGCTTATTACACTTACTGTTGCACCAAGCGCTGCTATGTTTAAGGCTACATTGCCTGCACCACCTATACGTTGTTCTTTTTTTGTAACGGCTACTACTGGTACGGGGGCTTCGGGAGATATTCGATCTACCTTGCCCCACCAGTAAGTATCCAACATCACATCGCCTATCACGCCTATTTTGAGTGATTCAAATGAATGAAATAATTTATCGAAATCTAGAGCGTGCATTGAGCTTATTTTTTATTATTTGCTACTGCTATAAAGTACAAAGGTATACCTGCTAATACAATTGCTAAACCCCAACCTGCATATACTGGTTTGTAAAAAATTAGTAAAACACAAAATGCTGTGGCCATCAAAATATAAATAGCGGGTAAAATAGGGTAACCAAATGCCCTGTATGGTCTCTCTGCATTGGGCATTTTTTTTCTTAAAATGAAAATACCGGCAATGGTAAGTGCATAAAACAATACTACTACAAATGAAATCATATCAAGTAAATCTCCATACCTGCCACTAAGGCAAAGTATAGATGCTACCAAACATTGTATCCAAAGCGCAAATTCTGGTACGCCATTTCTATTTAAAGTACCTATTTTTTTGAAGAATAAGCCATCTTTTGCCATTGTGTAATAAACCCTTGCGCCGGATAAGATTAATCCATTGTTACAACCAAAAGTAGAAATCATAATCATAACAGCAATTACGTAAGTACCTATGTTGCCAAAAATGGCTTTACTTGCACTTACTGCAACCCTGTCTTGTGGGGCAGAAGCAATGTCGGCCAATGGTAGAACGCTTATGTACATTAGATTGGCTGCTACATATATTAATGTTACAATGAGCGTACCAAAGAAAAGACTGAGTCCGATATTTTTCTTTGGGTTCTTTACTTCGCCCGCTATAAATGTAACATTGTTCCAAGCATCGCTGCTAAAAATAGAACCAACCATTGCTGCTGCAATTGCTCCCAATATGGCGCTTCCTGTAATTCCTCCTATAATACTTCCATCGGCAGCCCTACTTTTCATTGCCCATGCATCTTGCCAGTTTGCGTTCCATATCTCTGATTTTGCTGCAAGCATAAAACCAAATATGATAAGCCCAAAAAGAGAAATTAATTTTACAACGGTAAATGTTGTTTGTATAAGTTTTCCACTTTTTACACCTTGCGTATTTACCCATGTTAGAAAAACAATAAGTAGAATTGAAACCAATTGAGCAGTATGAATCTTTAATCCGAGTATTTGAAACAATACATTACTGTCATTTAATTCCAATGCCGGTATAAAATAACCGGCAAATTTAGAAAAAGCTACTCCCACAGCAGCAATGGTTGCTGTCTGTATTACTGCAAAAAAACTCCATCCATATAAAAAACCTGCAAGCGGATTAAAAGCTTCTTTTAAATAAACATATTGCCCGCCAGCTTTTGGAAACATGGCGCTTAATTCGCCATAACTAAGGGCGGCAGTAAGGGTCATAAAGCCAGTTATAAGCCATACGGCAATAAGCCAGCCGGCGCTCCCTACATTTCGGGTAATATCTGCACTTACAATAAATATCCCTGAGCCTATCATAGATCCTGCAACTATCATAGTTGCATCAAGTAAGCCTAATGAGGGTTTAAAATCTTGGGTAGTTTCAGTCATGCTGGTGTTTTAGAAAGGCAATATAATACAAATGCCCACTAAATCTCAAATACAATTACAAAAAATATAAAATGGAAATGTACGCTACCTTTAGAAAATAGGCAGATTGAGATACAATTTGTTTTAAAAACAGCTGCTTAATTTTTACCTTTCATCACTTCATTCATTCCTTTAATAACTTCATCGGTAATGTTGAGCGACTGGTCTTTGTATAGCATATAATCCATACCTGTGCCGGTAGTTAAGATATATTGGTATCTATTATTTTTATTGTATTCAATCAAAAAATCTTTTAATTTTTTCTGAATATCATCCATAAACTTGTAGCTTTTCTCACTTAGTTGTTGTGTAAGCCCTTGCTTTTTTCCATCTATTTGTTGCTGCTGTTTCATAAGCTCTCCTTGAAATTTTTCTGCTTCTTCTTGGGTAATGGAATTGCCTCTTTTAAGGAAATCATTTTTACGATTTTCCAAACCTCTGTAACCATTTTGCCATTCGGTTTCTATTGCTTTTTGCTCGCCCTCTAATTCATGCCGGCGGTCTTTAATATAATTTATTTTTTCGTTCAAGGAATCTAATTCCACAAATGCTATGGCATTGCTTTTATTTATTTGTGTTCCGGTACTATCAACCAAGGATTTGGACTTTTTTGTAGATTTCGAATCATTTCCAGAAAAAACTTTTACAAACAAAAACGACACAGCTGCTAATAAAATTACATTTAAAGCAATAGATAAGTTTTTCATCATATTAAATTATTAAAAATTGCTGCAATATAATATAATCTTACATCTAAGCCATAACTAAACTCGTAAATTGGGAAAGCATTAACCGTACATACTTTTTTAAATGTTTTTGGTTTTTATATTTTGTAAAATGCTGTTTATTATTAATATTTGTACATCAATTCGTGAAACAACAAATTACATATACAGAAGATTTATTAGTAGCAGGGTTACGCAATTATGATAACAATGCTTATGAACATTTATACATGCACTATCGTGCGTCTTTGTATTCTGTTGCTACCCAATTTATAAATGATGAGGAAACCGTAAATGATATAATGCAGGAGGTTTTTGTTGCTGTTTGGAAAAATATAGATAAGTATGATGCTGGAAAAGGGAGGCTATTTACATGGTTACACACACTTACCAGAAATACCAGCATCAATAAAACACGTTCTAAGAATTTTAAGAGTCAACAAAAAAACGAAGACATAGAAGATTCTGTATATAGTATTGACTTAAAAGATTCATCGCAGCAAAATATAAACTTAATAGGGTTAAGAAAGCAGGTGCATCTTTTAAGGGAAGATTATAAAAATGTCTTGGAATTGTCTTATTACAATGGTTTTACGCAAGAAGAAATAGCGCAAAGTTTGCAAATTCCCATTGGAACGGTAAAAACCCGTTTGAGAAACGCATTAATAGAACTAAGAAAACAATTTGTATAATTGAATATAGAAAATTACATATCATCTGGCGTTATTGAGCAGTACGTATTGGGTTTGTGTTCTGAAGAAGAGAGGACCGAGCTTGAACTATTGCGCATGCAAGAGCCCATGCTTCATAAAGCTATATTGGATTTTGAGATAGCTTTTGAAGAAAATATGATGCAAGGCAATTCTTTACCTAGTTCCAAAACAGATGCGTCTATACTGGAAGCGATACGTTCTTTAAAAACGCCTATTGTAGCTTTCAAAAAAGAGGAACAAAAAATAGTAAGTTTTGGCTGGCTCAAACCTGTAGCCGCTGCAGCCGTTTTATTGCTAGGGGTAAGCGCTTATTACAACTATAATTTATACAATAAAAATAAAGATCAAGCAAACACGATTGCTTCTATTACCAATCAGCCAACTACCCTTCCAATAGGGGATTACAATATTTTAAAAAACCCTAAAATTACGCCAATTGCAATGAATGGCTTTGGCACTCATGCTATTTGTAGGTGTACCATGTTTTGGGATAAGAATACAGGTAAAGCCTATGTGATGATACACCATATAATGCCATCTGGTGATGCAAGGGATTATCAATTATGGGCAACTGTAAATGGTAAACTGACAAGTGTGGGTTTGATAAATGATAAAATTAGAGACCGCTTTGTAGAAGTTACCGGTATGCCGCAAGGAGCCAATGAATTTATTGTAACACTTGAAAAAGCAGGCGGTTCAGCTACACCAAATTTGGAGGAAACTTATTTGACGGGTAAAATATAATCTCTGTTAGGCTAAGTTTTTTTACAACAAACCGTCTAATTTTCTTTCTACCACTTTCACATCTTTAAACATTTTTACACCTGCTTTAAATGGGAGGTAAGGAACCTTTTTGTGTTTGTGGTTCCAAATAGAAATGCGGTAGAGTAATTTTAAATGTCGAGCAATTTCCCTCCACGCAAAAAAGATACTGTGGGCAGGGTCGTATATATGAGTAGGCTCGCTACCAGCACCGTTCAATTCTATAATACTTAAGTTTTCTCCTTTTGTTAGGCCTTCCCAAGTTGTAAACATAATATCTAGTCTGCCAAAATAAAAACCTGGTATTTGTTTGCAAATAGCATCAATATTTTTCTCTAGAGAGGGTGTGATCAAATTAGATGCATCAATGAATTTTGCACCACGTGCATGGTTACCAAAAGGAACCATTATTTTTTCTTCGCCTAATGGTAAAACTGCTTGTAAATTAATTTCTGGCATTCTGCGCAAAGCGTCTAGTTGCAAAATGTATCTTGGATTCTGGAGTACCAATGCCTCTATTGTACTTTTGCCATCACCTACAACTGTTAAAAATTCTTTGGCTACGATGCCGGAAATATGGCCATTTTCTTCCCATGGTAAACGATAATAAAATATGCCCGCTTCGTTTTTATAATCTACCAAACTCTGTACCAACATTGGAAAATTCGCATACTGGATGTAAGCTACTGCGTCTTCCATGTGATCAATTTTTCTTACGCCACGCCCTTTGCCACCAATATCCGGTTTTACAATTACTGGAAATTGAAAGGATTTTTCTTTTATCAGGTTCGTTATTTCTTCTGCAGTTAATCCCTCTTTTACCAACAATGTCTTTGGATAATAAGCTGAAGGCATGATGTCGTAAATATCGCTTTTACGCTCCATTACAAAGCCGCCATTTTCAATAGTAGGATTACTTGCAGAGAAAAAAAATAAGCTTCTTGCCTTTATGCATAAATAGAACCAATAAAAATAAATGGGAAGGTAAACGGTACTAAAACTCCAATACTCCCAGTTAAATAATTTTATAAAAAAAGTGTTGCTTCTTTTTTTATTGATCGGAAGTTTAATAGGTTGTGTTTGCAAAGGCAAATCTCGTTGTGTTGATGTCATTGTAAATTAAATCCTCATATTGCATAGTATATTCGTTTTCTGAAATAGCTATACTCGAAATGCTCACCGTAAAATATTGGTCATCCCTATTCATAACCAAATCATTTTCCTGATTACCATCCCCTGTATTTTTATGAAAATGTATGATGTCATTTTGGGAAGGTTGTTTGCTATTTTGTAGAAATTGCTCAAACCATTTTTCTCTTTTTGCTTGTTGAATCGTATCATACAAAGTTGCACTGCTCCAAATATGAGGCTTGTTATTATCCAACATGTTGCAATGTTTTCTTTCCCCATCCCACCGGCATTCAAATAGTTTTGTTTTGGCTACTATAATCAAAGTAAATGGGGCTGTTTTTGCAAGGTCTATATTTTTAAAAGACGCTACTAAATTGGAAGCAGCTGCAATTTCCAAAACTATTTTTCCACGACTTACGGTATACAAACCATTGTCAATAAAATTTGTGAAGGCTCCATTTAGCAAGCACAATGAATCTCCATTTTCTTTGAGCGTTATCCAAGTGCCACCGGCATCTTTATCTTTTGGAAAAATAAATTTATTTTCACCATATGCATATTCTTTTGGCAACAAAGCCTTGCTACGGGTATTTTTTTCGTCTCTATTGCTGGTCAAAAAATACCCTTTTTGATGGGGAACAAAAGTTACTGTGCACATGCTTTTCTATATTGAGTGGTAGAAGAAGCTACGCCAAAATTTTCTGGTAAAGTAATATTGCTTACTTCGTTTATTGCAACTCTAATCAATGCCATATGGTGTATGGTATGTTCCAAATTGTAAATGAGTTCCCTGTAATAGTTTGTATTAATTGTAAAATTCTCCATTTCGCTTTCTCCAAAAAAACCTTGCAATGTTATTTGTTTGTTACTTAAACCTAAGCCATCTGTAATTTGACTTAACATTTCGCTAGCAACTATTTTATTCGTTTCTATTATTAAATCCCTTTTACGTAACTCGTAGTTTACCTCGTTAGTATCGTATCCGTCTATCAAGCATTGAAAAAGTTCAATGATATGTCTAGTATGCCCACCAATCGAACTGCCATTAAGCAACAATGATTTTTGGCAGTATTGCTCATTGGTAAGCAAACTTAATGTTTCTGATAATTGTAACAATACAGGCTCAATAATATTTTTTAATTGCATTTGCTATTTTTTTGCTGTTATGTCTAGTACTACTTTTAATTTATCGCTCATGGAAATGCTACTACCTCCTACTCCAAAATCTTTTCTATTTATTTCAAACTCGCCATTGAATTTAAAGCCATTGTCATTGGGAGTTGCTCCAAACCCAAATTGTATTGATTTTGTGATACCCTTAATAGTGAGATTTCCCATTACAAAAAAACGGCCAGCTACAGAACTTTCTGTAATTTTTGTACTCACAAAACTGATAAGTGGAAATTTTTCTACGCTAAAATATTCGTCTTTGCGTAAATGTTTATCTCTGGCACCATTATCGGTATTAATTGTTTTGGCTTCTACAGATACATCCATCTTGCTTGTGGCCAACAATTTGGGGTTAAATTCTATTATCCCTTTTAATCCAGTAAAATATCCGCTTGTTTTAATACCAAAGTTTTTTATAACAAAACGAACTTTACTACCATCATCTGTTGTGGTATAGGTTTGAGCAAAAGCCATGTTTGCCAATAATAAAAAAAGGAAAGTTGTTTTTAGAAATTTCATATTTGTATTTAAGATTAAAATTGATAAGTTGTACCCAAAGATAATTGACCAGATTTGTTTCTGAATCGGTCATTTTTTTCGCCTGTTGGGGTTGTTTGCACTTTGGTATCTGTTGTATATTCGGTAAACAAAAATTGAAAACCCAGTTTTGCACTCCATTTTTTATTGATATTGTACTGACCAAAAAATTCGCTGTTTAAACTACCTAAGTCGTTATCACTTACTAGTAATAAATTAAACCCTGTTGGTTTGGCATTTGCATTAGCCACTGCTCCAGCATTTCCAAAGTAAGTAGTTGATTGTTTCCCACCAAAAGAAAAACCAATGGCATCGATATCAAAACCCACACTAAATTTGTCATTTATCTTGTACCCAAAGTTTACGGTTATGTTCAATGCATTTACCTGCGATTTGTTAATATATAAAGAATCTATGTTTTGTATAATTTGTTCTGCAAAAAATACGCTTGGTCCCGTTTTTCCACTGGTAAGTTTTGCAGGTGCTGTAATGTAGTAATTTTTTCTTCCAAAATTATTGGTTAGTCTAGCACCCGCACCCATTTGCCATTGTTTTTTCTTACCAAAGTTCCATAAATAGCGATAATTTAATGATGTGGTAAACTGGTTTTCGCCAAAGGCTGTTGTAAAGGAAGCGGATTGTTCCTTTGCTTTTCTAGTTTGGGCATTGGCATTTATTAATATGCTCATAAATAGTAAACATATTGGTATTGTTTTTTTTATCATCACTGTTTTTATTAAATTGGGTTAAACGATTTGGTTTCAAGAGCATTTACAAATATTTTCCTCTAAAAGTTTTGCCGGTAAAAAAAAAGATCGGACCAATTTTAACCTACAATAACGGATTGCCATTTTTTTTCCAAACAATTTCATGGGTCGGAAACATGCATAGTTTTCAGATAGTAGCTAATACCTGAAAATGTTGTTTGTACATGTTGGTGATGATACAAACCGATGTGTAAGAATTGCTGGGTTATAAAGCATTAAAATTAGATAATTATCACTTCTACGAGTATTGCAATGCTGTTTCCAAGAAATGGGGCGATTTTACAAAATATAAAAATAAATGCTTTTATAAATCTATTGAATATAAAGACTTGTATATTTTATTTGCTATTTTAATTTATTCTTAACAGGCCTTAACAGTTCATAAACATTCTAGTTTCTACATTTGCAAACGAAATATAAAATTATTTTATCATTTAAATAAATTATTATAGATACAATACAAACTTTAAAAATTCGTTTTAATCATTCTAATCCAATCCCCCTATGAAAAAGTTTAGCCTAAAGAATGTGTATGTTTTTTTTACAGCATTAGTTGCATTTATGGTTCATATACCAGTTGCTTTTGCCCACCATAAATCGTATAGTTCTAGCAAATCCATTGAACCTATTCCTTTGCCAGTAAATCCCGACACTAGTAATAGCTTATTTACAACAATTAGTACTAAAATGTACGATAGCCTGAAGCTAAATATGTATGGATTGTCAGAACATGCTTTTCAATATGCTGTAAAAGGTTTTGAGTATTTAAAGGAAAAAGGCAAGATAGCCAATGACCATATTATTTCAATTGTAGATTTTTCAAGGCCATCATCAGAAAAAAGATTATTTGTTTTGGATCTAGATAATTATAAAATCTTATTTAATACGTATGTAGCTCATGGACAGGGTAGCGGAGCGGCAATGGCTACAAGATTTTCAAATACCCCTGAAAGCTATCAAAGCAGTTTGGGTTTTTATACAACTTCGTCTACTTATATAGGCAAGAATGGTTATTCCCTTCATTTGCA
>JANNGD010000107.1:0-15779 GCA_031380515.1 Ferruginibacter sp. | reverse complement strand
ACACAAATGCTAATGCAGAGTCTTTTAACTCTAAAATTAAACTCTTTAGAGCTAATCAAAGGGGCGTAACTGATACAGTGTTTTTCCTTTTTAGATTACATAAACTTTTTGCTTAGTCCCCAATAGATTAATGTGAGCCGATTTTTACTTAATTTCTAAAAACGTACTTTGGCGAAATCTAGCTTTCCACATTTTCCACTTCCATATAACTCTCCACTGGCTCACAAGTACATACAAGGTTTCTATCTCCAAATGTATTGTTCACCCTGCTTATGCTTGGCCAAAATTTATTTTCTTTTACATAATCAAGTGGGAAAGCTGCTTGCTCTCTAGTATATGGTCTGGTCCATTCGTCGGCAGTAATAATAAATTGTGTATGTGGAGCATGCTTTAAAACATTATCCAATTTATCTGCGCTGCCATCCTCTATTGCTGCTATTTCTTTTCTAATACTAAGCAAGGCATCGCAAAAGCGATCCAACTCTGCTTTATCTTCACTTTCTGTTGGCTCTATCATTATGGTGCCAGCTACAGGAAAACTCAAAGTAGGTGCATGAAAATTATAATCCATCAATCGTTTTGCTACATCTTCTGCCTCAATGCCTGCACTGGTTTTAAACGGACGCAAATCTACAATAAACTCATGAGCGCATGTTCCGTTTTTGCCTGTATATAAAATTTTATAATCGTTTTGTAATCTTGTTTTCATATAGTTTGCATTTAGTATGGCAAACTCCGTACTCCTTTTCAAACCTACTGCGCCAAGCATTTTAATATAGGCATAACTTATTAGCAAAATACTTGCACTACCATAAGGAGCAGCAGAAACTGCGTGAATTGGAAAGTTCATTGCGGACGACAGACCACCGACCACAGACAACTTACCTCCGTTGTCCGTCGTCTGTTGTACGTCGTGCATTCTCACATGCCCTGGTAAAAATGGTTTCAATTTATCATTAACCCCAATTGGCCCCATACCTGGACCACCGCCACCGTGTGGTATAGCAAAGGTCTTATGTAAATTCAAATGGCAAACATCTGCACCTATCAAACCTGGACTCGTTAATCCTACTTGCGCATTCATATTTGCTCCATCCATATACACCAATCCGCCATTGTCATGTATGAGTTGGCACAAATCTTTAATGGTTTCTTCAAACACACCATGCGTACTTGGGTAAGTTATCATTAGCCCAGCAAGATTGTTTTTGTGTTTTTCTACCTGTGCAGCCATATCTACCATATCTATATTCCCTGCATCATCACATTTGGTAACTACTACTTTAAAGCCAGCCATTACTGCACTTGCAGGATTTGTGCCGTGTGCAGATATTGGAATTAAAATAATATTTCTATGCGAATCATTTCTATGTTCATGATATGCACGTATGGTAAGCAAACCTGTATATTCACCCTGTGCTCCACTATTGGGTTGTAAGGAGGTGGCTGTAAATCCAGTGATATTGCTCAACCATGCTTCCAATTCGGTTAATATTTGTTGATAACCTTTCCATTGGCTTGCAGGTGCAAACGGATGTATGTTGCTAAATTCTGGCCAACTCACCGGAATCAATTGTGTAGCTGCATTAAGTTTCATGGTACAACTGCCAAGCGAAATCATAGATGTATTTAAGCTCAAATCTTTGTTCTCCAAGCTTTTGATGTAGCGTAGCATTTCATGTTCACTCCTATAACTATTAAAAATGGGGTGGGTGAGGTACTCGGTTGTTCTAGTAAGCGATGTTGGAATGTTTGTTAGTAGTACGTCATTGCTAAAAATTACGCCTGCATTGTCTTCTCCTTTTGCTTTTGCAAAAATGTGAACGATATCCAATACATCATTTTGAGAAGTAGTTTCATCTAAACTTATGATGATATAATCATTAGCATAAAAGAAATTTATTTCCGAAGCTTCAGCTATTTCTTTGATTTTAATTGCTAAATCAGTTTTTATTTTTATAGTATCAAAGAAAGATTTGTTTTCATTTGCAAAACCAATTTCAGCCAATTCATCGCTCAATGTTTTTGCCAACAGGCTCGTGCGCTTTGCTATATTTTTTAATCCTTCTGCACCATGATAAATGGCATACATGGCACTCATATTGCTTAATAAAGCCTGGGCAGTACAAATATTGCTTGTAGCTTTTTCCCTGCGTATATGTTGCTCACGTGTTTGCAATGCCATGCGAAGGCAACGATTGCCTTGTGCATCTATTGTTACACCAATAATACGGCCGGGTATATTTCTCTTAAATTCATCTTTTGTAGCAAAAAATGCGGCATGTGGCCCACCAAAACCCATAGGAACTCCAAGCCGTTGTGCACTACCAATGGCTACATCTGCACCCAACTCGCCTGGAGCAGTAAGCAAAGTAAGCGACAATAAATCGGTAGCCATTACCACCATGGCATTTACAGCATGAGCAGCATCAATAAAATTTCTATAATCTTCTACAGCTCCATCCGAATTCGGATATTGTACGATGGCTCCAAAATAGCTTTCATCTAATTCCGCCGTTTTGTAATCACCAAAAACCAATTCAACTTGAACGGGTGTAGCCCTGGTAACCAATACATCTTTTGTTTGAGCAAAAATGGCATTATCTACAAAAAACTTTGGAGAAGTAATATTGTCGGTGTTTTTATTTTTATGATTCAACAACATGGCCATTGCTTCTGCAGCAGCGGTGCCCTCATCCAATAAGCTAGCATTGGCAACAGGTAAACCACATAAATCAGAAACCATTGTCTGAAAATTCAACAAACTCTGCAAGCGCCCTTGTGCAATTTCTGCTTGGTATGGTGTGTATTGTGTATACCAACCTGGGTTTTCAAAAACCGTACGCAAAATAACCGAAGGTACAATTGTACCATAATAACCTTGTCCCATATAGGTTTTAAAAACCTTGTTCATGGAAGCTACCTTCTTCAACTCAGTGAGGTATTGAAATTCACTTACTGGTCCATCAACTTGCAATGGTTCACTTGAACGTATAGCTGCAGGTACTGTTTTAGAAATCAATTCTTCTATGTTTCCCATGCCTATAGCAGCAAGCATTTCTGTAGTTTCTTTTGCATCTGGCCCAATATGCCTTTGAGCAAATTCGTTTTGTTGTTGTTCAAATAAATTCATCTGGCTATCTTGATTTATATTTTAATGGTTTGTTCAAACTGAGAAAATGGTTGCAATCAATGTTTCTATGTTTCAAAACATTTTAGCATAATAAAATGCGGTTTCAAATTATTAGAAGATAGTACATATTATAATAATTGTAAAGCATTCACCTACGCTAATTTGTAGCCTATAGTTTGCGCCGCAAATTTACGTTAATACAATTACAATATTTACTTAACTTTTAGCTGTGGAAAAGTTGGGGAAAGCACCCGATCATTCAGCAATTCTATTTTGGTAAATTTTGCAATAAAATTCATTCGTTTCAATTCTCAGTACACATTTTTTTTATAATTATACATTAACTAACGCCTACTATTTTTCCATTAATTACATCAATAAAATTAGCTTGTGGTACCTTTGGTAGGCCAGGCATTCGCATTATTTCGCCACAAACTGCTACAATAAAACCTGCCCCACGATTTATTACCAGATTTTGCACATCTATTTTAAAATCGCCATCCAATCCGCTTACCAATGCATCGTCTGTAAACGAGTATTGGGTTTTAGCCATACAAATGGGCAAATCGTTTAATCCAAGTTTATTAATTTTTTTTATCATTTCATGCGTTTTTTTGTACAAAACAACATCTTTGCCCCCATAAATTTTTGTAACAATTTTACGCATCTTAGTTTCTATATCATCTTCCATTTGGTAACTGAAAGCCAAGGCAGGTGATGGCTGTTCGCATATACGAACAACTGATTCTGCCATTTCTATTGCTCCTTCTCCACCTTTTGCAAAAGCATCATTAACGGCAAAACTTACCCCTTTTTTAATACAGTAATTTCGTATCAAATTAATTTCTTCTATCGTATCAAAATGGTATTTATTTAAAACAACCAATATCTTTTGTCCAAACGTTTTTAAAATGCCAATGTGTTTATCCATATTTACCAAGCCTTTTAAAAGCGCATCATTATCCGGCAACATCATTTTTTCTTCAGAAATGCCACCGTTTAATTTTAGTGCCTGCGAGGTAGCAACGAGGACACTCATGGCTGGTTGCAATCCTGCTTTTCTGCATTTAATATTAAAGAACTTTTCTGCCCCAAGGTCACTCGCAAATCCAGCTTCGGTAACTACATAATCGCCAAATTGCATGGCTGTTTTTGTTGCCATAATAGAATTACATCCGTGAGCAATATTAGCAAAAGGACCTCCATGTACCAAGGCCGGGCAACCTTCTAAGGTTTGAACAAGATTGGGCAATAAAGCATCTTTAAGTAAGGCTGTTATTGCTCCAGTAACACCCAAATCTTTTGTAGTAAAGGGATCGCCAGCAAAAGTAAAACCTAGCAACATGTCATCTATTCTTTGTCGCAAATCCGCTATTCCTTCAGATAGACAAAGTACCGCCATCAATTCGCTCGCTGGTGTAATTACAAATCCTGTTTCGGATGGTATACCATTGTTTGGTCCATCCAATGCTGTAACAATTTTTCGCAATACACGATCGTTTACGTCTATACATCTATTTAATAACACCGTTTTAATTCCTTCAGGTTTTCCTCGGTTAAAAAAGCGGTAATTATCCATTAAGGCGGCAAGTGTATTATTGGCAGCAGAAATGGCGTGAAAGTCTCCGGTAAAATGTAAGTTGATATCTTCCATTGGTATCATTTGCGAATAGCCACCTCCGGCTGCCCCTCCTTTCATACCAAAACACGGACCTAAGGAAGGCTCTCGTAAAGCGAGTACAACATTTTTTTTCAATTTTTTCAACCCGTCTGCTAGTCCAATAGAAGTGGTTGTTTTGCCAATTCCTGCTTTTGTTGGTGTGATGGCCGTTACTAATATTAATTTTGATTTTGCAATTTTTTCTTCATCAAAATGGCTTATATTTATTTTGGCTTTGTAATGGCCATATGGTATAACAAGGTTAGATGGTATTCCCAAGTCTGCTGCTATAGAAGTTATAGGACGAATGGAAGCATCTTGTGCAATTTCGTAATCTGATTTCATGCGTATAAATTGTGTTTGGTAAGAAAGGATTTAATAACTTTATTTATGTACAAAATGACAAATTTGTGGTGGTTGATTTATGTCAATAGTCATTTTTAGATGTGATTATAGTCATACATCCAATTTACTTTAAGCAGTTAATTGCATGCAAGTTTTTTTTAATGATATATGGTAAATACCAATAAAAAAATAAGTAATATTTATAAACCGCTGCAATCAACAAATCTGCCTCAAAAAATTAAAAAATAGCAATCTAAATAAATATCATATGACCGATACAGAAAAAATGTATAAAGTAAAAGCAAATGAATTTGAATTTTCATTTACTCAATCTGATATAGCTGCTTTGGATATGGTCAGACAATCGGCAACAACTTTTAATATCATTCATAAAAATAGCTCTGTAAACGCAATGCTGTTGGAGGCAGATGAAACTACTTACAAAAAAATGAACATTGAAGTGGCAGGAGAAAATTTTGCCATAACAGTAAAAGATGAACTCGATATGATGCTTGATCAAATGGGGTTTGGAATTGTTACCCATAAGCACCTTAAGGAAATAAAAGCGCCTATGCCGGGCCTTGTTTTAGAAATCAATGTTGCCGAAGGGCAAGAAGTAGTAGCGGGGCAAAAGCTCTTGATACTGGTAGCTATGAAAATGGAAAACAGCATAGTAATAGAAAGCGATGCTGTTATAAAACGTATCATAGTTACTGCAGGGCAGGCAGTTGATAAAGGGCAAATATTATTTGAATTAGAATGAGCATTAAAAATTGTTTAATTTAAAAAAGTATTACAGCACCACAAATACATAATGATGAAGAAAATATTGGTTGCCAATAGGGGTGAAATTGCGTTGCGTATCATGCGATCTATCCGTAAGATGGGAATTCAATCAGTGGCCGTTTATTCAGAAGCAGATAGAAATTCGCCCCATGTAATGTATGCAGACGAAGCTGTTTGCTTGGGGGAAGCAGCCTCAAACCAATCTTATTTGAATGGCGATAAGATTATTGCCTTTTGCAAAACGCTACATGTAGATGGCATACACCCGGGATATGGTTTTTTAAGTGAGAATGCCGAGTTTGCTCAGAAAGTAGAAGATGCTGGAATCACTTTCATTGGGCCAAGCCCTGCAGCAATGCGTATCATGGGGTCTAAACTTGCTGCAAAAGAATGTGTAAAACAGTACAATATTCCAATGGTTCCTGGTATTGATAAAGCCATTGATGACGTAGATCTAGCAATAGAAATTGCAGACAAGATTGGCTACCCAATTTTAATTAAGGCATCTGCAGGTGGTGGTGGAAAAGGCATGAGGGTAGTAGACAAAGCAGCAGATATGAAAGAGCAAATGGAAAGAGCCATTAGTGAGGCCATTGCTTCTTTTGGCGATGGGTCTGTATTTATAGAAAAGTATGTAACATCTCCAAGACACATAGAAGTACAAGTGTTGGCAGATAAATTTGGTAATGTTATCCATTGTTTCGAACGAGAGTGTAGCATACAACGCAGGCATCAAAAAGTGGTGGAAGAAACACCTTCTGCAATAATTACACCTGAATTGAGAGAAAAAATATGTGAAGCCGCTGTGATGGTTGCTAAATCTTGTAATTATACAAGTACTGGTACCGTGGAGTTTTTGATGGATGACAAATTTAATTTTTATTTTCTTGAAATGAATACCCGCTTGCAAGTAGAGCACACCGTTACCGAAATGATAACTGGCTTGGATTTGGTAGAAGAACAAATAAAAATAGCTAGGGGCGAAAAATTAGGCTTTGAGCAAAAAGACCTTGAAATCAATGGACATGCCATTGAACTTCGTGTATGTGCAGAAGACCCTTTAAATAATTTTTTACCGTCTATAGGTACCCTCATAAAATATATAAGGCCAGTAGGGGAAGGGGTGCGAGTAGATGATGGATACGAACAGGGAATGAATATTCCAATCTATTACGACCCACTAATAGCCAAATTGGTAGTGCATGCTGCCACAAGGCGAGAAGCAATAAAGAAAATGTTATTGGCAATAAAGGATTATAAGATAGAAGGCGTAGCAACTACACTTCCATTTGGCAGTTTTGTTTTGGAACACGATGCTTTTATCTCTGGAAATTTTGATACCCATTTTGTGAAAAATTATTATACGGCAGATAAAATAATAGAAAAACAAAAAGCCAATGCCGAGATAGCAGCACTTGTAGCGTTAAAACTTTGGATGGATGCACAAAAGATAACCATACCTGTGTTACATAAGACCACGAGTTGGAAACGTAGATTGGCATAAAAAAATAACATAGATAAACCAGGCATTCATTTTATAAAAAAACAGATGGCATCAAAAATTGACATATTAAGAAAGAAAATAGAAGAAGGGAAATTGGGCGGCGGCAAACAAAGAAATGATACGCAACATAAGAAAGGAAAACTTACTGCTAGAGAGCGCATAACCTTGTTGATGGATCCTGGTTCTTTTGAAGAAATTGGCGCATTGGTACAGCATCGTACAAAAGATTTTGGGATGGAAGACCAGCAGTTTAACGGCGATGGGGTAATAACGGGTTACGGTTCTGTAAATGGTAGGCTTGTCTATGCTTTTGCACAAGACTTTACCGTTTTTGGTGGGTCATTATCAGAAACACATGCAGAAAAAATTTGTAAAGTAATGGACCTTGCTATGAAGACAGGCGCTCCAATGATAGGCTTAAATGATTCGGGTGGGGCTAGGATACAAGAAGGTGTAAGATCGCTTGGCGGTTATGCAGATATTTTTTATAGGAATGTCTGGTCATCGGGTGTTATTCCGCAGATATCTGCTATTATGGGGCCATGTGCTGGAGGTGCAGTGTATTCCCCTGCCATTACAGATTTTACTTTAATGGTAGAAAATACCAGTTATATGTTTGTAACGGGGCCAAACGTGGTAAAAACCGTAACAAATGAAGAAGTAACCTCCGAAGAACTTGGGGGTGCATCTACCCATTCTACCAAATCGGGGGTTACGCATTTAACATCTGCAAATGATATGGAGTGCATTATCCAGATAAAAAAACTATTGAGTTATATGCCGCAAAATTGCGAAGACATTACCCCTAAAGATCCATATACGCCTGCAGACGAAACAAGAGAAATTTTAGAAAAAATTATTCCGGAAAGTACCAACCAACCGTACGATATAAGGGATGTAATTGAAGGTATTTGTGATGCAGCAACATTTTTTGAAATACACAAAGATTATGCAGAAAATATTGTAGTGGGTTTTGCTAGGTTGGCTGGAAGAAGTATAGGAATTGTGGCCAATCAACCCATGCGCCTTGCAGGTGTGTTGGATATAGATAGTTCAAAAAAGGGAGCTAGGTTTACAAGGTTTTGCGATTGTTTTAATATCCCTTTGTTGGTGTTGGTAGATGTACCAGGTTTTTTGCCAGGAACCGACCAAGAATGGAATGGAATAATAACCAATGGCGCAAAACTATTGTATGCTTTAAGCGAAGCTACCGTACCTCGTGTAACGGTTATTACCAGAAAAGCGTATGGCGGAGCCTATGATGTGATGAACTCCAAACATATTGGCGCAGATATGAATTTTGCATGGCCTACTGCAGAAATAGCTGTAATGGGTGCAAAAGGTGCAAGTGAAATTATTTTTAAAAAAGAAATTGCAGAGGCAGCAGACCCGGCTAAAAAATTACTGGAAAAAGAAACAGAATATGCAGAAAAATTTGCTACACCTTATCTTGCTGCCGAAAGAGGATTTATAGATGAAGTTATAGAACCGAAAGAAACGAGGAAGAAACTGATAAAAGTTTTTGCTATACTGGAAAATAAAGTAGCAAAACGATCTAGAAAAAAGCATGGCAATATTCCATTGTAAGAAAAATGTATATTGTGGATTCGCTTTTTTTTGTTCTAAAATTATTTTTAGTTAGCTAATTTTAGGAAGGTTTACTGCAGCTGGTTGTACTTCCGTAGAGCCCCTCTATTGGGTTACCCATGTTGTGTAAAGCCTGCTATTATTTAGCTATTCAATGTTGTGAATATGGTCTGATGAATTTCTCTTACTGGAAAAATGTTTCCAGGTAAAAATAATTGGAAGAGCCTTGATTGTTATTGAAAAAATATTTATAAGATAGACTTGTGGATACGCTCCAAAATAGATACAAACGCTACTATCAATTAAACCCCATACTGTAAAGGCTATCATAATAGCATTACGGGCCCAGCGTTCTTTATTTTTAAATGGATATAGGGCAATGAAAGCAAGTAAAATATAACAACAAGCCAGCGAGATTCTAATTATTTAATTTTTAGATTTGGATTGCCTTTTTTGAGCTTGCTGATTATAGCTTCTTCGCAAGGCACGTCTCCGCAGGTTTTATTTGACCTTAAATCGTAAATCACATACACATCATTTGGATTTACGAAAGAAAGATAAATAAGGCTGTCTTGCGAACCTGTAAAAAATCTTTTAGTATCCTCACTATCAAAGTCACTTGTACCACATAGTAATTCCATTCCTTTAATGACAAGGTCTTGTTTGTCTACAATTTCATAATAGATTCCAACAACATCTTCGAATTGCTTGTCTTCCTGATAAACTTTAAAAAAAATGTTGTCAACTCCTGTAATTGGTAGTTTCCCTAAAAGATTTGGTTTCTCATTGTCCTTGCAAGAGTTAAATAAAACGGATAAAAAATAAAGCCAAATAAAATTGCGCATCAATATATTTTTAAAAAATCAAAATGAAAGGCCAAATTGTTTGCAGGTAACTAACATGAATTTTCGATGTTTTGGAATTTGAAAAACGTCCGCTCGGAACCGAAGCCCAATTGAAAAACTGATGATGAAGCTAACAACAAAAAGCCAAATTGAAACTCGTCTGCCCGAACAAAAGCCACATAGAATTACAAATGTTCATTGTTATTCCGTCCGCCCCAATATTGCAAAACCCCGTGTTGTACGTTTATGCCTTTTTCGGTGTCTATTTCCACACTGGAATTTTTACATAACTATCGTTAAACCATTTTACTTTTAGTGGTTCTTTTACATCTTTTATCGTTTCTTCCGTTACCGTTTTTCCAGTTCCATAATTTAGTTCAGAAAAGGGATTTTTATTTATATTGAGATGAATTAATAATCGACTTCCTTTACTTAATTGTTTACTCACCAAATGGGTGTTCGAGAAAGTAATAGTTTCTATAACATTTGGTTTTAACAATTTTCTTTGTGTTATGTCTTTTGAATAACTTGCTCGACCAATAAAATAAGAAAGATGGAAATATTCCCCATTTGGCATTACTTCATATAATGTCACACCAATATCCATATCCACTTTATTTATACTTGCTTTGATTTCGCCTAAAAAAGAGCCATTTGTTAGCATTGCTTCTTTCAATGGTTCGCTTATGAAATTAAAGCCGTTACTGGTGTCAATTTCATTACGAATAATTGGGTCGGGATAATAATCATTGTTGCTGTTTTCTCTATCTGCAAAATCTACTTCTTGCGACAAGAAACCTTTTTTAATAGGCTTTTTTGAGTTCAAGGAATAGAATTTCCCTGATTTGCTATTGGTCAAATACATTGTTAAAAAACCATTACTCATTTTGTCAATCGATGATGCACTCCGCCATTCATTTGCTCCCATTACTTGATAATTGATTTTATCTTTTAAAATTTCTGGTTTAGTTCCATTTTTCAAAATATAGTCAAACCATTGATACGTTATTTTTTTTGTATTTATTAATGCGTTTGCGTCAACTTTGTATCCATTAATTGTGGCTTCGCCTTCTCTTTGTGCACCAAAATGGCTGTAAGGACCAATAATTAAATATTGATTTGATTTTGGATTATACTTTTGAAGTTCTCTTAAATAATACATACTTGAATTTTGAGAATCATTATAATAACCATCAATTGCCAAAATAGGAATATTTATTTCAGCAAATTCTTTTCCAAACGGTGCCATATTTTGCCAATATTTATCAAATGAAGGATGACTTATCCATTTTTGGAAAAGTCTATTTGGTGTTCCGTCAATGCTATCTAATTTTTTGTAAGCAGTTCCTGTTTCCCACCATTGGTTTTGCATTTTTCTAAACCTTTGCCTATCGTTTCCTGCAATTGTGTCTAAATATTTATTGTTTCCAACAAAAAAAGACCATTCGTAATTTGGATTTATGAAAACATTATTTTCCATTGGTAATCCCATTCCTGGTCGATTGGCGACATAGGGAACAATTGTCTTTAATGCAGGATGCATCTTTTTACAAGCTGCCCATTGCGTAAAACCATTGTAACTTCCACCAAACATTCCAACACTTCCATTACACCATTTTTGTTTACTAATCCAATCAATTACGTCATAAGTATCATCTCCGTCATTTTCGTATGGAAATATTTCGCTGGGACTAAATCTCTTTCCTCTTGCATAAGCAATGACACCTATATAACCATTATCTGCGGATTCTTTTAGGGTTGCAATATCTCTACCTTTGTCTCTTACATATATTGTAGATTGTAATAAAACTGGTTTTGCAGTTTCATCTCCTTTTTTACGAACTACTATTGCAGATATTGTAACACCGTCCCTTGTCTTTATTAAAACGCTGTCTTGAATGTCATATTCACTTGTCGCATCTTCAAGTTTAGTAGTCGTTGTTTGTTGTGCAGATGAATTGGCACTTATTAGGAATATGAAAAATAGTTTAATGATTTGTCGCATTATTAAGATTACAATTTTAAAATAAGTTGAAGTTTGTCTGTTACAAAACGCAACATACGATAAGTTTCGTATTTCTGCCTTTTGTCAGATGTTAAAATTTGTAGAAAGTGTCCGTTGGCATAACGTACAGCGTTAGCGCTTTGTGTAGGTGTGGAATTAGAATTTCGTTCAGCCCGGAACTAAAGCCGAACTTGCCTACCGGCAGGCAGGTAAAGATATAAATGATAAAGATAAGAACCAAAAGCTAGGCTATGATTTTCTGCCCGAACCAAAGCCCAATAGCGAATCCCGAAATTTCGGGACTCATTGGACTTCCTTCTGCCACACTTGTACAAAAGTCTCCATGTAACCTTAAAAGCAGTTGAGGCAGTTTAAAAAAAGTAGTCAGTATATCGCCACAAAAACTTTTAATTTTATTATAAAAACCTCAACTATGAACAAAGTTAAAACAAATTTTGAAAACCAAACCATATACGTAGGCATGGATGTGCACAAAGCAAGTTGGAATTTAGGCATCTACCTAAACGATATGTTTGTAAAAAACGTACACCAAAAGCCCAACCCACAAACCATGGTAAATTATTTGCAAACACACTATCCTAATGCAAAATATAAAGCCGCTTACGAAGCCGGCAAATTTGGATACTGGATACAACGGCAATTAACAGCTTTAGGTGTAGAATGCCTTGTAGTAAACCCTGCCGACATACCAAAATCACAAAAAGATAGCTTGCAAAAAACCGATGCTCGTGATGCTCGCAATATAGGCCTTCGCTTGCAAAGCGGCGTGCTGCGTTGTATACATATACCCGAAGAAGAACAAGAGGCCGACAGAGCATTTTTTCGGCATCGTAAAAAAATATTGAAAGACCTTAACCGTTGCAAAAATCGAATAAAAGGATTACTAGCTTATGTAGGAGAAAATATTCCTGAGCCTCTTGATAATGCAAGCTGGTGCTACAATTTTATAAACTGGTTAAAAGCCATAGAATTTAAATACGATCCACTGCGGCGCACACTAGATTACCAGATAGCCCAGATGGAATTTCTGCGTAAAGAACTTTTAAACATAAGCAACGAGCTACGCAAAACGATGCGAGAGCAACGCCACAAAACCAATTATTATTTATTAAGAACCATACCAGGCATAGGCCCACTTACCGCCGCTAGTATTATAGTAGAGTTAGGCAATGTAAAACGTTTTCCAACCTTTAATCAGCTAAACAGTTTTGTAGGCTTTTTACCTATGGAGCATAGCAGTGGTATGTCAGAAAACAAACTAAGCTTAACAGTGCGCAAGCACCGCCAACTACGAAGCGATTTAGTAGAAAGCGCATGGACAGCCAAACGCACAGACCCCTCTATGACACTATATTACAATGAACAAATAAAACGCAAAGACAGTAAAGTAGTTATCATAAAAATAGCCCGTAAATTATTAAATCGAATAAAATATGTATTGCAAAACCAACAACCTTATGAAATGGGCGTAGTAAAATAATAAAGTGAACCCTCGACTACTAAACATGGCGGGTAATAATATTTACATCACAAAAGGCTGTAGCTGGGTTCATTTTTTAAAATAAAATAATAACCTTAAAATAAATTAGAAACCATATTTTTTAACCCAACGCATCAATAAACAAACCGCAGGACAGACTACTAAACAAAGATTGTTATTGTAAAAAATAATCAAACATGCAAGCGATTAACTTCGTAAAAGACTGTAGCACCTGCAGTGCGCCACTTTTCGGTCACAAGCCGTTTACTAAGCGCACAAAATCAAACAATAAAAACAGAGAACTGTAGCGTATGTGCAGCCACCGAAAGCTAAGCTGCAAAATCATAGCGACTACTCATAGGATGCTAGATGTGTTGATTTTTTAAAAGAATGATTATATTTGATATGGGAAAAAACTCTTGAGAAGGGGAAGAGGTTTATAAAAAAATAAACCCTTCTCTTTCAAAAGAAATAAAAAATTACGATATTTAGGCTTCTCATCTAAGCGACTAAGGTACATAGGACGCCTTGTTATGTGCATTTTTGCCTCAATTTTGGTTCTTCGCTAAGATTAAAAATTGTCCGTACTCTTTATACTTACTAACTAATTCCGAACTGCCCGATAAATCAAATATAGTAAAGTCAGAACTACAAAGTGGTAAAAAATAATTTATAATATCATCTTCAATTTTACTTAATGGATAGTTTGAAACTTTTTCTTCTGGTGTTGAACAATTATGACAATAAATATTTATTACACAAACTTTATTTTTGAAATTTTGCTTTTCATTTAGAATCGAAGCAAAAACTTTATTTTTCAAAATTGTATGAGCCATTCCTAATTCTCCGTAATAAAGATTGTCATTTACTATGCTGTCAAACAATAAAAAATTGTCTACCATATTATAGTTCCGATTTCTCCTTTCATCTTTACAAGTTCCTTCGTTAATAATAATTCTTTCAAAGTCTAAGTAGTTCTTACCTATGAAATTCATAAATTCTTGTTTATTATTATTTAAATCTTCTTTTAATTTCGAGTTTAATTTTAGAATGTATGAACAATCATTATTTGTTTCATCTCCACCTTTAATAATCTCAATTGCTTTTGATATACTTTCATTTGGTTGATTTTCTGGTAGTAATTGTTTCAATGCCTTCAAATAACTTGAAGGACGATTAAAGTCTATTCCAAAAAAAGAAATTTTTGAATTTGAATTTTTATTGTAATCAAAATATGGTTTCCATAGTTCCATATTCGGTTTGTTTTTTAAATAAAGACTTGTAAATAATTTTGTAGAATCTCCTGCTTTCAAATAGTTGTTTACACAAACTGCTGCAGGTGCTCCAAATTCTAAAAATATATTTCTCACACCTAAATTTTTTGATAGTGTCTTAGCCCAAAGCAAATGTAGTTTAGAGTAAAATTTTAAATAATGTGAGCCGCCTTCAGCCTGTAAAATTAATTTAAAGTCTTTAAACTTAATTTTTAAACTGTCTATAGTTTGCTTATCAAAACCTTTGTCTAAAGAAAATGAGTATTTATTTTTTTCAAGATATTGAGATAAATCTGTCTGAGCTGAACTTGTCAAACATAATAAAGCCAAGATATTTGATAATAGTATTTTTCTCACTGGGGTCATGTCTTGTCCTGAAATAGGTTGACCATTTTTTTGTTATAAAAATAGTTCAAAGTTTGTGTTTACGAATAAAGTATTGATAAGTTTTCTAAAAAATATTCCCGCTGGGTTTTAAAAAACTTATCAACACTTTACCCGTTTATCGATGCCTCTTTTGTAGGAAACGTAATCGTGTTGTTGGTTTACATGAGCAAAGTTAGGCGTTTTCATTTTTAGAGAATAATGCCTTCTTTTGCTGTTGTAAATTTCTACAGATTGTATTATCATTTTCTTTGCAATTTCGATTGTCGGAATATTTTTGTTCATTCCAAATTCATATTTCAAAATTCCATTTATTCTTTCGGCGACAGCATTTTCGTAAGGGTCATACTTTTCTGTTGTACTCATCACAAATTTATTATCTCTTGCAAAATTTGCATATTTATCACAACAATATTGTATGCCTCTATCGCTATGGTGTATGATAGATTTTCTTTTATAAATACAGGTTTTCATGGCCATTTTTAAAGCATCTTGCACCATTGGCACTTTCATATTGTCTGCTAATGAATAGCCCATAATTTTCTTCGAATACAAGTCTGTAACCAATGCAAGGTAGGCATGGTCATCTTCAATTTTTATATACGTAATGTCGGTTACAAAAACTTGCTCAGCCTTTGTCGGAAGCATATCTTTAATTAGGTTTGGCGATTTGTAAAACCCATGCTTAGAATCAGTGGTAATGTGCCATAGCTTCGTTTTACGTATCAATAAATCGTTGTTTCGAGCAAAGTCAA
>JANNGD010000211.1:0-46411 GCA_031380515.1 Ferruginibacter sp. | reverse complement strand
GCTCTAAGACTTGATGGAGTAGATTTTTGGCTCACAGATTTTTCAGATTTACGCAGATTTTTTCTGCCTAATCTGTAAAATCTAAGCGCATTTTATGATTTCAAAGTTAGAACACCCTAAATTTTTGGCGCACAGATTTTCACAGATTTATTCTGCGTAAATCCGTAAAATCTGTGAGCATTTTCTGATTTCACGGCTAGAACATCCTAGATTTTTAGCTCACAGATTTTTCAGATTTACTCAGATTTTTTCTGCCTAATCTGTAAAATCTAAGCGCATTTTATTTTTCCTTTTTTCAGTGTTGGGACACTCAGTAAAATTATAGGCTCTAAGACTTGATGGAGTAGATTTTTGTCTCACAGATTTTTCAGATTTACGCAGATTTTTTCTGCCTAATCTGTAAAATCTGCGAGCATTTTCTGATTTCACGGCTAAAACACCCTAGATTTCTTGCTCAAATATTACTCGAATCTATTGTTTGTTCTACTTTGTATTTACCTATATTTTTAGAAATAATTTGTACAAATACACTTCAAGATTTTTTTGATCTCATTTACACACGTTTGAAACAAGAATATCTTCCCAAATAATAAAACTTTTCGGTTATGTTAAATTATTATTAACAAATTGATTTTCGTAACAGATTAAAATATTATCTTGCAGCCACAAATACGAAAGGCCCCCACTGTAGAAACAGGGCGGCTCTAACGATTGCTTGCTATACGAAAATCTTTATATTTTTTTTACTAGTAGTAAGAGATTTATTTTATCACTGCACTTTTGCAGTTTCTAACGATTGTTTGCTCCTTTTACGATTGCTTGATTTTTTAGAACCAATCTTCTTTCACAAAAGTAAGGTTGGTTCCATTATTGATTAAACAAACTTAATACTGTTTTTATTATGCTGAACCGTATTTTTGCATCCTAAAATCCTTTGCAGTATTGGGTTTTATATAAAATTATACATGATGCCCAACCGGTTTACCGATACATTATTCCAACTCATTCGTTCCTTAGAAAAGTCAGAAAAACGACATTTTAAGCTTTTTATTAAAAGAAGCTCGGGGAATGAAGATTTAAAAATTATAGAACTATTTGATGCATTAGATAAACTACAGTACTACGATGAAACGATATTACTGAAAAAATTGAGTTCCATTAAAAAGCCGCAACTCTCTAATGTAAAAGTTCATTTATACAAGCAATTATTGGCCAGTCTAAGGCTATTGAAAAGTACCGATAGCATAGATTTACAATTAAATGAGCAATTTGACTATGCCCATATCTTATATAAAAAAGGGTTGTTTTCGCAGAGCCTTAAGTTGTTGGATAAAGCAAAGGAAACGGCAAAGGCAAACCAAAAAGTAAATTTCTTAATACAGGTTATTGCATTGGAAAAACGTATCGAAACCTTGCATATAACCCGTACCATGCAAACCAGGGCCGAGCAATTATCTACAGAAATAAATGAGGTAAATCATCGTATAGATACACTGGCAAGGCTAAGTAACCTTGCCATGTTATTGTATAGTTGGTTTATACAAAATGGCCATGCACGAAATGAGCAGGATGAAAAGCGATTAAAGGAATACCTAGAAATACACTTGCCAGAAAATGCATGGAAGCAAACTGGATTTTATGAGAAATTGTATCTCTACCAAAGTTATAGCTGGTATAGTTTTATAAAGCAAGATTTTTTGATGAACTACCGTTATTCGCAAAAATGGGTAAATATTTTTGATGCAGAGCCGCTAATGATACGGGTAGAAACAGGGCATTACATAAAAGGATTGCACTCTTTATTAAATGCACATTTTGTGTTGCGCAACTACAACAAGTTTGATGAAGCCCTCAAAAAATTTGAAAAATTTGCAGAAACAGACAGGGTAAGATTACACGACAACTTTCGCATACAGGCATTCATATACATATACAGCGCAAAGATAAACCAGCACAGTATGTTGGGTACTTTTTCTGAAGGTATTTTATTAGTGCCACATCTTTTAGAAAAATTGACAGAATACGAATTGTTTATAGACGAGCATCGCATAATGGTGTTCAATTATAAAATAGCCTCCATGTATTTTGGCAATGGCAATTATGATAAATGTATAGACTATCTTCAAAAAATAATAAATGAGAATACAGAAGTAAGGAGCGACCTACAAAGCTACTCACGCCTCATGCACCTTATGGCGCATTACGAACTTGGCAACAATGAGCTCATGGAATACCTTACCAAATCTGTTTATCGATTTATGGCCAAAAAAGAAAATCTTACCATAATAGAAAAAGAAATGTTCAAATTTGTACGCAAAGCATTTCGTTTATCCCATACTGAAATAAGAAACGAGCTTGAAGAATTTTTAGAGAAAATTAAGGGCCTTGAAAAAAACCGATTCGAAACCAGGGCATTTGCCTATATGGATGTAATAAGTTGGGTAGAAAGTAAAGTGTACAGAAAAACAATGGGGGAGATATTGCAGGAGAAGTATGAGGATAGGAGTAGGAGAGTAAGAATGTAGCAGATGGATGAATAAAAAATTTAGTAAAAGAAGTTATTAAAAGGATTACGCACATTAAACTGTTGTAATCCTTTTTTACTGGGTTTAGTTTAAAATAAATAGAACGACATTATTTTTGATGCATTATTTAAAAAGCGTGAGAACATCAAATTTTAAATTTACAAATCCTTCAAATCGTCCGGTAACTGTATTCCATTTAACTTGAAACGGCAGGTATAAATTTTGCGCTATTCTAAAACTTAGAGAAAGATTAAATTTGAAAGATTTTGCTACTTCATTTGCATACAATCCTTCACTGATATTTTCAAATTCTCCACCACCAAAAGCTTCAATTAAAGAGGAGCCATCTAATTTTGATTTGGCTAAAATTTTATTAATACCAATTTTGGCATTAAATACCTTTCTGTTTAAACTACTTTTTTCGTTTAGCGTATCTTGTGTGGCATTGTAAAAAGCCCCTGCATAAAAGTCATAATTTCGCACACTGTCTTTTTTTGATCCGAAGCCGGCCAAAAATTCTACTTTGTTATTTAGTTTAGTCCATTTTTTATCACCATAATTGCCCTCATAACCATAGGTTAGTAGCGGCGCTCCAGATATTTTCTTTTTTATATCGTCATACTCTTTCGTAAGTTTTTCCCATTTGCTTTTGGCTTCATCAATCTCTTCATCAGTAATTAATCCTTTTAGTTTTGTAAAATCAAGGGTTTCGCCAAAATTATCTATTTGTTCATCCGCTTTTTTACTGTCTGCACTATCCTTTGCAGTTTTGTTTGTTTTGTTTGCTAGTGCATCTGCTACTGCTGCAGCTTTTCTTACGTTCACTAGCAAATCTTCAATAGCCTCTTTGGTAATTTTTTTATTAAATGTTTTCCAGTTGGTTACTCTCTTATTTATAATGGCAATGGTAGCAGAAGAATTAAAGGCGTTTATTTTATTGCCTTCGCCAAATACTGCTCCCAATCCTATTTGGGTATTTCTTGCCCAACGCAATTTTTTAAAGTAAGTATCTTCTCTTTTTGTAGAATCAAAAATTCTGATAATACCATAAATAGTAGATTTTACTTGTACCTCCCCATCTCCTTGCGATATTATTCCATTTTTTATCAAAGCTTGGTAATAACCATTTCCACCATTAAACAAATCGGTTACGATGGATTTAAAATTTTTATTTGGATTTGCCACATTATCGGCAGCTATTGCTTTTGCTGCTGCTTTTTTTGCATCAAATGCTTTATCAAAATCTTGCGCTTTTATGTGTAAGACGAGCAATATAAATAGGGGCAATAGGCTTATTTTTTTCATCGGTCTATTTTTTAGTTCCAATAACTTAGTGTTTAGAATACTACCAACATTTTAGTAGATGACAACTTAAACAACAGTAATCCTTAATGGTTTAATAAAATTTTGATCTGTAATGGTAATAGAATTTAAGGTAGTAGTACCTTGTTTAAATTCTACAAAAACAGAAGGGCCTTCAGTTGCTGCAGGATCCTGGAATCCGGCTATTAAAGCAGTGTACCGCTTGGGTTCTAGTTTGATGGTTTGCGTACCACTGCTCATAAAATTTAATGTTTGGTCTCCTGCTGTTATCACAATTTGGCATCCCTCACCATCTCGTAGTGTAAGCTTTATATTTATTTTTTTCATGATGAATGTTTTTTAAATTATAAGGTTGGTTTTTTCGTTTCAAATTTCAAATATATGAATGTAATATATATGTTTTATATGAACCAAATTTTTTCTACACTAATAAATGTGAAATTGGATAATGCTGTTTAAAAAAGAGTTTGTTAGTTTTTTTGAATACATTCTTTTTCCTGCTACTTTTCATCTTTATTCCACTTTCACAAAACCTTTTCCATACATTTCATTCCCTACTTGCATCTTCAAAAAGTAAGTGCCTGCTTTTAGTAATGATATATTCAATGGGAAGGCATTGCTACCTGTATTTAAACTGATTTCCTTTTTAATTATACTTTTTCCATTTACGTCTATAATTTCAATAATTGTTTTACCAACTGTGCTTACGGTTGTTTGTATATTTATTTTTTCTTTCGCAGGGTTAGGAAAAACAATCAATTGTTCCATCTTCTTATTTAGTAGAATGGTCACAATATCGCTGTAAGTAAATTTGCCATCCAAATCCACCGATTTTAATCTGTAATAAATTTTTGATAATGATTGAACCGTAGCGGGTAATTTATCATTGTACTTATAATCCCTGTTATTGGTAGAATTGCCCAAAGCATTTTCGCTACCCACTTTCATAAAATTGTTGCCATCTATACTTCTTTCTATTTCAAAATGACTTGTATTTATTTCTTGAGCCGTTTGCCAGTTTAGTTGTGTTTCATCATCAAATAATTTTGCAGAAAAGCTGTTTAATTTTATAGGAAGTAATGTAGCCATTTCTGCCAAGCTCAATACCCTGTTGTATATTCTCAAATCATCTATCTTACCATTATGCCCATTGTATTGTGGTGGAGAATAGCTATTAAAAAACATAGAGCCTACACGAGGCGAAAAGCCGTATGTTTGTGCTGTTGAACCCTCTGGACCAGAAGCTCTCAAAGTACCATTTACATATATTTTTAAAGTGCCATTATCCCTTACACAGCATATTTGTAACCAGGTATCTACAGGTATAGCCCCATTTGCTGTACCTATACTTCCATTTTTGTAATTAAAATTAATCTGTGGAAATCCATTTGGGTTCCAAAAAAAGCAACCATATCCTCCAGAGTTTAGGCCATTATCGAACAATCCACCTGGATGAATATAGGGTGAGCTGAAGAGTGCATAAAAAGATATGGTAAAATTTTGGCTTCCAGTAAAGTTTATTGAAGTTGATATGGGAATCGTAGCATATTGACCAACGATTAGTGAATTAGTATTGGTATTGGAAAATGCCATAGCTTTATTGGCAATACCGTTTTTATTTGTAGTAGCAACAGAACCAAAATTGGAGCCATTTAGTGCACTAGTAACGGTATTGGTATAATTGCCATCCATTGGCCAGTAAGCTACCAGCCCGCTGGTGGGTGCTTGGGCGTTTGTAATGTGTAGTAAGGCTAGGCTTAGGCTGTAAAGTAATAGAGATTTCATGTGAAGTAGGTTTGTTGATTGCAAAAAAGAATCCAGAACAAAGCTGCATAACTTGTGGTTAATAGGCAAGGGTGTTTTAACCCGAAGTTTTAGGGTAAAAAGGGCGGATAAAAAATATCGAAATAGTAAAAGAAATAGTGGTTGTAATAATTGAACAAAACTTATGAAAATAATTTTGTTTTCATAAGTTTTGAATTCTTTTAGAGAGCACTTCAAGAGCTTACAGGAAAGGCTGTTTGTTTAATAATTATTCAAACATTAACAAGAGTAAATATACATTGGTACAATTAAAATGAAAACTGGAAAAAGTTGAACTTATGTTTTCGCTATTATTCACCGAGTTTTTTTTTTACTTCATCTCCTTTTTGAATTTAAAAACAAATTGCCAAAACTCCTGATTATCAATACCATTAATAGGGTCAGAGCCTTTTTGATAAGTTGCACCAAATGAAATATTGTTATTACGAAATGGATAAAATGCAGTTGTGAAAACAATTAAAGGTAGGTACCCTTCTCTATTTATTGTATTATTGTAAAAATCATTTCTATAAGTAAAATTAGTGGAAAGTTCAAACATATTTACCCACTCTGATTTTGCATCTCTAGGCTTTTCCTTCCAGCGCAGATACCATTCATATGAAGCTGAAAAAAATAACCTAGTTAAGGAACCCTTAGTGTCTGAAACCGGAACATTAAATTTATTCTGATATTCCATCCCAGTATTAGCCTTTAGATAGCTCCTTACATTGCCGGATTTAGAATCAACTGGTTCTCCAAATTTTATTTTTTCAGTAATCCTAAAATAGGGCTCCACGTATAACAATGAAAGTAAGGAATTTGTTGTATCTATCCAATTCCGATAAAACTCATTTGAAAAATTTACTTGTAACTTCAGATTTTTTGGAATCATTTTTTTGTTTATAAACAAATATTTTTTTTCAAGTGAAAACCCACCCTTAAAATTGTTCTGTTCTTTTTTGATCTGGTTATTCCTATTGTATACACTAAAAATATCCAGCTTTATTTTTTTAGACACAGGACCAGTTACCATCCTACTTATCCTGTAAGCCACACCCCCGTTAATAGTAAAATAGTTTTTTGAGCCTGTTGGAATAGTAAAACTGAGAATTGCAGGTTTGGCTTTATCTGTTTTGCTGTCAAACGATTTTTTTATTTCAATTTTATTCAAAAAGTTTGTATCGTCTTTACCTTTTTGCTGGCCATAGCTATACAAGGTAATGCTTGTAATTATGAAAATTATAAACAGTTTTTTCATGTCTTAGATTTTTGATTTTACCAATGTAATACAGTCTCCTACGGATTCGCAGTTACCCATTTCAGCTTCGCTTATTGAAGCTCCGGGATTTTTATGATCTACATAATTATTTAGCGCTATGTGTAAAAAATCAAGCAGATCATCATTATAGCCAAGGTCTCCAACCAATTTGTGCGTCTCTGGTAAATCCCTAGGTTTGGTTTTTTTATTGCCAATAATTGCAAGGATTATTGTTTTTATATCATTTGCAATTTGGTCATCTGTTGCAGTTTCAAACAATTTTAATCCCGAAAGACTTTTTGCTGCAATCGCATTACTTATTTGGCCATCCGAATTGAAACGAACTTCAACAATCACTTTTGGTGTAATTTTTCTTTTCTTTACTATATGCTTTTTGGTTGCCATAAAAGTTTTTTTTATGCTTACTCTACAATACCGTTTTCGGCTTCCCGGTTTTTATTGTTGCAATTCAATTATTTACTCAACCCCTCCACTCCAAAACCAATTGCCTTCGTTAGTATAAAACCATTTGCTGTTACCGTTAATTTTTTCGCCATCATTGGTAAATCCATCATATGAAAGTTGCACATTAGCTACAACTTTGGTTAAAGGTGCTGTTCCAGTATTTGGCTGTTTGCGTATGTTTAATAATACTTTGGTTGTTGCTTTACCAGCTTGTGTAATTTTTTCTATTATAGGTATTATTTCAGGTAACGGGCTGTCAGATGCCATTGCAATTAATTTATTAAAGTCAACCCTGTTGCCTGGACAAGTTTTTAATGAATAAATTTCATGATGACCTATTACATGGTTTCTATCAATAGGAATATTCCACCTCTTGCATATTGTTCTCACCATTTCACTGCTGCTATTATACATTGCATCTGTCCAATTACTGCTTTCATTGCCTTCATGTTCTATGCCTACTGTATAGAAATTGGGATTAATGAATTGTCCGTTACTAGCATGTTTTATTAATTGCCAACTTGGTGCATTCACTCTTCCCGCATGCCAAGCTGTATTAATTTCAGCCACATATTGGTGTACTTCACCATTTAAACCAATGCCATAATGTGCAGAGACTTTTGATGCTGGATTTTTAAACCAGCTATCTGTACCAGATAAACTTCCTTCCATTATATGAATAACAATTGCTTCTGGTTTATATATTTTACGTCCATCAGTAAAGTTTGGGCTAGGAATATTTATTATATTCATAATTGCTTTTTTATCCTTGAGCAGGGTTATTAGAAAAATTAGCTTCATCAGGCAATGTTAGAGGCAGTTCTTTATCCGAAGCACTAGCGCTTGGATTGACAGCAGAGTCATTTGCTGAAACAACTGGAATAACTTTTTTAATGTATGTATTAAACACCCCTTCAATAAAATCGGCACCAGAGTAGCCAATGGCTATTATTGTAATGATAGTTTCTGTTTTTAAATCTTTGTCAGGTTCTTGGCCATACCCTTTTACAATCATTCCCAATGCACCAGCAACAAAGCCTATAAATATACTTATCACCATTCTGCTAATACTGAATTCTTCTACTGGCTTATTTGATGATGCGTTTGCAGTATTTTCTTCATTAAATTTTTTTAGCCCAACTGCTATTCTCACGCCTTGTCCAAGCGCACCCAATAGTCCACCGGCTATTACAGTGTTAATTATAGTTAGCATTGTCATTGTTTTATGTTTTTGTTGCCTACTCTAAAATCCCGTTTTCGGCTTACCGGGTTTTTATGAATTTTACATTTTTGAAAAGTTCAAACTCTCATAATTTTTCATTGTCTCAAAGTATTTTAAGGTACAGTTACGCCATAAGCCTCTGTAAAAGCTTCCCTAGCATAATCATAAGAAGCAAATCCAAATCCGTCTTTGCCCCAAGTATTTTTGCCCCAACTGTTTCTAATTATTATTCTATCTTTTGTATAGCCAACTATGCATACTGCATGACCACCATTTGCTGATTGCGCATCGTAAACATCCATTTCGCCATTCGTATTTCCGGCATTTTGCCAAGTGTCATCTACGTCTAAGCGAACTAGTATAGGTCCATTATTATCGGCTAACCATTGTTTCCAAGTTGTAATAGGATCTTCGTTTAATTTTACTAAATTAAAATAGGAAGCAATTTTATACCGTGATGCAAGTGAATAAAAGTCATTTTCTCTACCAGGAAATAATTTCCCACTTCCAAAAGGTAATATTGTATCGGGTACACAACCATAGTTTCTAGCTACATCTAAAGCTGATTTAAGACTTGTTCCTGCTTCTTCAATAAACGTACTTGGCGCTGTTGTAAATTCATCTGTTTCTTTTGCAGACATCCAGATAAATCGAACAGATAATAATTCACTCTTTTTTATTTTTCCATTTTTTGCAAAATGCCACCTGAGCAGCCCATCGGCTGTAGCCCAGCCTACGCATGACCCAGTTTGTCCCTGATCATTAATTTCCCACCACTTCTCTCTCAAATCTACAGTAGGTGGCAATATTTTTTTTGCACTAGCAAGATTAGCTTTTACAGCATTTTCAAATGTCCAGTCTTTTTCTTTTCCTATTGATGGAATACAATTCAATACCCTTTTTTGATATTTATTTTGCTTACTCATTTTAAATAATTTGATTTTACAAATATTCCAAAACTATCAAGCACAAATCAAGGGTATTTTGACGGAAATTTAAAGGGTGAAATAACGGTACGTATTTACTATATGGGTAGTATTGTAATTTGTGTACCATTACTTGGAGAAGAATAAAGTACAACTTTAAATTTTATTTGCCCCGCCCTATACTGCATATTTTTAAGACCATAGCCTTTTTTTACTGCATCTACATCAAAGCCTTTACCATTATCCGCTACAACAATTTGTATTTTTTTGCCACTGGTAGTTATCGTAACATCAATTTGGCTGGCACCTGAGTATTTGATACTGTTATTAATGACCTCTTTGCAAATTAAAAACAAGTTTCGTTTTTCTTCTTTGGTAAGTTGGCGGCTGTTTACTTCACTATCCGCCTTTATGATAGTTTCTATATTACTTGCATTTGCTACTGGTATGGCAAATTGCTTAAGCCTGGTTATTAGTTCATCTACCGTGTCCAAAGAATCATCTAGTACCCAAATCATATCCCGTAGGCTCATAGTGGCTTCGGTTAAATTATCTTTTACTTGTTGCAAGCTTTCCTCTTGCTTTACCCCGCTAATGGCTAGGTTGGTAAATATTTTTACACTATTGAGGGTGCTGCCCAAATCGTCGTGTAGATCCGTAGCAATATTTTTTCTTATTTCGTGTTGTTTCTTTATTTGGTTTATTCTGTAGCGGTATAATGCATAGAGAATCGAAGAAACTGTTAGTACAATTAACAAATAGAACCACCAGGTTTGGTACCATTTTGGTAGGAAAACTAATATAAGTTCTTTGGGTTCGGACCAAATGCCATCTTCGTTGGCGGCTTTTACTTGGAGGTGGTAGGTGCCATGATTTAAACCTATTAATGGAATGAAATTTTGAGTACCTATATTGCTCCATTGAGAATTGTTTTCTGTAATCCGCCATGCAAAACTGGTGCGATCAGCATTACCCCAATTTATTCCACTAAGATAAATAGTGGTTTGAAGAACATCATTTGGAATAATTAATTTTTGTATTTCTAAGTTGCTAGTATCTGTTTTGCTATTGGTGCTCTCAACTAATATTCGGTTGATGTATAGTTTAGGGGCATTTGTATTTGTAGAAAGTTTTGAAGGATTAATGATTGTAAACCCATTAACTCCTCCAGCGTAAATCAACCCATTTTTCATCATCCCACAAGCCTCTTCAAATGCATTGGAATGTAACCCATCAGATTTATAATAATTCTTAAACGTTTCTGTTTTAATATTAAAAACAGAAAGTCCATTGTTAGTAGTGATAAAAAGAGAGGTATCGCCAACATTGAATATTTTATAAATGCCATTATTTGCTAGGCCTTCAGTCTCTGTATATCTTTTTTCAATTCTAAAATTATTATTCATTTTGATAAGCCCTTTACCATAAGCACAAGTGTAATATTTATCTTTCACAGTAGTAAAATCAAAAAATAAAATAAGATTTGTTTTTAAAAGGCTATCATAAATCTGTAAATTCTGCAAAGAATTAATTTTTAAATCTAATGTTGAAATAAAATTATCTGACAGTATTCCTATTTTGTTTTCGTTGATAGTTGATACGTAATTAACAATGTCACTAGCAAGTTTTTGCTTACTTGTGGTATTAATTATTGAAAGAGTATGTTTTTTTGTATTCCAAATAAAGATTCCTTTTATAGATTCGCTACCCATAATGGTAATAGAATCTCCTAGTTGTACAATTGAATTAATGGATTCATTAGCGATAGGAAACAATTCTTTATAGAATACTTCAATTTTCTGGAGTTTATTGTTCTTCAGTAAATACATCCGTTTTTCTGAACTAACTATAATTGAATTATCGGGTGTTTTAAATGAATAAAAAAAACTACCTTCATTTGAAATTGTCTTTATTTCATAAGAGTTTGTATTAAGTTTATAAAATCCATCTTCAGCACATACAAATAGTGTAGAATCATTTTCCTTAAAAACAAAGTAAGCATGACGTATTCTCGTTTTATTATCTGAGGAAACATAAAAAGTTTGAAATGGGCTTTCGGTAACCTTTGCATAAGCGACTCCTTTTTGTGTCGATAACCAAATGTTATCCTGCTTATCGAATCTAATATCAAAAATAGTGTTTAGCCAATCTTCTCCTTGAAATTTATCTTTATCCGTTATTTGACTACATCTTCCGCTTTGAAATTCGTACTTATATAGTGCCTTATCAGTAGCAAACCAAAGATTTCCCTTGTTATCTAAATCATAAGTAGAAATATATTCATCAACTGCACAAGTTGGTTGTAATATTTTAATTTGATAACTTTTGTTGTCATGAGAAATAATACGGAAGCCTCCGCTGGTTGCTAACAAAATTTCACCAGGTTTTGTAAGCATCATTTTATTCGATACCCTAAAATCCTGAACTGAAGAAAATCCCAGCTTATCGATTGGTATACTATCAACTATCTTTTTATTTGATCCATTTAAAATCGTTACGCCCCAATCAGGTGAAAAGGCCCAGATTCTATTATATGGATCTTGTATTAATGATGAAATGTTAGGTGTGTTGTTCTTCTTTTCACTGTCATAAATATTTACTTTTTTTATTTTTTTTTTCAGTTATACTATAGATAAAGAACCCATTGTAAGCCCCAATCCAAACTTCATTATTAATCAATAAAATAGTCTTTACCCAGCTATCTGTAAGTGCAGTTTTAATTCTATGTTTTACAACGCCTGTTTTTAAGTCAACGCCGTCCAGTGAATTATAAGCAGCCACCCAAAGAATATTGTTTATGGTATCCTCTTTAATATCCCATATAGCATTACCACTTAAATCATAATCTGTAACGCCTTCTTTTATGTTTTTTATACTTTTAGAATCATAACGGTATAGGCCATCCTGTGTACCAATCCAAACAAAACCTTTGCTATCTTCAATAGTTTTTTTTATATTGTAGCTTGGAAGGATGTTTTGTTGGGATAGTTTATAGAATTGAAAACTTAAAATCTTTTGTGCAAAAGATTCTAAATTTGTTGTAAAAATCAATATGCCAAAACAGAGACTTTTACAGTTTATATTTTTAATAATGTTATAGAATTGCATCCTTAATACGCATGAAACACGATAAATATAACCATTAATTCTAACAATATGGCCATTACAAAGTGGAATCTAACTTTTTTAATACATCACTTAAATAGCAGTCAGGAAGATCAGTTTTTTATTGAGTTAATTGACGAAATATCCCAATCAAATATTTCTGAAAATATCAACTTATCATTGTTAGTTAATATTAAACAAGATTTTGGGATTTTTTCAAACTTAGTTTCAGATATACAAAAAATTGACTCTGAAACGGCACTTATATTAGAATATGATTTCTGTTCAAAGAAGTTTATTTTAGTTACTCAAGTCTCAAATTGCAATTTTTCTTATCAACCTAACCTAGAAAAATTGCTTGGAAAACTGACTAAATTAAATGATGCAAAGAATATAATCATCACTTGGGATCATGGAGCAGGGCTGTGTTTTATGCCGAGGAATATTCAAAACGATCAAACAAGAAGCGTCCTCTTTAATGGATTTACAGCATTTAGTTTAATTCATGAATTAGCGGAGTTTAATCTATTAAAAAAGAAAGTGCCCAAATTAATGTCAGTTGATGAATTTAGCGATGCCCTAAAGAAAAACTTTAAATCAAAATGCGAGGTTCTAGTAATGATGAATTGTTATATGTTGGTTTATGATAATTTACTTTCTTTGTATAAAAATTTTAATAATATAATTGCGGGAGAAGCCACTGTGTCTTTCAATGGATATAACTATGCTTTGTTAATTGAATCTTTAGGGAATTGTAATAATATTGAAGAACTTATTCCAAATATTGTAGAAAGTTCGGGGCAAACTGGTAGGGATAATCTTGATATTTCAGCAAATTTCGGATTAAAATTATCCCGTTTTTGGCAATTAAATATTTTATTTAATTTGTTATTAGTTTCAGTTTTTCTTAAAAAAGATAATTATAAAATTCTGGCTGAAAGAAAAAAAATAGCTGACTTTGTTGCATATGGTTATCAAGGAAACAATCCCTATCAATTAATTGATTTTGTTAAGGTATTGGAAATATTATCAAAATGCAATGTATTTTCTAAATACATTGCATTTTATATTATCAGGTTATATAAAAAAAGAATCTACCCTAATTCGTTTGTTGGTGATATTATGAAAAATGAACGTTATAATTTACAAGGTTTATCAATGGTATTTCCCGAATCAAAAGATAAATCAAAAACAGATGCTCTGTATCAGCTCTTCTATATTGAAAAGCTGTATAAGACTTCGTTTTTAAAAAAGTCTTTATGGCCTATTTTTTTAAAATCGATTTTTTCTTAGCTGGTTTTTTTACAGAAAAAAGAGGATTTACAGGTCCAGTACCAGGCTTTTTGTCTACTTGAATTGAAATTTGTAAAATGAACTTTCCAGGGAAACCAATAACATTTTTGATTTCAAATTCACCCCCATCTATAGCAGAATAAATCCTTGCTTGAGGTCCTAGAATTAAATCAATTTGTGCATCTGTCAATTTTGTCGGCATAGTTTAAAATTTTTATAAAGTTTAAAAAATAATTTCTTCATAATATTAACACCTCCCCCCCACATATCCAAAACATTCCACCATAAAAAGCAAAATTAAATGCCCCATCACAACCATCCAACCGTGTTTTCACCCTTTTTTTAAAATAAATACACTATTTTCAATTTGTAAATACAAAACCAGCTAATAATGCATTCTGTCGTTTTAGTAGATGATCACCCAATACTGCGGATGGGGCTCGCTACTCTTGTAGAAAGCTTGGGAAACACTGTGTTGTTTGAGGCCGATGGTGGAAAGGAGTTTATAGAAAAATTAGACGCAAACAACCTGCCCGATATTGTGCTCATGGACATCAATATGCCCGAAATGGATGGCTTTGAAACAACACAGTGGCTGAAACTTAACTATCCCGATGTAAAAGTACTGGCACTTAGTATGTACGACAACGAAATGTCTATCATACGAATGCTTAAATGTGGGGCTAAAGGCTATATTATTAAAGATTGCCAACCGGAGTTATTGAAGATGGCAATTGATGATATCATTAGAAAGGGTTTTTATTACAGCGATCTGGTAAGCGGTAAGTTGATGAATGCTATCAATAAAATGGATGATGACGGCGAATACTTGAAAAACCTGATGCCACTTACTGAAAGGGAGGTTGGCTTTTTAAAATTTACATGCAGCGAAATGACCTATAAGGAAATTGCCGATAAGATGTTTGTAAGTCCCCGTACTATTGATGGTTACAGAGACGATCTCTTCGCAAAACTAAATATAAAGACTAGGGTAGGCCTAGTTATGTACGCAATCAAAAATGGTATCGTAAATCTTAATTAAAGATTCTACTTTTTACATATGCTCAGTCCCTGCTGATATACCTTCCGCACCTATCCAGCTTCGATACGAAAAGTAAGAATGCTAGCGACAAGGATTTGACAGATAAACATGGTTTTTTCTGATTTGCTTTAGCATTTGTTTTGCATATCCACCATGTCGCTAAGCATGATCATTCCTTACTGATTCAATGCACAAAAATGTTTATAGGCTGGTAAACTCATTAAACAAAAATTAGGGCTTGCTAAAAAAATCGGATAGTAGCAGGTTAAAATTTAGGTACTAATTATAAGGAACTTTATTCGCTATATTCTTCACAAAAATCTACCAGCTACTGCATAAGACAGCTTTTTTTATTCGGTCTAAATGAAATCGCATCGGCGTCAAGTTAACTTTTAGAATTATCGTTATAAAATCATAGCTAGCAAGCTTTTTTACTAAACCGCTGACTTGGTTTTCAACCGCCGTCAGGGTTTGACGACCTTTTTTTAAATTATAAAAGAATTTGTAGAAACCCCAACAGCGGCTTTCAGCCCTGTTGGCGGTTGTGTAGAGACTAAGGCCCTACTTATACAATCGCTTTAAGGTTTAATTCCAACCTTAACTTGACGCAAATGCGATGAAATCGGGATTGAAAAAATGCGATACGCCTATTTTTTCAAAGAGTAAAAAACAGGGGCGTTGCATCGCTACCCTCTCTTGTGGAGAGGGGCTGGGGGTGAGGCCTGAGATGCCCGCCGGCATGAGGCGAAAATGGCAAGTTTATAAAAATGTCTGCAAGGGTTTAGAGCTATTTTATGAAAAACCTTTGCACCAATCAGCAAAATAACTAACCTAAATTCAATACAGATATCGATTTCTAGTTTTTGAGCAAGCCCTAATCAGATCCTAAAAATCCATCCAATCCTCCTCATCCGTGTGCCAATTATATTCCTACCCACCCAAACTTTCTTTTTGCCAAGCCCAAAAAATCCTTCATTTTTGCAGTATCATGTCCCACAAAATTATCATTACCATCGATGGCTGGTCGTCCTGCGGAAAAAGCACCCTTGCCAAGCAACTGGCAAAGGAACTTGGGTACACTTATATAGACAGTGGTGCCATGTATCGGGCTATTACCCTTTACTTTTTACGAAACCATGTAGATTGGACAGACGATACCGAAGTACAAAACGCACTCAAAGAAATTCATTTACATTTTGAACCAAACCCTCACACAAGTTTATCAGAAATATATTTAAACGACGAAAATGTAGAATACCTCATTCGTGACCTTATCATTGCAGATAAAGTGAGCGACATAGCAGCCATTGCCGCTGTAAGAACCGCTGCCGTGGCTCAGCAACAAAAAATGGGTACTCAAAAAGGAATTGTAATGGATGGAAGGGATATTGGTACCACCGTTTTTCCTCATGCAGAGTTAAAGATTTTTATGACGGCTGATATCGCAGTAAGGGTAGAAAGGCGTTTCAAAGAAATGTATGAAAAAAATCCCAATGTAGTATTAGAAGATGTAATGCATAATTTGGAAATGAGGGATTATATTGATTCACATAGAGAGGTAAGCCCTCTAAGAAAAGCCGATGATGCTGTTGTGATAGACAATACCCATATTGGCATGGACGAGCAATTGAAAATTGCACTAACTTTAGTGAAACAACCCGTAAATTAAATAGGTAAAAGCATTTCTTCTTTCAATGCTATTAATTTTTCACTGCAATGCTTCATGGCCACTATTTTTTCTATTACGGCTTCCACCATGGCATCGGGGCAACTAGCTCCACTACTTATCAAAATTTTCAGCGGATTTTTTTGCAATAAAAAATCTTCTGTTGTAAGTTCTTCATGTGTATGCAGGTTGAAATGAAATATTTTATTGTCATCGGTTATTTTATCTGCTCCATTAATAAAATAAGTAGTCAATTTTTCTTCGCACAACTCTACCAAGTGAGATGTATTGCTGCTGTTATAACCCCCTACTACAATGGCAAAATCTGCTGCTTGCTCCAGTAAACCATAAATAGAAGACTGGTTATCGTTGGTGGCATAACACAATGTATCCCTGGTATCGGCAAAGCGTTCTCCAATATTTTTATCAGATAATGCATATTTATTTTGCATGATACCTTTTAAATAATCTGCAATGCCTTGTGTATCGCTGGCTAGCATGGTTGTTTGGTTTATTACACCTATGCGTTCTAGGTCTTTTTCGGTATCAAAACCATTTGAATATTTGCCAGCAAATTCTTTATAAAAATTTGCTGCAGGTTTTTCGCCAGTTATGTATTTACTTAGTTCTACTGCCTCGGCCATATCATTTACAATAACCGTAGGTGCTACTTTTGCTGCATGTGAAAAAGTGGCCCTGGTTTCT
Source organism: Ferruginibacter sp. (assembly GCA_031380515.1). Lineage (GTDB taxonomy): Bacteria > Bacteroidota > Bacteroidia > Chitinophagales > Chitinophagaceae > Ferruginibacter. The sequence continues at coordinate 29,078 of JANNGD010000211.1, read as the reverse complement.
TCGTGTGTAGGTTTGCCATGTACAACCAGCGAGTAGTTTTTTTGTGCTATTTGATCTCCTCGGTTCCATACTTTTTCAACAAATGGGCAAGTCGTATTGTATTTTTTGGTAGAAATGCCAAGCGCATTTATTTTTTCTTCCATCAATAGGGTAGTACCAAAGGCAGGAATAATGACGATATCTTCTTTTGTTAATTCTTCAAAAGGTATCAGCATATTGCCTTTGGTATCTTGCAAAAACTGCACACCTCTTGCCAATAAATCTGCATTTACGGTAGGGTTGTGTATCATTTCGCTAAGCAAAAAAATGCGCTTACCTGGGTTTTCATCTATCGTTCTAAAAGCTATTTCAATCGCATTTTCTACGCCATAGCAAAACCCGAAATGCCTTGCAAGATAAATTTGTACAACACCCAAGTCCAACAAGGTAGGGGTAAAATCCTTTTTCATTTTATCTTGTTCCCTGCGTTTTTCTTTAATAGCGGTAATGAGTGGGCTGCGATATGTAAAAGGTATGGTAAATTGTTTCATCTGGTAATATTTATTGTTTTTCAATTGCCATGCAACATAACCATAAAAATCATCAGCTCTATTTTGAAATCGGGTGGCTAAATAATTTGTATGATTATTTTATGTATTAAATTGAGTGCAAAGATACATTGTAAGAAATTTTATTAATACCAAATTAATAAAACAAAAATGCCCCCAAGCAATTGGAGGCATTTTATATCAAAAGCTGATTTTATTTAATTTTTACCAGTTTACCACCTGCTAATTTTTTACCATTAGCATCCATCAAATAAACCATATAAGTTTCTGGTGGAAGTTTACTGATATTTACTTCCATGTTTCCAAAAGTGCCCACAATAGGGTATGTGTTGGTATAGACCCTAGCACCTTTGCTATCATAAATATTCAGTATCGTATTTCTGGTACTGCTATTGGAATTATTATACCTTATAAGCACTATGTTACTGGCTGGGTTAGGGTAAATAAACAATTGATTTAAGAGCAAATTATCGCTTGTTTTAGCAGTTGTTTTTATGATGTTGGATTTACTGACACAATTGGTTGTAGAGTCAGTAATGCTTACTTCATAGCTTGCTTCATCATCTACTGCCAGTAAAATATAGGTAGCTGTACGGGTGTTTGGTATAATTGTGCCATTTCTTTTCCAGGTATAAATATAATTGCCCACTGGACTAACCGTAGTAAATATGCCTGAGTTTACTGCAGGATTATAATTGGAAGTGTAAGGAGCAGTTAGTACAATACTAATTCTATTGCTTAATAAAAGCCTAACAGCAATACTTGTATCTGTAGCGCTACCAGAACCACAAGGCGTTGTAATAAAAACCCTATAATAATATCCATTTAATTGGATTGGTGCATTGGTAATGGTATAAGAACTGGCATTGGCTCCGGCAATATTGGTAAATGTACCAGCCAACCCATTGGCAGATGATTGCCATTGGTAAACAAGTGTAGCAGGAGTAGCCGTAGTTGTTACGCTAAATGTATAGCTATCTCCAGCGCAGCCAGTTTGTAATTGTGGTTGTTGTGCAATAGCTGGATTTATGATTGTAAGCGTAGCTGCATTTGAAACGAGTGGTACCGTTGGTGAGCAAGTGCTTAAAATGTTTACTCGATACTGATTACCATTCATGCTAAAGGTAGTAGCAGGCGTAGTGTAACTTGCACTAGTAGCACCTACAATATTTGTAAATGTAGGGTTAGCAACTGTACTTATCTGCCACTGATACGTAAGCCCTGTGCCAGTAGCACCTACAGAAAAAGTAGCAGGCTGTGGCGTACAAATGGCTTGTGGTGATGGTTGTGTGGTAATACTTGCTACATTATTTACAGTAAGTTGTACTGCTGTAGTAGTGGCTATTGCAGGGCATGCCGTAGTACTTACAATTAATATATAGTAAGTGCCATTTATAGCAGGTGTAGTAACAGGAGTGGTATAAGTGTTTGTGTTGGCACCTGTACCTGTAGTTACATTCGTAAATGGCCCTGCAGCACTTTGCCCTGAAAGCCACTGATAAGTAGCACCTGTACCTGTGCCAGCTCCAGTAAATGTAGCAGTAGTGCCATTACAAACTGTTACAGGCGTTGGTTGGGTGGTTACTGCCGCAGGGGTATTTACATTAATATTAAATGTATCTCTATAAGTACAATTGGTAGCACTGTTAAAAATGGTTGCAATATATGTTGTGCTCGTTGTTGCAGTACACACAGGCGATTGTATATTAGTAGCGCTTAGGCCTGTTGCAGGGCTCCATGAATAAGTTGTACCGACTCTTGCTATTAGGTTAATATTTTGGTTAGAGCATTTCTGAATAGTAGTACCAGTATTTAATGGACAAGTAACAACGCCACAAATATTTGTAACAATAGCAATTGTATTTGTACTCGTTAAACTCAATGCAGTCATAGGAGTTACATTTATAAATGGAGTTGAGTTTGCTGCTATGGTAGGTGTGTTAGGAGTAATTACTAAACTGTCTGCATTGTTTATAATACAGCCACTTATAGATGTAGGGAAATTAATGGTTGAAAACATGGAATAACCATCACCAGCGTTTAAAGTGGATGAACCAACCGCATTAATATTGCTACCGCTAATATCAATATTAGAAATTGTATTAGCAGTACCAACAACTCTTCTATCATAAATTTTTACCCCATTTGTAACTCTAGATACAAAAAGGTTTGTCGTATTTGGAGCAGCTCCCGCAGTATTTTGAGTAATAATAAAATCATTTGTACCTACAGGGTAATAACTATACGATTGAATATTTGCAAACCCAGTATGATGAAATAAATTTCCTGATAATGCTTTTGATGATTGGTCGTATGTATATATGCCTTGCACAGCATTGGGACCGCAGCAATCGTTGGTAACTAATATTTGAAAATAAACATTTCCATTATTTACAATACACTTTTGATAAAACAAAGTATTGAGAAAATTACCTGCTAACGGATTTGGAGAACTTATAGCAATACCGTACTCATTTTGATTGACAACTGCGGCGGTAGTTTCATTTAATTCTATTATTACTGCTCTATAAGACCCTACATAATAAGAGCCGCCAATAATTATGTTGCCATTAGGTAACTGGTTTACGGTTGTGAAGAAATCAGATTGCGCAGTATAATTAAAAATTCTACTCCAAATTTGAGTACCATTAGCATTTAAAAGTATGGCTATACCATTTACCAAAGCAGGAGTAAAATTTGTGGCTCCTACAATAACAATATTCCCATTTGCTGTTTCTTTTATATCAAAAAAGAATTCGCCATTAGCACTGGCTGCTGCCAATGAAGAGTTGCTCCAAATAATATTTCCGGTAGTACTATTAAACCTACATATAATACCTCTTTGCACCCCACTTATTATATAATTACCAGCAACAATATAATCTCCATTTGAGCTTACAACTACTTTGTAAAAAAAATCTTCACCCACGTTTGTAAAGCTTTTTTGCCAAACAATTTGTTTTGAAGCATTTAATTTTACAATATAACAATCGTTGGTTGTACCATTCTTGATTGTGCCTACATTAATAGTGCCTCCATCTGTTGGGTCAAATTTTGTATCAAGAAATGCTTCCGTTTTTGCAGCCTCTCCTACAGAAATTTGTGTTTGTGCCTTTGTAGAAAAATAAGCTGTAAATAAAAATAAAATGAGTAATGTTTTTTTCATATTAATGTTGATCTTTAAAATAAAGGTAGCATATTCACTTGATAGCTAATATGAACAAATTATAACTGCTCATAAATACCCATAACTGTTAATTTTTAGTCATAACTGTTTTCGAGAAATTTATTAACTACAACTATCAAAAGAAGTTATAATATTGTTGTACAAATAATGCCATGCTACAACGAGTTTTTCTTTTTATTTTCTTTGTTTCTTTATTAAATACAGTTTCTCTTGCTCAAAATGTAGCATTGGAATTAAAAAATTATACTCGTAAAGATGGTTTGCCTAGTAACGAAACCTACTATATTTTAAGAGACTCTAAAAACTATTTGTGGATAGCTACAGATCAAGGGGTGGTTCGTTTTGATGGGGTAGGAATGAAAAAATTTGAATTAGAAGACAATGTTATCTTTAAAATAAAAGAAGATGAAAAAGGAAGGTTGTGGTTTTTTTCAAAAAGTGGCAAACTAGCTTATTATGAAAATGGTATTGTTCATAATTTTGCATACAACAAAGAATTATTAGCTAAAGTCAAAAATATTACTATCATTGATGCGCTTGTATATAAAGACACTATATACATAAATTCTCAAAATGGAGAAAATTACAAGGTTAGCTTGTCAGGTAAAATAGACAATTTTTTTTATGGAATTCCTTACAGCGAAATGCATTTTGATATTAAGGTTTATGGCAATTCATTTTTTGCTATAAGAACTTCAGGAAATATTTATGGCAATCACAATTTTTTCTTGCTTAAAAAGTATGGTCATGATAAGATTGTATATAAAATCCCTTTTTATCAAACATCTGGGTATCATTATGGCGTAATTGCAAAAGATGGTAATTTATACTTTTATTATAATCGGTCTATTATAAAAATTTATCCTGACGGCAGCTTTAAAAGTATAAAGGTAAATACTCCAGTTTTAGATATGAAATTTGATTTAGAAAGTAATATATGGGTGGGGCTTCGCAAAGGTGGAGCTATTTTACTAAATAAAAATTTAGAAAAAATTAGAAATACTGTGCTTGAACAATATTCCATTAGTTCCATCGAAAATGATTTTGAAGGCGGCACATGGTTTTCTACTTTAGAAAATGGGTTATTTTATTTGAAGAAAACTGCTGCCAATAAATATATAGCCCCTTCTATTAATCTGCCAAGTTTTAGAACTTTCTCATTAAGCGATAGCGCATTTCTAGCATTGAATTCAGATGGGGTTTTTCAGATTTCTTCAAACATAACTTCTACCATTTGGTATAACAAATTAATGAGTGGTACATTTTTATCTGTAAATAAACAAGATATAGTAGTGGGGGCTAAATCATTTAATCCTGATTTTAAGAATGTTGTTTTTGGGAAAATTTATATATTACATAATGTTAATTTTAAAAGAATTTATTTATTAAGAACAAATTCTGAAATTGTATTTAAAGCCAATAATAATATTATTTTTAGTATAGGTGATAATTTATACTATAGTAAACCATTTCAAGAATTTAAAACTACAATTACTCCAAATAAATTTATCTCTTTCCACCGTAGCGACCTATTCTCCGATACCAAGCATCAAATATGGGCCGGTACTGTAAACGCATTGTATAAAATGAGTACTACAAATGATTCGTTTTATCACTTTAAACCCAATGAACCGCTTTTTCAAAAAGGCATAACCAACATGGCACAAATGGAGAATGGCTTGTATGCTATTGGAATTAAGTTTGGTGGTTTGGCTATCATGAAGGATTCTACAGTTATTGACAATATTACTGAAGCAAACGGGCTTAGCAGCAATTCTATAAAATACATATTGCCATATAAAAATTACCTTTGGGTGGCTACTGCTAAAGGTATTTCTATTGTTTATTTTACTTCGTTTTCTCCACTGCAGTACAAGATAATTAATGTAGCGGGCGGTAAAGATTTTGCTGATATTACTGTTAATCATTTATCTTATTTAGGAAAAGATGTATTGGCAGCTACAAACAATGGCATATACAGGTTTAACGATTCTTTAATTATAGCAGAAAGTAATATTGTAAAACCGCTGCCATTTTATATAACTGCCATACATTATAGTAATATAGATACAACAAATATTACATCTTTATCTGTGCCATATAATAGTGCTAGGATAACCATAAATTTTAACGCTATTTCTTTCACTAATGGAGATGATATACAATACCGTTACAGAATTGTAAACAATGATAACACTTGGAATTATCTTACAAGCCCCGAATTATTATTGGAAAACCTCTCTCCAAGTGATTATAAAGTACAACTGCAAGCGTTGATAAAATACCAAGATCGTTATTCAGAAATAAGAGAACTAAACATTACCGTAGAAAAACCTTGGTGGCAAAATAATTATGTTAGATTATTAACAGCTTTTATAATTCTATTGTGCGGATATGCATTTTATCAGAGTAGAATTAAAAAAATAAATGCAGCTGCAAAAAAAGAACTTGATAACAAATCAAAATTTTTAGAGCTAGAGCAAACGGCTCTTCGCTCACAAATGAATCCGCATTTTATTTTTAACTGCCTTAGCTCTATACAGCAGCTTATCGTTACCGGTGAGAGTGCAAAGGCAAACGAATACCTTGTAAAGTTTTCTAGGTTGATGCGCTTAACATTAGAACTTTCTGCATCTCCATACAATAGCATTACAGATGAAGTAAGTTATCTATCGGAATATATTTCTTTAGAGCAATTGCGTTTTCCTAATCAGTTCGATTTTTCCTTTGATATTCACAGCGAAATAGATAAAAATAATATTGCTATACCCAATATGATGATACAACCCATTGTAGAAAACGCCATTAATCATGGTATTAAGTATGTAAAAAATAGACAAGGGTTTATTTCTATTAACATGATTGTAGAAAATGATATTGTAGTTTGTATCGTAAAAGACAATGGCGTAGGCAGAAATATGAATAAAGCATTGCTAGATGATTACAAAACCCATAAAAGTTTTGGGATGGATATAATAACAAAGCGATTGGCAACGTTTAATGCAGAAGGAGAAAATAAATATTGCATGGAAGTGATAGATGTAAAAGACCAACACAATAATCCATCAGGTACTGAAATAATATTGCATCTGCCAATAAAAAAACTACTATGATAAAAACAATACATATTGAAGACGAAAAGAGAAATGTGATTTTATTGGATAATCTGGTAAGACAGCATTGCAGCCAGTCTATTTCCATGCTGGGTAATGCTGGCAATATTGAAGATGCTATATTACTAATAAAAAAAGTAAACCCGCAGTTGCTGTTTTTAGATATTGAATTGGATGGAGGAAACGCTTTTCAACTATTGGATAAAATTGGTGAGTTTAATTTTCAAGTTATATTTATTACGGCCTATAATAATTATGCTATAAAGGCATTTAAATACAATGCAGTAGATTATTTGCTAAAACCAATAGATACCAATGAACTAAAAACTGCTACAGAAAGGGCTGTAGAAAGGATAAACAAATCTGCTGGAAATCCAAATTTGATAGAGCTTATCAACTATTTAAAAGTAAACGATAAACCACAAAAAATTGCTGTAACGGTGCACGATGGAATATTGTTTGTAAATGCTGATGAGATTATGCGGGTAGAAGCAAAAGGCAGCTATTGTATTTTGCACATGGTAAATAGTAAAACAGTTACTACCTCTCAGGGCCTTGGGTATCTAGAAAATTTGCTGCCTAAAAAGACTTTTTTAAGGGTGCATAATTCTTGGGTAATTAATACCGATTTTCTTAAAAAATATTACAGGGGCAAAAATAGCTATATGGAAATGGAAGATGGAACTACCGTTCATGTTTCTATAAGAAAAAAGGGCGACCTACTGGATTTTCTTAACAATGATATGTAAAATGCAAAAATAAAAATGCCTCCAATCACTTAGAGGCATTTTTTCTGTTGTACTTTATTTTTTATTTGTCGCCTAGTGTAAATGGGTATTCATACAACCCATCATAGCCAGGGTAAAATCCACTAATGGTAACATCTTTATTAGCTCCAATCGCCGTTTTTAGTTGATCTACAGAGGAAATTGCTTTATCATTTATTTTTAAAATCACAAAGCCATCTTTCATTCTACTTTGAGATTCTATTGCCCCTTCTGGTTTTATCTTCTTTACAATTACGCCCCCATTTACGCCATATTCTTTTGCTTTTTTAGCATCAAGGGTAGCAAAATCTGCACCTAATTCATCGGCAGCCATTTCTGCTTTCACTACCTCATAGTTGCCAGCTTTATTTTTCATTGTTACATTCACTGTCATTTCTTTTCCATCTCTTAAAAAAGAAACATTCATTTTTTCTCCGGGCTTAAACCTGCTTACTTGGTCTTGTATTTCTGCACCACTTGTTACGGGCACTTCGTTCACTTTTGTAATGATATCGCCTTTGCGTATCCCTGCTGTATAAGCGCCTCCATCTTTGGGTACATCTGTTGTATAAATGCCCGAAGCATCTAAGGGTATTTTTGCTAGCTTCTTTTCTTCATCACTCATATCACTTGCTGGCACATACTGTATACCTATATATGCACGTTGTACTGTACCAAATTTAATAATATCATCTACTACTTTCTTTACAATATTCACAGGTATTGCATATGAATAACCAGAATAATAACCAGTAGGAGATGCAATAGCAGAATTGATTCCTATCACTTTTCCATCTGTATTTATAAGTGCTCCACCGCTATTGCCCATATTTACAGCAGCATCTGTTTGTATAAATGATTCTACGCCACCTTGCGTACTACCTGCCTTATCTCTATTCAAACCAAGACTACGTGCTTTGGCACTTACGATACCAGCTGTTACAGTGGTTTCTAAATTTAAGGGGTAACCAATTGCCAACACCCACTGGCCTATTTTTACATCATCTGAGTTACCATAAATTAAATAAGGCAAGCCAGCAGCTTCTACTTTTATTACTGCCAAATCATAAGCAGGGTCTGTACCTATTACTTTTGCTTTGTAGGTTTTTTTATTGCTAAGTGTTACCAATATCTCATCGGCATTGGCCACCACATGGTTGTTGGTTACAATAAATCCATCTTCGCTTATTATTACACCAGAGCCAGATGCACGCTGCTCAGGAATTATATTGTTTCTTCTTCCAAAAAATTGTTCAAACATATCATCATCGCCAAATAAATCCCCAAAAGGGCTTTGCTGGCGCTGAACTTTTGGTAGATTGTTGCTTATTTGCTTGGCATTTGTTTTTGTTTTTATATGCACCACTGCTGGGGTGGCTGCTTGTGCAGGTGCAGTAAAATCTACTGCGCCTGGAGGCGTAGGTGAGCCATCAAATAAACCAGTTTGCTTTGCATAATTGGCAGGAATAGTTCCGGCCATTTGCCCACCGTAGCTGTTTGAAGATTTTAAGTATTTGCCATAACCCCAAACTACCGCCAATGTGGTAATTGCGCTAATGGCTACCGTAAATGCGATTTGTTTAAATTTCATTTCTCTATGTTTTTTTTGTTTAATAATGTTAGCAGCGCAAATTGTGTGCCTTTGCTCAACAAAGTAACGATACACTGACAAAATGTTATTTACCACAAGCCCTATTTAACAATAAATTAGGAAGGGTTTCGTACATTGATTTTTCGTCCGATAAATTTACGAAATTTTAAACAATTGTGATTTAAATGAAAACTTTTTGAATATATTTTTATTCCAACCCCAACAAAAATTGCATCGTATCTACCCCATCGGCATATGCAAATAAACTCGGATTTTGAGCTTCGCCAAAGGGTACAAAATTTTTCCCAACAATGCATTGTACATCATTGTTTTGGCCTAAGCTTTCTGTAGCAAGATTCACCTCACTATAAAATTCATAAAACAACTGGCTTATTGGCGAAAATAACCCTTTGTTTTCTACCAATATCGTAGCTTCATTGGTCATATAATAAACATGGTTTAGCAGAATAATGGAAAGGTTATAATCATAATTGTTCTTGTATTTGTGGTGCTCTCCAAACCATTTATAAGCTTCGAAAGATTGTAAAAGTGGTACAAAATCATAGCCTTCTGGTACATATACTTTTGTGACATTTCTGCACCCTAGTCCAAAATATAAATGAATATCATCTGCAAGTTTTTCAAGTTCTTCTGTCGTTTCGGCGCCTGTTAATATAGCAACAGAGGTTTTGTTTTTCCTAATGATGTGGGGGTATTTGCCAAAGTATTCTTCAAAAGCTTTTGCAGCACTGGTTCCTCCTGTAGCTATATATGCATCGCATCCTTTTAGCATTTCTGCAAATGCAATATGGTTTTGTATTTCATTATCCAAGCTGTACAGATACTTTACCAAGTGTTTTAGCAATACATCATCCTTGCTGGACAATTTTATGGTTTGATAATGCCCACTTATAAAAACGGCTAACATATCATGAAAACCCACCATGGGTATATTCCCCGCCATTACTATCCCAATATTTTTTGGACTAATATTATCATCAATATGGTAATGCGCTACCCATTTTTCAAGTGCATGTCTGGTAAGAAAATTATCGGCTATTTGTAAGGCCGCATGCTGTATAAAATCGCTGGTAAACCAGCCATTTTTGTAAGAAGCCTCGGTTTTTGCCTCTTGCCATGCCTCCCCATTATTTTTTATATATTCCCCAGCTTTAATAATTATCTCAATTCTTTCTTGTATGTTCATAAGGTTATTGTTAAATTGCAACAAATTTACAACCATGGCAATTAAAATAACCGAAGAATGTATTAACTGCGGGGCATGTGAACCCGAATGTCCTAACAACGCCATTTATGAGGCGGGTGTAGAATGGGCAATTTCTGATGGAACATCTATAAAAGGTTCCTTTACATTAATGGATGGAACAGAAATGGATGCCGATAAGCGCAATCCACCTGTATCTTCTGACATTTATTATATTGTTACCAACAAGTGCACAGAGTGCCAAGGCTTTCACGAAGAGCCGCAGTGTGCTGCAGTTTGTCCAGTAGATTGTTGTGTGCCAGACGAAGATTACAAAGAAACAGTAGACCAGCTGATGGACAAAAAAAATAGACTACACATTTAATAAGAAAAAAATTAATGGCGAAAGTATGGTTCATGCTTTCGCTTTTTTGTACCTACATTAATTTTTTGTTAACTTATAATTCATGGCAAATCGATTTTCCTTTTCATTGTATTTATTTTCTATTATTTCGTTATCGGCATGTTTCTTGCCTAAAAGGGAAGAAGCCTCAAATAACGAAATGGAAAGGACGGCTTTGTTAAAAGTGGACAATGATTTTTCTGCAATGAGTGCAGCCAAAGGAATGAAAAATGCTTTTCTCGAATATATAGATAGCAACGGCGTGTTGCTTAGGCCAAACATTATTCCTGTGGTAGGGGCAGATGCAGTAGATTATCTTATCGCATTTAAAGATGATGGATTTGTAATGACTTGGAAGCCAAAAGATGCCTCAGTAGCACTTTCTGGAGAGTTGGGTTATACTTATGGTACCTACGAATTACATCCCAATAACGTAGATACAATTTTATATGGAACGTATGTAAGTATTTGGAAAAAGCAAGTAGATGGGAAATGGAAATTTATTTTGGATAGCGGCAATGAAGGATTGTCTAAAGAAGCAGAAGAATAGTTAGTTTAAACATTATAAAAAGTATGGCAAAAAACATAGCGCTGGTTACAGGTGGTTATTCTGGAGAATCAGTTATTTCCTATAAAAGTGCAGAAACAATTAAAAACAATATCGATACAGATAAATGGAATTGTTATGTTATAGACATTCATCCAGATGGCTGGTTTTACGTATCATCTGATGGAGAAAAAATTAGTGTTGATAAAAACGATTTTTCTGTTACAGAAAATGGAAATAAAATCAATTTTGATGCAATATTGGTAGGCCTTCACGGTACGCCTGGCGAAGATGGAAAACTACAAGGTTATTTTGATTGTTTAAAGATACCGTACACATCATGTGGTGCCGCCACATCTGCACTTACTTTTAACAAACGTTACACTGTTGCGGTTGCAGCTTTCGCAGGTATAAACGTAGCAAAATCTGTTCATTTGTTTAACAGCGATGCTATTGCAGCCGAAGATATTTTACAACAACTTTCCTTACCTGTATTTGTAAAGCCTAACAATGGTGGCAGCAGCATAGGCATGAGTAAAGTAAACAGAGCTGGAGACTTGGAACCTGCGTTGCAAAAGGCATTTAAAGAAGATGAACAAGTGTTGGTAGAAGAATTTATAAAGGGAAGAGAGTTCACCATTGGAGTATTCAAATCCAAAGGGAAAATTATTACCTTACCCATGACAGAAATTATAACCAAGAATGATTTCTTTGATTACCAGGCAAAATATGAAGGTGAAAGTGTAGAAGTTACTCCAGCAGAAGCTTCGGAAAAAATTAAATTGCAAATAGCTACTGCGGCGGAAAAAATCTACAAGGTTTTTAATTGTAAAGGAATCGTACGCATCGATTTTATATATGACGATGTGAAAGAAGCACCTTATATGTTAGAGATAAATACAGTACCTGGCCAAAGTGCTGCCAGCATCGTTCCACAACAAGTAGTAGCTATGGGTAGTACTTTAAAAGAATTTTATACAGCTTTATTGGAGGAATGTTTGTCTTGATGCTTATATTGCAATCTTATAATTCACCATAAATAATTTTCTGTGTTTACATTTTTGACAAATAAACCTTTTTGGGTAAATCTTTTGGCAATAATAGCTATTACAGCTTTGCTAATATTTGGATTTTTAAAAACACTGGGAATCATCACCAAACATGGCGAATACCTGACGGTGCCCAATGTTTTGAACAAGAAAACCACCGATGCTATAAAATATTTAGAAGACAAAGGCTTTGAGGTCGTTGTTCAAGATTCTGTATATACTGATACTGCTAAGTTAGGTACGGTGTTAAAACAATTTCCAGAAGGAAAAAGTACAGTAAAAGTAAACAGAGTGGTAATACTTACGGTAAATAGAGTTACGCTTCCAATGGTTGACGTGCCTTCTCTTATTGGTAAGTCTAAAGAATATGCATTGGAAATATTAAAAAGAGCCCACTTAGAGTTAGGAGATACTACTTTTAAACCAAGTTATATGTTAGGCGCAGTTTTAGAACAGCGTTATAAAGGTGAAATAATAGCCACTGGAGCCAAAATTCCTTGGGGTAGTAAAATAGATTTGGAATTAGGTTCTGGTTTATCAAATGAACAAATGATGGTTCCTTCTCTTATTGGATTAACGTATAGCCAAGCAAAACAAGTATTAGAAGAAAAAGGAATTATGCTAGCATCTTCTATTGTAGACAGAGGAACAACAGATACTGCCAACGCTTTTGTGTACAAGCAAAACCCACCTAGTTTTAATGAAGATCAAACACCCAATTATATTCGCTCTGGACAAGTAATGGATCTTTGGGTGAATGCAGTAATGAAAACACCAGTAGATACTGTTTCATTTGATCCAGGTAAAAAACTTGAAAAACCCGAAAAAATCGAAAAAGACCAAAAATAAAAATTATGACAAATATTTCAGTTGCTACTTTAAAACAAAGAATTGCCAAAGGAGATAAAGTAAATCTTTTAGATGTAAGAGAGCCGGATGAACGAGCTGCATTCAATATTGGAGGTACATTTATTCCATTGGGTAATATCATGGCCATGCAAACAGATGAGCTGGATGAATTAAAAAAAGAAGAGATTATTTGCTATTGTAGAAGTGGCAAGCGTAGCGTACAAGCCGCTATGATGCTAGAAACTTTGGGCTTTACAAATATTGTAAATTTAGATGGAGGAATGATTGCTTGGCAAGAAAATGGATAGAGCTACTTTCCAAAATATTAACGCCACGAATGCACGATATAACATAAAAATATTCGTGCGTTCGTGGCAATTTTTATTTGCTAAAATTAGATAACTTATTTCTTTCTGTTAAGATTGGGTGTCAGATTTACTCCTATTACAAAATTTATTGGAGCCATCGGAAAATAAAAATTCTCGGTTGTAAACTCGCCACCACTTATGTAACTAAATGTATAACCATTGGGCTCATATTTTTTAGAAAAGATATTGTTTGCCTGTACAAAGAAATTTACTTCTTTAAATTGCTTTCCTAGTAAGCTGTAAGAAGCTCTTACATCTTGCGTGTAAAAATCCCTCAATTGCCTGTTTTTATTAGAAGTATTATCCAAAAATTGTTTACCAACATATTTACCCGTAAAGCCTATAAATGCATTTTTAAAAGGCACAATGTTTAGTGCTATGCTACTTATTACAGTAGGTGAATAAGAAATATCTGCCTCTTTATAAATAGTAGGTATTTGTTTATCATTATCATAATCATATACATAATCTGTATAATTCTTTACTTTATTTTTACTCAAAGTAAGGTTACCTACTACAGAAAATGTTTTATTAATTTGCACACTGCCAAAAAGCTCTATGCCCGCTCTATAACTATGGGCTACATTTATTCTGGTAGCTGCGCCCACGTCATTTATTTTACCATTTAGTACCAATTGGTCCTTATAAAACATATAATAAATATTGGCACCTGCTTGTATGTTGTTTTTCTTGAACTCTATTCCAGTTTCTATATCATTTAGTTTTTCTGGCTTGGGTTGTTGTGTAATTGTTGCTTCAAAATCAGCTCTGTTTGGTTCTTTTACTGCACGGCCATATGATGCATATATTTTATAATTATTTTTAGAAAAAGTTATCCCAGTTTTTGGGTTAAAAAATACAAAATTATTTTGTACGTTTAGGGTTGGATTGTCTCTAAAACCATTGATGCTATATTGTACATTTCTTACTTGTAGGTCTACAAATGTCTGCACATTTTTGTGTAGGTTCTGTGTCCATTTTGTGTACATAGAAAAGTCGTACTTGTGGGCATCATTATCATAATATTTAAAATTTGTAGGCACTGCAGCTTGCTCTTTTGCCCATACCAGTTTTCCAAAATGCTCTCCCTCATACCTATTGTAACCACCACCTACAATAACCTGTGTTTTGTTTTTGTTATATTGCAGGGAGAAAACAGTGCCATAAAAATAATTGTCAAGCCAAAGTTGCCTTACAAGATCTGTTCTTGTAGTAGTACCAATTGCAGGCAACCCATAATCAATAAGGTCTTCGTTTGCTTCATATTGCTCATAATACCCTTTTCCCCTTGTAAGAAAAAGGGCAATATTTGTTTTCAAATAAGGATTTATTTTATGATTATAAAAAAGTTGGTAATGCGTTTGTGTATAGTTATCAGTTTGGTTTTCATAAGGCGTTCCTGGCTTTTCGGTACCTGCACTGTTGTATGTTCTATTGGTATCAAGCCCTGTTTCACTTACACCATAATATGCTTGGTAGGTTTTTTCTTTTCCGGTAAATATATTTAAACGTAGGGAGCTCTTATCTGTTACAAAGGCTGTACTTATATAAAAAGACTTAAGCCTGCTGTCGGCTCTGTCTACAAATCCATTGGAACGGATATTGCTTAAGCGTGCATCTACTAAAAAATGTTGCCCTATTAAACCGCTGTTGAATAACAATGTATTTTTAAAAGAGCCGTAAGACCCCACAGTACTATTTAAGGCAAGGTTGCGCTCTTTGTTAAGTTCATTCGTACTCAAATTTATGCTACCACCAAAAGAGCCTGCTCCATTTGCAGATGTACCTACACCTCTTTGTATTTGTATGCTCCCTGCAGAGGAGGCAATGTCTGGAATATTTACTAGAAATGTGCCCAAGCTTTCGGCATCGTTGTAAGGAATGCCATTGAGCGTAACGTTTATACGGGTAGCATCCGTGCCTCTTATACGTATGCCTGTATAGCCAATGCCATTTCCAGCATCGGAGTTTGCTACTACCGATGGGGTGTTGTTTAAAATAAAAGGCAAGTCCTGCCCAATATTTAATTTCTTTATTTCTTCTTTGGTTAAATTTGTTTTGGCAAATGGGTTTTTATCGGTGGCTTTTACCGTAGTAATTTCAACTGGCTGTAAAAAACTAGTGTCGTTAAATTGTTTTTGGGCAAAAGAATGTACGACAAGGCAAAGCATGCAGGCACTTAAAAATAATTTCATAAAAAAACTTTGTGCTGAATATTCCGAGCAGTGCTTGTCGGTAATATAAGAAATTCTTTCTCCCTTCGCAGGTATTATCCTGAGCAGGTTGTACGGGTATTATCTCAGCCTCCATTATGAAGCACCCCGGAAAATTCAGACGATGATTAAATAAACTTTTACAAAGTTAATAGAGAATTTGTAAAAATCTTTTTAATTTTTGTAACATTATATAACATCTGTTCGTATTTGTATAAGATCGCTCATCTTTAACTCAAATGATATTTAAAAATGAAACAATTATTTACAGCTTTCGTATTGTTTTTTTCTAGTTGTGCCATTGCACAAACCAACCAAACTCGAACTGTGGGGGATTTTAGCGGCATTAGCAGCGCTTCGGGCATTAAGGTAGAAATTACACAGGGTGCCGAAAATGCAGTAGTTGTTATGGCTTCTAAAGACGAGTTTTTGGAAAGGATGAAAACGGAAGTGGATAAAAAGGGTGTGCTTAGAATTTATATGGAGAATAAGAAAGGAATGGGATGGAACAATAAATATCGTGTGAAATTATATGCTTATATTACCTATAAGAGCATCAATAAATTAATGGCAAGCAGTGGCTCCATTTTGGAAGCAAAAAATACCATAAAGGCAGAAGCATTGAATGTAGATGTAAGTAGCGGTGCCAATGTAAGTGTAACTATTCAAACAACGGATTGTGAAATAGTGACAAGTAGTGGATCTCAAACAAAAATGACGGGGACTGCTACTAAAATAAAAATGGATGCCAGCAGTGGAAGTGCTATTAAGGGAGTCGATTTAAACACAGAATCATGCACCGCTTCTGTTTCGAGTGGTGCAGAAATAAAAATAGCTGTGAGCAAAAAACTTTCTGCAAGTGCAAGTAGTGGTGGAAGCATAAGATACAAAGGCAACCCCGAAGTAGTTAAGAAAGACTTGAGTAGTGGGGGAGAAGTGAAGGCAATGGGGAACTAGGAAGAGGCAGTTAGCAGTTGGCGGTGGGCAGTTGGCAGTGTGCAAAATATATAGGATATACAATTTTACAATAAATCAATAAGTTAAAGAAAGAATTTATAAACCCAGCAATGAAATACCTTCTTCAAATAATTTTATTAATATCAACATTTTCTGCTACGGCCCAAAAGCATTTTGTATTAGATTCAGATGCAGAATTGAGAGAAATTAGTGGAAGTTTTACCAGTATAAAAGTGTCTGATGGGATTCATCTTTATTTGAGTATGGGAGATGTAGAAGTGGTAGCCATAAGTGCTAGTGATGATAAATACAAGCAAGGCATAAAAACGGATATTACAAACGGGGAGCTACATATTTATTATGAGGGTGAAAAAAGATGGCGGCTAGGCAGTCAGAAATTGAATGTATATGTAGCTTGTAAAAAATTGGAGCAAATTACGGCCTCAGGAGCATCCAATGTACTCATAGCCGGTGTAATGGAATTACCTTTATTAAATATAAAACTAAGCGGAGCAAGCGATTTTAAAGGGCAATTGAATATTGGAGAAGTAAACGTAAAAATAAGTGGTGCCAGCGATATGAGGCTTAGTGGTACTGCTAAAAACATCAACATAGAATGTAGTGGCGCAAGTGATTTTAAAAGTTATGATTTAGTAGCGGAAACCTGCAGTGTGAAAGCTTCTGGTGCAAGCGACGTAAACATTACGGTAAACAAAGAAATTACTGCAAATGCAAGCGGCGCAAGTAATGTATTCTACAAGGGTTTAGGAGAAATAAAAGAAAAACACAACAATGGGGCTAGTTCAATAGCTAAAATTGAATAAAATTTATTTAGGAAATGCCCATAACAAAAAAGCAGCAAAATTTCTTATTGTTGGGTTTTTATTAAGCGTACCAGCGGTTATTACTTGCTCCTGAAAATTGCATTCAGCTATACTTGATTTACTTTGTATAACATTTTTAAATTTTATAGCACTCGAATCTAATCCTCCATCTTCCATCCATATTTTTATAACGGGTCTTTTTCTTAAGGAGGCAATTGTTTCCAGCGTTTCTTCGCTGTTACTAGTTTTTCCAAGCAGAAACCGTGGGCTAAACATTCCTGCAATTTGAATTTTTTCGTCATTATTAAATGCAATATCAAATGCTGCCAAAGAGGCATTCGAAAAACCACAAATGGCAACCGAATTGAATTTTCTTATCGCTGCCTTTTTCTTCACAAAAGGATATAATTCACCAACAACAAATTCGTTGAATTTTTTATACTGCTTTGCTTCTACAATTTCAGCTTCTTCAATTCCATAATCCCCTTCTTTTCCTTCAAAAGCAACCAGCATCATAGGCTGTATCAGTTTCTTTTTGAACAGACTATCTATTATTTTTTTTGCCCTAACTTCTTCTAATAAATTGGGGCCTATAAACAACAACAAATTCATATCTTGTTTCTTAGCGGGCATTTTGGTAGAAATAATAGTTAGTTGCACCTGATGTTGCAAATGGCGACTGTATATGCTATCTTCTTGTTGTTTGATGGATGATTTACAGGCTGTAACAATGAGTGCAATAAATAAGAAGGTACATAATTTCATCTTTATTATTTTAGTAGAATAAAAGTAGTAGTTCTTTTTAATTTTAGCTGAAACATTTTTTAAAAATACTTTATTTCCCCATAATTGGTCTTTTAACTTCTTTTTAATAAAAAAATAAATTTTGCTTAAAAGCTCTATGGTAAAGGCTTTTGGCGTACAAACTGCTCGTTTTTGCCTATGCTTATTTATGATTAGTTTAGATTTAATTAGGACACTAAGCATAATACCTTTACTTTTGCAGGGCGAAGTAGAGCAGCGGTAGCTCGTCGGGCTCATAACCCGAAGGTCACTGGTTCGATCCCGGTCTTCGCAACAAAGAAAAGGCTCGGAATTTTTCCGGGCCTTTTTAAAATAAGTTTGTTTAATATTTAGTTGTTAAACAATGATTACCTCCTCCATCTCTTCGCAGCTAGATTGCGGTAATCCATTTTAATTTTTTGTAAATACTTTTCAGTTAAATCTGATAGATTTAAAATAACAATCTGAGCAAATCAGTTAAATCTGATAGATATAAAATAACAATCTGAGCAAATCAGTTAAATCTGTGAGCCAATAAGCATCTAAAAAAATGAAAGCAGGTTTTGTAAATATTTTTGGTAAGCCCAATGCAGGTAAAAGCACTTTACTCAATTCTTTGATGGGCGAAAAAATGGCCATAGTTTCTCATAAGGTACAAACAACCAGGCATCGTATAAAAGCCATTCTTACGGCAGATGATTATCAAATTATCTTTAGCGACACACCCGGTATCATAGATCCAAAATACAAATTGCACGAAAAAATGATGCAAGCCGTAAAAGGCAGTTTGGAAGATGCAGACGTGGCTTTGCTCATGGCTGATGCTCGTGAAGCTGTAGAAGAAAGCCACGAAATATTCCAAAAATTGAGATTGAAAGCACCCGTAATTGTGGTGTTGAATAAAATAGACCAGGTAAAGGACTTGGAGGAACTGGAAAAACTGAAAACATTTTTCGCCGCACAATCCTATTGCAAAGAAGTAGTAATGATTTCTGCTTTGAAAAATACGGGCGTGCCAGCATTGTTACAAACTATTTTAACTTACTTACCCGAAGGTCATCCTTTTTATGAAGGAGATGATATCAGTGATATGCCTGTAAAGTTTTTTGTGGGAGAATTGGTAAGGGAAAAAATATTTCAATTGTACCACGAAGAACTGCCTTACCACACAACCGTAGTTGTGCAGGAATACAAAGAAAAAACAACGCTTACAAAAATACGTGCAGAGATAATTGTACAAAGAGATACGCAAAAAGGAATCATACTAGGCGAAGGGGGAAGCATGATCAAACAACTGGGAACGCTTGCTAGAAAGGATATCGAAGAATTTATTGGAGGCAAAGTATTTCTAGAATTGTTTGTAAAAGTACGACCAAAATGGCGGGACAATGAGTTGTTTTTGAGGGAATATGGATATTAGGCAGTTGGCAGTTGGCAGAGGGCAGTGGCAGATGGCAGAATGCAGATGGTAAAAGTATTTTAGAATAGAGGGTTATTAAAATGAACGATTCAATTTAATACAATTTAAGATAGAAATATATGGGAACTTATAGAGACCTGTTGGTTTTTAAAAAAGCCTATTCTTTGGCAATGGATATTTTTGAATTAAGTAAATCATTTCCAACAGAAGAAAAATATAGTTTAACAGATCAAGTAAGAAGATGCTCTCGATCGGTTTGTGTTAATTTTGGGGAGGCATATAGAAGAACAAAGTATCCTGCTCATTTTGTAAGTAAACTTACAGACTGCGATGCAGAAAGTACAGAAACGGAAATTTGGTTAAAGTTTGCTTTTGATTGCAAATATTTAAGCTAAGAAAAATATTTAGACTTTTCAGAAAGAAGTGCAGAAGTTGGAAGAATGTTGGGGCATATGATTAACAACCCTGAAAAATATTTAAAATAAGAATAAAGGAAGTATTTACACGTGTTATGCTTTTCTAAAACAATAAGTAAAAATAAAAAAGCGTAGCTGCTTTTGCCAACTGTCAATTTGCCAACTGCCAATTGCCACTGCCAACTGCCAACTGCCAATTGAAAATTATGTCATTTACCGTAGCAATAACAGGACGCCCAAATGTAGGCAAGAGCACTTTTTTTAATCGTATGCTAGAACAACGCAAAGCCATTGTAGACGATGTGAGTGGTGTTACCAGAGATAGGCAATATGGCGTAGCAGAATGGATTGGCTGTTCCTTTAATGTAATAGATACCGGCGGTTTTGTTGTAGGCAGCGATGATGTATTCGAAAGAGAAATACGCAAGCAGGTACACATAGCCATAGACGAAGCCAACGTAATTATTTTTATGGTAGATGCTGTTGCAGGAATTACCAATTTAGATGAGAGCATGGCAGATATTTTACGACGTAGTACAAAGCCAGTTTTTTTGGTGGTAAACAAGGTAGACAATCATGCTCGTATGCTGGAGGCTAGTGAGTTTTATAGCCTAGGTTTTGAGCATATTTTCTTTTTGTCATCTATTAGTGGAAGTGGCACAGGCGAGTTGCTTGATGCAATAGTGGAATTAATGCCAGCAGAAAAAGAAGAAACCGCAGAAGAAGCATACATACCAAAATTTGCCATTATTGGCCAACCAAATGTGGGTAAATCCAGTTTGCTCAATGCCTTGATAGGGCAGGAGCGAACCATTGTAAGCGATATTGCGGGCACAACCAGAGATACCATTCATACACATTATAATCTTTTTAATAAGGAATTTATTTTGATAGATACCGCTGGTATTCGAAGGAAAAATAAAGTAAACGAGGATATCGAATTTTACTCAGTTATTCGTGCTATAAAAGCCTTGGACGAATCCAATGTTTGTATGCTTATGATTGATGCAGAAAAGGGATTGACAGCACAAGACCTTGCTATTTTTTCGATGGCTGTAAAAAAAGGTAAAGGAATTGTAGTGTTGGTAAATAAATGGGATTTGATAGAAAAAGAAACCAATACTGCCCGAGATTTTGAGAAAGATTTGAAACAACGCCTTGCACCTTTTAGCGATTTACCCATTTTGTTTATTTCTGTTACAGAAAAACAACGTTTGTTAAAGAGTATTGAAGCAGCTTTAATGGTTTTTGAAAACCGCCAACGCAAAGTGCCTACCAGCAAACTAAACGAAGTAATGCTAAAAGCCATAGAGCAAGTAAAGCCACCTGTTGTACGTGGCAATGCCATTAAAATTAAATACGTAACCCAGTTACCAACCCATTCTCCCACTTTTGCATTTTTCTGTAATTATCCAGATGATATAAAAGCACCTTATCAAGGATATTTAGAAAATAAATTGCGGGAGAATTTTGATTTTACTGGAATACCGATAAGGTTGTTTTTTAGGAAGAAATAATTCATCAATTATACAAAACGTAATCTTCGCTATGGCCCCTCCCGTGGAATGGTTTGAGGAATCCTCATTTTTCGAGAATACCTATAAGGTTGTTTTTTAGGAAGAAATAATTCATCTAGCAAAATCTAATCTCCACTATGGTACCTCCTGTGGAATGGACTGGGGAGGTATGATTTTATAGGAATAGCGATAAGGTTGTTTTTTAAGAAGAAGTAATTTGTATGAACGTTACTACGTAAGTAGTTTTTTGTAGAAAAAATGTGCAACAAATTGGGTAGTATACAATTTTATGCACCACTTTTTTGTAGTTTTTTTTGTTGAAAACAAATAAAGTAAGCAATGTATTTTATTTTTTTTAATATCCAATTTTATAGTTTCTATATGAGTTACCGAAATTAATTCTTTAAGTTAAGAAATTATTAATTTTTTGTGAGTAATGAATTAATTTACCTTACTTTTATTTTTGAAACTACTTCAATAATGAACCTACATGTCCACTTTTAAAGTATAATTTCTTCCTTTTATTTATTAATTAATTCAAAAAATTTATGAAGAAGATCTACCTCTTTATCTTATCTCTGATTTCGATTACTGCCGCTCAAGCGCAGCTTACAGGTATTAAAAATATTCCTGGCGATTATGCAAATTTAGCTGCTGCTATTGCCGACCTTAACACTCAAGGTGTTGGAGTTGGTGGTGTAACCCTTAATGTAGTAGCGGGCAACCCACAAACCTCACCTGCTAATCTACTAACCGCTGGTGGTGGGTATATTATTGGAGGTACAGGATCACTTGTTCTTACATCAACGAGTGCAGCAAATCCGGTAATTATACAAGGCAATGGAAATACGGTTACTGCCCCTGCTACGCATGTTGTAGGTCAGTTGAACGATGGTATTTTTAAACTGATAGGTGCAGACTGGATTACAATTACTGGTTTTACAATGCAAGAGAATGCTGCAAATACAGTAACAGCAGCAGCTACTAACAATATGACGGAATGGGGAGTTGCATTGTTATATGTAACTACTACAAATGGCTGCCAGAATATTACTATTCAAAATTGCACCATTGATTTAAACAGGACTTATACCAATACAATTGGTATTTACAGTAACTCCACCCATAGCACTACTGCTCCTACTACATCAGCAACTGCAACTACTGTAACAGGTGGTAATCATAACTTAGTAATAACAGGTAATACGGTTACTGATGTTAACCAAGGCATAGTTGTAGTTGGACCAACGGCTGCTGCCGACCAAAACACAGGATTAGTTATTGGCGGCTCTGCACCAAACGCTAATACCCTTACAAACTACGGAACTGCTGCTGCACTTAGCACTTTTGCAAACGTAAGCGGAACCGTTAATGGTATTTTGGTTAGAAATTCAATTGGATTTACTATTTCGCATAATAGTATTACAAGTTCTGCTGGTGGTGTTAATGCTGCTGCCACAACATTGCGAGGTATTTATAATGTTTCTGCAGGAGCTACGCCTACTGGAACGTTTACCAATACCATTAATAACAATACAATTGCGCTTACTCATGGTTTCACCTCGGGTACAATACAAGGTATTACAGTGGAAGCAACTAATGCAACAGCCACTTCTTCTCAAAATATTAATAATAACAATTTTACAGCCTTAACTTCTTCTGTAGTAACCAGTGGAGCTATTACTGCAATAACAACTGTAGCTATTCATCTGAATAACAGCATTAATAACAACACATTTACAAATATTACTACTAATACCACCGGAAGCGTTACTTTTATTTCACAATCTTACACAGCTACAGCAACTGCAACAAAAACGGTAAACAATAATGCGATCGTAACTGGATTTACCAAAACTGGTGCAGGTGGAACGGTAACTTTTGCCGTAGATAATGGATCTTCAGTAGCAGGAGCAGTTTCTACTTATCAGAATAATAGTATCATAAACGGTACACTTACTGGCACAACTGCATTTATAGGAATTAGTTGTACCGATGGCGGTACATCTCCCACTAAAAACATTACGGGAAATAGCATAAATAACTGGACAACAGGTGCAGCCGCTATGACAGGCATCAACGTTACGTACATAAGTGGATCAAGTGCAATTTCTACAAATACCATTACCAATTTAAACGGTCAGGGGGCCATTTCCGGTATCAATATCGGTAGCACCGCATCCGGAACATCTTTAGACATATCCAGTAACATAATTAATAATTTAATATCGACAGGAACAGGTGGTGCCGTAAGTGGAATTGCATCAAGTAATGCGACAACAACTATTAATATCACGGGGCATACAATATTTGGTTTATCTTCTACAGGAGCATCTGCGGTTTCAGGTATTTCTATTGCTGGAGCAGCCACAACCAATGTCTTTAAAAATAAAATTTACAATATTTCAGGTAGCAATGCCTCGTCAACAGTAAATGGTATTGCGGTTAGTGCCGGTACAACTATTAATGTCTATAATAACTTAATAGGTGCTTTAACTACACCTGCTGCAAATGCTGCAAATCCTTTAAATGGTTTAAACATTACCGGTGGTACAACTGTGAATGCTTATTTTAATACCATCAATTTGGCAGCATCTTCATCAGGAGCTTTGTTTGGTTCAAGTGCAATATCTGCATCAACCACACCGGCACTTACATTGCGCAATAATATTTTTGTAAATAGTTCAAGCGTTACAGGTGCTGGTCTGGCTGTAGCTTATAGAAGATCATCTGTTACACTTACTTCTTATGCAGCTGCTTCAAATAAAAATTTGTTCTTAGCTAGTACTATTTATACTGATGGAACTACGCCGCAACCTACACTAGCGGCGTATCAAGCATTGGTAACACCAAGAGATGCAAACTCTATATCAGAAACACCAAATTTCTTAAGTACCAATGGTACTGACGCAACATTCCTTCATATAAATACCGCCATTGCAACTGCAATAGATGCAGGTGCAGATCCTATAAGTGGGATTACAGATGATTTTGATGGTGATACTAGGGACGTAACTACACCTGATATGGGTGCTGATGAATTTATCGTTGTGGTAGTTTCTTGTACAGGCCAACCGGCTGCCGGTTCTATAACACCTGCTTCAGCTTCAAGATGTGAGGGTCAAACTTATTCAATGTCTGCTACAGGGCTTACAACAGGTACAGGTATATCCTATCAATGGCAAGTAGGTACGGCTTCTGGCGGTCCTTACAGCAATGTAACTGGTGGTACAGGTGCTACAACATCATCTTATACAACAGGTGCTTTAGCTATAGGCGTTTATTATTATGTTTTACAAACAACTTGTTCTACTTCAGGGCAAACAAATATTACCAACGAAGTTGTAGTAACAGTCAATGCTTTGCCAACTGTAGCTGTTACACCAACAAGTGCAACCATTTGTCAGCCAGGTGCAACCGCAGTACCACTTACAGCAAGCGGTGCAACGACATATACTTGGTCACCAACAGCAGGTTTAACACCAAGCACGGGTGCAAATGTTTCAGCGCTTCCAACAGCAACTACCACTTATACTGTTACAGGAACTGATGGTAACGGTTGTATTAATACAGCAACATCAGTAATCACTGTAAATGGAGCACCGGTAATAACATCTGTTACTGCTACACCTAACCCTGTTTGCAGTGGAGGAAGCACACAATTACAAGTAAACGTATCAAACTCTGTTATAAAAATTACAGAAGTAATGCTAAATAGGGGTGGAACTGGCACAACGGTAACTTATCCATTTGCATCGTTTTCAGGTGCGGACTTAATAGAAATAAGCAATATTTCTGCAGCTTCTGTTGACATAAGTGGTTATACAATCGCTGACTATGCGTCTGCAACAGGAACAGTTACTCACCCTGTGTTAACATTTCCTGTTGGAACTATAATACCTGCAAATAGTGCTGCAGTTGTTTGTCTGGGAACAGGAACTGACGATATTCCAAATCGCTATTTCAATACGGGAGGCTCAAGCGATTTTTGGCTTTCAAGTGCTTTAGTAGGTATTGTCTTAAAAAATGGCGCAAACTTAGTGGATGCAGTTGGTTGTGGCTCTGGATATGCGTTTAATATAGGAACAGGTGTAACCGCTACCGATTGGAGTGGATTTGCTCCAAGCGCATCCGGTTTAGCTGGCACAATTCGTAATGCAGCATTGGATAATAATACTGGAGGGGATTGGATAGGTTCAAGCGCTGGCACACCGCAGACAATTGGTACATATAACGGAGGTTATACCGCTCCTTCGGGCGCCGTTACATATAGCTGGACACCAACAACAGGTTTAAGCGATCCAACAATTGCAAATCCTGTAGCTTCAAATATTACCGCAAATACAACATACAATGTTTCTGTAATTAATGGAACATGTACCTCAACAGGTAGCGTGGCAGTTACCCTTGCCACATATAATAGTTCAGTAATCACACAACCTAGCATAGCTGCTGTTACTGCTGGTTCAGTAGATAACCAGGTTATTTTGATGACAATTCCACAGGCTTGTACTCCAGAAACATTAACCCAGTTTGATTTTACCAATGCATCTACTGCTGCTTCAGACGTAAGTAGTGCTAAAGTTTATTATAATACCACAAACAATTTTGCAACAGCCACAGTATTTGGAACAACTGCTGTTCCTGCTGCAACTTTTACGGTAACAGGTTCTCAGGCTTTATCAACCATTACAAACAATTTCTTTTGGCTTGTATTTGATGTAGCTTGTAATGCCGGAAACACGAATGCGATCGATGCAAGTTTAACTTCATTTACTGTTGGAGCAAGTAATTATTCTCCAACACCATCTAATCCTACAGGTACTCGTTCAATTACAGGGCTGGGATCATTAATATTAACAAACCAACCTTCTACTACAGCCGTATCAGCCGGAGCCATAAATGTGCAAGTTTTAAGAGTGGAAATTCCTGCAACAGCGTGTGGTCCCTTAACTGATGTTATTTTCAATACAAATGGTTCTACAAATGCAGCGGCTGATCTTACAAAAGCAAGGGTTTATTATACAACAACTACAACCTTTTCTACTACCACACAATTTGGTGCAGAAATTACTGGACCTGCAGGTGCTATAACTTTCTCAGGCAGTCAGGCATTGAGTACCACAACTTCCAACTATTTTTGGTTGGTGTATGATATTAATTGTGCTGCAATAAATGCAGATGTAATAGATGCAGAAATAAATACAGTTACAACAGGAGGAAGTAGTTTTACTCCAACTACCCCAAATCCTACAGGAACAAGAAGTATTACAGGTTTACAAAATGGAGTTGCAACAGTTCAACCATCTACAGGTGTCGTTGTACCGGGAAGTATCAATCAGCAGGTTTTAAGGGTTCTTATACCTGCAACATCATGCGGACCTTTAACAGATTTAGTTTTCAATACAAATGGTTCTACAAATGCGGTAACTGATCTTTCAAAAGCAAGGGTTTATTACACTACAACAACAACTTTTACAACAACAACCTCCTTTGGCACTGAAATTACAGCCCCTTCAGGCGTATTAACTTTTACGGGTAGTCAAGCACTAAGCACTACGCTATCTAATTATTTCTGGCTGGTATATGATATTAATTGTTCCGCCACACCTACAAATGTTGTGGATGCTGAAATAAATTCAATTGTTACGGGCGGTGCAACGTTAACTCCGGCTACACCTAATCCAACAGGCACAAGAGCAATTACTACATTGTATGCGCCAACTCGTACAGATGGTAATGGTACAACTGTCATTCAATTAGGAACACAAAATGCACAATTTGCTTATGCTTTAATTAGCGGTTCTGCCTCTTGTCCAGGAACAGTAACAGATGTAAATTTCACTGTTACAAACCCTAATCCTACAGATGTTGTAAATGCAAAAGCATATTACACCACTACATCAGCATTTAGTAATGCAGTACAATTTGGTACATCAATAGCAAATCCTGCATCGGGAGCATTAACGTTCACAGGTTCTCAATTATTAGCTACCGGAAATAATTATTTCTGGGTAGTGTATGATATCAGTTGCACAGGCCCAGCGGGTGCTTCTGTAAATGCAGATATTAATTCATTAGTAGTAAGTGGAAATACCATTCTGGTAACAGGTACAGCAACAGCAGCTAATACTTTAACAGCAATTACTTCCTATACAACGGTGGCTGATGGGGAATGGAGCAATACTGCTA
Organism: Ferruginibacter sp.; assembly: GCA_031380515.1. Classification (GTDB taxonomy): domain Bacteria; phylum Bacteroidota; class Bacteroidia; order Chitinophagales; family Chitinophagaceae; genus Ferruginibacter. The sequence goes on along the minus strand of JANNGD010000211.1, from coordinate 1,130 downwards.
CTTGGGCTTGCGGAAATGTACCACCAACAAATGCTACTGCTGTAACAATTGCACATAATATAACTGTAAGTAACACAGGAAATATAGGTGGAAGTGTAACAATTAATAGCGGAAGATCACTTACTATCAATACTGGTGGTGATTTAACACTTGGAACAATAGGAGGAGATAATAGGACATTTACAAATAGTGGTACGCTGGCGGTAACAGGTGGTAATCTAAATATTAATGGAAACTTGTTGATAGCTTCAGGCTCTACTTTTAACCAAAGTGGGGGTGATATTACCATTGATCCTAACAGTGGAGTTTTGGGAACAAGTGTTGCAGCAGGTACGGCCACGATGTTGATTAATTCTAATCTTGGTACTGTAACAGCAGGAACCATTAAAATAGTAGATCCTAATTTTAATAGCACAGGTAAAGCACTTGATTATAGTGTGAGTACAAATTCTTTAAGCTGGGCTACTGGCCATACGCTAATTATAGGGGATCCTGCAAGTGCTAATCCTTCTGCAAATACAAGTGGCTTTATTTTAGAACAGTACACAAGTACGGGAAAACTAGCACTTGGGAATTTGGTAATAGACGGAGGGGCTGGTGTAAGTAAACAGGCTTCATTAGGGTCATGGAGTACTTTTGTAAATGGGAATTTAACAGTTAATGCTAATTCATTTTTTACCATTGCAGCGGCTTCAACAGGTGCTGTAATTGCTGGAAATGTAACCAATAATGGAACTATTACTCAGTCTGCAACAACCGGTTTAATATTGGCCGCCACAACAGGTACAACTACAGTAGTAAATCCTAATCCACAAACAATTGGTGGGGCAGGAGTTTACAGAAATCTAGCAGCTTCACCTACTGCAGAATTAAATACTCTTACAATTAATAATTCAAGTGTTGCCGGTGTTACAATCGCAACACCTTTACGCATAAGTGGAACATTAACCCTTACCGCAGGTATAGTAAATACAACATTAAGCAATATATTAACGGTAGGATATAATGCAACAAATGTGGGAACATTAAACTTTACATCTGGTAGAGTTAATGGTCCATTAAAGCGTTGGATATCTGCCGTAATAGGTGCAAGAGCATTCCCTGTTGGAAACGCTACATTCTCAAAAAAT
>JANNGD010000066.1:0-8695 GCA_031380515.1 Ferruginibacter sp. | reverse complement strand
TCTGCACTGTTTACTTCTGCTTCCATAAGCAAGCCAAACATTTTATAATCTGTAGTATAATTTTTTGCAATTACGGCTGTACTAGCATGCGCCCGATGTGTATGTGAACGATGCTTTTGGTACAGCACATAGGGCGCATGCTAGTACAGCCGTAATTGCAAAAAATTATACTACAGATTATAAAATGTTTGGCTTGCTTATGGAAGCAGAAGTAAACAGTGCAGAAAGGGTAATACACAACAACGAAAAACCTTTCACAGCTATTATTGGTGGTGCAAAAGTTTCTGATAAAATATTGATCATAGAAAATTTATTGGAAAGGGCTACTGATATAATTATTGGTGGAGGCATGGCGTACACTTTCATAAAAGCTAGGGGTGGCAAAATTGGTAGCTCCCTATGCGAAGATGATCGCTTACAAACTGCTTTGGATATTTTGGAAAAAGCTAAGCAAAAAAACGTAAGCATACACTTACCAGAAACATCTATCATAGCTGATAAATTTGCAGCAGATGCCAACAGCAAGGATTGCCCTAGTGACCAGATACCGGACGGATGGATGGGCTTGGACATTGGTGGTAAAGCCATTGGTATTTTTAGTGAAGTGATAAGAAAATCGAAAACAATTTTATGGAATGGACCTATGGGTGTTTTTGAAATGGAAAAATTTCAGAATGGTACCAAGCAAATAGCATTGGCAATAGCAGAAGCTACCAGCCATGGCGCATTTTCTTTAATAGGTGGCGGCGATAGTGTGGCAGCGATAAACAAATTTGAATTGGCCGATAAAGTTAGTTATGTGAGTACTGGTGGCGGTGCATTGTTGGAATATTTTGAAGGAAAGGTATTGCCGGGGATAGAGGCGGTGAAATAAAGTATATAAAGTATTAAGTATAAAAAGTAAGGCTACCTAATTAAATGGTAGCCTTATTCATTTAAACGAAAAAAATGTTTTCATTTTTCCCAACGCTTTGTATAGCTATACTCGTTTTATATAGTAGAACCTATTAAAAATTTAATTTGGAGCAAAACTTATCAAATATTATTAACGGCTGTGCACACAATAATATCCTTATGCAAAAAGCATTGTATTCCCTTTGTTACGATGAAATGATGAAAGTTTGTAACAGGTACACAAACGATGCCGAAACTAGTGCCAGCATATACAACGACGCCATGTTAAAAGTATTTAGAAATATAGCTGGATATAAAGATGAAGGCAAAATGATGGGCTGGGTAAAGAGAATTGTAATAAATACCTGTATAGATTTTGTCCGACTAAAAACTCCCATGCCCACTATTGAAATTAATGAAACAAATGAGATGGAATATTCAATTGAAGAAAAGGTACTGGAAAAAATGAGCGCATTGGAAATTAAACAAATCATACAGCAATTACCAAAAAATGTATCCACCGTTTTTAACCTATATGTGTACGAAGAATACAACCATACTGAAATTGCAGAACTGCTAAAGATACCTGCAGGTACCAGTCGCTATTATTTGAGCGAAGCCAGAAGAATGCTAAAAATGAAGATAGAAAACAATATTATTTCACTTAATACAACGCATTAAGATGAACAATAACGATAAGATATTAAGAGAAAAAGAAAATTACCTTCCATCCAATAAAAGCAATTTGGAAAATCATTGGGCTAAATTGGAAAAACAGTTGCTTGGCGCAACTGCTGAAACAACTAAAGTAAACAAGGGCATTTTGAAAAGAATATACAAACCTTTACTTGCTCTTGTAGCTGCAATAATCATCGGCATATTTGTATTCAAATATCTCAACACAAAGCCAATAACAAAAACCAAATCTGCCCTTGCACAATCCAATAGTGCCATCAAACCACCCATGCCCAAGCTAAATGTGCCCTACGAAATATTTACCTATGATGCAGCATTGGGCGACACTATATTCACCAACAATGGTTCGATATTGGTTTTTCCAAAAAATGCTGTGCTAGATGCTAACGGAAACATTGTATCGGGGAAAGTTGAAATACAAACCAGGGAATTTAACGACCCATTGGATTATTCGTTGGCCGGCATACCCATGACCTATGATAGTGCTGGCGTTCAATATACTTTTGTAAGCAGTGGTATGATTGATATAAAAGCGTATCAAAACGGAGTGTTGTTAAAAGTTAACCCCAATGCAAAACCACAATTGAATTTGGTAAGTACGAACAACGAAAAAAATACCAATTTGTATGTGCTTGACACAACAACTGGACAATGGATAAATAAAGGTAAGGATGAAGTAAATGATATTGTTGTAAATACCAAACATTCGGTTGCTAATAATGCCCCAACAGTTGTAAGAGAAAAAATAATTTCTGATAGTAATTCCCAAAAACCTAAAGAGGAAATTACAGCCCCTATTACGAAACCTTTACCACCACAAAAAGCAAGTGGGAAAAACCCTACCATTGAAATAATTATAGATCCAGCAAGTTTTAAAGAGTTACTCGTATACAATAATTTAAAATTTGAAGTGCTAAATAGTGCAACAGAAACCGTGGGTGAAGATTCTAAAACGGAATGGAGTGATGTGCAACTACTGCATACCAATGGTAGCAAAAAATACATTGCAAAATTTAGCACTGGAACCAAATCGGTACAGTATGAAGTAAAACCGGTGCTAGAAGGTAAAGATTATGATGAAGCAGTAAATGTGTACAATGCAAAAATAAAGGCTTACTATGATTTGCAAAAAAACAGTATAAACATTGAACAGGCCCAACAAGATACATTGGCTTTGCAAAATAAAATAATTAATGAAGACAATAAGAAAACCTTGGCCAACAATGAAGTGGTAGTTGCTAAGAACAAACTTATTGATGATGAAAACAAGCGGATAGCCGAATTGAATGTTTTGATTAATGCTAGGAATGTAGAAATAATTGAAGCGAAAAAAGTATACCAAGCGCAAATGACGGAAATTGAAAAAAATATTAAAAATACAAATATTGCAAATCAAGAAAGACAGAGAAGAGGCGACTCTATTAACTCAATAATTGCAGAAAAATATTACAGAGCAGCATTGCTCAAAGAATATTTACTGCGCAGTTTTACAATTGATGGTTTTGGCTATTGGAATTGTGATAACCCTACACTTTCTAATGGGATACCTATAAGTGCAACTTTTGTAAATGACAAAAACGTGGCTTTAGTTTTTAATTACCTTAATGTAGCAACCCTTGGAGTGAATAGAATGAATGTTTACTACAACAATAATATTACTGTTATACCAAATACCAATCACATCATTTGGGCTATTCAAGACAATCAGTTTTACTATTTGAGTTACAAAGAATATGAAAAACTACATATTAAAATTGACACAAGATCTTGTACTTTCAAATTGAATAAATATGAAGGCCCTTCCAATAGCATTAAGGAATTGAAGAAAATTTTATTTGGAGGTTGATATGCAAAATAACATTGGGCTTTCAATTGTTATAAAAGAAACTAGACTAAAAAAAACCAGAAGTTCCAACGAAAACCCGTTTCTCAAAACTGAATTACCCTTTTTATCACTTATTTTGTAAAAACTTTAAAAAAAAGTTGCCTACCTCAATAAAAAACTGAACACCAAAACCTTTCGTAAACATTTTAAAAGGCAAAATAAATTCTATAAAAAAGGCCATCCAATTTTTAATGATTGGACAGCCACATTCGTTTTACAATGCCTTCAAGCTGCAAATCCTACGAGCCCCCTGCTCGTCTTGCTTGCTTAAAGAACATTTAATGTTTTTGTAGCTTTTTATACAGGTTTTACTTAAAAATAAATTACCCCCCAGCAATATATTTTTAGATTCGACTTAGTGTTTTACGTTTTGATAAACCAAAAATCAAACAACCTTTTTTAAAAGCTACATTTACTATGCAAATATGAAGGCAAAAAACGTATTTTATAAGCGTCTTTTTACTTGAAATTAAATACAGGTATAAATACCTATAGACTATGTTGTTAGCCGTCTTAACTTTACATAACTTTATATCTAACCTAAAACATAACTATTATGTCAGCAAAAAATTTTAAAATTTCAGTAACAGAGGCTGTAGCATACACTACAACCTGGAGAACAGTTCATCAATCGGATAGTAGTATACCAATGGCATTTACAATTACTCACCAAGAAGTAATAGATATGATAAACGAAGTATTGCCTCCGGGTACTGACCCAACGAAGATTGCTTATAGATTTTATATGGGTTATAAACAAGTAGAGGTTGTTACGCCAAAAGGTACAGAATTTCAAACCAAACCGGCCATGGTTATTGTGGTAGTTTCAGGATTTACTAGAGACGAAAATGGTAATGTAACCAACCCTGGTACTGATATTTATGAAATTACAAAAACAGTAAAATCTGCCGACATGGATGATGATGATACATCAGGTTGTTTTGATTTTAGTTATCCTTGTCCAGTTACTTGCCCTATTGATAGTCCTTTGGTAACAGGGATTATTCCATAAAGTTATTTAAAAAAGTTTTAATAAGAATCCTATTGTATGGTTAATGAGATAAGAGATTTTATTTTTAAGTATGGCCCGTGGATAATATTTGCACCAACTGTAATAGGTTTAATAAATTATAAAAAATATTCAAAAGAATTTAAAATTGTAACTTTTTATTTGATATTATCTGTAATTGTACAGATAATATCATTTATTTTATGGCTAAACCGAATTAATAATTATCCAATTCTTCATATTTATACTATTTTAGAATTCCTCGTACTTATAGCATTCTATTTTATACAACAAAAAGGTTTTTGGCCAAGCAAGCTTTATAAAATATTGGCGGTGGTGTTTACAATTCTTTCTATATGCAATTCCATTTGGGTAGAGAATATTTATACATACAATACTTACGCAAGATCTATAGAAGCATTAATCATTATTTTTCTTTCCATTAGCTCTTTCGTAATGGATGTTTCTAACTTGGAAAATTTTCAGCAAAGACAAATCTCTGTTCGCTTCATAAATGCTGGTTTTCTTATTTATTTTACGGGGTCAATATTACTATCCTCATTTAACGAATACATTGAAAAACTAAACTTTGGTTTCAGAATGAATGTATGGTTCATACATACAATTTTAACTATATTGCTGTATATATTAATAGCCATTGGATTATGGAAGCAAAGGAAAAAGCGAAATTTTATTTTGGCATTATAGTAGCCATACTTGCATTTAGTATTATTGCAGTAGGGTTTGTAGTAGTATTTGTACGATATAGAAAAGGGTTATTATTAAAACAACAACAGCTTTTTAGGCAAGATTTTTTGCACAAGCAAGAATTATTAGCCATAAACATAGAATCTGCAGAGGCCGAAAAGATTAGTATTGCAAAAGATATTCATGATGAAATTGGTAGCATTTTTTCTACGCTTTCCCTATCAATAAACCAGTTAAAACCCGGAACAATTCTTGAACCTGAGGTTTTTAATACCAGCAATAAACTAATTGAAATGGGCATAAGCAGTGTAAGAAGAATTGCCAGGTCATTGGCGCCTTTTGAGTTGGAATTATTGGGCTTACAACAAGCATTGGAAAGCCATTTCGAAACAATAACAAAGCTCTCAGACCTGGTAATAAATTTTAATTGTTCAGATGATTTAGTGCGTTTAAAACCAACGGCTGAATTAGCAATATATAGGATTATGCAAGAGTTGACTTCTAACTGTATCAAATATGCTAGAGCAAAAAATGTAAGCATTTCTATTGGAAAAAAGGAAGACACCCTCTTTATTTCGTATTCTGACGATGGTGCCGGTTCAGATTTGTTACCAAATAGCAAGAAAAAAGGAATAGGATTAAAAAATATTGAAAGCAGGGTATTGATTTTAGATGGAAAGGTACAGTTTGTTTCTAGCCCAGGTGCAGGATTTAAATGTAATATCAATATTCCAAACTTAAAAAATATATTACATGATTAACATAGCCATTGCCGAAGATCAAGTTTTATTTAGAAAAGGAATTATTGCTTTGCTCAATAGTTTTGAAAATATTCAGGTAGTAATTGATGCAGAAAACGGAGCGGATTTACTTCAAAAATTAGAATCAAGTACTGAAACAATTCAGGTTATATTTTTAGACATCAATATGCCAATACTAAATGGCATAGAAACCATGAAAGTAGTTCGAACAAAATATCCTTACATCAAAAACATAATCCTTACTGTACATGAAGAAGATAAGTTTATTAACAAACTTATAGAAGAAGGAGCTAACGCATACTTAGCAAAAAATTCTCAACCAGATGAAGTAGAAAAAGCAATCAATACAGTTGTTTCGCACGACTATTATTTTAATGAGAAGACTATTAGGGCAATGCATAGCCATGTACAAACCAGGCAAAAAAAATTCTCTCTTCTACCAATAGATAACATTACATCCAGAGAAAAAGAAATTATACAATTAATTTGCAAGGAGTTTACCACCTCAGAAATTGCAGAAAAACTTTTTATAAGCGAACGTACGGTTGATGGACATCGTAATAATTTATTACTAAAAACAGGCTGTCGCAATACTGCAGGCCTTGTTTTATATGCTATAAAAAATGAATTATTTGATATGAATGTTTAACTGCTACATTAAAATTAAAATCCAGTAAAATTACCCTACGCCTACTTAATCCTTGGCAAAGGATTTATACATTAACATTTTAAGGCAGTAAATGGAATGGTTTTTGGAAACCATTCGTGGCAATATTCTACTTAAAACATTTATTGTATGAAATACACTAGCCTTCTTTTGTTGGCATTGCTACCGCATGTTGCAAATTGCCAAAATCTTCACGTAGACATTTTTGGAGGTATTGCCACTTACCAAGGAGACTTACAAGGAAAACGGGTAACCATAGACCAGTCGCACCCAGCTATTGGTCTTGGGGCTTCTTATGATATAAGTAGCAAGTTCATTCTAAGAACAGGCTTTACTTATGGAGTGTTAGCTGGCGATGATAAAAAAAACAGTACTGCAAAAGGAATAGAGTCCAGAAATTTAAGATTCAAGTCCGCTATAACCGAAATGCATGGAGCTGTAGAATATAATTTTTTTGAACTAGATGGCAAAAGTATTACACCTTATGTTTTTACCGGAGTAGCAATTTATCATTTTAATCCCTACACAACAGATACAGAAGGCAATAAAGTTTTTCTCAAACCACTCAGTACAGAAGGTCAGGGGTTAGCTTCATATCCAAATAAGAAAGAATATAGTTTAACACAGTTTGCTATACCCTTTGGAGGAGGTATAAAAATACAATTCTCCGACAATTTACAGTTAGGTATAGAAGTGGGTCTGCGCAAATTATTTACAGATTACCTAGATGATGTAAGTTATAATTACGTAGATCGCACTACGCTATTAAATGCAAAAGGCCCAAAGGCAGTGGAATTGGCATATAGAGGAAATGAAATTTCTGGTAATAGCAACTACCCTGCTGATGGTACACAAAGAGGTAGTCCGAAATACAAAGACTGGTATTATTTTTCAGGTATAAGGCTAAGTAAAAGATTAAATGATAAAGCAAGCCGAATCTCCCATAGAGCCAGTAGACTGGGCTGCCCAAATAATTTATATTAATGCATAAAGAATATTGTAAACCTGTTTGCACTTTTTTTTAAAAAAGTGCATCATTTGCAAATCGGAAAATATGCTTTTATTATTTCGCCCAAATAGATTAAACATAAAATCATGGCAACAAAATCAATTTATCAGAGTACCTTTGCAGGCTAACTATTTTTTCTACTTATTATTCTGCAAAAGATTACATGGCAAAACTTGCTGTAAAAGATAAATTTATTGACTTATCAGATTATGGAAGATCGATAGCAACATTTATTGCTAAGAAATGGTCGCATACGTCTATTACCCCCATTCATGTTACATTATTATTTGGGTTTTCGGGCCTAATGGGTATCCTATGTATTCTATATAATCACTTTTATTTGGCGGCATTCTTTATAATATTAAAATCAATATTAGATGCTGCCGATGGTGAATTGGCTAGATTAAAAAATACACCTTCTTATACCGGTAGATATTTAGACAGTGTATTTGATATTTTATTGAATTTTTTTATTTTAATGGCTATTTGTTATGTTTCTACAGCTACCTACAGTCTCACACTTGTTGCATTTATCTGCATTCAATTACAAGGCACTTTGTATAATTATTATTATGTAATCTTAAGAAATAAATCTGTAGGGGCCGATACAACAAGCAAAGTATTTGAATATAAATCTCCAAAAGCATTCCCACAAGAAAAACAAATTTGGGTAGATATTTTATTTGCTGCCTTTGCTATTTTTTACAGCATTTTCGATAAAATCATCCACCTTTTAGATAAAGAAGCTTATAAAGTAAAAATATTCCCCAACTGGTTTATGACTTTAGTATCCATGTATGGTTTGGGTTTTCAATTATTGATAATAGCAGTAATGCTGCCATTAAATTTGATTGAATACATTGTTCCATTTCTTATCTTGTACAGTTTATTACTTTTTATATTTATTGGGATTAGAAGAATATTTTTAAAACCTACTAATTAAAATTTACCTAGCATATTTTAAAAATTACATTGGTATAAAATGCACATAAAACTATAAAAAAAAAGACATTAAAAAAACGGCTTCCATTTCTGGAAGCCGTTTTTTTAATTCAATAATGAAAAT
>JANNGD010000061.1:0-3121 GCA_031380515.1 Ferruginibacter sp. | reverse complement strand
GCAGGTGATAACACCCTGCAACGGCGAAAAGCACCATTATGATGCAGAATGAAGTTAGCTTTTTCAATTTAGTATGTTTTTAATTTAGTTAGAATTTCATATCGAAACGACCTTGAGATATTTCTACATCTTCGCAACCATTTTTCTTGAATTTTAATTCAAATTCGCCTGCAAATATTCTATTTACTTTGTCTAATTTTTGGATGTCGAAATAACCACTTATTATTTCTACACTAGTGTCGGAAAAATCGTAGTCGCAGTCTGAAATATCATTTCTAAATATTGCACCAAATTTATTTTTGTTGGGTAATATAATTTTCTGAGCAACTTGTATTGAATCGCCATACATCGTTAATCTTTGTCTTCTGCCAGAGGAAGAGTTAATTATGCGATATGCAGCCAGGTTAAAGACTCCGGCAGAAAATGTCGCATCATAATTTAAGCTTAGATTGGCTGTTCCATTATTACCTTGGGGCGTCCATAGCTGCCCATTAAGCATAAAACCCAAGGTGTTTTTACCTTCTTCTGTAGCTGGTGGTAGGCCGTTGCTATCAGTATTGCTTTTTTTGCAATGTGCAAAGCAAAAAACAAATAATATTGAAATGGCGGTGATTACTTTTTTCATGGTGCAGTTTTACTTATATAAAGATACGTTTCATCCGGGTGGTTGCAATGTTATGTTTTTGTTTTAGAGTTATAAGGGTTTTGGGTTATTCCTGTAACGTCGCTTAACTGTTTGGTGCTGCTGTTGTAAGATAAAAGATTGCTTGAAAAGGCACTACTCTTTACAGTATTATATTGTCCTATAAGCAAGGGAATTGGAATAGGTAAAGTGCTGCTCACATTTTGCTTAATAGTATTGTTTACCGTTGTAATTGTGTGTAATGGATTTGCAGTAGTTCTTGTCCAGCCTGTTTGTAATTGAAGATATAAAGTACGCCAAAGGTTCATATCTATCCTGTTGCTGTCAGTAAGTGTACCGTTGAAAGTTTCAGCAGGTAACATTGGGCAGCCATACTCTTCTAAGTAACCTGTTGGAATTTGGTTCTTATCTAATGGCTGGAAAATATATTGCAATAACTTTTGCGTAGTGCTTGTATCAATTTGTGCAGTAGATTTTGTACAGTAAGTTAGTAATGCAACAAATAAGCATGTTTTAATAAATTTTTTCATTTTTAATAATTTTTAAGGTTGATTAGTATTTCATATCAAAGCGACCATCTGTAATTCTTACTGTATCTCCACAAATTTGTTTAAAAAGGACGCCTTCAAACGTGCCGGATATTATTCTACTCGTTCTGTCAAGTTTTGTAATATTTATTTTGCCAGTTTCATATATCGTTGTGTCTGTATGAAGAATATCACAATAACTACTTGTAGAAAAGCTTAGTCCACCAATGGATTTTTTCATTATTACCAAGGTAAAAGGAGCGGTTTTAAAATTCAAACTATCGGCTATCCCTAAAATAAATTGTGTTTTATCAGAAGATGATAGTGTACGGTATGCAACGATACCTAATATTCCATTATTAAATCCTGAGTCAAAATCTATACTTAGATTGCCAGTACCACTATTACCCTGTGGCTTCCACGGTTGCCCGTTTAATAAAAAACCAAAAGTATTTTTACCTTCTTCCGTAGCAGGTGGTAGGCCGTTGCTATCCGTTGTGCTTTTTTTACAATTTGCAAAGCAAAAAACAAATAATATTGAAATGGCGGCAATGATTTTTTTCATGAAATTAATTTTACTGGAATAAATATACATTTCATCCGTGTGGTAGCAATGTTATGTTTTTGTTTTTGCCTTTGTTGGTTTTGCAGCGCAGCCGTCGCATGGTGTTATCACCTGCGACTGAAGAGTGGGTAAAAGGCATTGCTCAACTGTCGATATTTGTCAACGAAAGACTACATTATTTCCGTCACTTTAACTGAAAAGCACTTGTAGTGCAAAAAAGGACGTGCTTTTTTTTAGCAAACCGTTTTTCATTGAAATTAGAATTGCAACATCGGTAGCAAATCGTTTTTTGTCATTTTATCATTTGCTACTGCGGTAGCAAATCTTTTTTTCCATTTGTGCTTAAGTCTGCTTCGCAAAAACTTAAACAAGAAAAACCTATAATTAAGGTAGTTGGGGAGGCTTTGGCATTCATTTTTACCAATATATTTTTATATACTGAAAAATGGTATTTTTATAGCATGGCAAAACAGGAAATCGATAACAAAGGATAGGCACAGCCAAAACGTGAAAAGCGAGGCAACTACGATGATAAGTTAGTGGTAACTGGCTTTTTCTTTGACGTTATGAAAGCATCAGTAAATGATGCGGATAATAAAACTTCAACAAAAAAAGATGAATAGGAGGACGAAGATATTTTGCTGGATAATATTGGCCATTTCAGCTACTGTTAATTGCGTCGCCGTTTATTATGATGACATTGACGAAACACATCCTCCGGGTTATTTCTTCTCAAATATTCCAAATATGACATGGTCAGAAGTTTGGCCTGCACTTGTTAGTTTTACTGTTTTTACTTTAGTCTTTTCATTTTTTATCGGTGGAATAATGTACACTATTTTAGGACGCTTTCTTAACCGTCCACCAAAACACTGAGCGGGAAATTAAGTGTAGCTACCAAATTTTTCTTTAAGAATTTTAAAACAACCGGAAACCATATCAAACCCATTACTGTAGGCAGGTTAATTTATCCCATCAACAACCGCTTCCTTAAATATTTTGCTTACCAACCCTTGCAAAACTTTTCCGGGACCTACTTCTGTAAAATGCGTTGCACCATCAGCTACCATTGCCTGTACCAATTGTGTCCAGCGAACAGCACCTGTCAATTGATTGATTAAGTTGGTCTTTATAGTGGAGGGATCTGATACGGAAGTGGCTACTACATTTTGATAAACAGGGCAAATAGGCGTTGAAAAAGTAGTTGCTTCTATGGCAGCAGCAAGGTCTTCTTTTGCAGGTTGCATTAATGGACTGTGAAAGGCGCCACCTACCGGTAAAATCAATGCTCTTTTTGCACCTGCTGCTTTCATCTTTTCACAAGCTATTTCTACGCCTTTCAGGCTTCCGCTTATTACAAGTTGTCCGGGACAATTAAAATTTGCA
>JANNGD010000028.1:0-16670 GCA_031380515.1 Ferruginibacter sp. | reverse complement strand
AACATCGGTCACTTCGATATTGAAATAGACATGGCTTGGTTAAATGCAAATTATGGTGCATCAAAAAATACCATCAAACCACAGGTAGATTTATATACTATCGAAGGAAAAGATATCATCGTATTGGCAGAAGGTCGTTTGGTTAACCTTGGTTGTGCTACTGGTCACCCGAGTTTTGTAATGAGTAACTCATTTACCAACCAAACCCTTGCACAGCTTGAGTTGTGGCAGAACAGTGCTAACTACGAAAACAAAGTATATGTACTACCTAAGCACTTAGACGAAAAAGTAGCTCGCTTACACCTTGCAAAAATAAACGTGGTGTTAGACGAATTAACCACTGCACAATCGGAATACTTGGGCATTTCTAAGGAAGGTCCATTTAAGACAGAGATGTATAGGTACTAGGCCCCCTAAATCCCCCGAAGGGGGACTTTAGTTCGTAATAATTTTTAGTTTATAATAAAAGCCATCGTTTTTCGGTGGCTTTTGTTTTTGTAGAAAAAATCTCTTGAGGCTTTGGGCAATAGTACGCTTGGCCGCATTGGTTCGGTCTCAGTTGCTGTTCCGTATATATGTGCATGCGTATGCCGCTTGCTGCGGCACGCACACACATATATACATCGCTCCCTCCACCGCAGCTCGTGAGCGGAAGATCATTTTTCAGCAGTATGGATGGAGGAGATTTGAGAATTAGCATTTGAATTTCATTTAAATAGTTTAAGTAGAAAAATCCTTGAAATAAAAATTTCATTAGCAATAAAAAGTTTCGAAGTATATTTAAACAATAAACTACATATTTAAAACAATATGCCTCTAAAACATCTTACATTAACTGGTTTTTTATTTTTTCTAAAATTATTTTGTTTTAGTCAAACTATTAATGTGCTTGAACTTAAGACAAAGAAATTTTACGGAGAAAAAAATAAATTTTTTATTGATTCTTCTTTAAAATTAATAAACATTGAAGGGTATGATAAGCCTAATTCAGTTGATGACGAGCATGAATTTGTATTGACTCTTGATTTCATTGATACTGCAAAGGCGAAATTAAAAAAAGTGTTGAATCTTTCACAAGACGCATCCATCATTAAATGTAATTTTGATATTTCATCTGTTTGGAATTGGGGAAAAGATAATACAATTAATACTGGAGATGTTATTATTCATTCGTGGACAAATAAAAAAATCGAATTAGAATTTAATATAAATGTATCGCATACAAATACTGGCTGGACTTATATTTATAAAGGGAATAGAACTTTCTTGAAAAAATAGTTGAGCCAATCAAACAGTTTCAAAAACTAATATTTGTTCAAAAAGATAGCTTTTCAAATCCCGAAGAGGTGACATTGTTGATAATGCCAGCCCTTCGGGATTTTTCTTTTTTACATCTAACTAATATTATATCAATACCAGCCTTTCAGGCTTAATTTAAGTACCAAATAATCGCCACTGTACTTCCATTCACACTATCTCATATTGCCAAGATTGGCTTCAACCTATTTCGCATTGCCTAAGCTTGGCCGTTACCAATGAAATTTTCAATTAATTAATTTCCCATTCTCTGCAACTCTACCCTCTTTCTTCCCCATGCGTATTCCCAAGTAATATTTTATTGGACTTTCAATTGTTGCTGTATAATATGCTTTATAATATTTAGTAGTCATTAAGTTCACTTGATAATAATGCTTACCATAATTGATTGTATTTTTTGAAAGTTCACTTACATTTACTTGTGCAAAATCAGTATGCTTATAATTGGCTAAAATGGAATTGTTAACTCGTTTCTCATCAATCCAAAGTCCATATATTTTAGCATTTTTCCAAGATTCAATTTGGCTTTGTGTTGGTTCAGCTCTTGGGAGAGGAGGCGGTGCTGCACTAAATATAACTATTTGCTTTGCTTGCTGTTCTTTGCTCATGACTAAGTAGATTGTTTCTAACCTACTTTTGTCTGCATCAGAAAATTTGCCATACCTTGGAAATCCTTTTTCATTCTTCGATTTGTTCACAATTTGCTCATATTCGTTTAATAATTCCAGTGACACACCATCTTGGGTTGAAGGAGTACTATTTTGTATTCTTTTTGGAACAGTTACACTATCCTGTGCAATTGCTTTAGTACTAAATACAAATATTGATAATGCTAATACGGCAAGTACTGCTATTTGTCTGCACAAAATACTACTTACTGATTTTGTTTTTGTCATCATGAGTAATCGTTTTTTAGTTATTGAATAATTAAATTGGCTTGTTAAATTGTACGTTTTTAATTTGCTCGCTTTATCAATAAGTAGATATTGATAACTTCTAATATTTTGAGTAGTATTTACAACAGCTTCGTCAGCCAAATATTCGTGATTCAGTTGTAAAGCTTTTCTATAAAAAAAGAGTACTGGGTTAAACCAAAAAAATGTTTGCAAAATTTCCATTAACAATATGTCATAAAAATGCTTTTGCTGAATGTGTGCATATTCATGTACCAATATTTCATTTTCAATATTTTCAAATTCCTTCTTGTGTATAAATAGATAGTTCAAAAAACTATGTGGGGTTAAATCTTCATTGATCATTACAATGTTGGCTTTTTTGTAAGGAATGGTTTGATGCACAAAAGCCCTTGAAAGAATTTTACTCAGATTTATTATAAAACGAAGAAGAAGTAATGCAGTAATAGTCCCATAAATAGCAAGTAAAATGTAGTACATATAATTTGTATATTGCTCAGGAGACAATACTTGAATAATTCCTTTGTCTTGCAAAATATTTGAATTTAAAACTTCGGTTTCAGCAATAAGCAATATTGGCTTATAAGTAGTAAAGGTTATTACAGGTATAACAAATGATAATACCAAGCTAATTAATAAATAAAATCTATTAAAAAAATGCATTCTTTCTTTTTCAAGCAAAAATTTATACGTCAAAAAAAACAATGCCGAGCAAAGGATTACTTTAATGATGTAAGTTGTCATTTTCTTTTTCTTTTTATTTCTTGATCAACAATTTTTTTAAGGTCTTCTAATTCTGAAGTTGTCAAGTTGGTAGATGTTGTAAAGAAAGAGGCAAATTGCATGGGTGAATTATCAAAATAGTTTTTAATAATGCCTTTTACATGTTTTGAAAAATAATCTGACTTTTTTACCAATGGATAATATTGCCGGGAATTTCCAAATAGTTCATAAGCAACAAACCCTTTATCCTGCATCCTTTTAAGCAAAGTTGCTATAGTTGTTGTAGCTGGTTTGGGGTCTGGATAAATCTCAATTAGTTCCTTCATGAAAATTTTTTCCTGCTTCCAAATAAGTTCCATCAATTGTTCTTCTGTCTTTGTTAATTGCATTACTCTACATTTATGTACTTTATTCTACAAATGTAGAGTAAAATTTCAAATGACCAAATCTATTTTAAACTATTTTTTATAATTCAATGAATAGGCTAAAATTATTTGCTATTAGATTACAAGGTTTAATAATGGTAGTTAATGAAAAAAATTGCTGCTGCCAAATAAATATTAATATGCCTATCTATAGTGTTAAAGCAACGCTCTACGGATAGTAAATGAGAAACAGACTTATTCTTTTTACTTTAAATGAGTAAAAACTCATTTCTATTTTTTAATACTTAGAGACGGCTTCACCTTAGCTCTGAGGATAGTTGAGGATTATTGGGTGAAGCTTTTAATACTTGGCTTTACCCTTCATCTTTATCCCCTTCTTACTAGTTTGTACTTTTATTTTGTCGTAAATGATTGCATTAAAAGAAGAATTTACAGTAGCAGAATCTCTTTTGCTCAAATCATTTTCAATGTAAGACTGCCTTTTTTTTGACAACTCATTTATTTTGGCAATTACTGAATCTCTCACTACTACCAAACTATCCAATCTTATTTTTAAATCAGTGGGGGAAATATTTTTCCATTCTTCAGGCAGCTCCTCCTGCTTTATTTTTTGTAAATCTATTTTTTTACTTTTATAATCAGTTACTAATTCATTGTCTCCAAAATAACTTTTTTCGCCACTTTTAGAGTTCATGTATTCTGCCCGTTGGGCTTTTGTGCTAGCCTTCGATTCGGTGGATATTTTTAATGATTTTTGTTTTCGATTTGAATTTACTTCTTTTTCTGATTTATTGCCATAGTAATACCTTAGTTCATCCAATTTATCTGAGCAAGCAGCAATTTGAATATCGTATGGAGAAGCAACTTGTATATCATTTGCATTCATGCCTACATTTGTAAATGAGCCTTCATTACAGTTTGCAATTTGTTGCCAAACTTTTCTAGCTTCACTATTATTACCCATTAAAATAGTATTTAAAACGATATCCTTTTCCTTTGCTAATTTACAAGATTCAGGATATTTTACTTCGTTATAATTCATATGAGGAGGGCAGTCTCCTACTAAAAAAATTGTTTTAAAAGTAGCTGTATCTACGTCCCAATTAAATTTGGTAATGGCTTCATATAACCCTTGGTTTACACTTTCTGGAGTATCCCCACCACCTGCTGCTTCTACTTCCATAAGCTTTTCGTAAATATCATCCAAATTGCTATTTAATTGTAATATTTTAGTTATAAATTTATCTCCTTTATCTCTATAAAAAATTAAACCTATTTCTATCTGGGGTGCAGGATCTGCTTGGCTGAAACTACCTGCAATAGACCATATTTTTTCTTTTGCAGCAGCCATCAGCCCACTCATACTACCAGTTGCATCTAATGCAAAAACAACTTGTATTTTGCTTTTTACAGAATCATCAGCTAATGCAACTTTTGCATTTCCTTTAAAATTAAGTTTTGGTATAGCAGGATTTTCTTTATTCATGAAGCTAAAAATACAAACTGCAAATACAGTACATAAAACAAATAAGCTAATTTTTTTCATAATAGTAGTTTTTACGGTTGATGCGATAACAATAAAAATACATAAGTGAATATGTTAAAATTTTGTGATAATGAAATGTATTTAAGTATGAATACCGCACTATCAATAGCATTAGCGCAGTGCACTACGGATAGTTAATTAGAAATAGACTAAGTCTGTTTCCTGTAAATGAGTGAAAATTCATTTCAATTTTAAATCCTTAGAGACGGCTTCGCCTTAATGCTAAGGATAGTACTCGCCACAGGCGAGTACCTACATGCCACAGGCGAGTACCTACGTGCCAAGGGCAAACACCTACTTACCAAATACTTTTTTCAAAATATCGGTAACCTGTGCTGCAGGGTCTTTACGTATTTTTTGTTCTTGCAATCCTATTTTGTAAAACATACCTTCCAATGCTTTTCCAGTTACATAAGCTGCAAGATCGGTCTCGACTTTTTGTTGGGCAAACATATTGTATTTGGAAAATGCTTGCGACCAATATTTATCTGCACTCACTTTTTTGAGAGAGGCATCAATTACGGGGCGCATCCTTTCGGTAAGTGTTGTGGTGGTAGTACGTTTTAAAAAATCTGTTGCTGCAAAATCTCCTCCACGCAAAATATTAATACCATCGGTTACGGTCATTTGCTTTATGGAGGTCAAAAATATTTGGCCTACTTGCCCTGCTGCATCTTCAGCTGCGCTGTTCATAGATAAAATGGCTTTATCTACCAATGAGCCAGCACCAATGCTGCGCAATTGTTTTTCTACTTTTACTGCCTCGGGTGGCATTATAATTTTTATGGCTTCATTTTTAAAATAACCGCCTGCAGCGCTCAGCGATTTTGCGGTAGAATCGGTTGCTACCCTCAAAGCATCTTTTAAGCCACTTACAATATCGTCGTTACTCATACCTTTGCCAGTGCTCGCACCTTTTATGGTTGATAATATATTTTTACTGCTATCTGTTTGTACTGCTTTTTTTAATTTTCCTAAAATACCTTGGGCAAATGATTGTTGTACTGCTGCAGAAACAAAAAGAAAGAGGATAATTTTTTTCATAGTATTTATTTGTGGCACAAATTAGTAAATAAGATGCTAATAGCGGGTTAAAATAAAATATATTGGTTTAATTATTTCATTAACAAAGCTGCTAAAAATATAGGTTTCTTAGTGTTTACTTTTTGTCTTGATACAAAAAGTAACAAAAAAATCAAGGCTTAAGAAAAAAAGCTAAAAATTTGAATATTTGTCTAAAATGAAATCAGTCACAACAGCAAAATAAAGCCCAACAGGAGTGCGACTTACGAGCAAAGAATATTTTTTCAACATTGGTAACATTGATTTCATTTCTTAACGACAAACATCCAAATTTTCTTAACGCTTTTTTTCTTAGGCCAATCCAACGCTACAATTTGCGAACTAATAACTTAAACTAAAGGCAAAAACTACTGCTTTATAAAAGTTGAACAAAGTGATTTTGCTGATGGGCTGCGGTGGAGGGAGCGATGTATATGTGTGTATGCGTGCCAGCCGAAGGCGGCATACGCATACACACATATACGGAACAGCCCCGCCCTTTGGCGGGATAAACTAATAAGACCGAACTTATGCTCATTATTGATCAACTGCTCACAGCCCCAAATAAAATTTTTTGCTGATTTTTTTATAATTACTTTACAAAAAAATACACAATGAAAATAGCAGTACTCGGTGCAGGCATGGTGGGTAGAACAATGGCCATTGATTTATCCAAAAATTTCGAGGTGACTTCTTTTGATATCAGCGAAACCAATCTGGCATTATTAAAATCGCACACAAACATACAATGTAAAATAGCAGACTTATCTGCCCACGAAAACTACGCAGCCATGCTACAAGCATTTGACTTGGTAGTATGCGCCGTACCAGGCTTTATGGGTTACAAAACATTGGAGGCAATAATACAAGCAGGAAAAAATGTGGCCGATATTTCCTTTTTTCCGGAAGATGGTTTGCAACTGGATGCACTTGCAAAAGAAAAAAATGTAACCGCCATTATTGATTGTGGTGTAGCACCAGGCATGAGTAATTTGATATTAGGTTATCACAATGCACAAATGAAAATAGATAGCTTTGAATGTATGGTAGGAGGGCTTCCAAAAATAAGGGTAAAGCCTTTTGAATACAAAGCGCCCTTTTCGCCAATAGATGTAATAGAAGAATACACTCGCCCAGCAAGGTATGTGGAGAATGGGCATGTGGTTACAAAACCTGCATTGAGTGATGCTGAATTAATAAACTTCGAACATGCAGGTACATTGGAATCATTTAATACCGATGGGCTTCGCAGTATTTTATATACAATGAAACATATTCCGGATATGAAGGAAAAAACCCTGCGTTATCCAGGGCATATTGCGTTGATACAATCATTGATGCAAGCAGGTTTTTTTGACAAGGAACCAATACAAGTAAAAGGAAAAATGATAAGCCCTTTGGAACTAACTTCTGCAATCCTTTTAAACCAATGGAAACTTGCCCCTGAAGAAGGAGAGTTTACCATTATGAAAATTATAGTAAAAGGTGAAGGAAAAACCATTGAATATTTGTTATACGATGAATATGATGCGGCCACTCAAACTTCGTCAATGAGCAGGACCACTGGATATGCCTGCAATGCATTTGCCAATATGATAGCCAATAAATTATTTGATAAAAAAGGAGTGTTTCCTCCAGAATTGGTTGGCGACAATGTTGTTTGTTTTGATTTTGTAATGAATTATTTGAAAGAAAGAGGCGTTAATTACAAATTGACAGTATCATAAATATGATTTTTTATATTTTCTTTACGAAAGCTGTTCCTTATTTTTGCAACACATTTAACTAGACATGAGAAATAAAATTATACTTGGCTTTATTTTACTGTTGGTAGCTGCGGCAATTTACAGATCTTGCAAGCCCGAAGAAACTGAACCAATAGACGAAACCGAGAATCCAAAACCATCCTCGTCTGTAAAAATATTGCCCTACACCCCACTAGCCCAATACCCGCATGATACGGCTAGCTTTACCGAAGGCTTAGAATTTTACAAAGGCAAATTATACGAAAGTGGTGGCGATTTCGCAAATTCTGTTTTACAATTTGGAGATGCAAAAACGGGCAAAATAGAGAAGCGGCATAAAATGGGAACTGCCAAAACATTTGCTGAAGGTATTACCATACTCAATGGAAAATTGTACCAACTTACTTGGCAATCCCATGAAGTATTTGTGTATGATGTAAATGATATTACAAAAGTTGTACAACAATTTACCTGGCCTTATGATGGCTGGGGCATGACAAACAACGGGACCGATTTGATTATTACAACAGGCGGTACAGATTTATATTTTGTGGACCCTGCAACCTTTAAAGTAAAAAACATTGTTCACATTCATGACAACATCGGGCCAGTAGATAGTGTAAATGAATTGGAGTATGTAGATGGATTTGTGTGGGGAAACATTTTTCAGACGAATGACATAATAAAAATTAATCCACAATCTGGTGAAGTAGTGGGAAAAATGAATTTTGATAATTTACTTGATATAAAAGATAGGGCTAGTACCAGAGCAGAAGCAATGAATGGCATTGCGTACGACAGCAGCTCAAAAACGTTTTTTATAACGGGTAAACGTTGGCCAAAGATATTTGAAATAAGGTTGAATTAATCTTAGCTTACTTTAAATGGCAAAGTGTTAGTGTGGCTAAAGCCAAAAGGCGAAATGGGCTAAAGCCCAAATACAATTCAAATTTCTTATCCCTGCCATAAATGGCAGGGCAACTCATGAATTGCCTCGGTCTTTAGACCGAGGTTAAAAAAATTCAAGGATTAAAAAGCATGAATTGCCTCGGTCTTTAGACCGAGGATAAAAAAATTCAAGGATTAAAAAGCATGAATTGACTCGGTCTTTAGACCGAGGATCATAGAATACATCAATCCTTCCCTATCACATAAATTAATGAACTGCATTTATCTTTTTGCAACATTGTTTTTAGATTGGAGATAAAGCCAATCAAAAATGCTTTTACAATATTTCCCTTACCATTTTTGTATTGCTCACTTAACATACTCACATAAAAACTATCAAACCACATCGGCTTCATTTTTTTTATCGTAAGACCATATTGTTCTAACAGATTTTTCATACTATCTGGAGAAAAATGATACAAATGCCTAGGAACATCATATGCTGCCCAATGCGCTCCATAATATTTCGCATCATAACTTGTATAATTTGGTACTGCTATAAATATCCTGCCATTGGCATTAAGCATTTTTTTTAATTGCGCTACATATTCATGCAACTGGTGTACATGCTCTAATACATGCCACATGGTTATTGCATCATAATTATTTTCTGGCAAATCAAATATTTCATGCGATGGCTTTGGTTCCAACCCATACAGTTCTTTTGCCTTTGCCCTTGCTGCTTCATCTGGCTCCAAACCAGTACTCTCCCAGCCTGCTGCTTTCATGGTATTCAAAAAGGCGCCCGTTCCGCAGCCTATATCCAATATTTTTCCTTGTTGCTTAACTGTTTCTAATTGCAGCAATTTTTTCTTTCCTATAAGTGTGCGCTTGCGTATAGCATGGTACAATTTGTTTACAATTCCTTCCTGTGTATCGCTGTGCGAAATATAGTTTTCAGATTGATAGTATTTTCCAATTTCATCTTGGGGTGCTACATTTTGTGTAAATAAATGCGTACAGGAATTACATTTTGAAATAGTAAATATTTCAGCAGAAACAGTGTAGTCTTTAGCAGTAAAAAAATCCTGTATTTGTTCGCTATGGCAAACAGGGCATTGCTTGTAAGTTATCATCAAAATAAATTGTGGGGCAAAAGTAAAGATATTTTATGGAAGCATCTTATAGGTACTATCTGCAGCTTTTAGTTCTTCTTTATTGGAGTTACCAAAAAACGGATTTGATGCATCACTATTCAAATAAAATGTAATACCAGCGATAGCTACAGCAAATAAAACCAAGGCCCACACCCACCATTTGCTTTTTTTAATAGGAGCTTTTTCTGTATAAAAATCTACCATGGCTGCTGTGCTTGTTTCTGTATCTCCTACAAGCATTGTATGGGATTCATTGGGGTGTATTACCCGCTCTGCATGCACCGAAGGCAAAAAATAAGCTGGTGGTTTAAAGCCTTCAAAAATTATTTTTTCATTTTCGTCTTTACTAAATTTTCCAAGCCTTGCTATTTCAAAACTATTATTGGTATGTAGCGAAGTAATTTCTTCAGAAAATTTATTCAATTGGTATGCGGCTTCGTCAATACTAATATGCTTATTTGCAGCTATGTATTCGATAAAAGATACACTATCCCCCATCTCATCTAACAATACAATATTGGAAACGGGTGCAGCAATTTTTTGCTCCCCAAAAATAGAAGTTGCCGATTCAGTTCTTAGGTGGAGTGTACCTATTTGGGGTAATACCGCTTGTTTATACTGAAATAGATAATTTGCTAGTAGCTCTTGCATAATGCAATAATAAAACTTAGTTCTTAGAAATGCAATAAAATTCCACCAAGAAAGTTGGCTCCATACACTTCATAATTGTGCCAGCGCTCATATTTACTGTTCAATATATTGTTGGCATCGCCCCATATAGAAACATGTTTCGTTACTTTAAATTCTATTCCCGCACTCAAATCCGTACCGCCACCCATTGTTTTTGCTATATTTCCTTTTGCCAGATAATTACTTCCATCAAAAAACCGCACATCCGATTTTATGAGCACTGTTTTTAATGCCCACCACCTCAATGATCCTGTAAGCTCTACTGGAATAGTATGCCAAGCCCTTGCATTGGAATTTAAACTGGTATACCCATTAAAAGTAATGCCGCCTGTAAGCGAAAATTTATCTTGGTTTATATAACTAAAATCGCCGTGTACCCTAAAATTATTGATAGAGGCTTCATTGCTTACTTTAAAAGATTTTTCATTTGCCAATGTATCATTTATAAACAAAGGAAGATTTTTATATTGTATCAATCCGGCTTTGGCACTAAAATTAAGGTGCTTGGCTACACTTGCTTTTATACCACCGTAGTATTCTATTTCTTTGGTATTTAATTGAAACAATACAGGTGATAAGTATGGATTCATGGCAGCTAAATTTCGATAGCTATTCTTTACCAAACGACCTATCCACCCGGCTTGTATAGAAAATATTTTTTCCTTAACGGGCAGCTCTACATAAATATCTGGCAGCAAAACATATTCTTTGTTATTCCAAGCAGGTGTTATACCTGCATGTATTTTTACCGCATCAGTATGATAATTTACTGCTGCATTTAATTGTGCAATGGTATTGTCTATTTTAATATTGGCAGGCAATAAATTTCTAGTGGCATAATTTGTATAATCTGCTTTTAGTTCAATCTTTGCAGAAAAATTATTGTTTATTACTTTTTCAAATGGCAATGCTATAATGGCATTTGTTTCATTTACTTTATCCTTGTGCGTAAATAAATTCAATTCTATATTGGGGTTGTAGCTTATACCCGTTTCGGTTGGTTTGGTATTTTTAAACCCCGCTCTCATGGTTACATTTTGAAACTGTTGCTGGATACTGTCTTTTTTAAAACTAAATAATTTATGATCGTACCCATACAAATGGTACGTATGCATATTCAATTCTACGCTACCGTACAACTCCGCTTTGGGCATAAAATAACTACCTGCAGCTTTTGCATTTAGCATAGAATAATCTTGGTTTACAATTGCCGTTCCTTTAGATTGAATGTAATCACCTGTAAAATTTATTAAGCTCGTTTTCCCATCTCCGAGGCTTAATCCAGCGCTTAAATAGGGTGTACTAAAATTGCCAAATCCTGCCTTCAAAAACTTTCTATTGCCCAAATACAAATTAGTATCTTGCTCCAATGCAAGCGGCTTCAATGATATGGGGCGATAGGAATAAAATAAATTCTGAGAAGGAATTTTATAATTCAAATTGGGCAATGATGTGTCGGCAGGTAATTGAGCTCCTGCTAAATTTATCTTTACCGCATTCCTCAATACAGGTTTATAAGAAGAGTTAATATCTATTGTCTGCTGGTTTCCTGGCTGTGCAAATACAGCAACAGATAATAAAGTAAAGCTTGTTAAAAAAAATATTTTAGTCATCATACTTAGTTGCTAATTTTAGATTGTAATTTTTCTGCCGCTATTGCTGCATCCAATTTTTGTTGTGCGCTATTTTTTAGTTCAGCTATGGTTGTATTTTTTGCTACACTTTCGTAAGTAGCTTTGGCATTGAAATAATCTTTTTGCTGCATAAAAATATCGCCCAGTAAAATATATGATTTTGTTACCCACTCATCGTAAGAACCTGTTTCTTTTATGGTAGCCAACGCCGCTTTTTCTGCAGCGGCAAGGTTGTTTTGTGTAAATTGGCAATTAGCCAGTTCGTACCTAGCTTCTGCACCCCAGGCGGAGCGGTTTATAGCGGCTACCGATTTAAATGAAGGGATGGCCGCAACACAATCGCCCGCTACTTGTTGTGATTTACCAAGTACTAAATATCCAATAGATTTATCATCTGTGCTTATCCCTTTTCTGGTAAGCAATTCTTTAGATGATATATTTGCTTGGGTATAATCTTTTGTGAGATAATAGCAACGAACCAGTCCACGAAGGGCTTCTAGTTGGTTATCCTGTATGATTGAATTGACCCTCAATGATTCAAAATATTTTTTTGCAGCCGTATAATTTTTTAGTTCAAAATAATTTATTCTAGCTGCTTCTAGCGTAGCTTTTTCAAAATATTTACTATTGCCTTTGCTACTCACATAATCATAGCCAATAAGCGCATTAGCCAAATCCTTGTTTTTTTGATAGCAATCACTTCTAAAATAGTATGCCTCCAGCGAATACGCTCCAGCAGGATACTTTGTTAAATAAGTAGACAATAATCCAATGGCACCAGCACAGTCGCCCGCTGTATATTTATTTATAGCCGCTGTATAACTCAGCGAATCTGCTTCGCTCACCGAAACGGCTTTCCCTATCTGGTTCATCAAAGCTACATACTCATCAGGTTTGCCTTCTTCTACATAAATACCTTTTACAATATCGGTAGCTTCATCCGCTTCGGCCGATTGAGGATAGGTTCTCATCAATTGGGAATATGCTTTTAATGCCTCGGTATTATTTTTATTGTTGTAATGTGCTAACCCCAATTTAAGATAAGCTCGAGGTTTCATACCTCCAACGTTACTGGCAATAATGGTATTCAAATAAGGAACTGCTTCTGCAAATTTTGCATCAGCAATATAAGTAAGTGCAATCTCCATATTAATATCTTGGCGCAATCCGCTATTGGGATATTGATTTGTAACAGCATTCAAAATTTTTATTTTTTCTGCACCATTTTTTATACCTGCAATCATGGCTTTTTGGTACATCGCATAATCACTTTGAGGCGATGTGGCATTTATAGCAGCATCATACATCCCATTTGCTTTTGCATAATCCCGCTGCATATAGTAAGCATCCGCTGTGCGCATATACGCATCATGATTCAATGCCGAAGAAGTAGCTGATACCGTTTTTGTAACCTGCTCAAAATAAACCGCCGCTTGCGCATAGTCTTCTTTTTGAAACTTGCTATATCCAATATCATATTTAGCAGTCACCGGATTTGCTTCGCCCAATGCAGGTAAATTAGCTTGCAAATAAGCAGATAAAAAACGAATGGCATCATCATATCGCTGCTGCCTGTAAGCTATTTCTCCCCGCCAAAAATTTGAATAGCCTGCTGCCTTTCCAGCATAAGCATCTGTAATTACATTGGCAAACAATTCGTCTGCATTTACAAGTTGTTGGTCATTAAAATATTCAACCGCTTTACCAAATAAAATAGTAGGATATATTTTTTGCATGGCTACAGTAGGCTTGCCTAGGGTTTGATAGGTTGCCAATGCATCTGTAAAATTATTGGTACGAGCCAGTAAGGACACCAACATTTCTTTTGCCTCAGTATCATATTCCGAACTCGGATAGATTTTCAAATAATTCCTTATTTCTGTCAGGGCTATATCTTGGTAGCTCAACTCATAAGATAGTTTTGCATAATTAAACCTCGACACTTTTTGTTGCAAGGCGTTGCTACTATTGTAAGCACAATACTGAAAAGCGGTTCTAGCATTGGCTTTGTCGCCCGTTTTCAAATACAAATCGCCCAACAAGTACATACTATTTTGCCCCATCGAATCCCTTTCATTACTAAGCTGTTTAAATCCCTCTATGGCTTTTGCCGTATTACCTGCTGTATAATAACAAAAACTCAACTCGTATAAAATCTCTTTAGAAACCTTGTTAGCGCTGTTCACATAATTTTCTAATAAAGGCAAAGCTTTATCATATTCTTTTCTTTCAAAGTAAATTTGCCCGATAAGCAAACGCAATTGGGCATCGTAGTATAATTGCGTTTTGCGGGTAAGCACGCTCTCACCATAGCGTAATGCCTCTTCTTTTTTTCCTTGAAAATAATAAATCTCAGCAATATAATATGGTACTACACCCTTGTATTCATCGTATGTTTCTACCAATTGAAAAGCCTTGAGCGCTGCACTGTATTGCCTATCGTAGTAACTTATAAAACCATAATAATAATTTGCTGGAATATAGTATTTCCCTGAAGGCACTTGGTGTATCTCATTAAAAAGCGGTTTGGCTGCTGCAAATTCTTTCAGATTAAAATAGCAATAAGCTTTCTCAAACTTCGCATCGGCAATTTGCTCATTGCTTAAATTTTCGTAGCCTGCATCCGTAAAAGATTCAATAGCGTTCCTAAAATCATTTTTCAAAAAATAATAATGCGCTAGGTGAAAGCTCATTATTTGTTGGCGGGGTTCATTGTTTACACTATTAATGAATTCTACCGCATCGTCTTTGCCAATATCTTGCAAAAGTTTAAGCTCACATAAAGCATTATAGTAATTTATATCATCACTTATATAAGAATGATCAGATTTTCTGTCTTCCCTATATTTTAATTTTAATTCTTTTACAAGGGGATAAGCAAAGGCATATTGCTCTTTGGCTATAAATTCTTTTACT
This sequence comes from Ferruginibacter sp., assembly GCA_031380515.1. Taxonomy (GTDB): domain Bacteria; phylum Bacteroidota; class Bacteroidia; order Chitinophagales; family Chitinophagaceae; genus Ferruginibacter. The sequence continues at coordinate 1,692 of JANNGD010000028.1, read as the reverse complement.
GTTTTGTAATCTTTTTCTTCGTCTGTTATAACATGCGTTGGCTGTGCAAAAGCAGTGCAGCAAAGCATTGTAGCTGTTATCAGAAATACGAGTCTTTTATTCATGCGCAAATGTAAATTGAAATAGAAACTATAAGAAAAGATATTGTTACCCTAATGTGCAAAGATTATACCATTAAAATAAAAATAAAAATCTTAGATTGTTTTTTGAAATGTAAACAAATGAAAACTATTTTTACATTACTGTTAAAGGGTTGATAAAAAAATATTATAACCATTAGCCATTTCATTTAAAACAAAAAAATATAAAATGAGAAAATTACTTTCTACACATTATTCCGCTGGTGCATTTAACACTGCCATGCTATTATTACGCATTGTAGCTGGCGGTTTAATGCTAAAACATGGCTACGACAAAATGGTACATTTTGAAGATACTGCCAGCCACATGATGAATTTTATGGGGATTGGTAAAACAGCTACTACTGCCTTACTCATTTTTGCAGAGTTCTTTTGTAGCTTACTTGTTATTATCGGATTGTTCACTAGGCTGGCATGCATTCCGCTAATCATAGCCATGACTGTAGCGCTAGTAAAAGCCCACCATTCCGATTTTTTTGGCGAGGGACAAACTGCCACGCTTTTTTTACTATGCTTTGTGGTATTGCTTTTTACTGGTGCTGGCAAAGTAAGTGTAGATAGTATGATTGGGAAATAGACATGAGATATTAGACATGAAATATTAGATATGAGATATTAGACACAAGATTGCAGTTTGTAATTCTTGTGTCTAACATCTAAAATCTTGTGTCTAACTTGGGGCTATCATCTTTATACAATAATCAACAGTTGTCCGCCGCCCGCCTACAATATTTTTTTGCCCAAAGGCAGCAAAAAAATGATTTTCGGCTAAGCGAGCGCAGCCCATCAGCTTTGGTTTTACAATGATACAATACTTCGTAGTCTCCAATATTTTTTAAACGCTGAATAATATCAACGAACAACACCAATCACCAAACAACAAACAACGAGTAACGAACAACGAGTAACGACTAACGAGAAACGAAAAACGAGAAACGAAAAAAATGTATACAACCGAAACACAAATACGCATTCACTATGCCCTTACCGATCAGATGGGTGTTGTATATTACGGCAATTATGCACAGTTTTATGAAATAGGTCGTACAGAAGCCATACGCCAGTTGGGCTATACTTACAAAGACATAGAAGCAATGGGCATCATCATGCCCGTAGTAGAAACACAAAGCAGTTTTGTACGCCCGGCAAAATACGATGATTTAATAACGGTAAAAACGGTCTTACAAGCATTGCCTACACAACATACCATTACATTTCATACCGAAATATTTAACGAAGCAAAAAAGTTATTAAATAAAGGTACCACTACCCTTTTTTTTGTAGAAGCTAGTACCATGAAAAAAGTAAATATGCCGACGGCACTGGGAGAGAAATTAGCGGTTTACTTTTAAAAATAATGGCTCAGTTTTATTTAATGGGGACTAAAGTTATCTTTGGTTAAAATTTAAAACGATTGGATACAACATTACTATCTCATTTTTTACCTAAAGGATTGCTAGAACATTTTACCATTACTTCTATAAATGATTTAGAAGACACTGTTTCAAAGGTCAAGTATTTTGAAATATTACTAGAAGAGAACAATGTCTTA
>JANNGD010000018.1:0-6948 GCA_031380515.1 Ferruginibacter sp. | reverse complement strand
CAAAAATTAAATAGCTATTACCACCAAATGATAAAATGGGTATTATTAATACACTACTGTTTTATTGTTATCGTAGTATTGTAACATCCCCTTTTGCATATACTTTTCGTCCATTAAGTAAAATGTATTCAATTTTATAATAGTAAGTACCGTCTGGCAACGGCTTACCTTTATACGTTCCGTCCCATTCATTTTGATAATTTGAATTTTCATACACTAAGCTACCGTATCTATTGTAAACATTTACCTGTGCATTTAATAAGCAATTACCGCTACTTATTAGCCATTTGTCATTTATACCATCTCCATTGGGTGTAAACGCTATTAAAGGATTTACACAATAAGGAATAACTTGCACTACTACATTACTGGTATTTGTACAACCTTGCGCTGTAGTTATTCTTAGCGTATAAGTGGTGGTTGTAGGTGGAGAAGCAATGGGGTTTAAAACATTAGTAGCACTTAAACCTAAAGAAGGAGTCCATAAATACGTTCCTACTGTACCCGAAGCTTGTAATTGTATTGACTCACCAGCTAATATACTGACAGCATTTCCTGCGTTTACAGTAACGCCCTGGTTCACAAATACAGTAAAATTTCTACTTGCGCTACAAAGTCCTAAAGTACCCGTAACTGCATATGGTGTAGTTACAACCGGAGATAAAGTTGGGTTGGCAATTCCGCTATTACTCACGCCAATAGTAGGACTCCAAGTATAACCAGTTGCATTGCTTGCAATATTTGGGATAAAGGATGCTCCACTGCAAATAGTAGTATCCAATCTTTGATTGAATGTTACGGTATTTACAAAAACGGTAAACGATCTGCTAATACTACATGTTCCTAAAGTACCTGAAAGAGTGTAGGGCGTTGTAACCGTGGGTGATAAGGAAGGATTTAGTATTCCGGTATTACTTACACCCGCAGTTGGACTCCATGTATAACCAGTTGCATTGCTAACAATATTTGGAAAAAAGGATGCTCCGCTACAAATAGTGGTATCAAGCCTTGCTGTCATAGATAAGTTATTGGTTTGTGTAATGCTAATATTTGAAGTTGTCACACAACTATTTCCATCAGTTATGGTAGCAATATAATTACCAGCACTTAAATTAGAGGCGGTAAGACCACTCTGCACAGGAAGCGTATTCCAAGAAACAGTAAAAGGAGGCACACCGCCGGTTAAATTAACAGTGGCACTACCCAATGATGTACAAGTTGCATTCGTAACACTTGGCGTAACCGTTAAAGTTGGATTGGCCACGCCTGAAACAGCCAATATAATTGCATTAGGAAATGGCGCATTACTACCAGCAGTCGTAACGTTTGCCACATTGATACTTGCCAAGCTTTTTTGTGCATTTGTACAACTCAATGGGATATCTATAAAATACATTCTTGGATTGCTAGGAAATGCATCTGCAGCACTCGCAGGAGTTGTTCTACTGCATCTGCCAAAGCCAGATAAAACTAAATTGGTTGTATTATTAAACCAATCTCCTAAGCTATAGTTTGTAAGTGCCGTAAAAGTTGTACCATCAGAAAAAGCTAAATTTATATTTAATAAACTAGAACCTTCTGTAGTAAAACCTAACAACCTGATCTTTGAATATTTGGAAGGTGTTGCGATGGCAATATTGCTGTTTTGATTTCGTGGAATTAGAAAACAATTATTACCTGTGTAAGCAGCTAGCTGGTAGGTGGATGTTCCATTTACGATGGTTCCATTATCTATCAACCCACCTCCCGTAAAACCAACATTGGTTCTAAATGTTTGCGTATACATAACTTTATTGGAAGCAGGAACACCATCTAATGCAATGGTAGTGGTAGTGAGGGAACTTGTACCAGATTCTGCTATAACATCTTGATTGTAACCACTAATACTAATCGGTGTAAATGTTTGTGCTTGACCTGTAAAAACTAAAAATTGGCACAACAAAAAACTGCTAAGTAAAGGTAAAATTCTCATAATAATGTTTTGGTAAAATTTAGTAGCATTTCAATTTAAGGTAATTATTGATATATACCAAATTTGTTTTAAAAAAGTATGCGCTTATGATTAAAATAAAAAAGGTTTGATAAATTTTTACCAAACCTTTTTTCAAATAATATATTCTAAATACGAATTATTTTATCAATTAAATTTTACCAAAACAACATGAATTTGTTTTTTACAATAACCATATTTTACATTATTGACTCCATTTATTATTCCCATAATTCATATCGGGAAAAGCCTTTTGTGGATCGAGTGTAACAGTTTTCACTGCTTCTGTAACAGGAAGTTTAACTTTAAAAGTAGCCGTATTGTTCCAAATTTCTACAGGTAAATTCATTGTTCCTTTTATTCCTGATATAGTTTCGTAGCCAATCATAACAGGCATAGCTAGCTTATCCAAGTTTTCTATCGTAACTATTGCCCCTTTTGTGTCGTCGTATATTACCTCTTTTATGGCTTGATCCAATTTATAATTTTCTATAAACCAGCCTTTCCAAAACCATGATAAATTTTCTCCGGATGCATTATCCATTGTGCGGAAAAAATCCCATGGCGTTGGATGTTTAAATGCCCATCTTTTAATGTATTCTTTGAATGCATAATCGAAACGATCTGCCCCAAGAATATTATTACGGAGCAATGTTAAACCATAACCAGGTTTAAAATAAAGTGCCATGCCAATGTTGGCTTCTTTCATGGCATCGGGCGTGTTCAATATACTTTCGCTGCCAGAGCCAAACATCATAGAAGCAAACATGGTTGGGTCTGGGCTAGCTCCATCGTACTCACCATTATTAAAATCTTTTGAAGCCAATGAGTTTATAAATGTATTAAAGCCTTCGTCCATCCATCCATATTTTCGTTCATTGCTACCTACAATCATAGGAAACCAAGTATGTCCAAATTCATGATCGGTTACACCAAAAAGATCCGCCGTTTCTGCATTAGAACTACAAAATACAATACCTGGATATTCCATGCCGCCTATATTTGTAGCCACATTTACAGCTGTAGTGTAGGGGTAAGCAAACCATCTTTTGCTATAATTTTCAATACTAGCTTTGGTATATTCAGTAGCCCTACCCCAGCTTTTTTCTCCATTACTTTCTGCTGGATAAGCACTTTGCGCCAATGCCTTTTTACCATCGGGCAAATTTATTCTTGCGGCATCCCAAATAAAAGATTTAGAAGATGACCAAGACACATCCCTTGCATTAATCATTTTAAATTTCCATGTAAGCATGCTAGATGTTTTAGGTCTTGAAGACGGATCTGTTACTTCTTTCTCTGTTCTTATCATTACTGTTTTATTACTATTCTTAGCTTCTTCCATTCTTTTTAACTGCACTGCCGTAAGTACTTCTGTAGGGTTTTGCAACTCCCCGCTTGCCACTACAATATGCGATGAAGGTGCTGTTACACTAAAATCAAAATCGCCATAATCGCAATAAAACTCACTAGGACCAATGTATGGTAGCGTATTCCAACCATCCACTTCATCGTACACACACATACGAGGATACCATTGTGCTACTGCAAAAATGTTCCCGTTTTTTGTTTTAAGAATACCACAGCGATCAGCTCCTTCTTCTGGTAAAGTAAAAGCATAATCAATTTTTATTTTGATTACATCACCATTTGCTTTCAAGACTTTTGGCAATCGTATTTGCATTCTGGTATCATTAACGATATAGTCGGCATTGGTATTGTCGGTAAGGTTCTTTACAGAGGCAATTTTATACCCTCCATCGAATGTACTGGTTGCGCTGCCATACCTGCTTCGTGCGCCCACAGGCATACGTGCCTGTCCCCTGCTATCTTTTGCAAATAAATTTTGATCTAACATTAACCAAATAAAAGGCAATGTATGTGGGCTATTGTTTTTATAAGTAATGGTAACTGAGCCAGCAATTTCATTTGTAACATCATTCAAAGAAACGTTTATCTGATAATCGGCCCTGTTTTGCCAATAACCAGTATTGGGCGAACCATCTGCAGATCTTGTTATTGTGCCAACTTCGGGATAAAAAGTAGGAGAAAACAAAACATGTGGGTCGTAGGTAGATGCTTTTTGAGCGTTTACCAAAGCAACTAAGCAAATTAAAATTGCTAAAAGAGGGATGCGTTTTTGCATTTGTTGAATTTTTTTACAAGATAAATATTTTTGAAAGAAGTTTGATTTTTTGATATTTATAATTGAACTTTTATGCTCAAAGGTTGAACTTATGGAAAAATTATTTCTAAAAATGGCAACCATATAGAACTTTAATTTAAAGCGATTTAACCATTAAATCTAATCCCTTTTTCTGTCTTAGTTTCTTTAACATAACTATCAGTTGAAGGGGTAGATTTTTGGCTCTCAGATTTTTCAGATTTACTCAGATTTTTTCTGCCTAATCTGTAAAATCTGAAAGCATTTGCTGTTTTTTCCTTAAACGTTCAATACCTTGCCTTTTGAACAAAGCACCATAAGGCGGTTTGTAAATAATACCTCCACATCATATACGAGAGACCTACTATCATCTTATTTATAATTCGTAAACGATTACTCTTTTAAAGCTTGGCACAGCATAGATACGCTTCCAGATTTATTTGATTTCTCTCGCAAAAAAATAGACAAAAATATGGTCGGACACCCATTTCACAAACACAATCAGTAAAATAAGATCTTTCAAAGGATGTTTTTAAAAAGTGCGGAAAACAAAATTCAAACTGCAGCCATTTTTTTCTGTATGCAATTGTTGTTTATTGGATACTTATTTTGCAGGGAAATTTTCTCACACAAAATAAACAGCCCTACAAATGCAGGGCTGCTTATTTTAAAATGTTTTTAACGAACCGCCATAAATTATCGTTTTATAAACTGAAGCGACTTGTTTTTTTCTGCATTAATATAGCCACTAATATTGTATATTCCAGCAGCGAGTTTGTTGGTTTTTACCGGTATGCTGTTGAACCCTGCTATTAGTGGAGCATAAAAACGCATTACCTGCCTGCCTTGCATATCGCTAATTTGTAAATCTATTTTCGTGGCTTTGGCACTCGTGATGTTAATTGCAAGATAATCACCAATAACTGGGTTAGGAGTAATACTTACCATTTCGTATCCTGTAACTGCATTTAGTAAAGCAACAATACTGCTGTAGCCAGTCTTTCCATCGGGGTCTACAATTTTTAGTCGGTAATAATTGATTCCGCTTAAAGGACGTAAATCAGTAAAATCGAAAGGCTGCAGACAACGTAATGCATCGGCAGTAGTAGAATTGATACTGCTAAAACTGCGGCCATCTGCACTACGCTCAAGTGTCATATTGGCCCAAAGCGAACTCGTGCAATTAACTTTCCAATTGAGTAGGTGACCAACTGCCTGTTTGGTTCCAGAAAAATAATCAATCTTTAGAGGAACAGCTGTTCCAAGAATACCCGTTCCAAAACCAGAGAACCCGGAATTACTAAAATTACCCTGAATACTATAATTTGCTCCCAACGTTCCCTTGGTACCTATAACAAAGCTTACATCTGCAGTTCGAGGAGTGGAGGGTGTTACATCAGGAATATAAAATCCATTGGATACCTTGGCCACTTGCATGGTACCGCTAGCCCAAGTTTGTCCTGTAGCGGTTTCCCAACCAGCAACTTCTGCAGCGGTATAATAAAGGGTAATTTGATAACTACCAGTTGTAGTATTATTGGTGGGTATTACCCTACATGATTTTGACAAAATAAAATTAGAGGCAATGGGATTCCAGAAAGCCGCAGAACTACTACCTGCTCGGTCAATATCAACCGTGGTACATCCATAATCAAAAGATGTTAAATTTCTAATGCGAGCAATAATATTACCAGAAGCATCATAATAATAAACATCATCAAATGGGCCAAGGTAACCTGTTTTGGAACTGTTTAGCGCTGTTGATACGGGTGTAGATGTTATACTTGTACCAAAAGTAGCTCGTATCCTGGCATCTGAAACAAATGCAGCAGTTCCGGTACATGGTGTAGCAGCAAGTGCGTTTGAATAAGTGCTTGCCCTGATACCTGTACCTATTGCTGTTATGTTTCCCTCCGTAACATCTGCCAATGCTGCTGCTGCTGCGTTGTCAAAACAGAAGTTTATAAGAACATTGGAAGTACCATCCCATGCAAATGGAGTAGTAAAAGTTAAAAGGTTTGCGCCAGCTACGGATGAATAGTTGGTAGCGGGATAAACGGTTGTAAAAGTTCCCGCCTGAAAACCTGTGCCCAGTGTTGTAGCCGCCGTATTAGCCATCGAAATAGTAAAGTTTGTATAAGGTACCGTACTGTTTTTTGTAACAACATACATTGTCATTGAATTAAAATTCCTGGCAGAGGTGATTCCAGCAGCAATAAGTTCAGAAGCTGTCCACAAATTCTGTATCCTGAATTTTGCTTGGTTACTCCTAAATGGCGAAGCACTGCCAATATTTGCATCATAAGTTCCTACATTATTGCTTGCCGATCCGCCTGATACTACCGCTGTATCATTGTCATTGATGGTAAAAGACAATGTTTGATTATTTCCTCCCGCCTGTGCATTGCCTCCTGTAACTGAATAATTCAAAGTGAATGTTTCTGGGCTTTCTACAGCAATATCATCATAAACCCTTACTGTAAATGCTTGAGCTGTTCCTGAGCCGCTGGCAAAATTCATTGTCATACTAGGAGCAGCAAAGTTTCCATTGGTGGTAATGGCATAATCTACAGCATTTGTTGCCGTACCCCCGCCTGCAACTGCAAGTGTAACTGTGCTAGCCCCAGTTGGTGTATTATCTATCACCATGTAATGTTTATAATCGGTATATCCGCGGCATTCACTAGTATATGATGTGTATTCTGTTCTTGATACTGTAGACGTTTGAAAAGATAGATCCGGAGTAGCAACTACCGGAATGGTTGTTGTCCAAAGTCCACGGCCATGTGTTGCT
>JANNGD010000237.1:0-3666 GCA_031380515.1 Ferruginibacter sp. | reverse complement strand
CCCACAAGTTATGGTGGCCGTGGTGGTAAATACGATGCAGAAGGAAACAGGGAAATTGCCAATAATAAAGGAGGTTTTATTTGGGATCATTGCAAAAAAAATAAGGTGACTTATAGAACCTATGGTGAATTCGCAGACAATGGCAAAGCAAATATTTCTTCTCTCAAAAACAATATGTGTAATTATTTTGAAGGATATAATATGGCAGTAAAAGATAGCCTTCGATTTACACAATGGAAACAAGATTTCGATTCGTTGATTGACATAAATGCATTGCCACAACTAAGTACTGTGCGCTTTGGAAATGATCATACCGTAGGATTACGCAAAGGAGGCCCTACGCCACAAGCTTGTCTGGCAGACAATGATTTGGCAGTAGGCATGTTTATTGAACACCTAGCTAAATCAAAAATATGGGATGAAACGGCTGTTTTTATTTTGGAAGATGATGCACAAAATGGCTCAGACCATGTAGATGCACATAGAAGCACGGCTTATGTAGCAGGAGGATTTGTGAAAAGAAATTTTGTAGACCATAGGATGTATAGCACTTCTTCGATGTTGCGTACCATAGAATTAATTTTAGGAATGCCACCAATGACGCAATATGATGCTGCTGCAATGCCTATGTTCCATTGTTTTCAAGCAAATGCTACAGCAAGTAATTTTACAGCAATGACTCCCAATGTAAATTTGAATGACAAAAATATAGCCCTAAATAAATGGCAACAAAAGTCGGAAGAATTTAATTTTGCTAAAGAAGATGCTGCACCAGATGATGCATTAAATGAAATAATTTGGTATGCAGTAAAAGGCGATAAAATTCCTTACCCTGGGCCAAAGCGTGCAGCTTTTGTGCTTGTAAATACGAAGGAAAAAGATAATGATTAGCATACGTTTTCATTTTTGCATTTATTATTAATTCAATCAACAGGATAATGAATTAAGGAAAAATAAAAAACGTCAACAAAAATAAAAGGTACTCTAAAATACCAGCATGGAAATTGAGAACAATTACGCATTTGATGTAGCCATTATTGGAGCTGGTCCTGCAGGTAGTTGTTGTGCAATTTCATTAGCCAATAGCGGTTTAAGGGTTGCTTTGATAGATAAAGCTACTTTTCCAAGAGATAAAATATGCGGCGATGCTTTAAACATTGATGTAGTAAACCAGCTCCATTTAATGGGCGAAGGTATCTTAAAAAACTTTGAAAATAATGCTCAAAAAACAGCATCGTTTGGCATAAAAATATTTTCTACAAAGGCTTCTTTTGCTATGCCATTATACCACAACAAAATAAAAAGTTGTGGTTATGTTATGAAGAGATTTGATTTTGATAATTATTTGTTTGAAGAAGCTAAAGCGCACAAGAATATTTTTTGTTATGAAGGTACTGGCGTAGAAAAAATTGAGCAAAACATTGATAGCATCTCATTCAATGCCGCCAACAATTCGTTTAAAACAAAATTGATAATAGGTGCTGATGGCGCTCATTCTATCGTAGCAAAAACATTTGGATTGCATGAAGTAGACAAAAATAATTACAGTGCAGGGTTGAGGCAATATTATAATAATGTTACGGGCTTCAATGAAGATAACATGATAGAGCTACATTTTTTTAAAGAAACAGCACCTGGCTATTTTTGGATGTTTCCGATGCCTGATGGATTAGCAAATATTGGTATTGGTATGTTAAGCAGTAAAGTGGCAAAAAAGAAAATTAATCTGAAGGAGCTGATGCATCGTTTAATAACGACACATCCAAATCTTGTAGAAAGGTTTAAAGATGCCCAACCATTGGAAACAGTAAAAGGTTTTGGTTTGCCCCTTGGAGGTAAAAAGAGAAACTTATCTGGCAATCGATTCTTATTGATTGGAGATGCGGCTTCGCTGATAGATCCATTTTCGGGCGAAGGTATTGGAAATGCAGTGCGGAGTGGGCGTTTGGCAGCAGCGCATATCATTAATTGTTTTAAAGAAAATAATTTTTCGGCTGATTTTAATAAAGCATATGATAAAATTATTTACCAAAAAATGGAGAAAGAATTCAAGGTTAGTAAAATGCTGTTACGCATTGCACAATGGCCTCGTTTTTGTAATTTTATTATTAGAAAAGCAAGCGAAGTTAGTTTCATTGGCAACCAACTCACAGAAGGATTGGGTAGTTTAAGTAAGAGAGGAAAATTATTTAGGCAACCAATATTTTACCTTCGATTATTTTTTTCTAAGAAAGATTAAAAGCTATTCCTACACCTTCTTATGGAGTTTATTTCTATGTTTTTTATAGAAAAAATTGAATACAACTTCTAAATAATTTTTGAGGAGTTGAAATATTTTTTAAAATAAATTAAAAATAAATTTGGTGATTTCAAAAAAATAAATTCATCTTTGCATTGCAAAACAAAAATAAGAAACAAAACATGTTACGAATAAACCTACATATTGAAACAACAAATTGCTTTAGTTCGCCGAAGGCTGACTATAACAATAGCGGGGCATGTTATGCAGATGAATAGTAAACAACTAATTCAATATAACTCAAGCCCCGCCTACAACAGCGGGGTTTTTTAATATAAGAAATTAAATTTTAAAAAAATAAAATAAAATAATGTTTCAACTGAACAAACAAATAAGTAAAACCAACATGCGCCATTTATTGCCGAGTAGTGCAGGCATATTTACGCTCAATGTATATTTTATTTTTTGTAGTGGTTCGAACAAAAATGATTATCAAAAACGATTGTGCAAACTTCGAAAGTGTGAATGATATATTTACATTTCAAAGAAAGCCCAATCGTACTAAACAAAAACGATTGGGCTTTTTTTGTGTCTGACACCCTAAGCTTAATATTCAAAATATAAAAGAATTACTGGGTGTCTGACACATAAAAAATGTAAAATGAAATTTTTAATAATAGTATTTGTAATTCACAAAGCAATTGAAATAGCTTTTAATAAAAAGAAGGCGATAAAATAATATATGCAGGAGGAGGAATGAGAGCGCTCCCTGGGAGATGCAACAGGGACGCTTTTTTTTAAACTTTTTTCAAAAAGTATGATCCGTTCTTCTAACGGTTAGGATATTCAGCTTTCTACTTGATGATACGGGAGTTCTCCCGCAAAATTGCGGGATCGTACGGGTTACTTAGGGTTCGTTGGTGTAACGGCTAACATTACAGATTGTCTATCTGACGACAAGGGTTCGACTCCCTTACGAACCGCTTTAAAATATAGTAGTATTCCGGTTGGTCGGATACTCCGTTTGGAACGGAGAGGCTGCAGGTTCGAGTCCTGTCTACTATACAAAATGTTGTTTGTAGCTTAATGGTAAAGCGCTACTCTGTGAAAGTGGAGAATAGGGTTCGATACCCGCAAACAACCTTTAAAGAGAATGCGATTTGGTGTAATGGTAACACATTTTTATCCCTTCTTTTCTAGAAGGTAAACATGGTAGAATGTATTCAGCCTGCCTGGCGGCAAAGGCAGGTTCAATTCTGAAAGTCGCACAAATATTGGCTCATACTTGCCTGCCGGCAGCTACCCTGTACACATATCTTTAGCAATGTTAATTCCTTCTATAATCGCATTAAACCTATCGAGTCCTTTTTTCAAACATATAACCCCTGGCGGACCTTGAGAGTCGTATCCTTTCCATCCTCCCAATC
>JANNGD010000229.1:0-38557 GCA_031380515.1 Ferruginibacter sp. | reverse complement strand
AGTTCTTTCCCACCAATTTGTGCCTGTTTCCCAAACGCCTACATAATATTTAGATTCACATGTAGTGTTAGAAGCATCAATAGTAATAATTTCACTGTTTGAAAAATTTACAAGAGGAATTGTAGAAGATGAAGCTAATATTCCTTTAATTGAAAAATTTGGTGTTGCAGTACCTGTACAATATAAATCATGTTCCCACAAACCACGACCACCTGTAGAAACCCGAACTTTATTTACTGCATAATTAATTTCCATTGTATTAATTGGAATATTTGGAAGACCAGTACCTAACTTAACCCATTGCGAATTGTTAGTTGCAGTAAAATCAAGCATTGAATTATTGGAATAAAAAATACCAACATCTGTTCCAACATAAATCCCTCCATTGCTTCCTTTTTCGGTTACTACCGATTTTATTGGCACTACTGGAAGTCCTCCACTTGCAGGAGTTCCACCAATATTAATAAAAACTGGACTAGCTGTATTGGTGTAATCCGCTTTAAATAATTCAGTGTATTGTGACGAGTTGTCTGTGTTAAAAGTAATGTAGAATATATTTGGATTTACATCATCTTTTGCAATAGTAGAACAGCCCATTCTGCCTAGTGGCAATACCAGCTCAACCCAATTATTACGTACAGTTGGTGCAGGATACGTCATCTTTGAGTTTTTTAGAATTTTATTATACCATCTTTGTACGGGAGGGCAAACTGCTGGTGGGATGCATGTTGGACAGTTAAGTGTCCCGTTAGTGCTTAAGCACACATAAGCAATATCTTTATCAGATGTTGGAAATACATCAAACATCCAAAAATCAAAGTCGCATCCTTCAGGCCAGGGCTTAAGGGGAATATTAATAGTTTTAAAATCAGATATTTTTTCCTTTACCCCGTTAGCAGCGCCCCTGTTCGTCATTCTATAAAGATTCTCATAGCGTTTTCCCCCTAAATTATTCTCTTCTCTACAATAAACAATATCGGGAAGCACTTGGTTTTGATAAATTTTAGGAGTAAAATCATTAGAGATTGAAAAGCCTGTAGGCGAATATGAATTGGCTGCGCCGCCTGTAGAAGACAAGTTGTGAACACTAGGTTGCTGAGGAGGGGCATTTTGATAAGCAGCCCATACATAATTGGGATTTGAATAATCAATTAAAGGTGGCATACCATCTCCACCAAAAACTGTCTCCCAAGCAGGAACCCATGAATTGCTGTAGCTACCACTACTCATAACAGTGCCGTCATGGTCAAGCCCTATCATTATTTTAGAAGGCATAGTGGCTGAATTTGAAGCACTACCGTTGCCAATACCTAATCCATCGCTACGAGAATAAATACTATTACAAGCATCATTGGAATAACTTATTCCCCCGTGGGTGGTTATATACACTTCGTTTGAACAAGTAGTACAACTTGCAGGGGGTGTTACTATAGATTCAACATCAACATGAAACTGATTAGTTGAAGTTACAGGTGATGCGCCATGTTGAATAAATGTAGTACCCCCATTTGTTGATTTAGAAAAGACTATACCATCACTAACATAAATAGTTGATGCATTAAAATTTGAAACTCCCAGAGCTACATTTCCGGCTAGATAATTAAGTGTACTTTTATAGACCCAAGCATTGGATAAAAAATTGTAAATATAAAAGTTGGTTGTGCTTACGGTTGTTTTTTGCAACAAATAAATTTGATTTGGTGCAGCATCTGAAGTTTCAATTGCTATGCTGTTGGTAACAGAAGCGCCAATAACAGGAAATGGAGTTAAAGTACTCCAATTATTACCATTATTTATTGAGGTTTCAATTGAGTGATACTCTACAAAATTTATTTCGGTTTTACATACAATTATTATATTACTACTGCTATTTGTCCTAAATTCAAAATCATCAATCGACCCATTATGTATTAATGACCAAACCGGAATTGCAGAAGTTACATTATTGCTTCTGTATAAACCACTATTTGTGGCTATATAAGCTCTTGCAGCATTTAGTGGATCAATAACTATCTTATTTATTATTGTACTATATCCCCCAGACGAAAATGAAGTTGCGTCTGCAATTAATGACCAGCTAAGTCCAGCATCGATAGTTCTGTAAACACCACCACCAATGCCTATACTATTGTTATAGTAACTACCACCAATGTTTGAACATGCATACCAAGTATTCTCATCAACAGGCGAATAATCAGCACTGCTACAGCCCGACCTTGGCCAATTATCTGAACCAGCATTTTGCCAATGAAGCCCTTTATCGTTTGTTGTAAATAATCCACCAGCCAAAGACCAGCCGAGAATTTTGTTAGTATTTTGTCGGTTTATAACAATGTCTTTTATTATCCCAACTCCTAAATCTCCACCACCAACACTACTTAAGCCAGGGGTTGGTTTTTTATAAGGACCTAATTCTTTCCATGGGGTAGTATTATTTGTTACAGGTGAAGAACTTCGCTGGATGTTTATTTTTTCTTTTTTGTAGTAGTTATACATTATTTCCGTATAAGTTTTGTAGCTGCCATTTGGGGCTATTCTTGGTTGCCAGAATGAAAGCCATCGTTGATAATTTCTATATTCACTATTCTCCCCTTCTAAAGCCTCTTTACCTTTTTGTTTAATCAGTTCTTTAAAATAATTATCTTTTGTTTCTTTCAATTTGTAAAAAGGGATGGCGTAATCATTTTTTTGAGCGTATACAAAAGACATGAAAATGCTAAGAAGCATAGGCATAAAAATTTTCTTTTTCATAATTTTCATTTTTTGAATAAATTATATATAGAAAAATCACCACTCTGGTTTAGGCTGTGGCAGGGGGATTACTTTAATTTTTGGCGGTGGTACCTTGTTAGCACCTTTATAAACTGTTACCCCCACACCGGTTTTTACGCCAGTTAAATTAGAATAACCGGCCATTATTTTTAAAGTAACATGCTTTGAAATTCTTCCATAAAAATCAACATGAGGGTTATATACAAACATTGTTTTGTTGCCTTCAATAGTTTTTAACGTTTGCCCTGCGGCTGTGTTATAAATTATAGCCTGCCCATTACCAAAAAATCCTCCAACTTCCAATTCTAAAGCTACTGCTGTTTTAGCTTTTTCTTTTGTATCAAATACATACCTGCCACCTATAGTAACCAACATACCACTTGAGCTTGATTTACTTAGGTTGTACTTACTGTAATCAATTTTATTTTGACTTGCATATTCTTTTACTTCCGCTGCCCCTATTTTAGAGATAACATAAGCTGCACTTAATTTTAAAAAGGGGATTTTATCTTTTTGAAGCGTTAAGTAATAATCTATTCCCATTGTGTTGCTCACACTATTTTGTGAAATCATAGGCCAGTTACTACCAAATTTATTTTTGCTTGGTATGCCAGCCTTGTAGGTAAAAGCTAACTGAGCCTCTGTACTAAAATTACCTATAATAATAAATACTGCTAAAAAATATTTTCTCATAAAATTAATTTTATTGCCTACTCTAGTTACAGTTTTCGGCTTCCCCGTTAATTTGGTATTTACAAGAATGGATGTTTAAAAAGCAACATACAGTTGCTGATGTAAAAGTGCAACGGACGATTCTGTAAAACAATGTGCGTTTAACTAGTTTTTATACCGTTGTTTAACGGATATAAAAGTATTGGAGAAATAAAAACTAATAATCCCTAAATCCAACGTCGTTAGATTTAGGGATACAAAATATTTTTTTAATTACCTTAAAGGTTCTTGTAGTAGTAGGCAATAGCTTCACCTAAAGATGAGATGTGTAGTTTTTGATAAATTCTTTTTGAATGGGTATTAATGGTAGAGTAGCTTACGCCTAGCTTATCTGCTACCATTTTATAGCTCATGCCCTGGGATAAATACATAAGCACTTCGTTTTCTTTATTGGTTAGTGGACTTTTTTGTGTTTTTATTTTACTAAAATAGTCCAATACTTTTTGTGCAATGGCGGGGTTCATTACTGCACCACCTTCATACACTTCTTCTATTGCCTGTAAAATGCGTTGCGGTTTATCGCTCTTTAAAATATAGCCATTGGCACCATTTGTAATACTGGTAAAAATTTTTTCGCTGTCATCAAAGGCTGTTTGCATCAGCACTTTTATTTCGGGGTAGGTTGATTTTATTTTTTGCAATCCTTCTATACCATCTGCTTCCGGCATATTTATATCCATTAACACCACATGAGGGTTATGGTCGTCCATATTTTTTATAACAGCAGTGCAATTATCTGCCTCCCCTACAAATTTTAAATTATCCTGCAGGCTTAGTAATGATTTTAAGCTTTCTCTTCTTTCCATACTATCATCATATATAAAAACACGTATTACCATTTTATAAAATTACGTAGGTTATACAACTTTGTGTGTACCTTAATTAAGGGACAATAGGTAAAACCAATTTTACAGTAGTACCTACATTATTAGAAGTAATTGTAAATGTACCGTTACACTCAGATGCACGCTTTTGCATATTACCTATGCCGTTACCTGAGGTATTCTCTTTATTAAAACCAATACCATCATCTTGCACGGTTATTACTAATAATGTTTTTTCATTTATAAAATTAATAAAAATATTATTTCCTTGACTGTATTTGGCTGCATTGTTTATGGCTTCTTTTGTTATGAGTACAATGTTTTTTCTTAAAGTGGCATCCGTAATTTCTGTATCAAAATAAGTATCCACATGTACTTCATAATTTACATCAGTAGCTCCTAAAATTTCGTTAGCAAAGTTTTTTACTCTTGCACTCATACTAATAAATGCATCTTTACCCGGTTTCATACTCCATATAAAATCGCCTATTTGTTCTGCTATTTTTCCTGATTGTATTTCCAGCTTTTGCACTATTGCTTTTGCCCTCACTAAATCTTTATCCATTAACTGGTTTGCCACTGCACTGTTTACCTGAAGGCTGCTAAGAGAAGCACCAATATCATCGTGTAGGTCTGCCGTAATTTTATTTCGCTGTTGTTCCAATGCCAATTGTTGTTTAAATATCCTTCTCTGGGAATTTATTTTTCTTTTGTTTATTAACCAAAAGAATATTGCGGAAGTAAGTATTCCTAATAATAACCAAAACCAAACTTTGCCATAAATAGGCGATGCAATATTGATTTCAATTACTTTTTGCACTATTTGCTTGCTATCAAATTTATCTAAAATCCCTAATTCCAATGTATAGTTTCCTGGTGCTAAACTGCTAAAGTTAATGATACTTTTATTAGGCAAATAATTCCAAGGATGATTTACCCCTTTAATTCTATAAATTATTTTTTGAGTTGATGCATTTTCTAAATCTTCTACAAATAAACTAAATGAAAGATTATTTTGATTATAATCCAGGTTCAAAGTGTTTATTAAATCAGCGCTTGTGTCTGGTAAAAAGGTTTTGCTATTTACTAAAATTTCATCAATATATATTTCTGGCTTGTAATAGCTTTTTCGTTTTAATGGAGGCTTAAAATAATTTACCCCATTTACACCGCCAAAATACAACGTACCATCGCTAGCCTTTAAAAAAGCACGGTTATTATAATCCCACTCTTGTATGCCATCGCTTTTATCGTAATTAATTATTTGCTGTGTTGTTGCATTTATACTACTCATGCCATGCTGGTGACTAGCCCATGCATTACCGTCATCATCAAGTAATAGCCCGTATATGTATGTGCCTGCAAGGCCATTGTTTGCATCAAAATGTTTTACTTTATTAAAATTTTCATCTAATAAATAAATGCCTTTGTTAGTACCTGCCCAATATTGTTTTGTTAAAGTATTTTCTTGTAAATAAAAACTTTGTACGCCAGGTAATATCTCTCTTATAAATGTAATAGTATTATTGGTATGGCTGAATAATTGGATACTGCCGTTTAAATAACTTATAGCCAATCGGTTTTTACTTAATGTATTTATTTTAAACGCACTTGATTTTTTATTAGCAATAGTTAAAATCTTATTTTGTGGAGTAAACCAGTATAAACCGTTTGATGTGCTTAATAAAAACTGGCCATTTTTTAAAGGCGCAAAGTCTTGTAGGGTACCAGTAGTAACTTCATTTATTGTGTATATTTTACGTTTATTAAGGCAATCTACAAATACAAGTTGGATTTCATTCGCACTAATTGTTGCCAAATACCAAATTCCTTTATTTTGTTTATCTGTAATGCCAGTATAATTTGTAAAAAAATTCTCTATTCCAATTTTATTAGCATACAAAGTATTATCAGTTTTGTTCAATGCCCATCCTACACCAAATATTATATCTCTATTCGGAGCCTCTGCAATTGAGCCTACACCATTATACTTAATAAAGCTATAGGTCTCATTATCATCAGGTATTTTATGAAAAAGCTTTTCTCTAAAACTAAATATTTTTTGACCCTTACCATCGTCTGTTGTCCAAAGGCGGCCCAGTTTATCAAACGAATAATTTATAAATTGCTTAATAGACAAATTGCCTTTAAGTTTTAACCATTGGTGTTTATTAAAATTATTATCGCCAATGCAAATACCTGCAGTAGAATTAAAAGCAATAGTGTTATTTGTATTGGCAAGCGAATAAACATCGCCCAATTTAATATTCTCAATATGTGTTATTATTATTGAAGTATTGGTATTTGCATGATATTGTAATAGACCTTTTTCGCATCCAATATTTAAAATATTATTTACTGTGTCAAAATTGGTTGTATAAATTTGTTCAATAGTTTGGCTAGCATCTGTAAATACGGGATACGTTACAGTTTTAGTAACTATTTCATATTTAGCTATTTTATTTTTACCTGCTAGCCAAATAATACCTTTATTATCCATTGTGGGAAGCCTAAAATAAAATACATTAATATTATCTTGGTAAACATGAATTGATTTTATCGTGTCTAACTTTACATTAGCTTCTAGTACTGTTTGCTTTGTTTTTACATCATAAGTAGCGAGTTGGTAATACCTGTTAAAGCACCATACCTTATTGTTTTTAAAAGCAAAAGGCATCGTAATTTCATCGGGTGCTTTAAATACCTTTTGCAAAGTAAATTTATCGGTGTTATGGTTATATATGTATAAGCCCCGTTCGCTACCTATGTAAATATTACTTTCAGCATCTTCTGCAAAGCCATAGCCTTGTTGTAGGTTTGGACAGTTTTTAAAATACTTATTAAGGTTGTACACTTTTACATGGCTTCCATCATAGCGATTTATAGCATCGGCACTTGTAATCCACATAAACCCACGGCTATCTTCGTGTCTAAAATAATTACTACCTTGGCTCAGACCTTCATCTTGTCCTACAACGGTAATACTGTATTTATTAAAATCTATTTGAGAATATGAGGCAAAATAAAAAAAAAGCGATACTGTAAATAGGATAAGTTTATGATTTTCCATTTATGATTTTGTGACAATAAAAAAACAGGGTACGTAAATATACGAACCCTGTTTTGCATTTGCGCACTTGAATTTATTATTTCTTTATCACAAAATCAAAACACCCTATCACTTCACATTCATTACATTTATCATCTCTAAATGTAAACTTCACACAAATTTTCCCTTTTAATTTACAGCAATCGATGGCTGGTGTAGGAGGCAATATAAAGCTCATGCCAATGTTGGTAATATTAGGGCTGTTTAGGTTTGTACCATTGTTCCATATTATTTCCCTTGGGTTTTGGTATGCCCCTGCACCACTACCATTAAAGGATGGAACTGTAGCTCCGCCATACATGGTTATTTTTGGTGGTGCCGTATTTATGTTTGTAGCTGTAGATGTGCTTGCCCATGTAAACGGAAGGTTCACACACTTCATACAATCTCCTTTAAAGTCATCATCAATTGTATAGCTTACCACATTGGCCCTTACTTCTGTAATATTTGCAGCAGCAGGAATGGTAATCGCATAATTATTGCTTACAATGGTGGAGCCAGTGCCTGCAACATAGGTAGGATCTTTTGGCTTAACGGTTATCACATAAGGGCAGCAAGGTTTGTCACACTCTACAGTGAATGTTAACTTACATTCCTTGCATAGTATTCCATTGCAATACGCTTGTATTAAAATACTATAGCTACCTGGCGCAAGTGAATTTAGATTTAATGGCAGTACCCCATTTACAACCCCGCCTGGCCCATTTAAAGTATAGGTAAGTTTTGCAGGGCAATCTTTAGGATTGCAAGTATAAGATCCATCTAACACAATATTGTCTTTACAATTGAGTACTCCTAAATTTGCACCACAATCTATCTTTTTAATTTTTCCATTTATTGATAATTGAAGGCTTAATGGTTCTTTAGGATTACACTCACACGCTTTACAATCTACTTTAATAAAGAATTTGCAGGTTAAGCAAAGTTTGCCGCCACAATATCCATTTATCACAACTGTATAACTGCCGTTTGGTAAACCAATAATGGATAATGGTGCAGGGCCGCTTAATACAATATTGTTTAAATTATTATATACAAAAACAGAATCTGCACTGGTACAATCTGCCGTAGGGCATAGTATGTTGGCGCCAACTACCAAAGGTTTTTTACAATCATTTCCAGTAATTACAACAACGGTTTCTTTTGTGCAATCTATTTTTATTGGCTTAGGATTTGCTGGACCAGCAAAGTAATAGTAAGGCGCTTCTTTCCAAGAACTTCCTTTGCAGCAATCGGTAGGAATACTGTCGCATTTTACAACAAAGGTTATTAAGCAACTATCGCATTTAATATTATTACACCATCCGTACAACATCAAAGTATATGTACCGCTTAACGTAGGGGTATAGGTAAATGCTACATTGCCCGCTATTGGTAAACCAACTGGTGGAGTTAATACATAAGTTACTTTGCTTGGACAAGCTGTGTCTTTACAAATGTAATTTGCATTAATGGTGAAGGGCTTGTTGCATTCCAATACATAAGGCGTTTGGTTTTTACACTCAAGTGTTAAAGCTGCAGGCACATTGGCTTTGTTGTTTTTTGCAACTGGCAAATTCTCCCCTTGTGTTAAGATTATATCTCCCCAATGGCTTTCTTTACAATCGCAACTACAATCTTTGATGTATAAGTTAAATACGTTGCTTGTATCGGTACATCCATTTAAAGTAACGACGATGGATAAGTTGTGCATACCCAACAATGGTACAAGATTAGCTGTGTTTAAAATATTACATGGAATAGGTTGTGTGCTTAATGGCACACCATTATCTAGCCATACAATACCATACTTTGTACATATATTTTCGCCTGGTGCTAACGGTAAAGGAACAGCTATATTTAATAGAGCATCGCTACAAATGGTATCGCAGCAACTTGGGAACAAACTTAGATCTGGCATTTTGTTTATTGTTATTGCATTTGTAACTGCAGAACAGCCAGTATTTAAATCTGTAACAAAGGCATAATATACACCTGCGGCAGACGCATTAATCGTTTGTGTAGAAGCGGTATTGTTCCATAAATAATTATAACCTGCAGGTGGGGCCGTAAGCGGTGTGGGCGTTGCAGTTAGCGTATAGCTGTTGCCTGCGCATAAGGTTCCTCCTGGTGGATTTATGAATGCCGTTGGACTATTTTTTACATAAATACACAACGTATCGTACGCCTTACATCCATTTGAATCTATTACCTCTAAATATATTTGGAATGGGCCTCCGGCAATTGTTATTGTTGCCGTTGTGGCTGGCACATTTAATGGGCTAAATGTTATATTGCCCGGATTGCTACTCGACCAATTATAGGTAGTATATGTACCTACAGTATTTGACAATGCCAAGGTACCTGTACCACTCACTAAACATAAAGAAGAGTTGCCTTTTATTTTTGCAATAGGTTTTGGATACCATTTTACCAGTGCTGTGTCTGTAGTAATTACACAATTGCATCCTGCATTACTGCCTGTTAATACGGCATAATAATTCCCATAATTGTTTACAGATAAATTTACTGGAAACGAACTCACCAAAACAGGCGCTCCATAGGCTACACCATTGTTGTACCATTGCAAGTTGTATGATGTGCACATGGTATTGCCATTCAAATTCATATTAACAGTTAAAGTAACGGGCGTATTTGGGCAAACGGTAGAAATTTTTGGTGTTAATGTTACTATTGGTTTTGGTTGAATATTAACTGATGTAGTACAAGATACCAAACAACCATCTGGTGTACTAGCTGTTAAAATAACTGTATAATTATTAGGACCTGCATAGGTATGTTGTGGTGTTGGTGCATACGAAAACTTACCATCTCCAAATTGCCAGTAATGCGATACCAAACCTGCAGTTGCAGAAAAAAGTACCGGAACGCCGTCGCAACTTGGGTTTAGTGTAGCAGTAATGCTACAATTTGGTAAAACAACAACAACAGTGGCTGTAGCCGTTGATGTACAACCAGCCAGTGTAACCATAAGTGTTACTGTATAAGTACCCGATGCAGTGGGTGTGATAACTTGTGTTTGATTTGGCGTATTAATAAAACTACCAGTGAATGGACCACTGTACGACCAAGAGACTACTGCACCTGTAGAATTAGGATAGAAGGTAGAGTTATCCAATACCGTTAATTTACCTGTATTGCAATTGTAAGATGCAAGTATATTGGTAACTACTGGTATAATTACTTGCTTGCAAGTGGTAATACAACAGGTATCATTGGTACTAATTTTTACAACTTTTTGTACAACACAAACCTGGTACGAATTTGCTACGGCATATTGATGTGTTGTATTTAAACTAATAAAATCATCGCTGGTGCCATCTCCATAACAAATGGTTGGGTGTAAAGTTCCTGTTATCCAACCAGGTGGCAATACCAATGGAGATCCCGTAAATGTTGTAGGTTGGCAACCGCTATGTGTAAAATTAAAATTAACGCCATTAAGTGCATTACAAGCTGGTGTAGCACAACAAATATTTATGTCTTGCGGTATTCTAATAATATTAGATGAATCTATACATCCATTGGCATCAGTCATTATTAAAAAATAAGAACCAAGTGCCGTAGCAGTAATGTTACCGCAAGATGCAGATATTTGAACAAAACTAACTGGTCCACCAGCAGCATCAAACATCCATTTGCAATTTGTAGGAGCACCAATATTAGTAGCTACCGTTAGTAATACACTTAACGAATTAGGATTACAAGAAGCCACACTACAAGGTGGAATAATTTTAACCCAATAAGGATTAGGTGGTATTGTTATGCATTTATATTGTTTACAACTACCCAATCCTCCAGGATTTATTGTATCGCAATAAGTGCCAGGTGCAAATACAGTTATACTTTGAGTAGTAGCACCCGTATTCCATAAATGTGGTCCAGCTAAACTTGAGGTTAAGGTAATACCCGTTTTTATACAAGTTCCGCTAACCGAAATGGTTGGAAAAACGGGTATTGTAACGGTAATATTTAATGGTAGCAATGTTGGGCCACTACAATTACTTACTGTTAGAGTAGCAGTATTAGGACTACCACCATGCCATTGTATTTGAATACTTGATGTGCCCTGGCCTGATGTTATTGTACCTAATGTACTCGAAATTGCCCAAGTATAAACAACACCTGGCACTGCATTACTCAGTGTATACGTTACTGTTTGATCTATACATGGATTACCCGCTGGTACAATAATTGGTACAGGCGGTTTTGTTACAGTAGCACTCGCCGTACCTTTTGAGCAATTTAAATTAAATTCACAAAGTTGTTCGGCAGTTACGGTAGCTGGTAATGTAGTAAATTGAATTACTGCAGTATCCAATTGAATACCTGTATTGGCAACCATAGTAGCTCCGGCTGGCAATACCCAATTAATATTACCAGTTGTTACAGTGGAGGTAGCTACAAATTTTATTGGTGTGCCTGGGCAGGTTTGTACAGTTGATGGTGTTATTGTCAACACTGGTTTTGGTGCAACAACCACTGTATGTGTTTGTGGCGAATTACAAAAAGCAGTAGATGTTGCCGTAATGGTATAGGTAGATAAAACTCCTGTTACTGGAAAATTTACTAAGGTAAAGGGCCCTGTAATTGGTGAAAAAGTTACACCTGCTGGACCAGTCCATGTTACTGGCAAACTTCCTGTAAATAAAGTAATACCACAGCCTTCGCAAGTTTGTGTTGGGCCATTTATTTTTAAAACAGGTTTAATAGCAACGGTTAAAGAAGTAGTACCATCGCAACCAGGTTTTAACGGATTATTATAGGTACAATTTACAGTTCCACTTGTACCAATTCCCCAATTAACAGTTATGCTTGGCGTGTTTTGATTTACACCAATAATAGTTCCACCTATAACACTCCAATTATAGAATGCACCAGGCATTGCAGGCAATGAGTATGTTTGAAAACTATTTTGACAAACAGTAGTAGTATTTGGCATAATAGGAATACCCGAAACTAAAACAGGAACGTTTAATCTTGAAGTATCGTTACAAGGGTTGCCACAACCCGGTTGTACTAATTGAATAGATGTAGGGTAAGGGCCTGTCCATTTTACTTTTATGCAAGAGGTACCAGCACCAGAAATTATGGTACCACCTGTTACTGTCCAATTATATGGGGCACAAATTTTTGTTGCGCAATACTCAGCGGTATCCCCAAGACATAAACATTGGTTGACACATTCTTTCGGAATAATAGACAATGGAATTCCTGCAATAACCGTAACCGGAAATGTATAAGTAGAAATACAACCACAACAAGCTCGAGTAAGACCTCCTACAGGACCCGGTGTGCCTGGGAAACATGGAATTGTGTCGCTGTAAACCGTAATGGTTACATTGTAGGTGCCAGCGGCAGCATAAATATGTGTCGGATTGTTTACATTACCCGCAGTGGCTCCATCCCCAAAATTCCAAGATACTGCTACTCCGCCAGTAGATGCATTGGAAAAATTTATTATTGTGCCTGCACAAGCATTGTTAGGAGTAAAAGTAAATAGTGCTTTTGGGGCATCTCTTAAACAAACATTTTCTTTGATTGTTTTTACGCATTTACCGTCGGCGCTTGTAATAGTTACCGTTATGGTTCCGCTGCCATTACCTCCCCATGTTATGGTAGCAGGGTTGGTTGTAGCTGTTGTTAAACCAGATGGGGTAAAGGTGCCTCCGGTAACTGTCCAAGCATAACTATATCCAAGTATATTGGGTGTTACTAAAAAAGTATTGGTGCTGTATTTGCACATACTCGCTGTAAAGTTGCTTTCTCCATTGGCAGATGCACAAGGCCCGTTTTTTAAACAGTCTGCATCTCTTTTAAATTTCAAAACAAACTCTGGGCAACAAGCCGAGGCTACTTGTGCATTTATACTTACGCTGTAAGATATAAATAGTAGTATAAGAATTATTAATTTTTTCATCACAATAGTTTTACAGTTAAAGTTTTATTTATTTATGATCTAGTACTTTATCGCACCCTTCCTTCCTCTTCTCATAACAAACCAATTTGTTACAAGTAGTACAATCTTTAAATTCTATTTTGTATCGGATGCACCATCTAAATACGGCACTACAGCAAGGCGTCATTTGTGGCGTAGTAATATTAAAATTCTGAGGGCTGTTAACTGTATTCCATTCCATACTATTTGTACCGTTTGTAAAATGACCATAAGTAGCTGCATCTTTGTTACAAGGAATACAATAATCATTCTCTGGTATCATTTCAAAATAAACCAGTTCTGCTTTTATGCTTTTAACCGGTTTTACAGAAACAATTGTGAGCGGTTGTGAAAACGATAAAATATTATTTGCAAAATTTATTTGCGATGGTGTGGGCGCTGTAAGCGAGAAATTCTTTTCATCGCAAGCGTCACATCTGCATGTAAGGGTATCGCTTTTTACCTCAGTTTCTTTATTATCTGGATCAGCCACATCTTCTGCATCTACCAAAAACTTTAAAAAATTTGCTGCATCAATACAATTTATAGAAGATGTAAAAACTACTGTACCATTACCTGCCACTAATTGTGTAAGTGGAGGTGCAATGGGTATAAGATTAATAGACGCACCTACCCCATTTACTTTGTATTTAACGGCTACAATGTTTACACTTGTACCCAGGTTGTTTTTTATTTTCAAATAAATAGATTGTTTGCCATTTATACAACAACCTACTTTTAAACTATCTATCTGTATATCAATATTATTTTGAACTTTAAAACTCCAAGCCTCGCTTTTTCCTTCGTCACTGCCTGTTGGCTTTCCCGCTTTATCTAACGCTTGTACTTGCCAAACATAATCGCATAAATAAGGAGGGCGGCAAGGGCCAGTATAAATTCCAGAAACGCTGGCTTCAGCTATATCTGCTACATCTTTTGTTACAATAGGTTTATTGGTACGCATAGCTTGAGTGCTATTTTGGCCTTGCATCAATTGCCATACCCTTAAACGATAGGTAACGGGTTCTTGTGGTTTAGGTACCAATGGGGTCCACCTAAATTGTACAGGGCTGGACATGTCATTGGGTGTAAATGATTTCCCATCAACAGGTGCTACCAATGTTGGTCCGCTAATTGCTGCGTCTTCTGCAATTTTAAATGACCAAAGTTCGCAGTTACCCTCAACCTCTCCTATGGGTCTACCCGTCCTATCCAAAGCTTGTACTTGCCACACATAATCACACAAGTAAGGCGGCCGGCATGGGCCTGTGTAAATTCCTGAAACACTCGCTTCAGTTATATCTGCTACATCTTTTGTTACAATGGGTTTGCGCTCTCGCATGACTTGCGCTCCGGTTTCGCCCTGCATCAATTGCCACACCCTTAGGCGGTAGGTAACGGGTTGTTGTGGTTTAGGCACCAATGGGGTCCACCTAAATTGTATAGGGCTGGTCATATCCTTTGAGGCAAACGCCTTGCCATCAGCTGGTGCTACTAATGTTGGCCCAGTAATATTTTCATCATCGCTCACAGTAAAGGAACTTAATTCGCTTGTACCATTGTTTGTACCAAGTGCTTTTCCATTTTTATCTACTGCTTGTACATTCCATACATAATCGCACAAATAAGGAGGCCTACATGGCCCGGTGTAAATATTGGTAACAATGGCTTGCGTAATATTGTCCACATCTTTGGTTACGATTGGCTGGTTGGTGCGCATGGCTTGTGTACTATTTTGCCCTTGCATTAATTGCCACACCCTTAATTTATAGGTTACTTGCTCTTTTGGTTTGGGCACCAGCGGTGTCCATCTAAAATTTACAGCCCCACTTATTTCTGACGGTCTAAATATTTTTCCAATTCCCGGCGTAATATTTTGAGGAGGGCTGTACGACTCCTGCACTTGCACTTCATCTTCTATGGTAAATACCCTACAGGTTTCTGCACTTTTTTCTTTTCTTTCCTCCCCAAAAAATTGGGCACACAATGTGTAACTGCCAGGGCTAAGTTTGGGGCAATTTGTAAACGCACCCGTTAACTCATTGGCACTAAAATTTCTGGTTTGAAAAGCATCTAAAAAAGTGGCCGATTGCATATCGTTTCCACATACCCTAGCACTACCCTTTTTTATTTGCAATACCAATTTTGAACCTACAACATTACCTTGCCCCATATACTTTGCTACCAACAAAACGCTTGCTGGTACGCTGTTCCAAGTACTTACATCTGCAGGTAATTTTTGTTTTACGGTAAAGTTTAAAATACTTATTTGTGCGCTTCCCGGCTGTGCCTTTGCAGTAAAAGACGCAAAGCACATTAGTAAGAGTAAGAGTTTTTTAAATTGATTCATGGCAGTTGTTTTAAAGATTTATTAAAAAGTTTAGTTTTTTAGTAAGTAATTTTTAAGATAAACATTTTTTATAGGCATCAATTTTAAGGTGATGAAAATTTTATTTTAAACATATACAATTCACTTGTACCCATGTTTCTTCCTATAGGCTTTCCTTCTTTATCCAATGCTTGCACATTCCATACAAAATCAAACAGGTATGGAGGTTTACATGGCTCAGCAATCAGGTTTGTCACAATAGCTTGGTTAATATTTGTTACTTCTTTTTCTATAATAGGTTCATTCGATTTCATGGCTTGCGTACCTGTTTGCCCCTGCATAAGCTGCCATACACGCAGCTTATACATTACGGGGTCTTTGGGTTTTGGTAATACAGGTATCCACCTAAATGTAAGTGGTGCTTTTAGCGTCGCTTCTTCAAACTTTTTCTCGTTAGAAGGCGCACTATTTTGAGGCGCACTATAAGATTGTACTGCATCTCCCACCATAAATTCTTTGCAAAATTCTCTGCTAATGGGATAGTTATCAATATTAAAAAATTGCACACACAAAGTATACATATTGGTAGTAAGCCTTGGGCATTGAGAAAGCAATCCCAACAATTCATTGGCAGAAAAATTTCTTACATCAAAAACATCCATTGTGGCAGTTGCTTGTGCTGTATTACCACAAATTTTCGTTCCTGCTTGTTTAATTTGCAAAACCAATTTTACATCCTTCAATTGTGCTTGTGGTAATTTTTGTGCTACCAACACTATACTTGCAGGTATATTTCCCCAGGTACTTACATCGGCTGGCAATTTATTTTTTACGGAAAAGCTAGAAATATTTATTTGATTAAGCGGTTGTTGTGTATAAGCGCATTCGCTTAAAAACAAGCAGGTAGAAAAGATAAATGCGAGTATGTAGTTTTGATATTTCATTTCTCAACATAAAGATGAAAAAGAAAATATTACTAGAAAAGCATGAATGTATAAGCGTAAGGGGATTTTGTATAAGCGTAAAGAGATGTTAGATGATAGATGTTAGACTCAGGATGGAATATACATCAAGATGCTGAGCAATTAAAAATGTAATAAAGAAAAATAGTTTGGATAATTATTGGCCGCTATTTCCGCTTAAGCCCCTCTTGCATAGGGGTTTGGGCAGGTGCTTTTCGCAGCCATTTTTCAAACCTACTGAGCAACTCATCTTTTCGCCTTGCGGCTACGGTAATTCGTGCGCCATTTTCCAACACAACTTCTCCACCGCTGCCTTTTATATACTCTTGAATACAGGTAAGGTTTATAATGTGTTTATCGTGTATGCGCACAAACATATCTGTTGGTAGCAATTTTTCATATTCGCCCAATTGGCGGCTCACCATTATTTTGGCATTATCTATCAAATGGAAGTTTGTATAATTGCCACTGCTTTCGGCATAACAAATTTGGGCAAGTTTTACAAACTGTAAGCCTTGCATGGTAGGCAAGGCAATTTTGTCTGAACTATTCTTTTGTTGAACATTTTCCAACAACGAAAAAATATGTTGGGTGTATTTTTTCTCTTCAATACGAATGCAAGCTTTTTCCACTGCGGCTATTAGTTTCTCGGTAACAATAGGTTTTGTAATATAGGCCACTGCGTTAAATTCAAAAGCGTCCATAGCATATTGATTGTATGCTGTCACAAAAATAACTTCAAAGCTAAGCGGTTCTAATTTTTTTAATACTTCAAAACCTGTCATGCCTGGCATATCAATATCCATAAAAACCAATTGCGGCTGCAACTCTTGTATCATAAGCAATCCATCATTGGCATTACTGGCTGTTTCAATTATCTCTAACGATGAACAATTTTCTTTTATTAATGCTTGCAAAAAATTTAAATTATTCAACTCGTCATCGACCAAAATTGTTTTTACATTTTTCAGATTACTCATATGCAATGTTCGTTTTGTAAAGTAAGTGTTATTTTTGTTCCAATTCCATTTTCGCCATAAGCAGTGCTCACTGCTACATCGTATAAATCTGCTCTGCGTTGTTGTAATGTGGTGCCAAGCGAGTGGTGATTGGGATTGTCTTTTGCGTTCAATATCCTTGCATTTTCAATTCCTACTCCATTGTCACTAATAATACATAAAATACTATTTTCAATTTGCTTTATTTCTATTGAAACTTTGCCATCCACTCCTTTCAAATGCCTTATGCCATGCTTTATTGCATTTTCTAAATATGGTTGAAAAAGCATTGGAGGAACCAATACCGCTGTAGCATCAATTTCTTTATCTACTTTAATTTCGTAATTTAATTTTTCTCCTAGTCGTAGTTTTTCCAATTCCAAATAATTTTTACTGTAGGCCAATTCTTCTTCTAAAGTTATTTTTTGCAAGCCAGAAAAGTCCAACGTTTTTCGAAGTAGGTAAGAAAATTTATCTAAGTAAATATCTGTTTCAGCAAATCGTTTTTGATGGTTAAGAAATTTAATAGAGTTGAGGCAATTAAAAACAAAGTGTGGGTTTATCTGTGCTTTTAAAGCCCTCAATTCGAGTTCCGAAAGTTTTTTTTCTACAAGCAGTTTTTGTACACTGCGTTCTCTTTTGACCTTATTTGATTTTTGCGTAAAATAGAAAATTATCCCTCCTAATACCAATCCTACGAGTGCCCAAAACCAAGGGTTTTTCCTTAAAGGGGTTTTTATTGTAAAAGTTACGACCTCCACTTTACTGGATGGCAGACCGTCCCGGTTTATTGCCCTAATTTGAACCTTATGTGTACCAGCGCCCAATTGGTACAATTCTATTTTTTCTATTTGTGTGGTATTCCAATAGCCGTTATTTATTCTGTATTCATAAATCCTTTCTGTTGTAGAGCCTAGATCTGCTGTGGCAAATGATAGGGTTATATTTTGTTGCTCATAATCCAACATATATTCATTGCTTAAAACAGTATTAACATTGTCTATTTTTATACTTGTAATAAAAACAGGGATATTGGGTACTGCAAAATTAAGTGTAGATGGAATGATACTGATGCCGCTTGTAGTAGCTATATAAATCGTATCGTTTCTTTCATCAATATCATTAATTTGTTTACCTGCTATACCATCGGCAGTTGTAAAAACAGCTATTTTATAAACCAGCTTTTCACCCACCATTTTATACTCAATTCTACCAAGCGATAAATTGGTACCCACCCATACTATTCCCTTTTTTGTACTATATAAAGTTCTAGCAATATTGCCCGGTAATTTTGCTCCCAACGGAATTACTGCTACAATCTTATCGTTTTGCAAAGCCACCAAAGAATCAGTAGCTAACCCAACCCATAAAATATTATCCGTTTTGTTATATTCAAGGGAGCTTACTCTGGTGGAGAGTAAAGGATTTTTTAACCCGAAATTCTTTAATGTTTCGTGTGATTCCCATTTATACAACCCGGTATTAGATCCTACATATATATGTTCATCAGTTATAGCTTCTAGTGCTGTAACACGTAACCTCAAGCTATGTGTAAGTTTTAAATTGTTTAAATTTATTCTACTTACCAATGCACTGTTTCCAGCATAAAGGATCGTATCATTTACGATAATAAAATCTTTACTGGCAATATTTTTCTTTACATCAAACAAAGCTATTTTTTCTAAACTATTTGTCAATAAAAATAGCCCCCCCTCTGAGCCAATGACTAATCCGCTTTTTGTTTGCTTCGTTTTTCTTACCCAGCTCACATAACTCTTATCATCATTTAAGGATATAGCTTTATGATTATAAGGCCCGTTGTATAAAAAAATTTGTCCATCGTTGGTGCCAACTGCTATCTTATCGTTCAAAAAAGAAATGGTATTAAAATTTCGTAGAAAAGCTTCGTTACTTACGGTTAGTATCCCTTTTTGCTGGTACCTTACTATTCCACTTTCCTTGGTACATATCCAAGTATTTCTAGCATTATCTTCCGTTACATGTCGTGGAAAACTATTAAAGGAAAAAGCTTGTTGGCTAAAAGAAAGTGTGGCTGTATCCGCAAAATAAACATTGCCATTACTAGAAGAAATAGCAATTTGTTTTCGGGTAAAATTTAAAGCCCGTATAACAAAAGGTAGTTTACTTTCTACAATTTTTCCGATAGCACCGTCGGGCAAGATTGCTATTTTTACAAGCGTAGCAGAATCAGCTATATACAAATTATTGTTTACAAATGCCGTTTGCTTTGCCATCCTATTGAGTGCTGTTTGCTTTATAAATTTCCCATCAAAAAACACCCTCAACGAATCGTTGGAAACAAACAAATAATGATTGTCTTTTAAATCAACAATACGTGAAGCCGAAATAAATTTTACCCTTTGAAGCAAATTAATGACAGTACATTTTTTATTTTTGTAAATAAAAACTTGCCCTTTGTTATTACAAAAACCCATACCCCCACCAGAGAGGGCATTAAACGTATTTACATTTCCAAAATCTACTTTACTTAACTCTTTGTCAATGGTACTATTTATAAACCTATCTTTCTTTTCATCGTAATAAGCAGGGTTTCGTTGAAAAGGCATTACCCAAATGACTCCTGCACTATCAAGCTCCACCGTAAGTACATCATTATCTGGCAGGCCTTGCACGGTAGAATAATTCTTAAAATTTTTTCCATCAAATTTGGATACGCCATTTTCAGTAGCTATCCACAAAAAGCCTTTTTTATCTTCTACACAATTGTAAATATCGTTGGATGGTAATCCCTCCCGTATGCTGTAGTAGGTGTAGGCAGGCTGTTGTGCATGTACATTATATGCGAGCAAGAGTGTAAAACAAAACAATATAGGGGCTATAGTTTTGGCCATTGGTTGGTTGAATATACAGAAAAAACGATAACTAATTTTAAAAAAATTAAAAAACAAACTTATTCTACTGTAACCTATAATCTATAAATATCAAAAAAAATTATTACCTGAAACTCCAATTTGCTGGGCTAGAAAAAGTATCGAGAATTGCACTACAAATTATGCTTGAGAATTCTTATAATTGAGGAACTTGAATAATTAAAATTATCTTCTTTAATTTTAATTATATTATCATTTACATCAAAGTATTTTATTTTATATGAAATCTGCGTATTTAGAATTTGGCTATTTTTAATTATGAAGTTGAATAAGATAGGAATGGAAAAAGTAGATTTTATTTTTTCAAAACCAAAAGTGTTTCCAGTTTCGAATACTAAAAGCTCTAATTGAATTTTATTAACTTTTTGATGTTGCTTTTGTATTTGAATTTGTATATACCGATTATAGTTTGTTGTTTTTGAAACGATTTGTTCAAATTCTGCACTTATGTCTTCAATACTATCAAAATCACAATATATCTTCTTGACATTATCAGCCAAATTGCTAGGTGCAAAATCATTTAGCTTTATTTCGCCAAGCTTACCAATTGTTAATAGTGGAAATTTATTGAATAAAGTGCTGTTAAAATTTACCCTATTATTTTCAAATATGCATAAAATACCATTGAGTTTACATTTCGAAAGTGATTTATTTTCAAATTTGATTGTCTTGTTATCATTGTCAATAATTGCTGTTAATAATTCCCCAATAGTTTTTTCAATATTCAAATCTATAGTACAAGAATCTTTTATTTCTTTATGTCTGAAATTTAAATTAGCATATTGAGAAATGGAATTATTTAAAGCATTAATCAATAAACTTGCAGTATTCAAATTTGTAGTAGTTAACAT
This sequence comes from Ferruginibacter sp., assembly GCA_031380515.1. Classification (GTDB taxonomy): domain Bacteria; phylum Bacteroidota; class Bacteroidia; order Chitinophagales; family Chitinophagaceae; genus Ferruginibacter. The sequence continues at coordinate 17,130 of JANNGD010000229.1, read as the reverse complement.
AAAATTGAAATATTTTCCGTCGGTAGAAATCTCTGCCGTTTGTAAAAAATGATTGCCACTTATTTCATATGCAGCCTCAACATCATTTGGATAAAGAAATTGGATATTATCAATCGAATTAGTTACCGCTGCATCCAAAAAATTATTATTAAGCAAGTCTATTTTGAGCTTCGCCAAATCAAAATTAGATAAATCAGGGCCAATGGCAAATTGGAAACTAATTTTCGAAATATCTTCACTCAAACTTGTACCTTCCTCTACTGCATGAAAAACTGTAGTGATGCAAGGTTTCATTGTATCGTTTGTTCTAGCAATGTAATATTTCTTTGCTATCAATAAAAATGTGTTAGGCTGCACTGCAGATTTGTAAATTGATAATTTATCAAAATTGACTCCAGGTACAAAAATTTGCTGAAATTGTGAAAAATTATCATTTAGGTTAAACGGATTGTTCGTAAATCCCCCACTGATGGTTTTGTATAAGCTTTTGGTATTATCAAGCGATTGTACCAATGGATAATTTATAACTCTTGAAACTTTTAATATAAAAGTACTTTTTATAAATTCTTCTTGCAAGCTTGCATGCAATTTGCTTTCTGGTTGGTTATCATCTAATGCACTAGCCGAGATGCTGCTAGTGGTTGGAACTTCTTTAAGAAATAGCGGCTCAGACAAAATAGATTGTTCTGGAAGCGCTGATAGTTTAAAGTCAGGTAATCTTCTATTAAAAATAGGGATCCCAATTAAATTTGAAAAATCTCTTTTGGCAATCACCATTTTTTTTTGCGATTTAGAATAGCCTTTAAACTCGAAATATAATTCAACACTACATTTTAATTCATTTATGTTGCTGACTAAATTTAGAAAAGCTATTTTTACAGCCTCGTCTTTCAGTTGAAAATAAATTTCTTTAGCATCTGCATTAATAGTCCCCGATATCTTAATAATTTCATCACGCACTTTTAAATTTAATACTACTTCTTTTAAATTCAATTTAATGTTTTGCGCTGCATCCTTTATTTGATAACTTAAACTAACCGTCCCAAAATAGCCATGCACTTTTCCCTCTTTATCTAAGACCTCTTCATAATAAAATATAGTATTTTGTAAGGGCAGAAGTTCAATAACTGGGAACGTAAAATGTAGGTTGTCATTTTGGTAAGCTTCCATTACAGTTCCTTCAGTAATGGGTTCCGAATTATTTATCAACGGAAAATATTCAATAATATTAATGGGATCAACTACCAAAGGCATTAAATTAATCGACCGAATGATAGGGTGTTCTACTACCGTAAAAATGGCAGGGCTTAGTGCTAAGTCTGTCGCAAAAGAATTACTCGGCTTAGCTGGTTCTAAATTAAATCTATTTATTGGAACTAACTTCGTTCCTTCTAGTTTAAGTGTTTCGTTTATAGGCATGATGATAATATTAAATGGTTTTAATTTTCGCCAATAATCTTTATGGCTGTTTTTATCAGTAACTCTGGGGTTCGAAAATCTGCTTTATTATCTTTAAATGAAAAATCTTCGGTATAGATAATGTAATCCTTAATTAAAGAAAAAGCTTGTCGGATTTTTATAATACTTGTTTTATTGTTTTTTACAAAATCAAAAACAAAAGTAGTATTATACAGCTCTTCACCTTGCCATGTAGCAGGTACAATGGCATCAATCTCTTTTCCATCTCTACTGGTATTTTTCGAAAACGCATTTAAGTTACCATTATAGGCTCTACTAGAGCCTTTCCAAACAATCAATCCATCAGAATCTGGATATCCCACTTCTACAGAAAGAAAACTAAATATATTCGGTTTTACTGATTTTTTATTAAGCGAAACAGAAATCTGTATTTTTTTAAACGCTTCCAACTCTTTCATTTTATACTTTTTTATTTTTTTTAATAAAGAACAAAAGGGATTTTAACCCCTTTTGTTTATTTGAATTTGCTAGGTATTATTCTTTAAACTTAGCCCGTATTTTATCAATATCCTTGTTTTGCGCAACGGTGCCCGAAGGTATTTCAAACAAAATATCTCCTTCCTGCGTATCAACAGTTTGAAAGCCCGTGGTGATTGTAATTTTTTTAGTTGTATTACCTACTTTTCCTTTACAGGTATATTTGATTTTATACTGGGTAGGTTTAATGGTATAGTCAAGCTCATACCAACTTCTGTATGGAATATTATCATCACAATTTGCATCAGTAAATTTGAATGTTTTTGTTGGCATTTTATCTACCTTTAATGTTACTTCCAACGTATCGCATTCATGCAATTTTTCAGGTGAAAAATTATAATTAAGCATATTTTGTACTGGTAAAGGAATAAATAGTTTTGTGCCTTTAAACTCAAATTCTTTTTCTACATCTTTAAGTTTAATACGTTTATCCTTTTCATACATCACACTTTGCTTTACCCAAATTGTACTTGGAGTCGCATTCTTTACAAAATCAAAAACAAATGCATTTTTATCTTTTGCCTTCTCGTTCCAGGTAGCTGGAAAAATAGCATCAATTTCTTTACCTGCCCTATTAGTTGTCTTTAGATATGGAGTGCCGCCAGGTGCTAGCATTCTACCCGAACTTTTCCATACAATATTTCCTTTGGAATCAGGATAACCTACTTCTAACGAAACCTGACTAACTGGACTATCGTTCACAATTTCTCCATCCTTATCCATTTTAATTAACCCACCATTCAATGAAGCAATCACTTGAATTTTACTCCAATCCTCATCTAACCGAACTTCGCTGATGTACTTCTTTAAATCTTCTTTAGCCTCAACTCCAGATTTTTGAGTTAGTGGGGTTAAATTGCCGCTGATTTTAGATTCCATAACTTCAACTGCTGAAAACTTAATGACATCTGTAAAATCTACTTGTCTTATTTCAGTTGCTGTTTTTAAGGAGAACCCAATAGTAACACCTTGATTCCAAATAGAAAGAAATTTTTCAGAGTCCGATGCATCTGGGGTAAAATCAGTTTCTTTTGGCTCTAGTATTTCTTTCTTAAACAATTCAAATGCAAAATCTCTCGATTTGGAAAGTAACTCTTCCTCCATTTTTTTACGTTCCGGAGTGGAGTATTGATTATCCGTAATTATTTCAGTTGTAATTCCACCACTGGTAACAATTTCATTATACTCATTTTCCCAGCTTGCTCTTAACCAACTTATGCCTGCACTAAATTTAGAGGAAATATGTGTGTGGCACTTTTTGGCATTAATAGTAACCTTGATTTCAGTAGTTGGTAAATAACCTTTGTACTTTATATTATTTTCCACTACAAGGTTATTGGTGCCATTCTCTAAAGCGCCTTTTACTAAGGATGCGCTGTTTCTTCCCATTAATATCGACATCGCATTTTCACCTAAGCCAAATGTAGTACCATTTCCTTCTCCTTGAATATTAAAAGTCCATGGATTGGAACCACCAAACGGGTTGTCTGTAGATTTTGCTCCTACAACATGCATAGAAATTTTATTTTCCGTTAATTGAATGGGTCGTACATTGGTTTCGTTAAAGTCTTTATCTACTCCTTTTATAAACGAGAATAAACCAAATAGTTTTCCTTGTCTTTGATTTTGATACTCGGTATTTAAGCGATTTTTTAATTTATCAATTGCTTTTTTTAATAAGGCTTCGGGCAAATCAATGGTGCTTGTTAAAGTTGTATAAGCTCCCGCTTCTTCTTCTAATCCTTCGGCGCCTATTACAGTAGCTGAATCTCCTTCCGATTTAAAAACTTGCATGGAAAATTTGAATTTCCCATTAACCCCAGGTTCTTTCGCAAGCCTTGGATATTTTGGATAATAATAAAATTGCATGGCTTGTCCATTTTCCCTTAACAATATGTTGTTAGGGTCAGGCGAAAAAAGAACGGCAAAGTCTGCTCCATCCTCTTTTTCTACTAAAATTTCAACGCTTCCGGCTCCAGCATGTGGATAGCCTAGTGGTGCAATGTTTGGCATGGTAATAATTTTTTTTTATAATGCTTACTCTAATAAGTTTTCAGCTTCCCTTTTTTTTAATAAATAATAAAATCTAAACTTCCAAAAGACCTAGTTCTTTTACAAACTTCATATCCTTCTCTACTACCTTCATCATTTGTATTGCCTTCGATGGTTACACAGTAGGTAGGATACATTTCAATTACAAATCCAGTATGACTCCAATCTGTATTAGTTTTTCGTACAAGAAAAATATGACCAGGCTTTACTTTAGAAAGATCGCCGCTGGTGCCTTTTATTAATGTATTGCTTCCCCTGGCTTTTTCGCCAAGTATATCGCAGCTGTATGTTCTTGTAATTGGGCAAGAACAGTTTAAATCTTTGCCAGCTTGACGAAGTAAGTATGTAACAAACCCTGCACACCATGGATAATTATCGCCTTGGTTACCATCCATAAAATAACGTACCCATGGCCCGCTATTTTGACCTCCAATTTCAATTGGATGTTCTGACAAATAACTTTTAGCATATTTTGCCAAATTATCTCTTAAACTGATATTTATGTTTGGTTTAAGATTCATAACATTGCGCATAGGAGATACCATCTTTTCAAAGGTTGCTGGGCTTACTTTTCCTGTAACTGGCAATCCTTTTTTTGATTGAAATGATTTTACAGCTGCTTCTGTAGCTGGCCCAAACTGGCCGTCAATCATGGTTAAAAAACCATTAATATTTAGCCATTCTTGTATCAATTTGTTTATAGATCTACCGGTATTACCACTTTGTATGGTTTCGGAGATTTGTGTTATTTCTGCCATTTGCTTTTTTTTGTTGCCCATTTACACTAATGTTTCGTGGCATGATGAATAATTTAGCTTACTCTTTTTAATAATGAGACGCAATCATTAAACAGGGTTTTCTGCATCCTCCCTTCGAAATTGTAGTATGCTATGTTTGTTGCGTCATACATAACAATACATGAATTACACAATGCAAAAATGCAAACAAGTTTCAAGCTGCCTTATGTATGATTAACTAGAATAAATAATGTAACAGACGGAAAATATTACCGTTGATTAACGGATATAGAAATGGGCATTTGACTATTTGATTGCGTTTGAATAAATGATTTCTTTGCAATTATAAAAATTCATAATATATTTATTTAACCATTCCCTCACTTCAAACTACTTATCATGAAAAAATTTCTCATTTTCACAAACATTTTAACACTTGCAATTATCTATTTAAATTCATGTGGTGTGATAACTACCACAAGTAATAACAGTATCATACATAAGAATAGCAACTCAATAGCTATAAATTATACTAAAAACCCATTTACTGGTATAGATGTAAATCTGGCTAACTATATGGTTGATGCGTTTAAAAAGAGTTTAAGTGATCAAAAAAACGATACAAGGAGCGTATGGTTTAATTTAGATACTTTAAAGAGATTTATATGGCATATAGAAAAAGAATCTAAACAAAAAGGCTTTACATCTGCACAATTAGAAAAACTTGGGTTAAGAATTTACTATGGTATTTACCCTCCGAAAAATTCTTGGGCAACAACCTATCAAAATATGCTTGGTGTAAACACAACTTTTGAAAATAAACATACTGTGTTTATGATTCCAACTTATAACGATGGAGTCTATAATAAAGAATTTGACCCTACAAGATTCAGATCACAATTACCATTACCACTAAATGCGGTAATCGGCGAAGGAGGTAGTAACATGCTTTACGCACTTGGTGCAACCAATCCAAATGTAGATTTACAAAACCACGGAGATCTAATACCCCCTATGAATAGTGATTATAGAGGTGCAGATTTTATGCAATTTGCAGACAGATATTAATTTTCAATAATGACAAGTAATATTATTTTTAGATGGATTCTTAATTTTTTTGAGCTAATGGCATGCATCGTTGCAATAATGTATTGGGGTAAATCTAAATTTTTATATTTACAAACATTTACAATTATACTTTGCTTAATTCTAGCCACAGAGCTATTAGGTAAGTATTTTAGCTTTCATACAAATTTGCAAAAATTCAATCCAATGCTTTATAGGTATTGGGGTACACCATTTCAATTCCTTTTTTTTTACTGGTTGTATTTTCAAAATATCAGAAACTCAAAAGCCAAATTCGTACCTATATTAATTTCAGTAGCTTATGTAGCAAGTTGGATTATTGATGAAATTTTTAAAATAAAAAATGATTGGAAGTGGTTTCCTTCTTTGTCCTTTGGTATTGGTGTAATAGGCATATTGCTTTTAGTCGTTCAGTACTTTTTTAGTTTAATGAACAATGAAAAAATTATTTTCTTTTACAAGGAACCTATATTTTGGATCAGTACAGGACTACTCGTAGGGTATATCACCATCATTCCGTTATATGTTTTAAGAAATGGATTAGATAAGGAACAACTCAATTTATTTACTATTTATTGGAAAATCGGGGTTACTTTAAATTGCATTATGTATATATTTTTTTCAATAAGTTTTATATGTACAAAAAAGAAATTGTAGATGCAATCATTGTATCTTCTTTAATAATAACGATTTTTATTGCTGCAATTTTAGCATTCATTGTGCAGTTTAGAAAACGTAAACTTCAACATAACAAAGAAACAAAATTGTTAGAAGAAATGCATCACCAAGAGATCCTTACTACCCAGTTAGAAATACAAACCCAAACTATGCAACATATCGGTAGAGAAATACACGATAATGTAGGGCAAAAACTTACGCTTGCAAGCCTATACACACAGCAGCTTGCGTTCGAAAACAAAGCCCCGCATATAAATGATAAAATAGAAAATATTGGGAATATTATTAATGAAGCGTTGGCTGAGTTGAGGCAGTTATCAAAATCTTTAACAGATGATACGATAAATGAAAATAATATTAATGAACTATTGCAACAAGAATGTGATACCGTAAATAATGTAAAAAAAGCGGAAGTGTTTTTTAGTAGCAACAATAAAAATATTGTGTTACCTTATCAAACAAAAAGTATTGTAGTAAGAATTGTACAGGAGTTTTTACAAAATAGTATGAAACATGCAGATTGTAAAAATATCATTGTTTCGTTAAATGAGAATGAAAATAAATTATTGCTACAGTTGCAAGATGATGGAAGAGGCTTTGACACGAACATGGTTTCCATCAAAGGCATTGGCTTAAGTAATATAAAAAAAAGAACAGAAATGATTGCTGGAAAATTTGCATTGGAAAGCCAGCTAGGGAAAGGAACAAAACTAACCATTGAAATCCCCAATGATAAACAGTAAATGATAAATTTTTTATTTTAAATGACACATAACATAGCCATAATAGACGATCATATTTTAATAGCAAAAGCCCTTACTGGCATTATAGAAAACTTTAAACAATTTAATGTTTTGTACGAATGCGAAAATGGTAAAGTGTTGTTAGAAAAATTACAGGTAAAAAAAAATATACCAGATATTGTTTTACTCGATATTAGCATGCCTATAATGGATGGCTTTGCTACCGCAGAATATTTACGAGATAATCATCCTGAAATATTGGTAATGGCACTAAGCATGCAAGATGATGAGCAAAGTTTGATAAAAATGATAAAAGCTGGGGCTAAAGGATACCTACTAAAAAATGTACATCCAACTGAGTTGGAAAAAGCTTTGGATGCTTTGGCAAAAAATGGCACCTACTTTCCAGAATGGGCAGCTAGCAAAGTCTTTTTGAGCTTAAGCAAACCCACTAATAGCAGCGATAACTTTTCTATTACAGAAAGAGAAAAAGAATTTTTGCAATACTCTGTTACCGAAATGAGTTACAAGGAAATAGGAGAAAAAATGTTTTGCAGTGCCCGTACCGTAGAAAGTTATAGAGATTCTCTTTTTGAAAAATTAGGGCTAAAATCCAGAGTCGGTTTGGCTGTATATGCTATGAAAAATGGTTTTGGTAATAATTAATACCCTTACTTCACCTCCTGCATATCCACCAACTTTTTATAAAATCCGTCTTGCCCAATCAGCCCATTGTGTGTGCCACGCTCTACAATTTCGCCTTTCTTCAAAACCAATATTTCATCGGCATGTTTGATGGTACTAAGTCTATGTGCTATTACAACAGATGTTCTGTTTTCCATCAAATTATTGATAGCATCTTGTACCAGGCGTTCGCTTTCGGTATCAAGGGATGATGTAGCTTCATCTAAGATAAGAATAGGAGGATTTTTTAAAACGGCTCTTGCAATGGTAAGGCGTTGTCTTTCGCCACCACTAAGCTTGCTGCCTCTGTCGCCAATATTGGTATCATAACCTTGTTCTTTTTTCTCTATAAACAAATGAGCATTGGCAATTTTTGCAGCATGTACAATCTCTTCTCTATTGCAATTTTCCATCCCTAGCGCAATGTTGTTTGCTATCGTATCATTAAACAAAATGGGTTCCTGCGTTACAATGCTCATGAGGCTGCGCAACGAAAACAAGGAGTAGTCTTTTATGTTTACGCCATCCACCAAAATCTCTCCCCCACTTGCATCATGAAAACGTGGTATCAAATCTGCCAAGGTAGATTTACCTGCACCACTGCTACCCACTAGGGCAATTGTTTTTCCTTTTTCTACTTTAAAACTGATGTTCTTTAAAATAGCTGCATCTTCATAATAAAAACTTACGTTTTTAAATTCGATGCTTTCGTTAAAGCCAATAATTTGCTTTCCATTTGGATTTTCATCAACCGTTATTGGAGCATCCAACACTTCTTTTATTCGCCCGATGGCCGCAGTTCCCCTTTGTAAATTGCTAAAGGCACCCGAAATACTTTTTGCGGGCTCTATAATTCCAAAAAATAAAGCCATATACCCCAAAAAAACCGAGCCATTCATTTGGGGCATGCGACCAGAGAAAATTTGATTTCCTCCATACCACAAAATAAATGTAAACATCATTACTCCTAATACCTCACTCATAGGTGATGCCAATGCTTGCCTATAACCTACTTTATTACTCATTTTTAGGAGATAATAACTGTTGTCCGAAAACTTTTTACGAATCGCCTTTTCTACATTAAATGCTTTTATAACCCTCAGCCCACCCAAGGTTTCGTCCAATATGGATATAGACTCACCACTTTTTTGTGCAATAATACCAGAAGGCTTTTTTAATGACCGTCCTACCCTACCGATTAGAAACCCCATAACAGGAATAAAAAATAAAATAATTATTGTAAGTTCTGCATTAATAAAAAATAACACAATTAGGTTTATGATAATCTGCAAAGGATCTTTTACCCAACCTTCCAAAGCCCCAAGCACTGAGCCTTCTACTTGGCCAACATCGCCTGTCATTCGTTGCATCAAATCTCCTTTGCGTTGCTCAGTAAAATAACCGATGGGCAAGCTTAGTACCTTATTAAAAATATCTATCCTAAACCTTGTAGCTACCCTGTTTTTTACAGGCATTAACGAGCGATTAGCCAAATACAAAAAAATATTTTTTAATACAATACTCACTATAATCAATAAGCAAACCATTGCAAGTATATCTGCCTTTTCACCCGAACTGATCCACTCTGACACTTTATCTTTAATAAACCCAAATGGAGAGGGTTTTGAAACTTTTGTTATAGAAGATACGGCTTTTTCTGGAGTGAATAATACTTCTAAAAAGGGAAACAACATTCCCAACGATGCTACCCCAAAAAATATGGATAATACTGTACAAACCACATACGAAACCAACGAAAGCTTATAGTCTTTTAAGTATGCAAAAATTAGCGAATATTTTCTCATTGTATAAATAATGTTCGGGAAACCGCAAAGTAACTAATTTTGCAGGTATAAAAAGCTTAAAAATATGTTGGAAGGTAAAAGACAAAAGCAGGTGGCAGCAGTTATTGAAAAAGATTTAAACGAAATTTTTCAACGTTTGGGCTTGTCCATGATCAATGGAGGCATGGTTTCTATAGCATCGGTAAAAATAACACCCGATCTTTTTGATGCAAGGATTTACCTTAGCTTTTTTAAAGTAAATGACCCTGTAGCAACGCTTAATATCATACAAGAAAAGGCTTGGGAAATAAAAAAAGAACTTACTGCCAGGGTAAGACACCAGTTACGCAGTATGCCCCAGCTTACTTTTTATATAGACGACACCTTGGATTATGTAGATAAAATGGAAGTACTTTTTAAGGAGATAAAGAAACAAAGCCCCCCAAATCTCCTCCCGCAAAAAGACGGGACAGGCAAGGGGGACATAAGCGAAGTGTCTAACAATGAGTAAAACTTAAAAAACTTTGAACCTTCAATTTTGAACTTTCACTTTTTTAACAATATTCAACAATTTCAACAATATTCAACAATTTTCAACCCTTTCAATCCACAACCATTGTACCTCACATTTGCATGGCGATATTTTAGGGCAAAAAAGTCTGCAAATGCCATTAATATCATCGCATGGCTCAGTGTTACCATTATTGCAATTGTAACATGTGCACAAATAATTGTTTTAAGTGTCTTTAATGGATTTGAGGGCTTGGTAAAATCGCTTTACTCATCTTTTTACAACGACATACGGGTTACTGCTACCGAAGGAAAAACATTTTTTTTAACGCCGGCTCAAATAAATGAAGTAAAAAAACAACCATTTGTTGCAGGTGTTTCTATGCTGGCAGAAGAAAATGCCTTATTGAAAAATGAGGAGTCGCAAAAAGTAGTGTCATTAAAAGGAGTAGACGAAAATTACCAACAAATAAGCGGTGTAGCAACCAAAATGAGCGATGGTAAATTTGAAATAGGCACTGTAGACACACCAAAAATTGTAGTAGGGTCTGGTGTACAAAATGCGGCTTTCATAAACGTAAGCGATGCTTTGCCAGCTTCTAACGTAACCATCATACTTCCTAGAAAAACAATCAATACAAATGCCGAAGAAGCCATTAGTGAGGGTATTGTAACTGCTGCTGGCGTTTTTTCTATACAACAAGATATAGACGAAAAATTTGCCATTACCAATATAGGTTTTGTAAAACAACAAATGGGGCTTGCTGATAATGAGTACAGCGCTGTAGAAATGAAACTGCTACCAAATACCGATATTGATTTTGCAAAAAATACCATCCAAAAATTATTAGGTACAACAATAAAAGTGCAAAGCCGGTACGAACAAAATGCCAATTTGTACAACACCATGCGTATGGAAAAATGGGTGGTATATGCCGTACTTACACTTATTATCATCATTGCATCTTTTACAATCATAAGCGTGCTCACCATGCTTGTGCTAGAAAAGCAAAAAGACATCAGCATACTCAGAAGCATGGGTGCCACTAAAATGGGTATTCAGAAAATATTTTTAACAGAAGGCTTTTTACTTGGCTTTGTGGGTGCTTTTTGCGGTATCGCATTGGCACTAATTATATGCTTGCTACAAATAAAATTCCATTTGATAAAAATTGTTGGCGGTACTTTTTTAATAGATTATTTCCCCGTAAAAATGATTGCCACAGACTTTCTTTTGGTTGCATGCACTGCACTTGGTATTGCCTTTTTTGCCTCTTGGTTTCCTGCAAGAAAAGCGGCAAGCAAAACCATTGCCCTAAAATAAAAAAGCCACTTAATATACATAAGTGGCTTAAATAATATTTTATCTACCCTAATAATCTCAATAATCTCCCAATGTCTCTGGCAGTTCTGCCAATGCTTTGGCCAATTGGTCATCATTGGGTGCTATGCCATGCCATTCATGTGTACCTTCCATAAAAGAAACACCTTTCCCCATCACTGTTTTCATTAGAATAACAACAGGTTTGCCGTTGCCTGTTTTAGATTTAGCATTGTTTAGGCCTGCCACTACATCATCCATATCGTTACCATCCATTTCCAACACATCCCAATTAAAAGCTTCAAATTTTGCTTTTAAGCTAAACAAATTCATCACTTGGTTGGTGGAGCCATCTATTTGTTGCCCATTTACATCAATGGTAGCAATCAAATTATCTATAGCCTTGCTACCGGCAAACATAATTGCTTCCCAGTTTTGCCCTTCTTCTAATTCCCCATCGCCTAATAAAGCAAAAATCGTTTGTGTATCCTTATTAAGTTTTTTTGCCTTTGCTGCTCCTATAGCTACACTCAACCCTTGGCCAAGTGAACCACTAGCCACTCTTACGCCGGGCAAGTGCTCATGTGTAGTAGGGTGACCTTGCAATCTGGTATTGAGTTTCCTAAAACTAGCAAGCTCTGCAATAGGAAAATAACCACTTCTGGCAAGAACACTATAAAATACGGGTGAAATATGCCCATTACTTAAAAAAAAGAGGTCTTCTCCTATCCCATCCATTTTAAACTCATTGTCATGCTTCATTACATCAAAATAAAGTGCTGTAAGAAAGTCTGTACAACCAAGGGAACCACCTGGGTGGCCACTTTGCACAGCATGTACCATTCTTACTATATCTCTCCTAACTTGAGTAGCAGTATCAGTTAATTTGCTCATTTTTACGTAATATTTTTACTTTTTTAGCTATTTAATGCAAACGTAATTAAAAAGTGTACATATTTGTTTATAAATCGTCTTATTATTTATGAAATTATAAATTATTAATACGATATCATATAATGTAGTTATCGCTAAAAAGCTTACTTTTATATCTAGTATGAATATTAGCCGGCTAAATCATTGTTATTTAGACAAATTTTATACTTTTGTAATTAATTAGGCGTTTAAAGACTATTATGCAATATGTAATACTCAGTGCTATTCTGGCATTTACTATAACTTTTTTAGCTATACCTATTGTAATTGGCATAGCTAAAAAAAAGAAATTATTTGATGAACCAGATGAAAGAAAAGTTCATAAGTCGGTTATCCCTACTATTGGAGGTGTAGGAATTTTTGGAGGTTTTATCGTAGCCATGTTAATGTGTGTGCCCGAATTTGCCGCTGATACAAATAAAATAAAGTATTTTGCCGCAGCTGCAATTGTAATATTTTTCCTTGGCCTTAAAGATGATTTGGTTATCCTTTCGGCTAGTAAAAAATTTATAGGTCAAATAATTGCCGCAGGTATCATTATTAGATTCGGAAATATTTACCTAAATGATATGCATGGGTTTTTAGGCATAACTACCATCCCCCATATTGCAAGCATATTCTTTACCCTTTTTACTATTATAGTAATAACCAATTCTTTTAATTTGATAGACGGTGTTGACGGACTTGCAGGTAGTTTAGGGTTTATTACCACTCTTGTATTTGGTATTTACTTTTACTTTGCAAACGAGTTAGCTTATGCTGTGATGGCTTTATCTCTTTCTGGTGCCATTGCGGGTTTTTTGATTTACAACTTTTCTCCAGCCAAAATTTTTATGGGTGATACTGGATCATTGCTCCTAGGAATCGTCAATTCCATATTGGTAATTAAGTTTATAAATGTAGCAGGCTCTCCAGGAAATACTTTTAGCTTACAGGCATCTCCAGCAATGGGTTTTGCCATATTAATGATTCCTCTTTTTGATACTTTACGTGTTTTTGGATTACGCATTTTAAATAGGAGATCACCTTTCAGCCCCGATAGGATACATGTGCACCACTTTTTATTGGACCTAGGTTTTTCTCATAGAAAAATTACACTTACCTGTGTAGGAGCCACCCTTGTTTTTATTGGAACAGCTTTTTTATGTAGGAATTTTGATACAACACTACTTATTGGAATACTTTTATTAATGTCCTTTTCGCTCATTGGTATAATTTATTACTTAAGACAGAAAGTAAAGGTTCCTTTAGATAAAGAAATACTAGAAAAAGAAATACGTACTTCCAGTAAAATATACAGTTTGGTACAAGAACCAGCTCCATTAGATTAATACCATTTTTAAAAAATATTAAAAATCTGATAATAAAACATCAGATTTTTTTAGCTTTGCACCCAACTCAAGATTATGTCAGACGAATTAAATATTATTATAGAAGAGGCCGCTAATTCTATGGCCAAGGCTATCAATCATTTAGAAGCAGAGCTCACAAAAATAAGGGCCGGAAAAGCCAACCCCGTAATGCTGGACGGTATTGTTGCCGACTATTATGGGAGCCCAACAGCTATAAGCCAAATAGCAAACATTACGACCTTGGATGCACGTACAATTTCTGTACAACCTTGGGAAAAAAACATGCTGCAGGTTATTGAAAGGGCTATTATAGCCGCCAATATCGGCATTAATCCACAAAATGATGGCAATATTATACGCCTATTTTTACCCCCACTCACAGAAGAAAGACGAAAAGAATTGGTAAAAAAGTGTAGTGCAGAAGGGGAGCATGCAAAAATATCTATTCGCAATATTCGTAGAGATGCCATAGAACAAATAAAAAAATTGCAAAAGGATGGTGCTAGTGAAGATGAATGTAAGGATGCAGAAGCAGAAGCACAAGTAGCTACTGATAAGCATATAAGCCTTGTTGACAAACATTTAGCAGCCAAAGAAGTAGATATAATGGCCGTATAATAATTGCGAATTATTAATTACGAATTACGGACGTAATTTTCAAAATGTTTAGTCCAATATTGTGTTTAAGTGATTTTGTTCTTAATTGTGCAAAAATATATTAAGCTAATAGAGACGAAAAGTCTTAATTATTAATTCGTAAATCGTAATTATATTTTAATGCAATCAGCCCGAGAAAATTGGTTTTTATTACTTTCAATACCTTTTTACACTATTTTAATAAGTGCAGAAATATTGATTAGTAATTGGGGGCATAAAAAATTTTACACAGTAAAAGGTGTTATTCAAAATATTATTCTAACCCTGTTTAACGCTTCCTTGGATTTTATTTTACGATCTGTTTTTTATGTAGCAGTATTGTTGTGGACATACAAACAACATTTCTTCAAAATAGAAAATTCATATATTTATTGGTTTTTACTTTTTGTGCTGGAAGATCTTTTTTTTTATATAGAACACAGAGTAGATCACTATTGCAGGCTTTTTTGGGCAGTACACCTTACCCACCATTCCTCAGAAGAATTTAATTTAACTACTGGTTTTCGCTCTTCGGTTTTTCAACCAGTATACCGTTTTATCTATTTTATTCCGCTTACGCTTATTGGTTTCGAGCCCATTGATATCGTATTCATGTATGCTGTTACACAAACGTATGGCATCATTGTTCATACCCGTTACATACAAAAAATGCCTGCATTTATAGAAGCCCTATTTGTCACCCCCGCTCACCATCGTGTACACCATGCAAGCAACATTCGGTATTTAGATAAAAATATGGGTATGTGCCTTATTATTTGGGATAGATTGTTTGGCACTTTTCAGGACGAATTGCCCGAAGAACCCGTTGTCTATGGCCTTACAAAGCCCTTGAATAATCCAGACAATGCATTGAACCATGTTGCGCACGAATGGAAAAATATCTACAACGATATGAAAAGAGACCTTCCTGTTTCTATTAAATTGAAATATTTATTTATGCCCCCAGGTTGGAGCCACGACGGCAGCTCCAAAACAGCTGTCCAATTAAGAAAAGAACTTAAATAAGTATTCATCTCTATTACCCTTTTTGTTATTTTTACTTATGCAAATTTCTATTGTAACAAGCGCAAAAGATATAGATGGCTTTTTTAAATTACCATTAAGTATTTATAAAAACGACCCCAATTGGATACAACCCCTAGATAAAGATGTAAAAGAAGTTTTTGACGTGCAGAAAAACAAAACTTTCAGACATGGGAAAATACAACGCTGGATATTAAAAGATACTGCAGGCAAATGCATTGGCCGTATTGCTGCTTTCACAAATGAAAAGTATAAAAACAAAGGCGATGATGTACCCGTGGGTTGTATGGGATTTTTTGAATGTGTAAATGATATACAAGCGGCAACTTTACTTTTTGATACGGCTAAAAATTGGCTTCGAGAAGAAGGCATGCAGGCTATGGATGGCCCTGTAAATTTTGGGGAAAGGGATAAATGGTGGGGCCTGGTAACCAAAGGTTTTATGGAGCCGTTGTATGGCATGAATTATAACCCGCCCTATTATGTAAATTTATTTGAGCATTATGGTTTCAAGGTATTTTTCGAACAAGTTTGTTTTAGTATGAAAAATAAACCTCCACTCGATAAAAAAATATGGGAAAGGCATGATGAAATTGCTAGAAATCCAAAATTTTCTTCAGCACATCTTCACAAAAATGATTTAGAAAAGTATGCCAAAGATTTTGCAACTGTTTACAATAAAGCATGGGCAGGGCATGGAGGTCTAAAACAGTTAACAGAAGCACAAGTGCTCATCATGTTTAAAAAGATGAAACCAATTATGGATGAAAAAATAATTTGGTTTGCCTATTATGAAAATGAACCGGTTGCTATTTTTATTAATCTGCCAGACCTTAATCAATGGTTTAAACATTTACACGGTAAATTTGGTTTGGTTCAAAAAATTAAATTCCTTTTTGTAAAACAGTTTACAAAAAATAAAAAATTTACAGGCTTGGTATTTGGGGTTATACCCGAGTGGCAGGGTAAAGGGGTAGATGGGTACATGATTGGGGAATCAGCAAAATACATTCAATCCGATGATTGCCCATATGAAACGTATGAAATGCAATGGATAGGTGATTTTAATCCCAAAATGTTGAATGTAGCAAGCAGTTTAGGCGATGTGAAAAGAAGCAGAAATTTATGTACATACCGCTATTTATTTGACAGAGAAAAAGAATTTTTGCGACACCCTGTCTTGTAGGAACTCGCCTGTTGTAGGAACTCGCCTGTGGCGAGTTCTGCCCCCGTATTCGCCACAGGCGAATACCTACAAATGCACAAACTCGCCTGTCTTGAAAGAACTCGCCTGAACGTAGGAACTCGCCTGTGGCAAGTTCTGCCCCCGTATCCGCCAAAGGCGAATACCTACAAATGCACAAACTCGCCTGTCTTGAAAGAACTCGCCTGATCGTAGGAACTCGCCTGTGGCGAGTTCTGCCCTCGTATTCGCCACAGGCGAATACCTACAAATGCACAAACTCGCCTGTCTTGAAAGAACTTGCCTGAACGTAGGAATTCGCCTGTGGCAAGTTCTGCCCCCGTATACGCCAAAGGCGAATACCTACAAAAGCACAAACTCGCCAGTCTTGAAAGAACAAGCTAGATCGAAGGAAATCGCCTGTGTCAAGT
>JANNGD010000202.1:0-7272 GCA_031380515.1 Ferruginibacter sp. | reverse complement strand
GACATAGTTCGATATTTAAAGATTGTCAGGCTGAGCTTGTCGAAGCCGGTGCGCTTCTTCAAAACCCGCCTTCGACAAGCTCAGGCTGACTTTCTAATAATTTGAAAGTAAGCGCTTTGTAATATGTGTCATTAGCAGCTTGTCAAAGTCGGTGCTATAAAGAAACGATATATAAATTGGTTTCGACAAGCCTGTCTGCCGACAAAGGCAGGCTCAACCAGACATTTCGTTTCTTAACTTAATGACATTGCCCTTCGGGGGATTTAGGGGGCTTTTAAAAAAAAATATATGTCTCAATCAATTATAGAACTAACCAATGTAAATATTTACCAAAGCGAAACCCTCATCTTAAGCGATGTAAATGTTTCAATAGATAAGGGTGAATTTGTGTACTTAGTAGGAAAAACGGGTACGGGTAAAAGTAGTTTGCTAAAAACCTTGTACGGCGATTTATTGCTTACAGAAGGGCAAGGATGGGTTGTAGGCCATAACCTGCGTGAGCTCACATGGAAAAACATTCCTTATTTGCGTAGAAATTTAGGAGTTGTTTTTCAGGACTTTCAATTACTTACCGATAGAAATGTAACAGAAAACTTAAAATTTGTATTGCGTGCTACTGGGTGGAAAGATGAAAAACTAATGGATCAAAAGATTGCCGATGTGTTAAACAAAGTAAATCTATCTACCAAAGGGTTTAAAATGCCTTTTGAATTGAGTGGTGGTGAGCAGCAAAGAATTGATATAGCCAGGGCCTTGTTAAATTCTCCAAAGCTTATTTTGGCCGATGAGCCTACAGGAAATTTAGATCCCGAAACGAGCGATGAGATTATGAAATTATTGTTTCATATTTCCAGGGATTTTGGTACCACGGTGGTGATGGCTACACACGATTATGTGGTTATAGAAAAATACCCCGCTCGTACTATTAAAACAGAAGCGGGTAAAATTTGGGACAACGCTACTGTATCGCTTCATAAATAAAACGAGCATTTTTTTCGTTGTCATACAATAATTTTAGTGCAGTACTTCGGTGCTGCATTTCTTTTTGCGAAAAAGGCTCCTCAAAGAGTTGTGTAATTTTTTGAATAAAATCACTAGGGGTTTCTGCAATGTTGCACAGTTCGTTTAGCCCAGAACCAGCTACGCCAGCAAGGTTTACCAAGCAATGTCGCCCATTGAACAAAGCATTTAGGAGTTTTAATTTTACACCGGTATCATTAAAAGAAGGTAAAATATTTATTTGGGCATTTTGTATGAGCAATTGCATATTTATTTCTGATGGGGTTGCAACTATGCTGATATTCTTATACTTTTTTGCAATTCTTTTCAATTTTGTAGAAGGATCTCTTCCTGCTATTACAAAAGGTAAAGCCAATGCAGCAAATACTTTTTCGATAAGCCAAACTACTGCTTTTTCATTTTCATTTATTGCCAAATTACCATGGTAAAGGCAGTAAGATCCTTTACCCATCTGGCTTGTTACATTTTGGTAAGGATGAAAGGCAGGTACAAAACTTACCTCATTGGCCCCCAAATGTTTTATATATGTTTCAGAATCCTTTAAACTAAGTGTAAGTACATGGGTTTTTGCAGCAATCGTTTTTTCATATTGCGCCAGTAATTTACTTTCTATTTTGTAATATAATTTTTTAAAGAGATTTGTTTCATAGGTAGCTAAGTGCTTGTAATAAACAAACTCTACATTAAACAAACGTAAAAAAGTTTTCCTTTCCTTCAATTTATTTTTGTACAAATAATAGGTACTATGCACCCCTTCAAACAAGATAGGGTGATTGTCTTTTTGTAAATTAATTAATAAATTGCTATCCTTTCTAGATGAAACGATGTAGGGAATCTTTGAAGAATAACTACCAACACTTTTCCTTTTATAATAGCTAACCGTTTTGCAATATTTTTCTAATTCGGGTTGCTGAGCACGGTTTTTTACGAAACAGTGTAAATGGATTTTGATGCCAATGGCATGTAAGCATTTTATTTTATAAAAAATGTCTACTACGCCTCCAAAGTCAGCAGGGTAGGGTACATCATGGGTTACAATATGTAGGTATTCAGGCAAAAATATTTCGATAAAAAGTGAGTAATTTTTTTTCTTCTATTTCCCAATTGAGTTCTTGTGCAGCGGGCTTACAATTGGATTTCAATTTTTCGTAATAAGTTTTATCATTAAGCAATTTGTTAATGGCGTTTGAAATAGTACCAGGTTCTACATCATCTAATAACAATGCCACTTGGTACTGGTCGTTGATGCGGCTATATGCTGGAAAATTCATTGTTACTTGTGGTATACCGAATTGTATGTAATCAAAAAACTTATTGGCCAGTGAATAATATTGACTCAGTCCAATTCTTTCTACCAGATTTAAGCCAATGTAAGCATCTGCCGTTGCATCATCTAATTGCTCGGGTAATAGCTTACCCATCAGAAATACTTTTTCTTCTACATGATACTTTTTGATAAGCGCTTGGGTTTGTGCCATAAAATTACCGTTGCCATAAATATAAAGCTCCGCATCTACTAGTTGCATAGCTGGCACAAGGTATTCAAATCCCCTGGCTTCATTTACTGCACCTTGGTATACAATTTTTTTGGGTGCTGTTACTGTTGGTGGTATTTTTTTTATGTTTGGCACATTGCGGATAGTCTCATATTGTACCCCATACAACTTTTCAAAATCTGCAGCAATGCAATTGCTTACTGTATAACCATAAGTAAATTTTGGCACAAATGTCCGCTCTATCCAATGCCATATTTTATAAATGCGAGGGCGCAGTATTACTTCCTTCATTTGCGAAAAGTATTCATGCGCATCATACATACGTTTTTTTCTCTTTATCACAGATGCAAAATACACCGGCAATATGGTATCTAAATCTATACAGCATATTGCATCAGCTTTTTTAAAAAGTAAGTAAAAAAATAGTTTTACGTTGTATTCAATATAAAATGCGGGCCCCTTTTTAAACAGCAGGGGAATTCTCTTTTGATTGTATTTTTTGTATGCTAATGATTTAGAATCATTATTCTTAACACCAATCAAACTAATATTATAACCGTTTTGTACGAGCGATGTACAAATACGGATCATTCGCTGGTCGTAGTTCAAATCATTTGTAACAGTAAATAGAATATGTTTCAATAAGATGAAATTGCGTTATAAAACTGTAAATTTAAGGGCATCAAAAGAAAAGCATGGATATTTTATTATAATAATCCATTTTTAGAGTAAAATATACTATTTTTGCACCCAATTAGAAAAAAGAAAAACAAAACGTTTTAAACAACAAATTAATGTCGCATTTAACACTAGAGAGAAAAGCAACTATTTTCTCAACTTATGGCGGAAACGCTAAAAACACTGGTTCAATAGAAGGCCAAGTAGCAATGATTACAGAACGTATCAACCACATCTCCAATCATTTGAAAACCAACAAAAAAGATTTTTCTTCTCAGCGTGGTTTGATGATTATGGTAGGTCAGCGTAAAAGATTGCTTACTTATCTTAGTAAACATGATCTTACAGGTTACAGAGCTTTAATTGAAAAATTAGGTCTACGTAAATAATTTTTTATATGTAATTAGTAGAATTTATTCCCAACTGTTTTTAACCGTTGGGATTTATTCTTTATACATATCCTCATTCTAACAAGTTGAAAACTACATGTTTTCAACCTAAAAATATTTTATATGTCATTTTTACAAGCAAAACAAGTTACGTTCGACATCGGTGGTGGCAGAATGGTAACAATTGAAACGGGCAAAATGGCTCGTCAGGCCGATGGAGCTGTAACAGTTCGTCAAGGAAATTGTATTTTATTAGCAACTGTAGTAGCCAATAAGGAACCAAAAGAAGGGCAGTCCTTTTTTCCTCTTTCGGTTGATTATCAAGAAAAATTTTCTTCGAATGGTCGTATTCCTGGTTCATTCTTCAAAAGAGAAGCTAGGTTGAACGATTATGAAATTCTTACATCGAGATTAATAGATAGAGCACTTCGTCCTTTATTTCCAGAAGATTATTTATGTGATGTGCAGGTGTTGGTTTCGCTTTTATCATCAGATGATGAAGTTATGCCAGACTCTTTGGCATGTTTAGCAGCTTCAGCAGCATTAGCGGTGTCTGATATTCCCATTCAAGAAATTTTATCGGAAGTACGTGTGGCAAGGGTAAATGGCAAGATCGTTGTCAATCCTACTCGTTCAGAATTGGCTACGGCAGATTATGAATTTTTGATAGCTGCTACCAATCATAATATTATGATGGTAGAAGGAGAGGCCAAAGAATGTAGCGAAGAAGATTTAATTATTGCAATAGTAGCAGCGCATGAAGCTATAAAAAGTCATGTAAAGGCTCAAGAAGACTTAAGGGATTTAGTTGGTTCCAATGTAAAGAGGGATTACACAAAACCTTACCGTAATGAAGAATTGGATGCCAAGATTAGTGCATTTGCCAAAGATAAAATGTATGCCATTGCATCTGCAGCGTCTGCAAAGCATGAGAGAAGTGCTGCCTTTAGTAAATTATATGATGAAGTAAAAGAGAACTTTGCGGAGGTAGAAGAACAGGATAAAAAATTAATTGGACATTATGTAGGCGAGCTACAATACAATGTAGTAAGAGATATGATCCTAAATGATCGTAAACGATTGGATGGCAGGGGTACAGAAGATATACGTCAACTAGAAATGGAGACAGATATTTTACCTACTCCACATGGTTCCGCATTATTTACAAGAGGCGAAACACAATCACTTACAACAGTTACTTTGGGAACACCTTTAGATGAATTGCTTGTTGAAAGTGCCCATCATTCCGATTATACAAAATTCATTCTGCATTATAACTTCCCGCCATTTTCTACAGGAGAAGTAAAAATGATGAGAGGAGTAGGCCGCAGAGAAGTGGGGCATGGTAACTTAGCAATGCGTTCACTAAAGCAAATGATGCCTGGTGCGGAATATCCATATACTGTAAGGGTAGTAAGTGATATTTTAGAAAGCAATGGTTCATCATCTATGGCTACTGTTTGTGCAGGTTCTCTTGCACTTATGGATGCAGGTGTACCACTAAAGAAGCATTTGAGTGGTGTTGCTATGGGACTAATTAAAAAAGGAGACCAGTTTGCTGTACTTACAGATATTTTAGGTGATGAAGATCATTTAGGCGATATGGACTTTAAAGTAACTGGTACCCGTGAAGGAATTTGTGGTGTGCAAATGGATATTAAAGTAGATGGTTTGAGCATGGATATCATGCGCAGTGCACTTGCACAAGCTCGCAATGGTCGCTTACATATATTAGACGCTATGCATGCTACCATAGAAGCGGCTAGGCCAGACGTGAAGCCGCATGCGCCTCGTATGATTAAGTTTATGATAGATAAGGAGTATATTGGTGCAGTGATAGGGCCAGGTGGTAAAGTAATACAAGAAATACAAAGAGAAACGGGTGCAACGGTAAATATTGAAGAAGTAGACAATGCAGGTTCTGTAAGCATTTTCTGTAAAGATAAAGCTGCATTGGACAAAGCGTTTACTTGGATACAAGGTTTAGTAGCAGTACCAGTAGTAGGCGAGACTTATGAAGGAACGATTAAGAGTATCAAAGAATTTGGGGCATTTGTAGAGTTCTTGCCTAAGAAAGAAGGATTGTTACACATTAGTGAAATAAGCTGGAAACGCTTAGAAACAATGGACGGTATATTTAAAGAAGGTGAAAAAGTGAAAGTAAAATTGCTTGAAATAGACCAACGTACCGGTAAATTTAAATTGAGCAGAAAAGCATTGATGCCAAAGCCTGAAGCACCAGCTAAGCCAGAAGTGCCACAAGGATAATAATAACACTGAAAACATATAGCTGCAATCTCAGAAAGGTTGCAGTTTTTCATTTATGGAATATTTAGAAATACATTTTAGTAATACCAATCAGGATCAAAATGAAATACTGATAGCCCAATTAAGTAATATTGGCTTTGATGGTTTTCAGGAGGAAAACGATTCGCTTAAAGCATTTGTCCCTCTTGCACAATTTGATGAATTATTATTTAATTCAATAATTGATATAAATACATTTAAGTACTTTAAATCAATTATTAAAGAGCAAAATTGGAATGCAAAATGGGAGAGTGATTTTGAACCGGTAAAGGTCTTTGCTCAACATTCATCTAAACCATTTGTTTATATAAGGGCAAGCTTTCATGAGCCCGACAGTGCCTTTGAATACGATATTGAAGTTACTCCTAAAATGAGTTTTGGTACGGGGCATCATGCCACTACTTACTTAATGGTAGAGCAAATGGGCGAGTTAGATTTTAAAGGTAAATCTGTTATTGATTTTGGTACAGGAACCGGCGTATTAGCAATTCTAGCAGAAAAATTGGGAGCAACATCCATTCTGGCAATAGATTGTGATGATTGGAGTATTAACAATGCAAAAGAAAATATTGATGTAAATAATTGTGAGGCCATTAACCTACTTAAGGCCGAAACCATTCCAAATGGAAATACAGCAGATATAATTTTGGCCAATATAAATTTGAATATTATTGCTGGTAATATTGACAATATAAAGAAAGCTTCAAATGGGAATACAAAAATATTGTTTAGTGGTATTATGTTGCACAATGAAGCTCAATTTACAAATATGCTTGAGAAAAGTAATATGAAAATTATTAAGTTATGTAAGCGAGAAAATTGGCTAGCCATATTGGCAGTGGTTTAAATGTGCATACTTTAACCATAAAAAAGTAACAATTTGTTTATATTTGTGTTTGGTAATTAAACCCCATAATTATACATGAAAGAACTATTGCTCATTATTTGCGCTTATCTAATTGGTTCAATTCCCACTGCACTCATCATTAGTATAAAATACTTTGGAATAGATATACGGGATTATGGAAGTGGTAACATGGGTGCAACAAATACATTTAGGGTTTTGGGTAAAAAATATGGTACCATGGTTATGATTTGCGATATTCTAAAAGGAATGATTGCAGTAGGCCTTTTTTATTTTATGCCTTATTATTTACACAATGTAAATAGTTTAGAAAGAACCAATTTTATGATTGGTCTTGGTCTCTCAGCCGTTATTGGGCATGTGTTTCCTATATGGGCTAGCTTTAAAGGGGGCAAAGGTGTAGCAACATTATTTGGGATGATTCTCGCCATCCAACCAGTTGTTGCAATAGCTTGTGTGGGTGTATTTTTATTGGTACTTTACCTTACAAGATTTGTCTCGTTGAGTTCAATTCTTG
>JANNGD010000201.1:0-5401 GCA_031380515.1 Ferruginibacter sp. | reverse complement strand
ATACTTGCAAATCAGGTTTTGGAGCTTCGCCTTCATAAATTAATTCTATGTGATCTACATAAGCGCTTCCTGCACCGCTAGGGTGCACAAAAGAAATCATAATAGAATCTATGCTAAATGCAGTTTGAAAATCCATCGTTACTTTAGAATAGGCAGTAAGACTGCTAGTAACAGATTTTGCTGCACCTCCATAATTGCTGATAATCATTTGTATTTCTTCTGCACCAGATTCAGTTTTTACATAAGCAGAAAGTTGGTATAACGCATTTCCTCTTACATTAAATTCTTGATTACAAAAAGCTCTTTCAGGCCCAACCCTCAACGCATAATTTCCCGAAAAAGGTTCTTTTACAACAGATGAAAATTTTGTACGCCAATGCCTCCAACCATCCATAGTGCCAGTTTCAAAATCGGCATTTTTAATTAAATTAGTTTCGTTAATCAGTGTTTTTAAACTATTAATTTTTTGAGCATTGGTGCAAAAAGTAATTGCAAACAATAAAGCCAAAAGTGAATACATTTTCATTGTTTCGATATTTAAAAAAATAGCCAAATAGTAAGTTGAAAAATTGTGTATAACACCTGGTGTTATTTATTTTTTTGCTTATACACCCTCACATAATCTATATACCCTTTTTCGGTGCCACCATTTTGTATCAATTCATTTTTTCTTACATCGCCATCCACCCAATCGCTAACACCCCAGCAACTTCCAGAAAAAATTATAAATTCGGCTACATGGGGTATAGCTTTGGGGTCGGTCATTTCTTTTATCAGTTTGCCATCAAAATAAAATTTTAAATAAGTGGGTGTCCATTCTAAACCAAATACATGGTATTCAACATCATACAAATTGGGTATTTTAGGCTTTACTCCACCTGCACCTTTATGTGTGCCTTTTTCATAACCATCCCAATGCAACCCATAAGAATACGTTTTTAATTTATAGCCCTCTACAATATCAATTTCTGCACCATCAGCAGCAGTTCCATCGTGTGGGCCAGCATTGGTCATCCCTGTTCCGGCGTTTGGCATGGTCCAAAATGCTAGTTGATAACCATTGGGTTTTACTAAGTGCATTTTTGCCTCTAAAAAGCCATAAGTAGGTGCATATTTTCCTTTTGAATTAAAGCGACCAACGTAGTAAGCACTATCATGTTTTTCTACTGCTTTTCTGTAATAAATATAAGCCTTGCCATCTTTTTCTTCTACTTGGCTGTCATATGAATAGAGGGTTATATCTACTCTTTTTTTAATAGAATTTTCAATCGTCCATTTATTATTATCTAATTTATAATCATTAAATTCATCGGAAAAATCAAGTACCCAATTTCTATTGTTAACTACATTATTTAAAGAATCAACTACCAATGGTTGTGCTGTTTTTGGAGTTTCCTTGTCAACAAATGAATTTGCATTTTGTGATATTTTTTTTGAAGTATTACAGCTTAATTAAGTTAAAATTATTGAGCAAACAATATTATTATTTTTCATTTTAAAGATTGTGAAATTGTATCAAGTTTTTGAAAATAATTCCCATAAGGTTTTATAAACCTGTGAGGTTAATATTATGGATTAAGTTTAAATACCCTGATATAATCGATATAAGCCTTATCAGTATTTCCTTGTTGAATAAATTCATTTTTGCGGATGTCACCGTCTACCCAATTGTTTTCTCCAAAACAACTTCCAGAAAAATAAATAAATTCAGCCACATGCGGTATAAGTTTGGGGTCGGTCATGGTGGCTACAACCTTGCCATCAAAATAAAATTTAAGATAAGTTGGCGTCCATTCAAAGCCATAAATATGATATTCCGTATTATGCATATTTGGAGCCTTTATTAACCTGCCATTCGACTTATGTGCAGGTTTTGCATATCCATCCCAATGCAGTCCCAACGAAAAAGCGTTTGCTTTTGTAGCCTCAACAATATCAATTTCGGCACCATCATTAGCCGTGCTATCCACCCCTTCTTTTGTTTTCATGCCATTGCCTTCTGGCATCATCCAAAATGCTGTTTGATGGCCATCAGGTTTTACAACATGCATACGACATTCTAAAAAACCATAAGTGGGCGCATATTTGCCTTTAGATGTAAACCTGCCTGCATTATAAGCAGTATCACTAATATTTGATTTTCGGTAAAAGATATACATGTTGCCATCTTTTTCTTCTACCTGGTTTTTATCGGCATACAATGTTACATCTACACGTTTTTTTATTGATGTTTCAACATTCCACTTAGTAGTATCAATCTCATTATCATTAAACTCATCGCTAAAATCTAATCTCCATTTTTGTTTTAAATATTCCTTTGTAATAGAGTCATTAATAATAAAAGGTATAACCTCTTTTGGACTTTGTTTATCTTTAAATGCGGTGGCCTTTTGTTGTGAAAAACAACTTTGAAAACTTATTATTGCCAACAACAATACAAGATTTGTAAGGGCTTTATTTTTCATGTTTTAAGTATGTTTTATGCTGTTTAATTTAGTTAATCGATTGAATTAATTTCTATACATTTTTTGATAAATTATAATTTTTCATCTTAGATCTTATTGCTATCAATTCTGATAGAAACTTTAAAAAAATCATTGCCTGTAATATTTTGGTTATATAGTATTACAGGATAGCTTTTGATTAAATTATGTCAGTTTTTTTAATTTACTTTTTGTTACAAATGAAACTTTGATTTTTAAAAATGCTTATTTACTTTTAATGATATTTACTTTACTAAAAAAATGTAAGTTCCAGTTATCTAGCCATCTAATAGAAATTTTATCCCTATAAAATGTTACTGGTAACCAAATGTATCTTCCTGTTATTGGCAAATCAGGCTTCCAAATATCAAACATGGCAACGTAAGCATCTTTTAATCCGTTAATTTTAATTATAAAAGAAGATTGCCCACCAAACGTTTTTTCAACCCCCAAACTATCTATTGTATTGTAACCTGTGCAAGGGTTGCTTTGTGCAGTCCAAGGCCCATATAAATTGGCACTGGTATAATATCTTGCTACATTAGGTTTCCATCCTGAAGAACCTGAGCCCAACAAATGATATGTTCCATTAATTTTTATGATAGCAGGTGCTTCCGTATGCTTTTCTATACCTGCGCATTCCTTATATTCTTCTGCGGGTAGTAAATAATCATCTCTCATTTTTGCAATTATAAAAGTCTTATCTGGCTTTCTTACAGCAAGGTGAAATAGATCACCATTATCGTCTAAAAACATCGAAAAATCGCCTGAGCCTTTTGGTGAAGCTGCTAAAAATTTGTGGCTATACACAAATGGCCCTACAGGGCTTTCAGCCGTTGCTACTCCAACAAATGCAACTTCGTACCCATTACCTTTAGGATAAAATTTAAAGTAGGCTATAAACTTTCTTGTTTTAGCATTATAAACAACTTTTGGTCTTTCTAAAAGACAGCCGTATTGTAAATCTGTATTTGGGTTATTGTATTCAACATGCAACACCAATCCAGCATCTGTCCAATTCACCAAGTCTTTAGAGGTATAACAATGAATACCACCATCTGCAAAATCAACCTCAGCTTTACCTTCAATTTTATGCTCGCCATACCAATAATAAATACCATTATGAAAAAGTATACCTCCACCATGAGCGTTTATCGGTTTTCCTCTGTTATCTAACCACTCTTTTGCAGGCTCTATCAGTAATTTATCAGTCGAAGGTTTTTGTGCTGTTATTTCAAATGAAATTAAAACCAACATAAGGCTTACAATTATTTGAACGATTTTACAGTTAGAACTTTGAAAAGTAATGTGCATGATTGTGTACTTAAATTATTTTAAATTCTATGGGAATAATTTGACAAGCGATAACATTGCCATTATTTCTTTTTCGAAGAGTCTCTTTCAACAATAATAGGCTGTAGCACAATAGACTCAATTTTAGCGTAAATATCATCTCTATCCATCAATTTTATAAAAAGTTTAGCTGCTTCTTCTCCCATATGTATGGTTTGTTGGTCAATGGTAGTGAGGCTGGGCGAAATATATTTTCCAAACGATTCGTTTGCAAAACCCACTACGCCCATTTCTTTTGGAATTTTTATATGCTCCTCTTTTAATACTTGCATAGCGCCCAACGCTGTAAAATCTTCTACACAAAACACAGCATCAATTTTACTGTTGTTTTCAAGTAAGTACCTCATTCCTTCACCACCGCTTTCTATTGAGTTTTTCCCATAGTACAGCATCGATTCATTATAAACCATCTTATTTGCTAGCAATGCATCTTTATATCCTCTAAAGCGATCTTTAAAAATTTGTACATGTTGTAGTCCAGCTATATGACCAATATTTTTGTATCCTTTTTTTATCAGGTGTTCGGTGGCTCTAAATCCTCCCCAATAATCATCAATTTTTACAGAATGTACACCTAAAGAATCTTCCGCACGGTCAAATAAAATAAGCGGAATATTGCGTTTTTTTACTTCAGCATAGTGCTCATACTGTGTAGTTTCTTTTGCTATGGAGGCTATGATACAATCTACATTAGCTTGCAAAAAAGTATCAATACCTTTTATTTCATATTCACGTGATTCATTGGTTTGAAAAAGCAGCAGATTAAAACCCAATGGGTTAATTATTTTTTCAATACCATGCACCACCGACCCAAAAAACAATTTATCTGCACTGGGTATCATAACGCCAATTATATGGCTTTTGCCAGTTTTAAGAGATAGAGCAATCTTATTTTGCTGATAGCCGAGTTTTGTAGCTGTTTTTTTTACCAATTCTTTTGTTGTATCACTCATAGCTGAATGATTGCTCAAAGCTTTTGAAACTGCTGAAACAGTAATATTTAACTCCTTTGCGATATCTTTTAAAGTTGCTTTTTTAAACATAGCTATATAAAAAATCAAATATTTATTTTTGAAAAAGTTGGATTTAGCAAAAATAGTGTTAATATTGTTCAATCGATTGAATTTTTATTCAATCGATTGAATTTTTAAATTGCATGCTTGTTTCTAAAGATTTTGGTCCTTTCTACACGGATACAAATATTATTGTTACATAATTGCTATTAGCTATAAACGAAAAAAACGATTGCATGAAACTGGAAAAACTTTACTTCCTGTACTTATTATCTACTGCTAGATTTGTCCTCTTTTTTATAACGCTTAAAATCTTTCTCATGAAATTTACTGATAATGTTGGGTTGTTAATAAAATGCATTTCCAAGTTACTGATGAGAAATGCCTCTTTAATTCTCAAACCTGCTTATGTATTGCCTTTTGTTGCCTTTGTTTTGTGTACTGCTGAGGTACAAGCACAAAATAATACGGTAAGTGGAAATGTAAAAAATACAAATGGAGAGCCTGTTGTTGGTGTAACTGTTAGTGTAAAAAAAACAAAAACACAAGCTA
>JANNGD010000189.1:0-4433 GCA_031380515.1 Ferruginibacter sp. | reverse complement strand
TATTTTAAAGGCATAAGAAGTTTTAAAACTACTGCTGGTAAAAACCATACAGTAAGAATACAGTTGATGCAAAGAGTATTATCTGGCACAGTGAATGCTGCCGCGGGTGGTACCATAACATCTAATGGAGGAGCTACCATTATTTTTCCTGCCAATGCATTTGTAACAAGTACTGGTGCAGCTTATACAGGAACAGTAAATGTATATAGCCGTTGGATAGACCCTACTGCTGCCAATCTACCTTTTGTAATACCTGAAGATTTGAGAGGCGTAAGCACTATTGGTGTAGAAAATATTTTAGAAACGTATGGAATGGTAGGCGCAGAGCTTGCTGATGCAAGTGGTAATGTTTTAAAAATAGCAAATGGTAAAACAGCTACAGTTAGTTTCCCTATACCAGCAAGCTTAAGCACTACAGCACCTGCAAGCATTGTACTTTGGCATTTTGATGAGGTAAGTGCAAGGTGGAAAGAAAATGGTACTGCTACAAAAACAGGAAGTACTTACACTGCGCAGGTTGATAAATTTTCATTTTGGAATTGTGATGTGGCAAATGCAAATTTTATTAATCTGGATTATACATTGATTAATGCTGCAACCAATACGCCATTGGTTTCTACAAGTACAAGAATAAAAAGGGCTAATGGAAGTTATGGATATGGAATTACAAATAATGCGGGTTTTGTTTCGGGTTTGGTGCCCAAAAATGAGGCGTTGGTTTTGGAAGTGTTTGGTACCACTGTTTGTGGAACTGTATTTTATTCTCAAAATATTGGTCCATTTGCTCCCAATACAAGTTTAGGAAACATTAATATAACATTGCCAGTTTCTCAGTATATTAATTTTACAGGAACACTTTTAAATTGTAGTGGTGCACCTGTTACTAATGGTTATATTTCATTATCCACAAATACCTCAAATGCCGGAAATGGAGCATTTGCTTTTACTAATGCAAATGGCAATTTTTCTTTTTCAATTTTAAACTGTATAGGAGGTAATTTAAATTATAACTATCAAGCTATTGACTATACAGCTAATCAGCAGAGTGCTATAATTTACAGTTCTGCGATAAGTGGAACTATTAATCTAGGCAATATTTCTGCATGTGGAAATATTACTAGTACAGATATTTATGTTGCTGGGATACAGGGAACAGCAAAACTTTGGAAAAATGGGGTACCCTTAAATTTATCAAATGCAATGGATAGCTCAAGTGCCAATTCTGTTTTTGTATCTGGTTCTGACGTATATGTTGGAGGTAGTGAAAGAGGATTTGGAAAAGTTTGGAAAAATGGAGTAGTGACTAATTTAGTAAATAGTTCAAATAAATCATATACCACTTCTATATTTGTATCAGGAAATGATGTATATGTTGCTGGAGGTGAATTTGAATCTTTAACAAATAGCTATTCCGCAAAGTTTTGGAAAAATGGAATAAGTACAACTTTAGTTAATAATTCAACAAATGCTTTTGCAAGTTCAATTTTTGTAGTAGGCAGTGATGTATATGTTACAGGTAAAGAATATAATTTTTCAATTAATAATTATAAAGCTAAGCTTTGGAAAAATGGAGTAGCAATTAATTTAATAGAACCTGCATCGAATATTGGAAGTGAAGCTAATTCTGTTGTAGTATCTGGCAGTGATGTATATGTGGCAGGACTCACTGTAGAACCAGTCTTTGGAGGAGGAGTATCTTCGATTGGAAGAGCAACAGTATGGTTAAATGGTGTGCCTACTTACTTGCCTAATTCAAATGAATCTTTAGCAAATTCAATTTTTATTTCTGGCAACGATGTTTATATTACTGGATATTCAGATGTTGGGTATGTTAAACATGCTAAACTATGGAAAAATGGCGTAGAAATAAATTCTGTAAGTGGATATGTAGCAAATTCAATATTTGTAAAAGGAAACGATACTTATGTTGTTGGAATAGTAGCTAATTATAATGCGTTAAATCAAAATGCAATAGTTTGGAAAAATGGATTGGCTACTAATTTCTTTAATGTAACTAACAATATAACTCAAGCAAATTCAGTTTTTGTAAAATAAAAAATAATAGCAAACTTTCTTTGTTATACACCCATTAAAAACTGAAAGCAGAAGCAAAATCTTAGCAAACCAAGCAAAAGTAAAGAATATGAAAACTAACGATCGATGATATTCACTTCAAACCAAGGTTTTCACTAGCACAAACCTTGTTAGCCTATGTTGGAACTCAATCGCCAAAACGTTAGGCGTAGTATGCATTTTAAAACCCGCTTATTATATCATAAAATTAGTTTTACAAAGAGAGGCAGCGTAAATAAAAAATAACCAATCTAAATTTTACGAAAACGAATAGCGTAAGAGTTTTAGTACAGTATAACTTTTCTATTTGTATCATTATGATAGCTTTATATTAAAATAATACAGCTACTTTATAAAAAAACATATATTCGTAAAAATAAATTATAATGAAAAGTGCCTTGATGTCAAAGTTTACCCAATTACTATTAATTACAATATTATTTTTTGGCTATGGTTGCCAGCGTACAGAATTACCCGATAATGCACTCCCAACCACCAACCCAACCAATACTGTGGTAAACGATGCCATGCAAATAACGGCAAGTGTAAGTGGTATAGTGCTAGATGAGAGCAATGCCCCTGTTGCAAATGCAGTAGTAAAGAGCGGTACAGCAACTACAACTACCAATAACGATGGTTTATTTGTTTTCAATAACATTTCCTTATCTAAAGAAAATGGAAATGTAACAGCCACAAAAGCTGGGTATTTTAAAGGTATACGAAGCTTTAATACGGTGCAAGGCAAAAATCATACAGTAAGGTTGCAGCTTATGCAAAGGGCATTATCAGGCACCGTAAATGCTGCAGCAGGCGGCACTATTACAGCTAACGGTGGAGCTACCATTGTTTTTCCTGCAAATGCTTTTGTAACAAGTACTGGTGCAACTTATACCGGAACAGTAAATGTGTATAGCCGTTGGATAAACCCCACTGCTGCTAACTTAGCTGCCATAATACCAGGCGATTTAAGAGGCATAAGCACCAATGGTGCAGAAAATATTTTAGAAACCTATGGCATGATAGGTGCGGAGCTTACCGATGCTAGTGGCAATACATTAAAAATAGCTACAGGCAAAACGGCTACCATTAGTTTTCCTATACCTGCGAGCCTGAGCGCTACAGCACCTGCAAGCATTGTGCTTTGGCATTTTGACGAAGCAATTGCAAGGTGGAAACAAAATGGCACGGCCACAAAAACAGGAAGCACATATACAGCACAGGTTGATAAATTTTCCTTTTGGAATGTAGATGTACCAAATACAAATTTTATTAATCTAGATTATACATTGATTAATGCAACAACAAATACGCCATTGGTATCTACAAGTACAAGAATAAAAAGGGCTAATGGAAATTATGGATATGGAATTACAAATAATACAGGATTTGTAAGTGGCTTGGTACCAAAAAATGAAGCATTGGTATTAGAAGTAATAGCCAACTCAGCTTGTGGCACGGTGGTATATTCACAAAATATTGGCCCATTTACTATAAATACTAGCATTGGAAATATAAATGTAACTATACCTGCTGTACAGTTTGTACAATTTACAGGTACGCTTACTACTTGCACAGGTGCAGCAGTAAGCAATGGCTATGTATCGCTTGCAGGTACAAGTGGGTATGCAGGGTTTGGCAACACTACGGCTACGGGTGCATTTTCATTTTCTATTTTAAATTGCTCGGGTAGCATAGCCTCTTACAATTACCAAGGTACCGATGTGGCCACCGGGCAGCAAAGCAATGTAGCTAGTGGCAGTAATGCTACAGGTACAGTAAACCTAGGTACAATAGCCGCTTGCGGTACAGCAGCCGCGGCAGATGTGTATGTAGCAGGTGAGGAAAATGGTATTGCAAAAGTTTGGAAAAATGGGGTGGCTATTAATTTATCTACACTAGCTGATAGTGCGGAGGCGTATTCGGTATTTGTAGCGGGTAATGATGTGTATGTGGCGGGGGTTTCCCAAAACAAACCAAGAGTTTGGAAAAATGGGGTGGGTACTAATTTGACAACGGGTTTTGGTATTGCAACTTCTGTTTTTGTAGTAGGTAGTGATGTATACATAGCTGGTTATTTAAATGAATCAGGTTTTAGTGAAGATGATGCTATAATATGGAAAAATGGAGTAGCCACTAATTTAACAAATGGAGCAGGTGTATCAGGTTATGCTAATTCAGTTTTTGTAGTAGGTACAGATGTCTATGTAGCAGGAAGTGTATCAGATTCTGCTGCAGGGCAATTTGATAAGGCAGTGATATGGAAAAATGGAGTGCCTACAATTTTAACCACAGGTACAACTTACGGAGATGCAAGGTCCGTATTTGTTGTTGGTAGTGATGTATATGTAGCGGGTGATTAT
>JANNGD010000128.1:0-9470 GCA_031380515.1 Ferruginibacter sp. | reverse complement strand
TTTCGCAATTGGTACAAGAAGAAAACGGAAAAACATTGGATGAGGCCAGGGCCGAAGTTGAAAAAAGTATAGAACTTACGGAGTTTGCATGCTCGCTTCCCCAACTGATAGGAGGAGAAATTTTGGAAGTTAGCAAAGGAGTAGAATGCCGAACAGATTATTGCGCAATTGGCGTGGTGGCCTCCATTGTTCCATTTAATTTTCCAAGCATGGTTCCCAATTGGACCATTCCCAATGCGTTGGCTCTAGGCAATACGATGATTTTAAAACCATCGGAAACGGTTCCATTAAGTGCTATAAAAATTGTTGAACTTTTAAAAGAAGCTGGCTTGCCCGATGGGGTTTTAAATATTGTAAATGGTGATAGGGAAATTGTGGAAGCCATTTGTGACCATCCTGGTATTGAAGCCGTTTCTTTTGTGGGGTCTACAAAAGTGGCTAAACTGGTGTATGCAAGGGCATCTGCTAGTTTTAAAAGAGTTTTGACACTCGGTGGTGCTAAAAATCATTTACTTGTTTTGCCAGATGCGCACCCGGCTATGACGGCTTCAAACG
This sequence comes from Ferruginibacter sp., assembly GCA_031380515.1. GTDB lineage: Bacteria > Bacteroidota > Bacteroidia > Chitinophagales > Chitinophagaceae > Ferruginibacter. The sequence goes on along the minus strand of JANNGD010000128.1, from coordinate 8,915 downwards.
TTATTGCGTCTATGTCTGGCTGTGCCGGGCAGCGTTGTATGGCTGCATCAGCTATGGTAGCGGTTGGTAATGTAGATCCTATTATTGAACAAATTTGTGTGGAGGCAAGAAAAGTAATTCCAGGTGTAAATCTGGGGGCAGTAATTTCCAAACATGCCAAAGAAAGAATAGAAAAATACATAACAGAAGCCGAAGCACAGGGTGCAAAAATTTTGGTGGATGGGCGCAATGTGATTGTGGAAGGAAAAGAAAATGGCTTTTATGTAGGACCAACCGTTATAGATTTTGTAACGCCAGAAATGAGTGTGGCAAAAGAAGAAATTTTTGGCCCGGTAATATCCATTATGCGAGCCAAAACAGTTGATGATGCATTGGCAATAGAAAACAACAATCCTTACGGAAATGCCGCAGCAGTTTTTACACAAGATGGTGGCATGGCTCGTTACATCATTGAGCATGCAAGTGCAGGGATGATTGGTGTAAACATTGGCGTGCCTGTACCAAGAGAGCCTTTTTCTTTTGGAGGTTGGAACGATTCTAAATTTGGCGTGGGCGATTTAACAGGAAAAAGTTCTATTGAATTTTGGACAAAATTGAAAAAGACAACTACAAAGTGGAATGCGGAGGCTAAGACGAATTGGATGAGTTAGGGAAAATGGAACACAGATGACACGGACCTGCCTGCCGATAGGCAAGTTTGACGGATTTTTTTGATAAGAAAAACGGAAATAGGGAACACGGATAACACGGACCTGCCTGCCGGTAGGCAAGTTAAACGGATTTCTTGGATAGGAAAATATAGATTTGATCTTTTGTGCAGTAAAGAAAATCCTTTTTAATCCATCCAATCCGTGTCATCTGTGTTCCAAAAAAATGCGAAACAGAAAAAATCCTTTTAAATCCATCCAATCTGTGTCATCCGTGTTCAAAAAAAATAAAAAAATCATTATGACAGAATCAGAAGAAATCATCAAAAACAATTCAGACTATACTTTATTTAGCTGGAGTAAGCAAAAGGGAATATCACCTATTGCAGTAAAATATGGCAAAGGCGTTTATTTATACGATTATGATGATAAACGCTATATCGATTTTTCTAGTGGATTGATGAATGTAAACATAGGCCATGGCAACCAACGGGTGACAGATGCGGTGGTAAAACAAATGCAAGAAATAAGCTACGTTACGCCAAGCTGTGTTACAAAAGTGAGGGGCGAATTAGGGAAGAAATTAGCATCCATAACGCCTGAAGGATTAAACAAAACGTTGTTTACGGTGTGCGGTGCAACGGCAATTGACAATGCCATTAAACTAGCAAGACTTTATACAGGACGCCATAAAATAATTGCAAAGTACCGGGCATTTCATGGTGCAAGTTACGGTGGGCTTAGTGCAGGTGGAGATCCACGTAAATTGCCAGCAGATAGCCAACAAGCACCCAATTTTATACATGTAGAAGATCCGTTTTGTTATCGTTGTCCATTTGGGCAAACCTTTGGCGCATGCCAATACGAATGTGCAAGCCATGTAGAAAGAGTAATAGAATTTGAAGGGCCAGAAAATGTAGCAGCTATTTTAATGGAAGGCGAAAGTGGTAGCAGCGGTTGTATAAAATATCCGCCAGATTATTTTAAAAAATTGAAAGCCATTTGCGATAAGCATGGCATACTACTTATTATAGATGAAGTGATGAGTGGCTTTGGAAGAACGGGTAAATGGTTTGGAATAGACAACCATGATATAATTCCAGATATTATTGCCACTGCAAAAGGATTAACAGCCGGCTATTTACCAATGGGTGCATTGATTGTGAGCGACAAAATAGCGGATCATTACGACGATAAACCATTGATGCTTGGTCTTACATACTCTGCGCATGCGGTGGGTTGTGCAGCCGCCTTAGAAGTGCTACATATTTATGAAGATGAAAATATGGTTGCAAATGCAGCAGCTATGGGAAAATATATAGACGAAAAAATGGAAGCGCTAAAATTAAAGCATCCTTCTATTGGTGATTTTAGAAATACGGGTTTGTTGGGTTGTATAGAATTGGTAAAAAATAGAAAAACCAAAGAACCAATGGCACCCTTTAATGCCAAGCCAAACGAAATGGAGATAATGAATAAAGTGGCAGCAAAAATCAAAGAACTAGGCATGTACACTTTTGTGCGTTGGAATTATATTTTTGTGGCACCACCACTTTGTATCAATAAAGAACAAATTGATGAAGGGTTGGATATTATTTCACAGGCAATTGCTATTGCGGATGAGTTTATAAACTGAAAAGGGATGAAAATGGAACACAGATGAAATTGGAACACGGATGAAATTGGAACACGGATGAAAATGGAACACGGATAACACGGATTGAACGGATTATCACAGATAAGAAAGCAAATCCTTTTCTTATCCATACAACTTGCCTACCGGCAGGCAGGTCCGTGTCATCCGTGTTCAAAAAAATACATCATCCGTGTTCAAAAAAAATAAAATATGCCATCAACACTAACCAATGCAGACCTTGCACCTATTGCCCAGAATAAACGAACTTGGGGCACTTGGAACTATGCTGCCTTATGGATAAGCATGAGCCTTTGCATACCCACCTACATGCTCGCAAGCTCGCTTATACAAGGCGGTATGAATTGGTGGCAAGCTATACTTACTATTTTTATTGGTAATGCTATTGTACTTATTCCTATGATATTAAATGGCCATGCGGGTGCAAAATATGGCATACCATTTCCGGTATTAGCAAGAGCAAGTTTTGGTACAAAAGGAGCTAATATTCCAGCTTTGCTGCGTGCAATTGTTGCTTGTGGTTGGTTTGGTATTCAAACATGGATTGGAGGTGCATCTTTGTATAATATTTTGCGAGCATGGTATCCAACTTTAGAAGAAATAAACCTTACTGCGCTTTTTCCGCAAGCATTGCCATTGTTGTGCTTTTTTATTTTTTGGCTGCTCAATATGTATATCGTTTACTTGGGGGTGGAAAGTATAAAAAAGTTATTGGTTTTTAAAGCCATCTTTTTACCTGTAGCGGCATTGGCATTGTTATTTTGGGCTATCAATGCAGCGCATGGACTTGGTCCTATTTTAAGTCAGCCATCAAAATTTGCTGATACAAATTCTTTTCTTCATTTCTTTTTTCCTGCACTTACAGGGATGGTGGGCTTTTGGGCTACGCTTTCTTTAAATATCCCGGACTTTACCCGATATGCAAAAAGTCAAAATGCACAAGTAAAAGGGCAGATAATTGGTCTGCCTTCTAGCATGACATTTTTTGCATTTATTGGTGTGGTGGTTACCTCTGCTACTGCCATTATTTATGGAAGTACTGAGTGGGATATTGTAAAGCTGGCTGGTAAATTTGAAAATAAAATAATGGTAACAATAGCAATGATTGGAATTATCATTTCTACCCTGGCTACAAATATTGCCGCAAATATCGTTAGCCCTGCTAATGATTTTTCCAATCTATCGCCTAATAAAATAAGTTTTAAAAAAGGAGGGTATATTACTGGCATAATTGGTATTTTAATTTTCCCTTGGAAATTAATAGCGAGCCCCGATGGATATATTTTTACTTGGCTGGTTGCCTATTCTAGTTTGCTAGGCCCCGTTGGCGGTATTATGATTGCCGATTATTTTTTTATAAGAAAGAAGCATTTAATAGCAGAAGATTTGTATAAACACGAAGGAGCATACGGTTACAACAATGGCTTCAATAGAAAAGCCATCTTCGCTTTGCTTTGCGGCATTATTCCAAACATTCCAGGTTTTTTGTTGCAAATAAAAGTTGTTTCTAACACAGTATTCCCAATGTGGATCTCAGATTTGTATCATTATGCTTGGTTTGTAGGGTTGTTTGTAAGTGGGATTATTTATTTAATTTTAATGAAGAATAAAAAGATAGAACACAGATGATAATGGAACACTGATGACACGGATTGGATGATTAACACAGATAAGAAATGGTACACGGATAACACGGATTGGATGGATTAACACAGATAAGAAATGGAACACGGATGACACAGATTGGATGGATTAACACTGATAAGAAATGGAACACGGATGACATGGATTGGATGGATTAGCACAGATATGGGATCATGCCTTTGGATTAGATTTTTGATTTGTAGAAATCATTTTTATTGTATCCAATCCTTCTTATCCGTGTTCAAACAAAATATTTTATTATGAAATATGAAGAGTTAACAGAGCAAATCATAAAAGCATTTTATAAGGTTTATAATACACTTGGTTATGGTTTTTTAGAAAAAGTATACGAAAACGCATTATTTTTTGAATTAAGGAAAATGGATTTCGATGTTGTTAGACAAAAAAATATTGATGTGCATTATTTCGGTGAACAAGTTGGAGATTATTATGCGGATTTAATTGTGAATAGTTTGGTTATTATAGAATTAAAAGCGCATAAATGTATTTTAGAAGAACATGAAAACCAGTTAGTAAATTACCTAAAAGCAACTGACGTAGAAGTTGGATTATTATTGAATTTTGGGAAGAGTCCAGAGATAAAGAGAAAAGTATTTGATAATGATAAAAAAGCAATGTTGAGAATGGATGAGGATTAATGAATATGGAACAAGGATGACACTGATTATAGGAATTAAGAGATATTCAAAATTTGAATTAATTCTTTTTCTGACGAGCTGCAAAAATCCTTTTTCATCTATCCAATCCGTGTCATCCGTGTCCCAAAAATTTGCGAAACTAAAAAATCAACACTATGAGTATCTTAATCAAAAATGGAAACATCGTCACTGCTACTGATAATTACGTAGCAGATATTTTTATTGAAGGCGAAACAATTACAGCTATTGGTAAAAACTTACAAGTAAAAGCAGATAAAGAAATTGATGCCACAGGCAAACTCGTTTTTCCCGGTGGTATAGACCCGCATGTTCATTTAGACATGCCTTTTATGGGCACTTACTCTAGCGATAATTATGAAACAGGTACTAGGGCAGCATTGTTTGGCGGCACAACTTCTGTTATAGATTTTATTTTACAAACACAGGGAAAGAGCTTGCAATCTGCATTGGAAGAATGGCAAAGTAGAAGTAATAATAATTGTGTGGGCGATTATAGTTTTCACATGGCGGTTACCGATTTTAATGAAAATACAAAAAAGGAAATTCAACATTTTATTGAAGAAGAAGGCATCACCTCTTTTAAAACATTTATGGCATATAAAGGAGCTTTGATGATAGATGATAGGCAGATGATTGGGTTGATGCAAGAAGTGAAAAAGCATGGTGGCTTAATAAATGTACATGCCACCAATGGAGATATGATAGATTACTTAATAGCTAAGCATAGAGCTGAAGGAAAATTATCTCCATTGTATCATTATTTATCGCAGCCGGAAGTAACCGAAGCCGAAGCCAGTGGCCGCTTTGCTGATATGGCAAATTATACGGGCTGCCCAGGTTATATTGTTCACCTTACATGCGAGGGTGCGCTTAACGCAGTACGCAATGCAACAAAACGAAACCAAAAACTATTTGTAGAAACTTGCATTCAATATTTAATTATAGATGCATCTCTTTATGAAAAAGAAGATGGCGCAAAATGGGTAATGAGCCCTCCATTGAGAGAAAAGAAAGACCAAGCCACATTGTGGGCAGGTATAAACCAGGGTGTCGTAAATGTAGTGGCTACAGATCATTGCCCTTTTATGTGGGAACAAAAGCTGATGGGAAAGGATGACTTTAGTAAAATTCCCAATGGGCATCCTGCAATAGAAAATAGAATGGAATTGTTGTATAGCGAAGGTGTAAGCAAAGGAAGAATAACCTTAAATAAATATGTGGAGGTAGCTTGTACAAATGCTGCAAAAATATTTGGTATGTTTCCAAAAAAGGGTACTATTGCTGTAGGGAGTGATGCAGACATTGTAATTTTTGATGCAACAGAAAAGCATATACTCTCTGCAAGTACGCATCATATGAATGTAGATTATAGCGGATATGAAGGCTGGGAAGTTACTGGAAAAGTAAAAACAGTTTTACTGCGTGGGGAAGTAGCCATAGAAAATAATGAATGCAAAATTGAAAAAGGATTTGGTAAATTTATAAAGCGAAATAAAGTTCAAAGTAAAATATAATGGAAAAAACAAGAATGGAAGCTTTTAGTGATGGAGTGATTGCCATTATAATTACCATTATGGTACTTGAAATGAAAGCACCTGAAGGAACGGATTGGGTGAATGTTAAACCATTGTTGCCAAAATTTCTGAGTTATAGTTTAAGTTTTTTATTTGTTGCCATTTATTGGGTTAATCACCACCATCTTATGCATACTGTAAAAAACGTTGTCCCTACTATTATGTGGGCAAATATAAATTTACTATTCTGGTTATCGCTTATACCATTTGCTACTGCGTGGATGGGAGAAAATCATTTTGAAAGAATAACGGTTGTTGCTTATGCTGTTTTAGCCTTAATGTGTGGCGTGGCATATAATATTTTGCAAACTGCTATCGTGCGAAGTCAAAAAAATGAAAAACAATTAGAAGAAGTTATAAAACCCAAAGGGTGGAAATCTATTGGTTCTGTTTTACTTTATTTAATTGCTATACCCGTTGCATTATATTTTAATCCAGCCATTTCGGGTGTCATATTCTTTATTGTCTCCATGATATGGTTAATTCCGGATAAGAAAATTGAAAAATCTGTAAAAAATGAAATATAAATCTCACAGCTTTTATAAATATTAAAATTACTATTATGCCAAGAATAATAAAATCGGGTCTTATACAAATGAGTCTTCCTAAAACGGAAGGCGAAGGTACCATACAAGAAATATGCGATGCCATGGTACAAAAGCATATTCCGCTAATAGAAGAAGCAGGACAAAAAGGGGTGCAGATTTTATGCCTGCAAGAAATTTTTAATACACCCTATTTTTGCCCAGGACAAGATAAAAAATGGTATGCATCTGCAGAGTCAATACCTGGCCCTACAACCGATTTGATGGCTACCTACGCCAAAAAGTATAATATGGTTATTATTGTTCCCATTTACGAAAAAGAGCAAGCAGGTGTTTTATACAATACGGCCGCTGTAATAGATGCAGATGGTACTTATTTAGGAAAATATAGAAAAAATCATATTCCCCATACAACCGGTTTTTGGGAAAAGTTTTTCTTCAAGCCCGGAAACCTAGGTTATCCTGTATTTCAAACGAAGTATGCCAAAGTAGGTGTGTATATTTGTTACGATAGGCATTTTCCAGAAGGGGCAAGATGCTTGGGTTTAAATGGTGCAGAAATCGTTTACAATCCATCTGCAACTGTTGCAGGACTTTCTCAATATTTGTGGAAGCTAGAGCAACCTGCACATGCGGCAGCCAATGGATATTTTATGGGATGCATCAATAGAGTGGGTGAAGAAAAACCTTGGAACCTAGGAAAGTTTTATGGTAGTTCTTATTTTGTAGATCCTCGTGGACAAATTTTAGCTACGGCATCAGAAGATAAAGATGAATTGTTGATTTGCGAATTTGATTTGGATATGATTGAAGAAGTGAGAAATACTTGGCAATTTTTTAGGGATAGAAGGCCAGAGACTTATGGTAAATTAACGGAGTTATAATTATGAATGTAGAATTATAAATTATGAATACAAATAAATTCATTTTTCATAACGCATCATTCTAAATTAAATATATGATTCAAAATAATAAACTAGCACAAGAACAATACGCAGTAAATTTCAGCGATATTCATCCGCCATTTGAGCATGATGAAGCCGCTGCTATAGAAGCCAATAGGTGCATAAATTGTTATGATGCTCCCTGTACAAAATTGTGTCCAACGAGCATTGATGTGCCTTTGTTTATCAAGCAAATTTCTTCGGGCAATATTAAAGGTTCGGCAAAAACAATTTTATCATCCAACATCATGGGTGCTGGCTGTTCTAAAGTTTGCCCAGTAGAAAAATTATGCGAAGGCGCATGTGTATATAATTTTTTGGAAGAAGAACCCATCAACATTGCAAAGTTGCAACGGTATTCTACAGAGAGAGCCATGGCTAAACAATGGAAATTATTTGCAAGAAAAGATTCTATAGGCAAAAAAGTAGCTGTTGTAGGAGCAGGGCCAGCAGGCCTAGCGTGTGCGCATGCTTTATCGCTTGAAGGAATTGATGTAACTATTTTTGAAAAAGAAGAGAAGGGAGGAGGATTGATGACTTATGGAGTAGCTGCTTATAAAGCCACTGCTCAATTTTGTAAAGATGAAGTAGATTATATTCTCTCTGTAGGGGGTATTGATGTTATTTACAATATTGCTTTAGGAAAAGATATTTCAATTAATGAACTGCAACAAAATTATGATGCAGTTTTTTTAGGTATTGGTGTAGGTGTTGCACGCTCATTAGAAATACCTGGCGAAGATTTGCAAGGAGTAGAAGATGCTATTTCATTTATTTACAATATTCGTACACATGACTATTCTACGATAGCAGTAGGAGATAATGTGGCAGTTATTGGCATGGGCATGACGGCAATTGATGCTGCTACACAATCTAAAAGATTGGGCGCAAAAGAAGTAACACTAATTTATAGAAGAACAGAAAATGAAAAACCTTGTACGGATGTAGAATTGGATATAGCAAGGTTGGATGGTTGCTCCTTTATTTGGCTTGCTAGCCCTAAAGAAATTATTGGAGAAAATGGGTTGGTGAAAAAATTGGTTTGTAATAAAATGGTTTTAGGAGAGCCCGATGTTTCTGGAAGAAGAGCACCGGTGGAAACAGGCGAAACATTTATACTTGATGTAGATATGGTAATAAAAGCGGCAGGGCAAATCCCATTTGAAGGTTTAGTAAATGATGCGCTTATTCAAAATAAAATGGGGAAAATTGTTATAGATAAAAACG
>JANNGD010000096.1:0-13559 GCA_031380515.1 Ferruginibacter sp. | reverse complement strand
CAATAATAATGCTGGGATTTGTTTTGTGATTTTCATTATTTTTTATTTAAATGTACAAAAAAATTAATTATTTGTTACTTGCCTAAACACATCTTCCAAACTATTGCTTTCGTTTTGCAACGAAACAATATTTAAATTCTTATCAATACTTAGTTGTAATAATTGCTTACGTAAATTTTCTGCATCAGTTGTTTGTATGCGAAAAGCATTTCCATTTATAGAAATATTTACTGCTGCGGATAAATTTTCTAGTAAAGTTTTATTTACTTCTTCTTGAAATGATACAGATACAAATTGTTGCTGCCCGTTATTTTTTTGTAGATTTTGCAAACTATCATCTGCCACAATATTTCCTTTGTTGATGATGATTACTCTATCGCAAATGGCTTCTACTTCCTGTAATATATGCGAGGAGAACAATACGGTTTTATTTTTCGATAAATCTTTTATTACGTTTCTTATTTCTATGATTTGGTTGGGGTCGAGGCCACTGGTAGGCTCATCTAAAATTAGGACCTCGGGTTCGTGTATGAGCGCAGCTGCAAGCCCTACACGCTGCTTGTAACCTTTGCTTAGTTGTCCTATTTTTTTATTTGCTTCTAACGTAAGGCCTACCGTTTTTATTATTTCTTCTGTTCTTTCTGCTGCATTTTTTATTTGGTGTACGCCTGCTACAAAATGTAAATATTCTCTTACATACATTTCAACATACAATGGGTTTGCTTCTGGCAAATACCCGATTTTTTTCTTACTTTCAATATTCTCTTTGCTAACATTAATACCAGATACATTTATGTTTCCTGTATCTGCATTTAAATATCCTGTAATCATTTTCATAGTGGTGCTTTTGCCTGCACCATTTGGGCCAAGAAAACCTACTATTTCTCCTTTGGCTACGTTAAATGAAATATTGTTTACGGCTTTTTGTGTGCCGTAGGTTTTTGCGAGGTTGCTGATGGAGATAGACATGAGATGTTAGATTTTAGGCATAAGATTATTTGTTAATATTTTTTAATTCTTTTTCTAATTGTGCAATACTAGGTAGTTCAGATTTTAAATTTTTAGGAATTGATTTTATAAAATCATATTGAGCAACTCCAATTGGTTTTGTCAATCCACGCAAGGCGTATGCTGCTGTTACATTATCTTTTTCTTTGCACAAAATTATTCCTATTGTAGCATTATCGTTTGTTTTATTTGCTACCAAATTATCTATAGCAGATAAATAGAAACTGAGCTTGCCTGCATATTCTGGTTTAAACTCGCCAATCTTTAACTCAATAACTACATAGCACCTTAAATGCAAATGGTAAAATAATAAATCAGTGTAGTAATCTTTTTTACTGACTTCTACATGATATTGTTTACCTACAAATGCAAAACCTTTTCCTAGCTCTAATAAAAACTTTGTGATATGGTTTATAAGTTGGTCTTCAATATTTTTTTCAGATACAATTTTTTGTACAGATAAAAAATCGAAAACATACGGGTCTTTTAATACTTGCATAGCAATGTTGGATTGCCTTGATGGTAATGCTTTGGAGAAATTTGTAATAGCTTTTTCTGGTCTTTTATAAAGGTTAAGTGCTATTTGATTTAATAGCAAATTTCTACTCCAATTATTTTCTATTGTTTGCAATAAATAAAATAAGGCTTCATCTATAGAATTTGTTTTTTCTATAATAACAATATTGCTACCCCATGGTATTTTCGTAATAAGTTTTAGTGCTTTATTTGTAGATATTTTCATTTGTCCAACGGGCTGTTGGACTTTTATAAATGTATTTTTTTTGGTGCCTGTTAATTGTCCAACAGGCTGTTGGACTTTTGTATTTGTATAAAATAAAAATAGCTTTTTACAGTTAAAAAGATTTGTACGAGAAAACCCTTTCATTTCCGGGAAAGCCTTTTGCAAATCTAAGGAAAGCTGCTCTATTACTGCATCTCCCCACAAATGTTGCTTTTGTTTTTGTACTATCATTTGCCCCAATTGCCAATACATTAAAAGTAAATATTCGTTTACAGATAATGCAGCCTTTGATTTTGCAAAAGAAACAATGTCTTTTATTTCTTTAAGCCAAATTTTATACGGGGCACTTACCTTCATTTTGGTTAAATGGTTTTTATCGTAAAATAAAAACAAGCATAATGCTAAAAATATTTATCATTATGCTTACAATAGTATTAAATTATTAAGAACAAACTAACTCGTTCCACCATTCCCCTCTTCCTTCCTCGGCTGCTGTGGGCCTCTGTTTTGTGGAGGGCGATTCCTATTGTTTCTGTTATTATTATTCCTATTTTGTGGTGGCCTGCCCTCTTGTTTTTGTTGGTTAGGATTTGGCTGCTTTGCCCCTTGCTGCGGATTTGCAATTTGTGCTGTACGCTGCTGGTTCTGTTGTGGCCTTTGTTGATTTGGATTTTGCAGTCGTTGCTCATTTGCATTTCCAGCTTGTGCGCCACCTTGTTGTGGTCTACGTGGTTGTTGGTTTTGCTGTGGTGGCCGCTGCTGATTTTGTTGTTGGCTACGCTCCTTATCTCTACGCTTACGGGTTGTTTTTTCCAAACTCTTTAAACTTATTTGCCCTACAATATCTGCGTATTCTGGTTCTATTTCTTTTGGCTTGCTGCTGGCTATTTCTGCTACTTCTAATTCTTCTGGTTTTATACCATCTTTATTTTGCGCTTTTATTTTTTTTACTGTTTCAAGCGATAAAGGGTAATGATTGCCGCCACCTGCCATGCTATACCACATCAGGTTTTTAAAAATATCTTTCTTTACTAAAAATGCCCTTCCTTTTGCTGTTTCCAAGGTGTCGGCATCGGTTGGGAAAAATTGTAAGGCATCCATATAAGTATCCAACTCATAATTTAAGCAACATTTTAAACGACCACATTGGCCGCTTAATTTTGTTTGGTTAATGCTTAAGTTTTGATAACGGGCTGCATTGGTATTTACACTTTTAAAATCGGTAAGCCATGTAGCACAACACAATTCACGGCCGCAAGAGCCTATGCCGCCTACTTTACCTGCTTCTTGGCGTGCACCTATTTGGCGCATTTCTACCTTTACTTTAAACTCGCCTGCATATAATTTTATCAATTCACGAAAATCTACCCTATCGTCTGCAATGTAAAAGAAAGTGGCTTTCCTACCGTCTGCTTGCACTTCTACTTCAGCCATTTTAAGTTCTAAATTTAGTTGACGAGCCATGGCACGACTGCGTATGAGTACTTGTGCCTCTCGTGCTTTGCTTTCCTGCATTTTCTCAAGGTCGCTTTCGGTTGCACGGCGCAGTATCTTCTTTATATCTGGGCTTTTTTCGTCTATATTATTTTTCTTTAGTTGTAGCCTTACCAATTCTCCTGTAAGATTTACCATACCCACATCAAATCCATTTACGCCTTCTAGCGCAATCATTTCACCTTTTTCGAAATAATGAAGGGTTGTGTTTTTAAAGTAATCTTTTCTGCTTCCATTGTTGAAACTTACTTCTACAATACGGCAATTACTTTCGGGATCCGAAAAGGGTAGGTTTGCCAACCAATCGTGTACATTCATTCTATTACAAGCACCTGTACTGCAACTGCCCTTGCTTTGGCATCCGCCTGGTGTTCCTGTTCCGCAACTTCCACAAGCCATTTTATATATTTTTACAAATCGTTAGTAAATGATTTCACGCAAAGATGCAAAGGAGCAAAGTGCGCAAAAAATTTTTGCTCGCAGATTTTTCTGATTTTCTCAGATTAATTTGTAAGCATTTAGTAGGTAAATTATTCCCGCCTAAAAGTTTTTTCCTATTTGTTGTAGCGATTTGTATTTGCCAAACTACGTGGGAAAAGCCCAATATAATTACTGAATCTGAATGGAGCGTCGCCACTGAAACTGCATGTAGCTTCTTTGCTTGGACAACAATAAACATTCCATCAATAAGTTTTTGAATATACCTATTGTATCAAAATTAGCGATTTGTTGCTAATAATATGGTATAACCTTATGGTAAGTGCATGAAAAAGCATTTTTGCATTGGCATTTCGCTCAATATAGTACGACGCTTTGTCCAATTCCTCGGCTATTGCCTCTTGTTGGGCAATATTGCAAAGTTTATTGAAACGAAGGGCAAAATCTACATTTGAGGGGTCAATATGTTGCTGGTCAGTGTCTCCCGATACACTTAAACGTATTGATTGTTGTAAAATGTGGGTAAAATATTTGAGAAATTGCTTTTGTTTTTCCCTGCCTAGCTTGGCGGCTTCCTCTATCCACTTTACTTGTGCTACAGGACCCGATTTTAAAATGCTATTGAGCCAATCTCGCAACATAACCTCCCAGTCGTCATCTGCATGTTGCAAATGTTGTAGCGCTTCGTGGTAATTGCCTTCGCTAATGGCAGCTATTTGTTGGGCTTTGGTTTTGGCTACACCTTCATTTTGTTCCAATGCGGTTGCAATATCACTCAATGAAAGTATGGGTATTTTTACCAATTGTGTTCTAGAAATAATGGTAGGCAAAATGAGGGCCTCGTTTTCTGCCACTAATAAAAATAGGGAATCGGGTGGGGGTTCTTCTATCAGTTTTAACAGCTTATTGCCATTTTTGCCCAATAACTCTGGCATCCAAATGATGAGAATCTTATAAGTGCTTTCAAAACTTTTGAGGCTCATTTTGTGGATGATATCGCTGCATTCTTCGGATGTAATATTTCCTTGCTTGTTTTCTGCGTTAATGGTTTGTAACCAGTCAAAGGCATTTCCATAAGGGGTTTTGTTTATAAACTCCCGCCACTCCACAATATAATCAGTGCTCACAGGTTTATCTCCACTTTTTTTGGGAATAACAGGGTAGGCGTAATGTATATCTGGATGTATGAGTTTGGCCGCCTTTGTACAAGCCGAGCAAACACCACATGCATCTGTAAATGCGGCAGGATTTATATTTTCTACTACTGGCTCTTCGCCAAATAAGGATACTTCAGCTATGGGCTCCGCTTTTTTTCTCGTGATTTGCAATGGATTTTTTTCGCAAGTAATGTATTGTGCAAATGCCAATGCCATGGGTAAACCGCCAGTACCTTCTTTGCCTAAGAACAACAATGCATGGCTAAGCCTGTTTTGCTGTATCATTTGGGCAAGCTGTAATTTAAGTTCTTGTTGGCCTATAACCTGAGAGAATTGCATAAGGAAAATCTAAAAATGAGCAAATGTGCAAGCCCCGAAAAGCCGAGGCAAGTAATGCAAATTAGGAAATATTTTGATGGCTATCATCTTAAAGCAAAAATCCATCATAAGGAAACCTATGATGGATTATACTTGTTTGAGATTGTGTCTACAACTTCCCTGTAATCGCTTCATCCATTGGCTTGGTTCCGCTATCAAATTTTGCTATCACAATTCCATTTTCATCCAACAAAAATTTATTGAAATTCCATTTGATGGTTGCATCTAAAACACCGTTTTGTGTTTTTTGTGTAAGCCATTGATAAATAGGGGTCATGTCGTCTCCCTTTACAGATACTTTTTCTGTCATAGGGAATGTAACACCATAATTTTTTTCACAAAAGCTTTTTATTTCAGTATTGGAACCTGGTTCTTGTCCGCCAAAATCGTTTGCAGGAAAACCTACGATTACCAATTTGCCTTTGTATTTTTCGTACAAAGCTTGCAAGTCTTTATATTGAGGAGTATAACCACATTCCGATGCGGTGTTTACAACCAATATTTTCTTGCCTTTATAGTCTGCAAAATTGATAGTAGTTCCATCAAGTGCTTTTATAGAAAATTTGTGTATCGAAGTGATACTATCTTTTGGGTTGTTATTGGTCATTTTTTCAGTTGTTTTGTTTGAGTCATGATTTGGGCCTGCACAACTTGCTAATGCAGCAGCTAAAATTAATGTTATCATAGATTTCATTTTTTTTGTTGATGTACGATTTTAAGTGGTTTAAGGTTTTTCGTAAGCGCCTATATCGGGCAAACCTACATTTCTATTATTATCATCTAAATCTTTAAGCAAAGATGTTGCCAATCCTTTATTTATGCCGGGTGCAGCCGGATTTTTTGTAATTCTAAAATTATAAAAACGGGCGCTGTTGTCTACACTGTCAAACGAAGGGTCAATATTTTTGATAGAAACATTGATATTACTATTTGCTGGGTCAGTCGTATTCCGGTACAAGCAATGGTCAATATTTACTGTAAAACTATTGCCTATTTTTCTTGTTTCTATTTCGTTTTGTATAAAGCTGGCATCTCCATAAAATATACAATTACGAAGCAGTGCATTTAGTGGTGCGGTTTGGTTTGCATCATTGGCATCTGTAAGAAATATCGAGGCATTTTTGTGAAGTATATAGTTATTAGAGTATGCTGCTACTGTACAATGTGTAAAAGTATAAGTGCCGCCATTGCTTATAGAAATATTTTTGCCACAGTTGCTTATTAGAGAATTTTCTGCTACAATGCTACTGTTTATACAAATTAAGCCAGCATCTAAAGCATTGTCGATACTGCTTTGTTTTAAGATCAATTTTGGATTTGTATTTACTGCAGGTTGCAAAACTGCCAATGCTTGGTATGCATTTTTTATTTGGGTAAACAGTAAAACATTATTCTTACTTGTACCTCTTACATAAATACCTGGCCACGATGCAGGAAAGCCCGCATAAGGTTCATCCAGCCTGTCTCCCGTAAAAATAATGGGCTGTGCTTTTGTACCATTACATATAAGTGTACCATCTATAAGTATAGGTGCATCTGCATGACAATAAATTTTTGTGCCAGCATTTATGGTTAGTGATCCGGTACTTGCTACTTGCAAACCACCCAAAATAACATAGGGTAATGCGCTGGTGAAATTCACATTGCTTATGATTAATCCATTTCGGATAAAATTGGCATTTTGACCAAATGCTTCTAGTTGTACAAATCTGGTAAGACCATTGTAATTTACAGAAACACTGTCACTGATGATGAAGGGAAGGTTAGCGAGGGTTGGATTTACTGTTACTGTTACAAAAACATAGATGCTATCATTGGGTGCAATCTCTACATTGTTTATTTCTGTTGCAGCTACCCCATTTACATTCATCTTAAAAGCAGATGTGGCGCCTCCTCCTAATTTTATTTTGGAAAGCAATAATTTCTGGTCATTCTTGTTAGAAATTTTAAAGGATTTAGTTATAGATCCTGTTGAAGTAAAAACAGTATCAAATTTTAAACTATCTACAGATAAGCCCAAGCGAGCATCTATACTTGTAATAAAGCTATCTTTTTTGCAAGAGGCAAAAAAAACAGCACCTACAAATAAAATGACAAAAATGGAAATTATATTTTTCATGTTTTTATTTCTATTATAATTTTTGCAAAATGGAATTTGCTGGTTAAACTTTTCTGTTATTACAACGCAAACATTGTTGCTCATTTAAACAAATCTACAAGGAATTATTTACTTGCGGTGGTCAATGTTGCAATACTGATTTTTGCGCCCCTTATTTCAATAATTTTTTGAGCACAAGCCTCCAAAGTTGCGCCTGTGGTTATTACGTCATCTACCAATAATATATGTTTGTTTTCTAAAACTGTTGGATGTTCTATTCTAAAACTATCCGAAACATTTTCCCATCTTTCTGTTCGGTGTTTTCTGGTTTGTGTTTCTGTAAAACGAATACGGTTTACATTTTTTGTTACGACTGGTATATTCATGGCTTCCGCTATTCCTTCACAAATGATGGTAGCTTGGTTAAATCCTCTTTTAAATTCTTTATCTGCAAAGAGGGGGAGTGGAATGAGGTAATCAATGTATTTAAAACGACCACTTTCAAGCATTTTATCTCCCATTATTTTGCTTAAATATATCCCAATTGCTTTGTTGCCTTTGTATTTAAAGTCATGCACCAAATGTTGTATTAATTCTCCTTTGTTAAAATAAAATTCGCTGTGGGCTGCCTCTATGTGCAACCTACCATAGAATATTCTTTCTATTGGGTTATTAGGATATTTCTCAAATTGGGTGTGTGGCAATTCGTGTATGCATTGGATACAAAGCAATTCATTTGCTTTTAACAAATCGCTGCCACAGCCTGCGCATATATGCGGGTAAAAGAGTTGAGCGGCAGACTGGAAGAGGGTTTTGAGGGATGGCATGCAATCTTAGTTTGTAATAATTGATTTGTTTAAGGTGTTTATTTGTTGCAACAACCTCAATTTATTTAACATAGGTTAGATAAGCAAATTAATTAATATATTTATTATATAAAACAGGTCTTTAAAGCATGAGCATACAGAATAAGGACTTCGAAATAAATGAAATTGGAAACCTTAAATAAAAAATGAGGCGTTTCAAATTTTGAAACGCCTCATTCATTTTAATTCATTTTAAATTTTAATAGGTATAAGTTACACCGTTTTTGATTGATTGCTTAACACCAAAATTATCCGTTTTGTCAGAAACCATTAGAATAAAAGGAGCTCCTGCACTTGCAGCATCTTGCTTAATTCTTTTAGAAGCTTTTTTGTCTGCAGATCCTGCACTGTTGTAAGAAAGAAATCCCGAGGTTTTGCCTCTTACTTCTTCACCTTTTTTAAGGCCAATAACCTGACTAGCATCGGTTAAAATTTGTACTTTTTCCCAATCGTCTTTTGAAGAAACATCAATCTTTTCAGAAATGTCTTCTTTTCTTCCAGATGCACCATAAGTAATATTTGCAACGGCAAATTTACCTATTGTTTGTTCAGCATCCTCACCAGGGTATTTATACGTAATAGTTGTTTCACCTACTTTAACAACTTTTACTTCTAAAGTTTGGCCAGAATGTTTTTTCATTTTATCTGCAGTTTGGGCAAATGCAATAAGCCCCATAAAAAATGCAAATAATGTTACAATAATTTTTCTCATAGATTTTTTTTTGCAAACTTATGATTGATAATTTATTAATCAAAATAAATATTGATATACATCTTCAACTTTACCGAACGTAACCACTTCTATTCCAAATTTTAACTTGCCCAAACTCTTTGCATTGTATTTAGAGATAATAATTTTTTCGAAACCCAGTTTTTCTGCCTCAGCAATGCGTTGTTCAATCCTGTTTACGGCCCTTATTTCGCCAGATAGCCCGACTTCGCCGGCAAAACATATTTTTTGTGGTATTGGAACATCTTCATAACTACTCAATAAAGCACACACGATGGCCAAGTCAATACTTGGGTCTTCTACTTTTATACCCCCTGCTATGTTTATAAACACATCTTTTACCCCAAAATGGAAGCCTCCTCTTTTTTCCAATACCGCTAAAAGAAGTTGTAAACGCCTGAGATCGAATCCACTAACTGTTCTTTGGGGCGTTCCGTACACACTTTGTGTTACCAAAGCTTGTGTTTCTATTAATAATGGCCTCATGCCTTCTATAGTTGCCGCTATCGCAATTCCACTCAATTCGTCTTCTTTTTGGGTAATTAAGATTTCAGAAGGATTTAAAACTGGCCGCATGCCCTCAGCTGTCATCTCATAAATACCCAATTCGGAGGTGCTTCCAAACCTATTTTTTAGTGTTCTCAAAATGCGATATGCGTAATGTCTATCGCCTTCAAATTGCAACACCGTATCTACCATATGTTCCAAAATTTTTGGACCCGCAATCGTTCCATCTTTTGTAATATGACCAATTAAAAAAACAGGTGTGTTTGTTTCTTTTGCATAACGTTGTAACTCAGCGGCACATTCTCTTATTTGCGAAATACTTCCTGGCGATGATTCGACATAAGGTGATTGCAATGTTTGGATAGAATCAACAATAACCAGTTCTGGTTGTAATTTTTTTATCTCTTTAAAAATTGTTTGGGTGTTGGTTTCTGTAAGCAAATAAAAATTATCACTCTCGGCACCAACCCTATCTGCTCGCATTTTTATTTGTTGTTCACTTTCCTCCCCACTTATATAAAGCGTACGCACATTTGTAAGTTGCAAACCTATTTGTAAAAACAAAGTAGATTTTCCAATTCCTGGTTCGCCTGCCACCAATACAATACTTCCTGCAACAATTCCACCGCCAAGTACACGATTCAATTCCACATCTGCACTAATTATTCTTTTTTCTTCTCCACTTACCACATCGTTTATAGAAATCGTTTTTAACCCTGGTGTGCCCTCAAAGCTGCGCCATTCTTCTTTTACAGCCTTATCACTGCCTTTTACAATTACTTCTTCTACAAAAGTATTCCACTCATTGCAGCTTGGGCACTTACCTATCCACTTTGCACTTTCCTGCCCACAGTTCTGACAAAAAAATGTTGACTTTGTTTTACTCATAAAATAAAATTACGTAGAACTGTTGTAGAAATTGATTTTTGTTTCTGCCTATTTTTTTGGTTCAATAAAAGAGTTAGCTATGTGAATAATTTTTTTGTTGGTTTCTTCTTTTTAATTTTATCACGTAGCATTAATAAATGATACGCACAAAATGTAACGTGTGAAAAGTAATCGCATCAATAAATATTTTTCGATAGCTGGTTACTATTTGTTCTATCATCCTTCGTTTATTTTGTTGTAGAGAAAAATAAAAAAACAACTGTCATTTTGTTCTAAAAATAATTTACAAATTTGGGAACAGAAATATTGCAGCAATAAAAATGCTGTGTGTGGTTAAGATAGTAAAAGAATAAAACAGGAAATAAAATTTTCTATAAAAATGAAAAAATTAAAAAAAGAAATGGTTGGGTGTTTAAAAAAATATTTGAAATAAATACATAAAATAGTACGTATAAAAAAGTACATATAAAACTATGGAAAAGCAAAAGGGCCATCATTTCTGACAGCCCTTTATACTTACTAACCCATTAAATTCTACCACTAAAGTACAAAATGCACTCAAAAGAAAAAATTTATTTTTTTTAAAAATTACCTAGCAAGTGAAAATATATACACATTTTTTTGTGTTTAATATGTTGTATAACAATATATTAAATGGTTTTTTTCTACCTAGATTACTTTAATATTATTTTTATTCACAAAAAATATTTCTTAAAAATTTGGTTTATAATATAAACTACTTTACGTTTGTGCTAAATATCACGATAATGAAAATTTTATTTACAATGCTGGTTTCTATTGCCACTTTAGCAGTTCGTGCGCAAGTAACTATCTCTGGTAAATTAACAGATAACAAGAACAAACCGCTTCGTGGGGTGAGTATTTCTATTACTGACTCATATGACGGTACTACAACAGACTCTTTGGGGGTATTTTCCTTTTCAACTACCGAAATAGGAGAACACTATTTGGAAGCCACAATGTCAGGTTATTCCTCTTATAAGAATAAAATCACAATTGGAAAAGAGGCTACTATTCAAAACATATCAATAAAAGAACTCATAACGGAACTTAATGCAGTAACTATAACTGCTGGTTCGTTTGAGGCAAGCGACAAGAAAAAAGGTACCGTACTAAGCTCAATAGATATTGTAACGACAGCAGGAAGTAACGGAGATATAACCGGAGCATTAAAAACGCTTCCTGGAACCCAGCAAGTAGGGGAGGCAGAAGGCCTTTTTGTACGGGGTGGCTCTGCAGTAGAGAGTAAAATCTTTATAGATGGTAGTTTAGTAAATAATTTCTTCTATAGCAGTTTACCGGGTGTTTCTACAAGAGGTAGGTTTAATCCTTTTCTGTTTAAGGGTACCGTTTTTTCTACTGGGGGATATTCCGCTTTATATGGGCAAGCACTTTCCGCAGCTTTAATATTAGAAAGTGCAGATTTGCCAGAAAGAACAACAGCAGACTTGAGTGTTTCTGTTGTAGGCGTAGGAGGTGGAATACAGAAGTTGGCAAAAAATAAAAAAGCGGCATGGGGTGTTTCTTATAATTATACGAACCTTGCTTTGGCCTTTGGCCTAATAAAACAAGATTTAGATTTTTTTAAAACGCCCTTATATCATCAAGGTGACGCAAATTTTCGTATAAAAACAAAAAAAGGGATAATAAAATATTATGGATACTTGAGTTGGAATAAAACGGGCATTCGTAATATGGATATTGATTCCGTAAGTTTAAAAGATGCTTTCGCCATAAAGAACGTTAATACTTTTCAAAACATAAGTTGGAAAGAAACATTGGGCAACGGCTGGAGATTGAATACAGCACTTAGCTATAGTACTAATAAAGACGATATTGAAAATGAACTGCAGGATGCCAACAACATCAAACAGCAATTCTTTACACCAGCTGGTTATGCAGGTAAAAACTTTTCACTTATAAGCGATGCACAATATGCGCAAGCAAGATTTGTATTTGATAAAAGATTAAAAGGTATAAACGTATTGCGCTTTGGGTCAGATTATTTTTACAGCCAAGAAAAAACCACTTACACTTTATTTAACGGTAATAAATTTACAGATATTGCAACAGATAATTTGAATGCAATTTTTGCAGAAACAGATTTGTATATTACCAAAGACCTTGCCTTAAAAGCAGGTAGTAGATTAGAGCACTCCACCCTTATGGATAGATGGAATATTGCACCAAGGGCCTCACTTGCATATAAGTTTAAAGATAGAAGCCAAGTAAGTTTTGCTTATGGAATATTTTACCAAAACCCAGAAAGGAGATACTTACCAGCTTTAAACCAAGATCTAAAATATTCGCAAGCCACCCATTATATATTGCAATACCAACGTAGCAAAAATGATAGGACATTTCGCACGGAAATTTTTAATAAACAGTACAAAGACTTGTTTAAAACACTTCCAAATTCAAATGGCAGAGAAGTGGTAGCCAACAACAATGGCAGTGGTTATGCAAAGGGGATTGAATTTTTTTGGAGAGATAAAAAAACAATTAAAAATTTAGACTACTGGATTTCTTATTCTTATTTGGATACAAAAAGAAATTACTTAAATTTTCCAGGCAGTATTACACCATCTTTTGCTGCCGTGCACTCTGCATCATTTGTTGCAAAGCAGTTTGTTTTAAAATGGAAAACTGGATTCAACCTAAGTTACAATTTTGCCACTGGCAGGCCTTATTATAACCTTGGTTATGATAACAACCAAGGCAAATATGTTGTAAAAGAAGCTGGGCGTACGATCAATTATAATAGTTTAAATTTTAGCCTAAATTATTTACCAAATCTCGGGAAAAAAGGTGCGAATTCTTTTAATGTATGGGTTTTTTCCATTACAAATTTACTTGGGCAAAACCAAGTTTTTGGGTATAATTTTTCTCAACTGAATAGCAATAAAATCCCAATACTTCCTCCTGCAAAAAGATTTATTTTTATAGGTTGTTTCTTAAGTTTTGGTATAGATAGAACACAAGATGCCATCAATAATAATTTGTAGAGGCTAGGCATTAGACAGAAGATAATAGACAATAGACATAAGACTTTTAGAAAAAATATTTAATAAAAAATAAAAATATTACTTAATCTTCAAACCAATCTCCGCTGTTTCTTCCTCCGTCTATTGGCAGAGAGATAGTGGGGTTAAAAAAAATAAGCATGAAAAAATTATTCATTCTTTCCATCATCAGCATCGTATCTCTTTCCTCATTTGCACAAAGCGAAAAA
>JANNGD010000071.1:0-2303 GCA_031380515.1 Ferruginibacter sp. | reverse complement strand
TCGGGACTGAATAAATATATAAAAAAGTACAGGTTAACAAACAAAAGCCCGGCAATGTTTGTTCAGTCTAGATGAAGATGATAGCGATAAAATGCCAAATTGTTCCAATGTCTAGCCAGCCTTGCAGCAAACCCAAAGTTTGCAGATCGGGCTTTGATATTGTAAAGTTATTTGCCGAATACCTTTGTTGCGCTCAAAATTAATGGCCTGATAAATCTATAAATAAGAAATCCTACTGCCGCTATGATCAGTATAAAAATAGTTGGCAATATTGCTCCGAATGTATATGTCATACCAATAATAACACCTAATATAAATTCAGCGTAATAGAGTGGGAAAATCAAGCTGAATACCAAAAAAACATAAAGAACATTGTCGAGAAATAATTTATAATTATTCGTAAAAGACACAACTATCGAAATTCCCAAAAGTAGCCCCAAAAGAAATAGTCCAATAATTTTGATATTTTGATTTTTGGTCTGTTGAGTTAATGGGCCCTGTTTATCAAGTCTCTTTTCTATCTGGCCCAATAAAATCCAGGTCAAAACAGGAAGCAACAGTCCGCCCCACCAGTTAGAAATTTCGGGTAGATCTTTTTGCTGTAATATATGATGACTGGGAACTCCGCTATGAAAGTACTGCCAGAGAAGCAACCCGAAAATCAAAACGGTTACAGTGCCTGTTACAAAGATTCTTTTCATAAAAGCGTTTTTGGTTTGCATATTGTCTGGTATTGAAACTTTTTTAATTTGGCAGTCGAACCTCCTGAAATTTTTTATGTGTTTTCGAAGTTAGGGAATTCATTGTTTGTCCAGCCCGAGCCACAGCATAGATTTGCAATTAGCTGAAGTCTGTTTGTCTAGCTACACTTGCGCAAAGTCAATGTTAGCGGTAGTTTTTGTTCTGTCACCAAGTTTTATTTTGAATTTTTCTCTTTAAGTTTTTTTGCCAACTTTATAGAATGTTTCAACGATTTTATGTTATTCCAATCGCTATGTGAAATAACAATAAACTTTGGGGTAGGGCATTTTGTCTGCACCTTTTTAAGTGTGGTTACGTACTCTGTTACATTAGCATCACCTAAATAACCTAAACTTTCAGCATCAGCACCTTTAATCAAACAACCACCATAGAGGATTTTCTCTTTGCCAAACCATATCACTATATTGTCTGCTGTGTGTCCTTGTCCTGGATAATAAGTTTCAAAAGAATATGGCTAAATATTGAAAACCGTGTCCCTGTTCATTAAAAATTCAGCCCTTTTCTTATTGTTTTTTTTAGCCAATTCATCTGTTAGCAAAGTGGTATAGGTCTTAATTCCTTTTTGCTTATAATATTCAAGTCCTTCCGTCCTGTCACTGTGCCAATGCGTTGCAATACAGATTTTCACCTCTTTTTTATGCTTTAAATTGATACTGTCAAGCAATGGTTGAAATTGCGTTGTGTCCCAAGGTGTGTCAAACAAAACAACACCGTTGGTAGTAATAAGATACATACCATTTGCCGGGATTTGTTCTCCCTCGTATGTATTGTAAGTTGTATAAATATAAAAATCTCCTGTTAAATGTGAGATTTTAAGCTTTGCTCCTTCTGTCTGTCCAAAAATACTAGTCAGAGAAAAGACAAGTAATAATGTGAATGAAAATGTCCGCATGCTGTTTCTAAGATTTTTAATTGTGTGCTGTCTGTCTTTTGGCTTGCCACGATCGTCTCGGCTTAGCAGATGTAAAAGTACAGGTTAACAAACAAAAGCCCAGCGATGTAGTTCCATCCCAGATGAAGTTGAGTTATGTACAACCGCCGATTGCTTCAATGGCCTGTCCAAATTCAGCCAAACCGCCTGTCGGTGGCAGACATTTTGTTAAACCTATGAATTATTTATTAAAAACAATAATTTCAAATATAAAAATTGTCAAGCCCCATATATTCAAAAATTTGGAATTTCAATAAAATTGTTGGTCTACTGATTTTGTTATTGACGATTTTATTTTACCTGTATGTTCAGTGGTTTTGGATTCAATAAGCATAATTAAACATTCGTCTTCTGAGGAAACTCTGTGATTTCTTCCTTTATTTACAACAAACAGGTCACCTTTTTTTAATTTTAAGTCTGGTTGATTTTCAATTTCCATTAAAAGTGTCCCTTTTGCAATGTAGAATAATTCATCTTCATTTTCGTGAATATGCCAAGGCACTTCTTGCCCTTTTATTTTTACAACTTTAATATATTGGTCATTTACTTCGCCTATAATCTTTGGTGAGAAATATTTTTCAAGACTTAAAAACGCATTTTTTAAATTCAT
>JANNGD010000204.1:0-11286 GCA_031380515.1 Ferruginibacter sp. | reverse complement strand
GAACCTTTACGGAAAATACAGATATATGCGTCCATTGTTTTAGAAAAATACAGCAATGACATTCCAGATGTTGTCAATTCAAACATTATGCGTATGCAGTCTTCCGCTGCCAAAATGCAACGGCTTATTGAGGCATTGGTTTCTTATGCAAGTTTAATGTACGAAGATGCAAAATTTGAAAAAGTAGACCTAAACAGTGTTATCAAAGAAGTGGTAATGGATCTAAAAGAGGAAATCGAGGAAAAAGGGGCTACAATAGACATAAGCCCTTTACCAACTGTAAAGGGTATTAATTTTCAATTGCAGCAGTTGTTTGTAAACATTATCAGCAATTCTATCAAGTTTGCAAACCCAGATGTACCGCTGATTATAAAAATAAGTAGCACAAAAACGACTGATAATCCTGCAACAATTGCGGGCGAACCGCTAAAGCAATGGTTTAAAATTTCTTTTGTCGATAATGGTATTGGCTTTAACAACAGCTTTAAAAATGATATTTTCAAAGTGTTTCACAGGCTTCATGCCAACCAATACATGGGCTCGGGCATTGGACTTGCCATTTGCAAAAAAATTATAGAATCACACAATGGCTACATTATCGCCACTGGTGACATAAACAAAGGTGCCCAGTTTGATATTTATCTTCCTGAGTTATAAAAACACCCCGTCAGTATTTTGAGTAAAATAAAATCAAAACGTTTGGCAAATGCTTCAAAAGTGGGCATTTTATCTTGTTCGGTTACACTTTTTGCGCCACTAGCGAAATGAGGTCCAGCTTGTGTGCTAGCTTTCTGTGCCAATGTAAAATATTAAGGGCTGTGAAAGTTCACAGCCCCAAATCTTCTCTAAAATTCGTTTTACATATTCCTTCTATACTGACCACCTACGCTATACAATGCATTGGTAATTTCTCCCAACGAACAATATTTTACTGTTTCCATCAGTTCTTCAAACAAATTACCATTTGCAATGGCTACTTCTTGCAATGTAGCGAGCATGGCTGCGCTTTTTTCTTTATGCCTTTCCTTAAATGCATTGAGCATCGTAATCTGTAGTTCCTTTTCTTCGGTGGTAGAGCGTATAACTTCTGCTGGTAAAATAGTAGGAGATCCATTTTTGTTGAGGAAAGTATTTACGCCAACAATGGGAAATTCACCTGTATGTTTCAATGTTTCGTAATACAGACTTTCTTCTTGTATTTTATTGCGTTGGTACATTCTTTCCATAGCGCCAAGTACTCCACCACGTTCCGTAATTCTCTCAAACTCCGCTAGCACGGCTTGTTCTACCAAGTCCGTCATTTCTTCTATCAAAAAAGAGCCTTGGTTGGGGTTTTCATTTTTAGCAGTACCTAGTTCTCTGTTTATTATTAATTGTATGGCCATAGCACGGCGTACACTTTCTTCGGTAGGCGTAGTTATGGCTTCGTCATACGCATTTGTGTGTAAGGAATTGCAATTGTCGTAAATGGCGTAGAGTGCTTGCAAGGTTGTACGTATGTCATTAAAATCTATTTCTTGTGCGTGCAAGCTTCGTCCACTTGTTTGTATATGGTACTTTAGCTTTTGGCTACGATCGTTTGCCTTATACTTGTACTTCATGGCTTTTGCCCAAATGCGGCGTGCCACCCTTCCTATTACAGAATATTCAGGATCCATACCATTGCTAAAAAAGAAAGAAAGGTTTGGTGCAAAGTCATCGATATTCATCCCCCTACTCAAATAATATTCTACGTAAGTAAAACCATTGGATAACGTAAATGCAAGCTGTGTTATAGGATTGGCGCCTGCTTCGGCAATATGATAACCACTTATACTTACACTGTAAAAGTTTTGTATTTTGTTTGTAATAAAATACTCCTGCACATCGCCCATTAGTTTTAAAGCAAACTCTGTAGAAAAAATACAAGTGTTTTGTGCTTGGTCTTCTTTTAAAATATCTGCTTGTACGGTACCTCTCACACTCGATAATGCTGTTGCTTTTATGGTTGCATACACATCTGCCGGCAATACATCTTTACCACTTAAGCCTAACAAACGTAAGCCTAAGCCATCGTTTCCTTCGGGCAAGGCCCCATCGAAATTGCTATTTAAAGGATTTATTGGTTTGCCATCTATGCCAAAATATTTTGGCAAAGTATTTATATCAAAAAGTGATTCTATTTTTTTATTTACAACTTCTTTTAAATTATTATCAATGATATATTTTTCACACATCTGATCTATGGCTGCGTTCATAAAAAAAGCCAGCAACATGGGAGCTGGGCCGTTAATGGTCATACTCACTGATGTCTTTGGGTCGCACAAATCGAAACCGCTGTACAATTTCTTTGCATCATCTACGGTGGCAATACTTACTCCACTGTTTCCTACTTTACCATAAATATCTGGCCGATGAGCCGGGTCTTCGCCATACAACGTAACACTATCAAACGCAGTACTGAGGCGCTTTGCAGGCTGCCCTACGCTTACGTAATGAAACCGTCTATTGGTACGCTCGGGGCCTCCCTCGCCAGCAAACATGCGGGTGGGATCTTCTCCATCTCTCTTTAACGGAAACACACCTGCCGTAAATGGAAACTCGCCAGGTACATTTTCTTGTAATTGCCATGTAAGTATATCTCCCCAATCTTTATACTTGGGTAAAATAACTTTTGAAACTTTTGTACCAGATAAACTTTTAAAGGTAAGTGGTTGTTTAATTATTTTATCTCTAACTTTAAATTCGTAAAATTCTTGCTGGTAGCGTTCTTTGGTGGCATCCCAATTTTGCAAAAGCTTATTACAATCTTTGTGTAATTTTTCTTCTAGCAATTTTATTGTACTATTTATCGCATCTGTATTCTCAGTTTTTAAAATAGATAAAGTTCCTTTTAGTTGATACAACTGTGTAGCTATTTCACTTTGGGCCTTCACCCACAAATCGTACTCAGCAATCGTTTCAGAAATTTCTGCTAAATAGCGTACCCGCTTTGGTGGGATAATGGACCCATCCATACCACCACTTTTTTCAAAGGCAGCATGTGTACCAAAATCACTTCCTGTTTTTGCAGCAATAACTTTAATTAATTTATCAAACAATGTATTTACACCTGCATCGTTAAACTGTGCAGCAATAGTGCCCACCACGGGCAAGTCTTCGTCTTTTGCATCCCACAATTCGTAATTGCGTTTGTATTGCTTGCGCACATCATGCAATGCATCTAGGGCACCAGCTTTGTCAAATTTATTTAAACAAATAACATCCGCATAATCCAGCATATTTATTTTTTCCAACTGCGATGGTGCGCCGTACTCTGGGGTCATCACATACATACTTACATCGCAATGTTCCAAGATGGAAGCATCGCTTTGCCCTACGCCTGCGCTTTCTAAAATGATTAAATCGAACCCTGCTGCTTTGCATATTTCCAAAGCTTCCGTTACATGCTGGCTTAGGGCTTTATCGCTCTCCCGTGTAGCAAGGCTGCGCATATATGCACGAGGAGATGAGATGGAGTTCATCCGTATTCTATCTCCCAACAATGCGCCACCTGTTTTTTTCTTACTTGGGTCTACAGAAATTACGGCAATCGTTTTGTCTGTATAATTATTTAAAAAGCGGCGAACAATTTCGTCGGTTACAGAAGATTTTCCAGCACCACCTGTACCAGTGATACCTACAACTGGACTAGCCCCCCTGCCCCCCGGAAGGGGGTTCTGGTCACCAATACTTTGAGATGACTTTATATTTTCAGAAGTTGGGCTTTCGCCATTTTCCGCAGCCGTAATTGCTTTTGCTATTTTAATAATGTCTTTCCACTCCCCTAAAGCAAACTTTCCATTTTCTTGAAATGCTGCCTTAGAACCCCCATCGGGGGGCAGGGGGGCATCCTTACTTTTATCAATCACATCCTGTATCATTCCCTCTAAACCCATTCTACGTCCATCATCTGGGCTATAAATTCTTGTAATACCGTAGTTGTGCAGCTCCTCAATTTCGCTAGGCAAAATAGTGCCCCCGCCACCTCCAAATATTTTTATATGGCCGCAACCATTCTCTACCAACAAATCTTTCATGTATTTAAAAAACTCTACATGCCCACCTTGGTAACTAGTAATGGCAATACCTTGTACATCTTCTTCAATGGCACATTCTACAATATCTGCTACACTTCTATTGTGCCCAAGGTGTATAATTTCTGCCCCCTTGCTTTGCAAGATTCTACGCATAATGTTGATTGCGGCATCGTGACCGTCAAATAGTGCTGCTGCGGTTACTAGTCTTACTTTTGTTTCTGTCATGGTATTTTTAGTTTTTTATTAAGCGGTTGAAAGAGAAAAAGAGCGTACCTGCTATTTCAATTTTTCTATACAACTTTATGCTATTTTATTTTTTTGCTAAGAGGTTGAAAGAGAAAAAAGCGTACCTGATATTTCAATTTTTCCATACAACTTTATGCTATTTCATTTTTTTGCTAAGAGGTTGAAAGAGTAAAAAGAGTAACTTCTGTTTTTAATTATCAACACAACTTTAAACTATTTTTGTAGAGATTGAAATAGAAAAAGAAACTTTTAAAAATGCGACATCTCTTTTTCTCTTTTATGCTCCTAGCCTAACTCATCCTAAACGTCAACGCTGCAAAATCTTCAATGCTCAGCACTTCTGCACGTTTATTAAACAATTCATCTTGCAACTCTTCCGGCGTAAACAAAGCTTTTACGGCATTTCGCAAGGTTTTTCTTCTTTGATTAAATGCTGTTTTTACCAATACTTTATATGCCCTTTCCGACTTTACAACCAATGGTACTTCCTTTCTTGTTAGCCTTATCATACCACTCATTACTTTTGGTGGCGGCGTAAAACTGGTGGGCGGCACATCAAATAAATATTCAATATCGTAAAAAGGTTGTATCAATGCACTTAATACCCCATAAATTTTTCCTCCCGGCTTAGCTGCTGCTCGCTGCGCCACTTCTTTTTGAAACATTCCAATCACCACAGGTACATCGTCTTTCCAGTCCAGAATTTTAAAAAGTATCTGGGTAGAAATATTATAAGGAAAGTTTCCAATAATGGTAAATGTATCATCAAAAGGCTTTTCAATTACCAGAAAATCTTCATGAATGATCTTATCTAAAAGAACAGGATATTTTTGTTTGAGTAATGGAACTTTTTCATCGTCTAGCTCTACCGCTTTAAAATTGATATTCGGAATTTTGATCAATTCCTTCGTAAGCGCTCCTCCACCAGGGCCCACTTCCAATAAATTTGTAAACGGATTTTCATTGAGCGAAGCTATTATTTGCTTTATAATATTTTCATCTTTCAAAAAATGCTGCCCCAGCGATTTCTTCAGCTTAATCATGCAGCAAAAATACAATAAAAAAGCTCCTTCTTTTGCAAGTAGGGGCATTTACATTTATTCATTGCTCATTTAAATATTATTGTCTAAAACATACGTTATTTTTGCATTTTGAGTGTAAGTTTATATTAGCCAGAAATATTACGCCCAATAGATTTCTAATTGCATTGAAAAAATAGCTAAATAAATATGAGTAACATAGATAAAAAACCAGTTATAGGAATTAGTTGTGGAGATATTAATGGCATAGGTCCAGAAATAATTGTGAAGACCTTGAGCGATGCACGTATGCTCGACATATGCACACCCGTTGTATTTGCAAACAACAAAGTGCTTAATTTTTACAGAAAGACTTTGCCAGACAATAACCTCACTTTTAATATTGCCAAAGATGCTACGCAAATAAGTACAAAAAGGGTAAACGTATACAATTGTTGGGAAGAAGATGTAGCAGTTACGCCCGGCCAATTAAATGAAATTGGTGGTAAATATGCATTCTTAAGCCTTGATACTGCAGGCAAGGCATTAAAAGAAAAACAAATAGATGCGCTGGTAACTGCACCGCTTCATAAAAGTAATATACAAAGTGCTTCGTTTAAACATACAGGGCATACACCATATTTAAAAGAGTTGTTTGGCGCTAAAGATGTAGCCATGTTGTTAGTGGCAGATAATATGCGGGTAGCGTTGCTTACCGAGCATGTAGCTATAAAAGATGTGGCAGAGTTTATTACCAAAGATGCCATACTTAGTAAATTAAAAATCATAAACGACTCGCTCAAAAAAGATTTTGGCATTAATAAACCAACAATTGCAGTACTAGGGTTAAACCCGCACGCAGGCGATGAAGGGCTTGTAGGAAAAGAAGAAAAGGAAATAATAAAACCTGCCATTGCAGATGCAAAACAAAAAGGAATATTTTGCTTTGGACCCTATAGTGCAGATGCTTTTTTTGCTAGAGGAAGCCATGAAAAATTTGATTGTGTACTTGCATTGTACCACGACCAAGGTTTGATACCTTTTAAATCGTTGGCATTTGGCGAAGGGGTAAATTACACTGCTGGTATAGATGGGGTGCGTACATCGCCAGATCATGGAACTGCTTTTGATATAGCTGGTAAAGGAATAGCAGATGAAGCATCGTTTAGAGAAGCTATTTATAAAGCAGTAGATATCGTAAATATGAGAAACGAAATAACTACTCAACACGCCAATCCACTGAAAAGAAGAAGTGCTTTTGTATTGAGAAATGCTAAGGACGAGGCTATACCTTTAGAGTAATTATTGGGAAGTGAAAATAGCTTGGTTTACACCCTTATTTATCACATAAGATTTAAATACAATTTCTGCCCTTCCTTTTTTTCCTTTTAGTGGATCTTTGGATGCTGGTGCTGGAGCAGCCCCATCGTCAAAATCAAAAGTTATTCCCTTTGGTAACTTGTAATCTTTTGCATTAAAAGAAAAAACAATTTTATCTGGCAGGCCATACGATTCATATTTTCCATAAGTCATTTCTAGCTCGTACGTACCATTATCTCTTGTTGTCGTTTTTGCTTTTAATATCAAGTTTCTTACTTCATCTATAAAAACAGTACTCAATACTACATCGCTGCTTTCATCTTGTGGCAATAATTTTGCAACCCTTACCACAGCCCCATTTATTTTATCTGTACCAGCATCTATTACAGTAAATTTATTATTCCCAGTAAGATTATTCAAATTGATACTTACTGCACCTTTTGGTATAAATGAAATTCCTTTTTCGCTTTTTACTTTTAACTTGTTTGGCTTTGCAAAATATATTTTTACTTTAGCTATGGGCACTTTTAAAAAAGCCACATTTGTTTTCATAACACCTGCAGCTTCATAGTCATTTACAGATTCTATCTTGGCTTTGGCTTTGTTTAATAATGCATTTATTTCTGTTTGGGCATTTGCAGATATTGTACTAGTAATAAATAATACGGTAAGTAATTTTTTCATATTTCTTTTGGATTCTTCTTGTTTAATTATTTTTTTAAATTCCTTTTTAAGTCAATATATCCTTTCTTTTAAAAAACCAAACAGATGCCCCAAACAAGACCGCTATATGTGCCAACAAAATAAATAAGCTATTTCTAATGGCCGGCCAGTTTTCCATGCTCCCTCTTATAGGTACATTGTCTTCATCTATTGCAATGTAAAAAAAGCCTTTCCATCCAACAAGATAGGAAGTAAACAACCAGGGTTTTATATTTTTATCGATGATGGGGATATTAAGATTGGAAATGATTGTGCATATAATGACGATACAAACAGTAGCAACAATAGGGCCAATAGAATTTTCTGCAAATACAGATAAAAACAATGCCAAAGCTGCAATAACAGTTA
Source organism: Ferruginibacter sp. (assembly GCA_031380515.1). Taxonomy (GTDB): domain Bacteria; phylum Bacteroidota; class Bacteroidia; order Chitinophagales; family Chitinophagaceae; genus Ferruginibacter. The sequence goes on along the minus strand of JANNGD010000204.1, from coordinate 3,572 downwards.
GTGCTACTGCAGCATACGCAAATGCTGCAAGATATCTCCACATAATATCATCTTTGGTAATTTGTAATATTTGTGATTCATCTGCTTTGGCTCTAAAAACCAGTAAGTCATCTACCCCAAATATTGCCATACTTAAAAACAATGCTAGCAATGCCATAAAAACCAATAATCCTACCGTATAAATAATAGATGCTAGAAATTTTATACCTATTATTTTTGTTCTACTGATGGGCTTTGTTAATAGCAACCTAAGCGTACCCATATTTGCCTCTCCACTTATGGCATCCCCAGCAACCAATGCCACCAAAATTGGAACCTGTATTAATAAGGTATTCAAAATCATGTAACACATAAAATACCCATTTATTACTTTTGATTTATCTACCTCAAAAGTATCTCCTACATTTTGCATTAAAATATTAAGGTAACCAGGGTCGGCTTTAAAAGCGGCTTGTATAATGAGTACGATACCAGCAATGGCAATAAAAGAAATGTACGTTCTCGGCCTTTTAGATATTTTGTATAATTCAATTTGTAAAAGGCTCCACATGTGTATCGTTGTTGGTTAATGATAAAAAATAGTCTTCTAAAGAATGACGGGGCTGCACCGAAAGTATATTTACATCCATACTTGCTAAATTTGATATCATTTCTGGTACATCCTTTCTGTTCATCCTTAATCTTATGTTCTTTTGGGCTGTTTCTTGCAAAGATGCCCATTTAGTTTCTTGAATTTTTCTAATTGTATCTTTATTATCTATCGTATTTATTTCTACCAACGTATTAGCTGGGTCCAATAATTCTGCCACATTTCCTTCTATTATTTTTTCGCCTTTGTTTATTATGATCATCCTGTTGGCTATGAGTTCTATTTCGTTCAATAAATGCGAGGATACAATAACTGTTTTACCCATTTCTCTGCTTAGGCGTAGTATAAGGTTTCTCATATCTGCAATACCCTGAGGATCCAATCCATTGGTAGGTTCATCTAAAATAATGAGTTTGGGGGAATGTACAAGTGCAATAGCAATACCAAGGCGTTGTTTCATTCCTTGGCTATACGTTTTTACATTGTCTTTACACCTATCGGCCAAGCCTACCATTTCTAGCTGGTCCATTAGAAGAGAGCGGCTTACTTTAATTCCGCTCATTTTTGCAAAAATGTACAAGTTATCGTAAGCAGATAGGTATTTATACATGTCTGGGCGCTCAATTATTGCCCCAGTTTGTTTCAAAATGGTATTATCGCCTTCTTCAATTTTCTTACCTGAAAAATAAATTTCGCCCTTAGTTGGCTTTATTAGCTTTAAAAGCATGCGCAAAGTTGTAGATTTTCCGGCACCATTTTGACCCAGAAAACCATACACATCTCCCTCATTTACTGTAAAATATAAGTTTTTAACCGCTTCAAAACCATTAAAATTCTTAGACAAATCTCTAACATCAAGCAATAAATTCATATCGTAAAATTACTTCTAAAAGCCATGGTATAAAAAAAAAAATAAAAAAAAACCGTAAAAATACTATCCAATTGAAATAGTTTATATATTTTTACTACACGAAGTAGAAGTGTTACTACAGATGATAAGTCTAAATAACCTTCCCACTTTAGAAACTCTTCTAAAAAAGAGACTTTAAAAAACCCAAAAACTAACTAACGATGAAAGCGGTATTAACGATTTTACTAAGCGTATTTTTCTTAGCAACTGCCTCTGCAAATAATTCTGGTGATATTAAGATAGGTTCTAATGGTAAAACTTCTACAATAGAATTAAGAATGCAGTCTAAAAAAGCTTCTGTAGCTACTATTACTATATTAAATGAAAAAGGAGTGGTAGTAAGTACACAAACTGCCAATTTAGTTCGTGGTAAAAACACTATAGCAATGGTAGACATCGCAAGTTTGGAAGAGGGGATGTATAAAGTAACATTGGTTTCTAATAAAAAGACACATACAACTCAGTTTATGAACTGGAGATAAATTACCTTTATTATATCATTCATGTTGTAAGAATTGTATACATGAATCTACAAAAATGCCGCTTCCCTAAAGAGCGGCATTATTGATTTTAATATCTAGCTATTAGATTATTCCGTTACTGCTTTGTATGCATATATGATTGCAATGCATTTACGTAAGACTCAAATGCAAGCACTCCTTTCTGGGTTATTTTACAAAGTGTTTGAGGATAATTGTCTTTAAATTGTTTCGATATTTCTACATATCCGGCATCTTTCAATTTGGTTATTTGCACACTCAAATTACCTGCAGTAGCATTTGTTTTCTCTTTCAAAAAAATAAATTCTGCTTCTTTTACACTTATAAGCAAGCTTATTATGGCCAGGCGTAGTTGAGAATGTAATATGGGGTCTAATTCCTTAAACATTGGCAGCTTGATTTTTCTTATAACGCTTCCACAATATAATTCCAGGTATAAGCCATGCTAATAAACCACATGCTGCCATAAGTATCATATCTATTTCTACACCAGTAAATATTGAAATAATACTAGCGACCCAACAAAATATCCCTCCCAAAATCATAGGCATAAATTTTTGCATGGCACCAATAAGAAATGTTGGTATTGCATAGAGCATCATAATGATGGGAATTGGGCTCATGTGTATGCGACCAAAATAATTTGTGGTAATGAAAATAGAAACGCTAAAAGCAATCCAAATATAAAGAATGGTCGTTTCATTATGTGCTATAAAATTTTTACCTCTCCTTTCTTTTATTGAGAAATAAACTTGTGGAATTAATGCCAATAATAAAATAACCCAAACGTCTCCATACTCAAAATTATAATGAATTTCTACCCAATTAAATATTCCACAAAATGTAATAAGCGCTCCCCATACAATAGATGCAATACCTTTCGTTACATAACTTTTCTTTGCTTTGCTTATCATTTCATTGATAAGCTTTAAGCTATCTTGTTCGCTAAAATTTTCTTCTTGCATAATGTTTTATTTTGTTTCGTTGCATTCTTTAATCATCATTTCGGTATTTGATTTGCCCCAATTAGGACTAATATCTGATGCAGGTTTAAATGCTGTAAATTTTTGTTGGGCAGTAGTTAATTCTACAATGGCAGTTTTACATCCTCCTCCAAATTGTGGTGGAGTAAATTTTAAATTTTGCCCTCTAAGCATATAGGGGCGTGGGTTTGTAGGATCTTGCTCCATTGCTGTAGCCATTGCTTTTAGGCTTAATGCACCATACTGCATAAAACGTGCTTGCGGATTTACCATCATTTGCAAGCTAGCTATCATACTTTTTATACAACTAATTTCTGAGTTCTTTGGCTCCAGTGAATCTGCTTTGTTTATCAGATTGGCAGCATATTCAGCAATGGGATCATTGGCAGTGGCATCTTTTTGCATAAATCCATAATTAACCCTGCAGTAAGATGCATAATAATAAGGAAGCCATTGTGATTTTTCGGATGTACCAATTCTTTCGAATGTATTTGCTAGACTTAAAAATGCATCTGGATTGTTAAATGCAGCATCTATAAGTGCAATATTTTTTTTCATGGCTGCAATGTATTTTTCGCTTTGTGCAAATG
>JANNGD010000060.1:0-16779 GCA_031380515.1 Ferruginibacter sp. | reverse complement strand
TAATCCTACAATTGGTTTCCAGTTTGGCATGATGGTTCGTTTTTAGTTGTTATGAAATGGGTGTTTTGTCTTTTTTATTGTTTGGTGTTTGGTGCTTTTTTTTTCGTGTTTTTATTTTTGAAGGCAATTGTAATTGCATTTGCTGGCAGTATTGAAATTCTGTGCTTATCCAAATATAATAATTTTTATTAATAAATTAAATTATAAAAAAATCATTGCTAGCTTGAAAGAAATAACGTTAGGCAAAACAAATAAAATGGCATAAAAAAAATAGTTTTTTCACCAGAAAGAACGAAAGATAAACTGCAGAAAGTTTGTTTCAATTAATAAAGCATTCCATAAAAAGTGTAAATTTTTAATGAGCCAATCTTGTTATGTGCAAAAAACACTATTATTTTAGTTGTTCTTTAATTAAAGGAAAAAGGGAAAGCTTCCTTTATAAAAACGGAGCTAGTTTAAGTAAATCGTATTGATTTAATGACCTACATTTTATTAATTTCAATTTCTAATTTTTTATATTCCTCCTCCTTTGCTTTATTGCCTTTTAAGGCATACATATTTTTCACAATCTCAACAACATTTTTATAATTTGCTTTATCTATTGGCTTGAGCGTTGTTTTTGATGCATATAATTTAACCCCCATTTCTGCATACTTAATACATTCAGTAGCTACTTTGATAGATGTTGCTTTCAGCTCCATTTTCTTCTTTTCATCTGCTGGTTTGGTTCCAGTATTTTTTTTAATAGCTTCTTGTAAATCGTATACATCATTGTACAGATGCCTAGTCATTAGCATATTTGCTTCTGGGGAGTTTTTTATTGCCAGTACCTTCCTTAAAATTTCTTCCAGTTTTAATACTTTAACATCAAAATCAGTAACACGGCTATCGCTTACATACAAGTAGTTGAACAATTCAACACTATAATTGTATGCTGTAAGATAGTTCGTAGGATTTTTGCCCATTACCTCCTCATACTTTGCAAATAAAGCTGGTTTATCATTTTTATTCACTTGTTCTATTTCAATTTCTGTCCAGTATTCCTCGTTAGGGTAAAGTTTTTTCCCTTTCTCCAATATGGCATTCAATGCAAGTGTATTTTTGTTCTTTAGATAGTATTCGGCTAGGTACTGATACATTTCCAAAAAGGAAGGACCATTAACATTAAATGCAGCAAGGCGCTCATAGCTTTTTACAGCTTCAGCATCCATTTTTGCCAACCTTGCAGCCAATGCCATATTTTGTACCAACGATGTGTCCAAAGCCCCAAATTTAAACCCGTTGTATTCAAATCGCTTACTTCTTATGTAATCTTCTACCAAGGAAGCATTGCTAAAGTTGGTATAAGCACTGGCATAATCTTTAGCTGCATAGAATGTAGAAGCACGATCGAAGAAGCCATTGTAAATATCAAACAAACGTACATTCTGCTCTAGCACCATGTACATATTTTTTGGATCCAATATTTGGTATTTTTTAAAAGCATTAAATGCTTCCATTTTACAATTTGGGCAAGCTGTTAATAGATCTCCTTTTTTTGAACATTCGTTGTAAACAACGCCTTTGTAATACCAGGCTTCTGCATTGTTTGCATTTTTTTCCATGGTCATTAAACCATCAATGGCTTTTTTAGCTAAAGCCATATCATCTTTTTCAATAGCCTTCTTTACCTCATTTATCGTCTGCGAAAAAACAGCATTTAAAGATGCGAGCATGAATGATACACATAAAAGTTTCTTCATTGCATAATAATTTTAGAATGGAAGATAATAAAATTTTAAGGACTTTTAATTGCCTAATATTTTCTACTAGCAAGTAAAATAGGAAACACAAGTATTGAAAAGTACAAATACTAAAATTGGTATCGATAATATCAAGCTGCAACTTTAAATACACCCATCTGGTTACAAATACAAATGAATGATTTAATTTTGTAGGATCATGACAAATTTATCTGTAAACATTAATAAAATAGCCACCTTGCGCAATGCACGTGGTGGCAACAATCCAGATGTTGTAAAAGCAGCATTGGATATTGAACGCTTTGGTGCTTATGGTATAACGGTACACCCAAGGCCCGATGAAAGGCATATTACTTACAAAGATGTACACGATTTAAAAAAAGTAATTACAACAGAATTTAATATTGAAGGCAACCCTACCGAAGAAAGTTTTTGTAAATTGGTATTGGATTGCAAGCCTACCCAGGTAACACTTGTTCCCGATGTGCGTGGGCAAATAACCAGCAACCATGGGTGGAATACCATTGAACATTATCAATATTTAAAAGATACCATTGCCATTTTTAGAGCCGCTGGCATACGTGTTTCTATATTTGTAGATGCAGATATAAAAATGATAGAAGGCGCAAAACAAACGGGTACAGATAGAATAGAATTGTACACAGAAAGTTATGCTAAGCAATTTGAAGTTGGCAATAGACAGTTGGCAATAGAACCCTTTGTGACAGCAGCTTTAAAAGCAACCGAGCTTGGCTTGGGCATTAATGCGGGGCATGATTTGGATTTGCAAAACCTGCAATATTTTGCCCAAAATATTCCAAACTTGCTGGAAGTATCCATAGGGCATGCACTTATATGCGATGCGCTTTATTTGGGATTGGAAAATGCGGTGCAAATGTATAAGCGACAGCTAAATAATGGATAATTGTTTACTACAATCATTTGATAACCGTATGACTTTCTTTGCTACCAAAAACGTATACTTTTAAGTGTTATGAATTTGGGTTTATGAATTAGGAGTTATGTGTGGCTAAAAAATGCGTAGCATTTTGCTTCCCGCCCGCTTCTCCCCAAAACGCCTTCCCGCCCCTGCCTTTGCGGGCAGGCAGGTTACCGGCAAAAAAACATAGTTCACAAAATATAGTGTGTCTAAAGATTTCAGGGGAAAAATAAAAATCCAACTTTTTATTTTTTACTCCTCTTTGGTTCTGGCTTGTTCAGGTTAGGAATATGGGCGACCTATTTCATCAAAGTCAACAACTTATATTCCAAAGCTGCACCTCTAAGATTTTTACCTATTAAATTTCCCTTTGGATCCAATAAAAAATTCTGCGGAATACTTTGTATCCCAAACTGCTGGGCTACAGCATTGCTCCAAAATTTAAGGTCGCTTACGTTTGTCCAGTTTAATCCATCTGCTGCAATGGCATCTAGCCAAGGCTGTCTTGCACGATCCAATGATACGCCCAACACCGTAAAATTTTTATCCTTGTATTGCTCGTAGGTTCTCACCACATTAGGGTTTTCTGCACGGCATGGTCCACACCAGCTTGCCCAAAAATCTACTAATACATATTTCCCCCTAAAAGACGAAAGGCTTATTTCTTTTCCACTCGAATCTGCTTGAGAGAAATCGGCTAAAGGTTTACCATACCCTGCTTGCGCATTCATTTGTATTTGTTGAGCTATATAAGCGCCAATGGGAGATGCTTTTACAGGCTCACTCAAGATATTGTACATTTCTTCTTGCTTTACAAAGTCCCCTGTTACTTGGCTATGTCTGTAAATGGCTAATGGAGATATAAAAGATTCTTTGTGCGCTTTTACAAAATTTTCTACGGCAGTAGCAGCCTCATCAATGAAATTAACTTCGTATCTGCCTTTTCCCATAAACAAATCTTCATACTTTTTTGTGGCAGTTGTAAAAGCAATAAAATCGTTGTGCGATGATGAGCCTTTTACTTCGGCAGCTTCCATTGCATCCTTAGCTGCGTTTACTGTAACTGTACTATTGTCTAAAAAGATGGTAATAAAGGGCGCTTGGCCATTTACGCCAATTACTTTAAAGTCAGGTGAAGTTGTTTTACCTTCAAAAGTAAATTTTCCTTTTTTAGTAGTGGTTGTTAGTTCCTCGGCACCAGTGCTACCATTGAGCAGTTTTAGTGTGGTACCATCAGCAAGGCCAACAATATTACCATTTATTACAAAACCGTCTGCTACTGCGGAAACAGCTTTAACTGGTTTTACCTTTTTGATAGCAGTTTTTGTATTTGGTTTAGTTGCACCTTTTTTTACCTGTGCCAATGCAAATGCAGGAACCAACAATATCAAAAGCAAGTATTTCTTCATTTCTATAATTTGAATTTGCAATTTAGTATATTCAATCCTAAAATATACACAAAAAACTATCTAACTGATTTTATAAATGCCTTCGTATCGTTATTTATACTAGTTGATTTGCCAATGGCTTGAATATAGGCGCTGCCCACAATGGCCCCGGCAGCATAATCACAGGCATTTACAAATGTTTTTTTATCCTTAATCCCAAAGCCAATCATCAGCGGATTTTTCAATTTTAATGCAGCTATTCTTTTAAAATAAGCTTCCTTATCTTCCGAAATATTGGTAGAACCTGTAGTGGAAGAGGAAGAAACAGCATAAATAAAACCACTGCTCAGTGCATCGGCTTGTAATATTCTATATGTAGATGTTTGTGGAGTAATCAAGAATATGAACGAAAGATTATTCTGCAAGAAATATTTTTTATACATATGTTCATATTCATGCATAGGTAAATCTGGTAAAATGATTCCCGAAACGCCCGCTCGGGAAGCTTCTTCACAAAAACGTTCCAAACCATATTGCATCACCGGATTTAGATAACCCATTAGAATGATGGGCACATTCATTTTTTCTTTTACTGCATTTAGCTGGGTAAAAAGCAAATCTATCGTCATGCCGTTTTGTATGGCTACCATATTGCTTTGCTGAATAACGGGACCATCTGCAATGGGGTCACTGTATGGCATACCAACTTCTATGAGGTCTACGCCACTTTCTTGTAATGCCAATAAGACTTCTGTTGTGCTATTAATTTCCGGAAACCCCGCAGTAAAATAAACGTTCAACAGGTTTTTATTATTTGTTTGAAAGAGTTGGGTAAGTTTGTTATTCATTTTTTTGAGGTGAGTTGGAAAGACTTTATAAATAATTTAATGAATGTAAAATACCGTTTATAATAAAATAGTAAACAAAAAATACGTGTTGCATTATGCGCTTTCAGCCAATTGCAAGAAGCTGCATTTGTCCGGCCTTAGTCGCTGTTCCGTATGTGTATGTAGGCGTATGCCGCTGGCAGCGGCACGCCTACATACACATACATCGCTCCCTCCGCCGCAGCCCGTAAGCAACATATCTTTGTTCAACTTTTATGGAAGCGTATAAGGCCCTTCGCAAAAAAGCATCTAATTGGCGCAATGAGCAAATTTTTTATCCCAAATACAAATTGAACACATATGACACGGACCTGCCTGCCGGTAGGCTGGTTGGATGGATTTAAAAGGACTTTTGCGACTGTGTACGCCAAAGGAGGAGACAGAAAATCAAATCCATATTTTCTTATCCAAAAAAATCCGTTTAATCCGTGTCATCCGTGTTCTTTTTTCACAAAAAAGATGTGTCCACTCAGTAGTCTGTCAGCCAGATGCTCCATGGAGCTTACAAAAATTTCATATAAGTATCCAAATCTTTATCTCCTCTCCCACTAAGGTTTATCACTACAACATCGTTTTTCTTGAACTTCATGTTATTCAACACAGCAAATGCATGGGCAGTTTCTAGTGCAGGAATGATGCCCTCTGTTTTAGATAAATGAAAAGCCGCTTTCAGTGCATCATCGTCTGTAATACTTACAAAAGTTGCACGCTTGGTTTTAAATAAATTTGCATGCATAGGTCCAATCCCAGGATAATCCAATCCTGCAGAAATGCTGTGTGGTTCTGTAACCTGTCCATCTGAAGTTTGCATTAAAAGACTTTTGCTACCATGCAAAATACCTGTGGTACCCAATGCTGTTGTAGCTGCAGACATACCGCTATTTACCCCACAACCTGCTGCTTCTACTGCAATTATTTTCACTTTTTTATCTTCTAAAAAATGATAAAAAGCGCCCGCCGCATTGCTGCCACCACCCACACAGGCAATAACATGCGTAGGCAATTTATTTCCCGTTTGCTCCAATAATTGCTTTTTTATTTCTTTGCTTATTACACTTTGAAACCTTGCAACCATATCTGGATATGGGTGCGGCCCCACTACACTTCCAATAATATAGTGTGTATCGGCTGGGTTGTTTATCCAATCTCGTATTGCTTCATTGGTTGCATCTTTCAGCGTTTTGCTTCCACTGGTAGCAGGTACCACTTTTGCACCAAGCATTTTCATCCTAGCCACATTGGGTGCTTGGCGTTCTATGTCTTTTTCGCCCATGTACACTATACATTCCAGACCTTTGAGTGCACACACAGTAGCCGTAGCTACGCCATGCTGCCCTGCTCCTGTTTCTGCAATAATTCTTTTCTTGCCTAACGCCAATGCTACCAGAACTTGCCCAATGGTGTTGTTTATTTTGTGTGCACCTGTATGGCAAAGGTCTTCCCGCTTTAGGTAAATATTGGTATTAAATTCCTTACTCAAATTTTCTGCAAAATACAGAGGCGTTGGCCTTCCTGCAAAATCTTTCAACAAGCTATGAAACTCGCTTTTAAATTTCTTGGTAGCTGATATTTTTAAATAATTTTTACGTAATATTTCAATATTTGCATAAAGCATTTCGGGAATAAATGCTCCACCAAATTCGCCATAATAGCCGTGTTCATCAGGTTGGGAAAATACTTGTTGTTTGTTTTTTTTCAAAATATTTATAATTTATTTGGATGTCAGTCTGAGGCACTCATAAAAAGCTTGAAAGCTCTTTGCAAATGACATTTTAGAAAAGTTCTCTGCAGCTTCGCTGCGAAAAACATAGCTTGCCACGAAGGCTCAAAGGCACGAAGTAGAAAAAATGCTTCACATTTTTCCTTTGCGTCTTAACGCCTTTGTGGCTACATTCAATTTTTGTAAAAAATTATTTTCTAGCCCTTTAGCAAACTTGTCAATAGCAGCTTGTCGAAGGCAATACCATTTATGATAGCGCTCTTTAAGAAAACTAACCCGCCTTCGACAAGCTTGTCTGCCGACAAAAGCTGGCTCAGGCTGACAATATTATTGTTAAAGCCTCTATTTCAAATCCTTCAAAAAACCCAGTACCAATCCCATATCTTTTACGCCTGGTTCTTTCTCAAACAAACTGTTTACATCTATGCCAAAAAAATCGGGGTGCTTAAATTTCTTTACTAATGCAGCATCTTTTGGTGATATACCTCCACTCAAAAAAAATGGCTTTTCTATTTTACTATCAGACAATTTTTTCCAGTCAAACTTTTTGCCTGTTCCTCCTGCTGCTTCTTTTGATGCAGTATCAAATAAGTAATAATCACATACATCGTCATATGGCGCAATCAATTTATCAATAGATTCAATGCTATCATCAATTCTAAACGCTTTTATTACTTCTGTATCTTCCGAAAGCTCTTTACAAAGTGCGGGGCTTTCGTTGCCATGCAATTGCACCATGTCCAATTCAAATTTTTCTACCATTTCCATTATATCTTCATACTCTTCATCTACAAATACCCCTACTTTTTTTATATCTAGATCCATACCAGTCAAATCTTCTTCGGCCATTTTATCACCTGCGTAGCGAGGAGAATCTTTGTGAAAAATAAATCCGGCAAATTCTATATTTAAGCCTTCTAATTGTTGCAATTGTTTTTTGGAAGTTAATCCGCAAACCTTCAAATTCATCATAAATGTATATTTTGTACAAAGTTATCGAAAGCCAAAACAGGATTGCTTTCTTTCATAAAGTTTTCTCCAATTAAAAACCCTTTAAAACCGGCTTTTTTAAATGCTTTTATCATATTTACATCACTTATGCCGCTTTCCGCTATTTTTATTTTATTAGAAGGAATTAATTTACTCATTCGTAAAGACCCTTCAATATCTACTTTAAAGTCTTTTAAATTTCTATTGTTAATACCCACTAAAATAGTTTCATCACAAATATGAGCTAGCTCCGTTTCATCATGCAATTCCAACAACACTTCTAAGCCAATGGAAACAGCATAACTTGCCAGAGATTTTACTTCGCTTGCCGTTAAACATGCTGCAATTAACAGAATAACATCTGCCCCCATTGCTTTTGCTTCTGTAATCTGATAAGCATCTACTATAAAATCTTTTCTTAAAATAGGGATACTATTTATTCTAGCATCAAGTAAATCTTCTGTGGATCCTCCAAAAAATATAGTATCAGTAAGTACAGAAAGGCCAGCCGCACCAGCATTTGTATAGCCAGTCGTAATGGTTACCACATCTGCAAATTCGTTTATAAATCCTTTTGAGGGCGATTTCCTTTTAAACTCAGCTATAATTCCCGTTCCATTTTCTTTCGAAAGATTTTCTATTAAGGAAAAGCATTTCCGACTAAAGTTTTTAGAAATTTTTAATTCACTTTCGCTGCTGTTTTTTTTTCTTTCGGCTAGTTCTATTTTTTTATGCGCAATAATATTATCTAAAATGTTCATTTTACTCAATAATTTTTTTGAGTGATGCAAAAGCTTTTCCACTTTCCAAACTTTCGATTACCAATTTCATACAGGTTTCATAACCATCGTATTTTTCTGTTGTGTGCAATGCCATAGCCGCATTGGCTAGTACTACTGCATTCTGTGCCCAAGTACCTTCGCCTTTCAATATTTTTGTAAAAATATTGGCGGCATCTTTGGGCGAATTACCTCCACTAATATCTTCAGGAGTAACTGTACGTTTTCCTAAGTAATAAGCTGTGTAAATTTTTTCTCCCTTTGCAGTAATTACTTTGGCATCGGAAGTAAGGCTTATTTCATCGTATCCATCCAAACTATTTACGATGGAAAATTTTGTATCGTCTTTTTGTAATAAATAATTATACATTCTGGCCGTTTCGGCATTATACACACCTAGTATACGAAATGCAGGGTTAGCAGGATTTACCAGCGGCCCCATTAAATTAAACAACGTTCTTACACCCATTTGTTTCCGAATGTGGCTCACTGCTTTTAATGCGGGATGAAACAGCGGAGCATGCAAAAAAGTAATATTTGCATCATCTAATTCTTTTTGTAAAGCTTCGTTGTTGCTTTTAAAATTATACCCTAATTCTTGCAACACATCCGATGATCCTGTAACCGATGTGGATGCATAATTACCATGCTTGGCTACTTTATTGCCCGTACCAGCCACCACAAAAGCTGCAATGGTAGAAATATTAAATGTATTTTTCCCATCGCCACCTGTTCCCACAATATCTATTACATCATCGGTAAAACTAACCGGCAGCGCCATTTCCATCAAAGCGTTTCTAAAGCCCTGTAACTCATCTATGGTAATGGTTCGCATAAGGAAAACCGTAACAAAAGATGCTACTTCGGCATCCGTATATATGCCTTTACCAATATTTACCATTACCTCTTTTGCTTGTTCAGCAGAAAGGCTTTTGTATTCGAAAAGGTAGTTTAGTATTTTTTTCATAATCAAAGCCCCCTAAATCCCCCGAAAGGGGACTTGAGAAGTTTATGTTTATTTATCGTTAATAATATTTCCAAAGTTTATAACTTTTCTTTTAATGCAAATCATTACTTCAATCTTCATTTCAATTTTTGCTTCAATATTCGCTACAATATCCGCTTCAATATTCGCTACAATCTTCGCTACAATCTCCGCTAAGCCCCTCCTGTGGAGGGGTTTGGGGAGGCCGTCCCTCCTGTGGAGGGGTTTGGGGAGGCTTCTATCCAATTCCTCAGCATCATTTCCCCATCTGGAGTAAGCACACTCTCCGGATGAAATTGTACCGATTGCAAATCAAATGTTTTGTGTTGCATTGCCATAATCAAATTATTTTCATCTATTGCTGTTACTTCAAAATCATTTGGAACGGTAGCTGCATCTACTATCCAACTATGATATCGTCCTGCGTCAAATTCCGCTGCTAATCCATCAAAAAGGAATGATTTATTTCCAGTTTGTATAATCTTAGTAGCTACCCCATGGTACACATTGGATAGATTTATCAAACTTGCACCAAAAGCCTCTCCTATTGCTTGATGCCCCAAACATACGCCCAGTATAGATTTGGTAGCAGCATACATTTTTATTAAAGGCAATAACAAACCCGCTTCTTCTGGTATGCCTGGGCCAGGCGACAAAATTATTTTATCGTAATTAGCCACATCTTCCAATGCTATTTTATCATTTCTAAACACATCGGGTTTTACATCTGTAATTTTTTCTACTAGATGTACGAGGTTGTAGGTGAATGAATCGTAATTGTCGAATACTAATATTTTCATTTCAATTTTTTACTTTACTATTAAGTTTTATTTTGCTCCTCCTTCGGCGGACAGGTTCGCAAAGTAATTTTGCCGAGAAGTCGAAAAGGCGTTTTAAGTTATGGCCTTATGAATCTTTCGGCAATACTATATTTCATAAGCTAAAAAGGCGGGGTAAAAAATGCTTCGCATTTTATGCAAAGCCAAAATCAACTATCCAACTAATCAACCATTCAACAACCCGCAACCCGCAACGCTCTAACCCATAACTTTCAGCTCCCCATCCCTTCCGCTAATACAATTGCACGTTTCAACGCACCCAATTTATGCCCTACTTCTTCTAGCTCCAACTGTGGAGTACTTGCAGCCACTACACCTGCACCTGCACGATAGGTAAGGGTATTGTCCTTACTCAAAAATGTTCTAATCATAATGGCATGGTTGCAAGATTTATCAAACCCTATATACCCAATAGCGCCTCCGTAAAAACTTCTGTCATTTTTTTCTATATCATTTATCAATTGCATGGCTTTGTATTTTGGTGCGCCACTGAGTGTGCCCGCCGGAAAAACGGAGGCCATAATTTTAAAGGGATTATCCATTTCTGTTACATTTCCTTGCACCTCGCTCACCATGTGTATTACATGCGAATAGAAATTAATATTTTTCAATTTGGTAACTTCTACTTTAGTACAAATTCTGCTCAAATCATTTCTAGCCAAATCTACCAACATAATATGTTCTGCATTTTCCTTGGGATCATTTTCCAATGCTATTGCCAATGCCTTATCAGATTCATCATCTCCTGTTCTTTTAAATGTTCCGGCAATGGGATGTACGGTAGCTTTACCATTTTCAATCACCACTTGGCTTTCGGGGCTAGAGCCCATTAATTTATAATCTCCATAATCAAAATAAAAAAGATAAGGGCCTGGATTTATGCTTCGCAAACTCCTGTACACATTAAATTCATCGCCTGTAAATTTTTGTTTAAAAGTTCTGCTCAAAACTATTTGAAATACATCCCCTCTTTTGCAGGCATCTATACCTTTTTGTACCATTGCCTTGTATGTATCATCTGCTATATCGTTTATTTCATTTCCATTGGAGGTAAATGGAAAAACAGGCACATCTTTTCCACGCAAAATATTTTCTACCCCGGCTACTGCACTTTCAAAATCCTTAAGCTTATTTTCACATAAATAAATTTCATCTTTAAAATGATCGATGATGATCACATATTGATAAAGCCTGTATCGCATTAATGGAATAGTATCATCCGTAGTCTTTCCATTTTCGAAACCAATCTGCTCAAAAAATTGAACCGCATCGTAAGTGGTATAGCCAAATAATCCTTGGGCAATACAGGCAATTTTTTCAATAGGCTTCACTGCATCATAACTATCTACATAATTGTCTAAAATATCTACAAGCTTATCCCTTTTCGCAATATTTAATCGCTCTGGCTTTTGCCCAGGAAACTTATATTCTGCATTATCAAAATCCACAATCTCAATACCAGCTATTGCGTTTATACCAATAATGGAGCGGCTGTTTTCGCCTGCATGGGAGTCTGTACTTTCTAGCAAAATGGTATCCCTGTATTTGTCTCGCATGCGCAGGTATATGCCTACTGGAGTGTACAGGTCTGCTGGTATTTTTTTACAAGTTGTTTGTATGTTTATTTTACTCATTGTACCAATTAAAAAAGCCCTGGCAATGTGCCAGGGCCTGTTATTTAAAATATATAAATATGGCTAGAGCACAATCGAACTTTGATTGTACCACCACCACGCTTTGTTATTTGTTGTTTGTATCATTGCTTTGCAAATATTAGAAGAAAGATTGGAAAAACAAAACTTTTTAATTTTATTGTTTATAAATATTAAAAAGCCAGCATGCAAACATCAAAAGCTTTAAGAGGCTTTTAACGAAAAATCCTTATAATTACTACATCTTTGCTGAAACATTCTAATCAATTTGAAACAATTTCTATTTCTACTGTTTATCTTCTCTTCTCTTGCTACCAAGGCGCAAAAGATTGATGCTATTTTTGTGAATTTATATACCGATAGTTTAAAAAAAGGTACACATAACTACATTAATATTGATGGGCAATTGAGCAATGGAAAATATTTACCACTAGATAGTACAAAAATTATTTTCTCTTGTGCTCAAGCAAAATTTGAAGGCAATTCTATAATAATACCATCCGATTTTTCGGCTGAAAAAGTAACGATAAAAACTACCTTAAAAACGAATCCTACCATTTTTAAAGAATTTGATGTTTACATTAAAAAAATGGTTGACCCTCCACTGAAATCTACCAATGAAGTGCTGGCGGAAATGAAGGCAAATAAGACAAAAAAGAAAAAATAGATTTTTTGCCTTGAATGAACGAATTAACACAAATAAAAAAAACGCAACGAAACCAGTTGCGTTTTTTTATTAAAACTTTGCACTCTATGCTCCTTAACAGCTTTGCGTGAAACATATATATTTATGCAAATTTCTTTGCATCTTCTAAAAACTTAGCCAAACCAATATCTGTTAATGGGTGTTTTAATAACCCTAAAATTGAATCGAGTGGACAAGTACACACATCTGCACCAGCTTCTGCGCACTTAATAATATGCAATGGGTTGCGAATAGATGCCGCTAATATTTCTGATTGAAAACCTTGCACATCATATATGTGGCGAATTTGTTGTATCAAATCAATACCATCCATTCCCATATCGTCTATACGACCAATAAAAGGCGAAACGTACGTAGCACCTGCTTTTGCAGCCAGTATTGCTTGGCCAGCTGAGAATATCAACGTACAATTTGTTTTTATTCCATTGTCGGTAAAATACTTTATTGCTTTTATACCATCTTTTATCATGGGTACTTTTACAATAATATTTTTGTGCAATGCTGCCAATACTTTCCCTTCTGCTACAATGCCATCAAAATCGGTCGCTATCACTTCTGCGCTAATATCACCGTCTACCATTTCGCAAATGTCTACATAATGCTTCATCACCGCTACTGAACCTTGTATACCTTCTTTGGCCATAAGGGATGGGTTAGTAGTTACGCCATCTAAAATTCCAAGATCATTTGCTTCTTTAATTTGTGCAAGATTTGCGGTATCAATAAAAAATTTCATGAGAGAGATTTATGATTTATGAATTAAGAATTAAGATTTAAGATTACTTTTAATATGCGTTTCTTTTTGTTTTTTTTGAAGGGTCTTTCTGGCCGAGGCTAAAATACTCGACAACTCAATTGCTTCAGTTATTAGTAAAGATAACTTCTTTTCCGGTAAAAGTTTTAGCTCCTTAATAACTTCCAACCAAAACAGTGTTTAATCCTCTTCTTTAAAGGCAATGCTAAGTTTAGATATAAATGCTTTTGTAGAAATCCCCTTACATGCGGCCCTATAATTGGCAGCTGCAGAAAATGAAGAACGTAATAATTGTGCTTCAATTATACCTGCAATTTTCTTCTTGGGTAAATGTTCTGTCATTGCAACAATTCTATATGCAAGACTTTTTAATCTTCCTTCTAATATTTTTGAGTCCATAAAAAATATTTATAGAACCAAAATACAAATAAAAGGATAAAGTGTAAACTTTTGAGGATTAAATAATCTTACATCATAAATATTCCCTCTTAAATAAAAAATGGCAAGTTACTTACATCGCACCGCTCAACCATTTACCCTTGCTACCTTCCGGTCCTGGGGGAGTTCAACAGGAGCTGGTCGTATAAGACTTGCCGCTGCAAATATACGGACTGCAGTTTGATTATGGAAATGAAAATAATAAAATCGTTAAATACTTAATTAATTTAGAGAGATTTTTGTATGAAATTACTGCTGTTGTTGCTGTTGCACCATTTGCATATATCTCCTGTAAGAATTTCCATCCTCTTCATTATTTATGATTGCTTTGCTTACTGTTTGTGGTGTTAATATAGCAGCAATTTCTTTGGAAATTATACCATCCTCATGGCTTACAGAAACGCCTACTTCCAAGGCCTGTTTTGCAGTACCTTTATAGGTGCCTTTTACTGGGGAGCAATCGCTAAACTTACGCCCAATGGCCAACCGTACATGCAAATCGTTTACAATACAATTATTAGTAGGATCTAAACCCAACCACCCATAAAAAGGTATGTAAGCTTCTACCCATGCATGTGTGGCACCTTCGCCCCGTAGGTTGTTATCGTGTGGGCAAACATAGCCACTCACATAGCGGGCAGGAATACCGAGCAATCGGAGCATGACCAATAAAATATGTGCAAAATCTTGGCATACGCCTGCTTTTAAATCCCAGATTTCATCAAGCGTAGTTTCTACATTGGTAATACCTTTTATATATTTAAAATTGATATATACATATTCTGTTAATTGCAAAACTGCTGTAAAAACGGATACTGTTTTGTAAAATCCCTCATCGGCAATTTTCTTTACTTCTGGTAGGTCTTTAAAAGTTTCTTGTTTCAAAAAATCCAAGAAAGCTACCATTGAAGCTATTTCTTGTAAATGCGCCCACTGGTCTTCTGTAGAACGTTCGTCAGAAGGGAAAATTCTGGGCTTGGTAACAACAGCAATTGTAGAATCGATTCTAAGCTCGTTGTGTGAAGATGCATTCATGAATGTGCCAATTTCATTTTCATAATAATCCTTGTATACTTCCACCCTTGGCTCGCCTGTAATACTTATTTTTTGGCTTTGTACTTCTTGATACTCGTCTATAAGCGGGTAAAGCATTATTTGGTTGGCGCTATCCCTTACAGGCTCTGGGTAAGTATATTTTGTAACATGATGTATGATAAACCGAGGCATAAAATTCTTTTAATTTAATAATTACTTTTTTTAACTAAGCGACAAATAATGTTTGTTTAGTTTATTTCCTACAACCAATAGATTGGCTTTTACTTCTGCCAAAAAATGATGCAACCCTTCTTCTATAACACTATCGGGTGATGAAAACTTTACTTTGCTCCTAACTTTCCCGATATTAAAATCTACTTCATTGAAACCGATAATGTTTTTATCGTTTTTAAGTTGTTCGAAGTATCCGTGTAAGTGATCGATGGAGTATATAACGGAACGTGGAAATTTTTCGTTTAACAATATTTGTTCCATTACATTTTTTGCCTCGAAACCGCTTTTGTATGTCTTTAAATACAATTCAAATCCAGAAATAGACATGAGCAAATATTTCCAATAAGTAGTGTCACTTGTTTTATCTAGCTGGTAATCTAGATCACTAAATTTTACATCCAATATATCTACAGATTGTATGGCTCTTTCTAAAAATTTACCCACATTAATAAAAGAATTCCCTTCTCCTCTTGCCATGGTTACATCGGTGGTTCCATAATACAAAAGTCCTTTTTTTATAAGCCTATCTAAGACGGTTACAGGGTCCTCCTTTTGTAGTAAATTTTCCAAATCATCTTGTCGTATTGCATGATAGAAATCGTTGAGGCATTGCCACATTTCAATCGTAATATGGTCTTGTACACTTCTTCCATTCTCTCTAGCCTGTGTTACAATATTAAATACAGAATTGGGATTTTCTTTATCTGTAACCATAAAAAGCAATACAGCCCTGGTATCTTTTGCCAATAGCTGTACTTCTTCTTCTTTCAAAAAAGTAAATATTTTTAAAACGGGCATCCAAGAAAATTCCTGCATATCATCTTGAGAAGAGGCATAATTTATTTTAAGCATTCTCAAAATCCCATCTGCCCTTTCCATGTAGCGGCTCATCCAATACAAACTATCAGCAACTCTACTTAACATCTTTTCTAAAAATTTATTCGGGTAAGGAATGGCAATTGCCCATACTATATTACCCAGGTTATGTTTTATTTATTGATAAAATCAACTTATTTTATTCTTATACTTCCACAGAAAACGTTTAACACAACAGAACATTATTCTGCCAACACCCAAGTATCTTTACTGCCACCACCCTGCGATGAATTAACAACCAAAGAACCTTCTTTTAATGCTACTCTTGTTAAACCACCCGGCACAATCTCAATACCATCTGGTCCGCAAAGGGCATAAGGCCTTAAATCTATTCTTCTTGGTTTTAATATACCATTCATATAACAGGGGCAACTTGACAAATTAATAATTGGCTGGGCAATAAAGTCTCTTGGTTTTATTAGAACCTGCTTTAAATAATCTTCTATTTCTTGTGTTGTAGCAGCACTACCCATGAGCATTCCATACCCTCCACTTTCGTTGGTCTTTTTAATAACCATTCGCTCTATATTTTTAAAAACATGTTCCCTTTCATCTAAATTATTTAAATGATAAGTGGGCACATTTTTTATAATAGGTTCTTCGTTTAAGTAATACCGTATCATAGCTGGCACATAGGTATATATCGCTTTATCATCGGCCACACCATTTCCTACTGCATTTACAATAGCTACATTACCTTTTCTATAGGCACTCATAATACCGGCTACCCCTAATAAGCTACTTGGGTCAAAAACAAGCGGGTCTAAAAATTCATCATCTACCCTTCTATAAATAACGTCTACTTGTTGCAACC
>JANNGD010000034.1:0-5281 GCA_031380515.1 Ferruginibacter sp. | reverse complement strand
ATGGCTGCATTTTCCCAAGCAGTTGGCGCAATGCTGTGTATTCCATTTAAACTAATTTGGTTTCTTAAGGTTTCGTCCTTTAATAATGAAGTGACAGCATCTGACAATTGCTGTGCATCCTCAAAATCTACAATAATGCCTGTATTGTTTTTTAAAACTTCTACAGCATGGGGTATAGGAGTAGATACAATCGGACAACCACAACTAAGTGCATAGGCAAATGTGCCGCTTACTGCTTGGTTAGGATCTTTAGAGGTAAATAAATAAATATCTGTAAGTTGTAAATACTCTAACAATGTAGGTAATGCTACATAATTATTTACGAATTGTACATGATTTTGTATGTTAAGAGCTACAATTTTTTGTTGTAAAAATTCACGGTATTTTTCACCCTCATGTTTTACAACAGATGGATGTGTTTTTCCAATAATTAAAAACAATACATGCCTGTTTTCTTTTATAATAGCGGGTAAGCCATCCAGAGTAGTTTCTATACTTTTACCTGAGCTTAATAAACCAAAAGTTGTTAGTATTTTTTTATTTTTAAAATTATATTTTTCTTTGAGGATATCTTTATTTGAGTGGGCTACTAGATGGGTGCCATGGGCAATAACATTTATTTTTTTAGGATTTACATTGTAATCTTTATTTAAAATTTTTTGAGATGTGTTAGTCATTACTATTACAGAATGTGCTAATTGTATTAAGGCATTTACATTTGCTTTTAACACTTCATTTGGGCTTGGTAAAACCGTGTGAAAAGCAATATTAATAGGTTTTGTAAGCGCTTGTAAGAATTTTATTAAGTTTGTTTCGTTATTATTAAACAAACCAAATTCGTGTTGAAGCATTACCATTTTAATATCATCATCCGCATTTATCATATCTGCCAAGCCGATATAAGCAATATGACAATTAGTGTGTAAAATATATTTTACAGATTCATCGTAAATAAAGGAAGTAGGTTCAGATTCTAAAGCACAAACAGTAATTTTAAATGATTTACTAAATTTATTATTAAGTGCTTTTATCAAATCTTGAGAGTAAGTAGCCAAGCCACATTCTCTTGGTGGATAAGATGTAATAAACAAAATTTCAGGTTTCTCCTGTTTGTTGTAAATTATTTGATGCCCATTTTTTATCATTGCGGTATTATTTTTTGTTTTGCTGCTCAATAATATATTAATCCTATTTTTTTTGACCTTTTATTTTTTTTCAATATTTAACATCAATTCATTTAATAATTCAGTCAAACTCATACTAGCACATGCAATTTGTTCGTCTGCTGCGCCATAATAAATGTATAGTATATCTTCTATTACTATAGCACCAGTTGGGAAACAAACATTGTTTACTTCGCCCTTTAGTTCCCATGCTGCTTCTGGTTTAAACAAAGGGTAAGGCAAGCGAGCAATTTCCTTTAGCGGATTATCAATGTCCAACAATGCTGCACAGGCAGAATATACAAAGCCGTCCACTGTATCTTGCACTCCATGGTATATAAGTAGCCATCCATGTTTCGTTTCTATGGGTGGGCAGCCACCACCAACATAGCTTGCACAAAAATCATGTTTGGGAGTAAGTAAAATATTAGCATCAAAATGTAGAAAATAATTTTGCCAAAAGTCCACCGTAAGTTCTGCAAGGTTATTAATGCAAACAAA
Organism: Ferruginibacter sp.; assembly: GCA_031380515.1. GTDB lineage: Bacteria > Bacteroidota > Bacteroidia > Chitinophagales > Chitinophagaceae > Ferruginibacter. The sequence goes on along the minus strand of JANNGD010000034.1, from coordinate 3,617 downwards.
TTGAATGTCTGGTTTTATCCTATGTAAAAAGCAAAATTTTCCATTAATTTTTCTTGGAAAAAAAATTACATTCTTATCCCAAATAAAAACTTTTCTCCCTTTTTTTTCCATTACTCCACCGTCTCCATTATATCTCAAATATTTTTCATTCAATCGGATTTTTGTGCTTGCAAGCCTGTCGAATTCTTTGTAAACCATTTGTGGAACTATTATTCCTAGCTTTTCCCAAAGTATTAAATCTTTAGAAGTGGCCAAACAACCCAATGCGTTTACGCCATCATAAGCAGTATAAGTAAGGTAAAATAAATCATCAATCTTGGTTATTCTTGCATCTTCTACACCATGCATTTCATGTTCAAATTGGGGAAATATTATGGGCGTGTCCATTCTTTCAAAAACCTCTAAGGGCTTTTTTAATTTGCAATATCCTATGCTCGAATAATTACCCTTTGCCACAGCACGGTAAAACATATGGATATATCCTTCATGCATGGTGATACCTGGGTTAAGTACTCCTTCTACTTCAAAACCTAAGTTTGACTTTTTTATTACAATTCCTTCTTTTTTTATCTGTAGCATATTAACTGTTTTGGAAGATGGTTGTGAAGAATGGACTTTTTAATTTTTACCAATGCAAAGTTTATTTACATCTATATAAATATTATTACAAAACTTTATTTTATTCTTATATCATTTACAGTATTATTTTATAATGTTTTATCGTTTGATTTTTTTTTTATAACAATGGTTTCCCATTCATAATGTGTGAATAATGCAAGTCTTATTAATGATTGTATAATACTATATTGATAGTATATGCCCACCTTTGCTTTATATTTAAACGTAAGATATAAGCCTATATAAGATAGTTAGTTTTGGTAAAGGCGCCTGTTTCTACAGGTGCTTCTTTTTCCTAAGTTGAATGTAAAATAGGTTTGTATTATAACATTAATCAAAAAACACAATTATGAAATTTTTCGCAACAACGGCTATGGCCGCAATTCTATTTACCACTGCCGCAAGCACACAAAGTGTAAATATTGGTATTAAAGGTGGACTAAACGTCTACAACATTAACAATGACAACGGTTCAAAGTATGATGATAAAGTAGGTTTCCATGTAGGCTTATTAGGACATGTACACCTTACAAAACAATTGGCTCTACAGCCTGAGTTGGTTTACTCTACACAAGGAGCAAGATCTACTACATCAGGTATTGAAACAAAGTTTAACTTAGGTTATATTAATGTACCAATCCTTTTGCAATATATGTTTGACAATGGCTTTAGGTTACAAGCAGGACCACAAATTGGTTTTTTAACAAGTGCTAAAGCTAAATCTGGCAATGCCAATTTAGATTTTAAATCAAGTCTTAAACCAGTAGATGTAGGAATAGGAGCGGGAATAGGTTATGTACACGCAGCTTCTGGGTTTGGAGTAGATGCTAGATACAATATTGGATTGAGTAATATCAATGACAATGATATTGTGACTTCTTACAATAGGGGTTTGCAATTGGGCGTTTTCTATCTGTTCAATCATAAATAACAATGCTTAATAAAAGTAGAATCTACAAACAACAACAATCCTTTAAACTTTGTTTATTGATTGCTGTTGTTTTTTTTATTACTATATCGAAGTCTTATTCTTCTTCGATCTATAATACAATAAACGATAGCAATGTTACATCTACCAAGTTAGCTGCAAATAATTTTATTGACAAAATAACAAGTTTGGAACCCAGTAAATATTGGCCTAACATAAAGTCAAATTTGTTTTTAAAAAATATAAAAGAAAATATAAACAACCCCATTGGTATCTACCCTGGCAATGGTACAAACTTCTGCGGATATGGTGCATTATTATACCTCTTTTTACAAGACGATCCATTGGGTTATGTAAAACTTTTAATGCAGCTTTATAATAATGGCAACGCAACATTCGGGAAAACCCATTTCACTCCATCCAAATCTATAAAAATTGCTGCAGGAAAATTGAAATACAAGGGTATATTGGATATTCATCCTGCAGAACAAATGTTGTATTTGAGTTTGGCTGATCATTTTAAAGGATACCTTAATATATTTAATAGAAAGTACGACCTAGGAGATGAAGATACCTTTTGGGCATCTGTAAATTATGCTAAATTCAATCGGATGGTTAGAAACTTGTTGTCTTTTAATGTAAAGGCAAATGGTTCTGATTTGATTCGGCCAAGAGTAGGAAACCTCTTTGATGATATTACTGACAAAGTAAAAAATGGCACAGTAGTACTTTTTATTAACAATAGAATTGTACATAAAAAAAATCATGTGATGATTAAACTTGGGGTGCCTACACACTTTATAGTTATAGAAAAGATAAGCAAAGAGAACGATATTATTACACTTGTGTATTGGGATTACGGAGGTAAAACACTCATTCAAATGTCTTCCGCTTTTTTACAGCGAATAATTTTCGGTATTTCTTATTGCACAAAAAATAGCACAAATGGATCGTAACCTAAGCAATACCGTTGCCACCCTCATATTACTTTGCATGCTATCTTCATGCTCGCCAAAAAACATTTCTTCCAAGTATTATTTTCAACATAAAAATGTACTCGATAGTATTGAGCATTCTTATAAACAACTAAATCAAGCTACACCATTTTCAATAGCTTTTACAAATAGAAATTTCAATTCTGTTGCCGTAGAAATAAAAACAGATACGCTCAGCTATATTTATGAATTTGATGTATTAGAGCAAAGGCTAAAAGATACTTTGATTGCTTATCATTTAAACAGTACCAAAATTATCGATTTGATTACGAAAATGAAATCTATAAGATGTACCTGGATAAATAACTATGATTATTATGTAGATGAAAAAAAGAAGACGTTGGTATTTATGTCGATAAAGCCAGTTGCAATAAATGCAGCTTTTAGCTATAAAAAATATTATACCCTTACTTATTTTGAGCAGCCGCAGTATTTTGATAGTAATGGCAAATTATTAGACAAAAAAAGGCTTAAGACCATTAGGAAAATAAATGGAGAAATATTCAAGAGAATAAATGACAAAGTTTGTTATACGGTATCAGGAAAATTTAGGTAATACAAACAGCTCTTAAGATAGCATATTATTATTTGTTTAGTAAATAGTACATTTTGTTTGGCTACAACGAACAAGTTTAGAGGGTTTAGAAGTTTAGTTTTCGTACTAAATTGCAAACTATAAATAAGTTTAGCATTTCTGTGCTATTTATTTTTTCAGTCAGATGTACTTTCTTTACTCGTATTTTCAAGAAATTTCCCCACCTTGACAGCCTTTAAAATATTTGATTTGGTTAGAATATGATGCTGTTACCATTTTGTTTTATTGCTAGCTTGGAATATTAAATTCGATTCCATTAAGCTTTTATTTTAATATTGGGAGCATATAAAAAATCGAGTAGCTATCCGTTATTAGGCGCAAAAGAATTTTATGTATGAAATACACAAGTTATGATTTTTAAAGGGGTAGATTAAAATGCTATTTCTGTTTTTTTCTGTGAATCTGTGGCATTTTTTTTGCCACAGATTCACAGAAAAGCTGTTTTGTATATAATCTTTTTACTATTACACAACCAGATTAC
>JANNGD010000020.1:0-32311 GCA_031380515.1 Ferruginibacter sp. | reverse complement strand
AGATCAATGGCTTGCCAGTATTTCTAAATTCGCCGAATGCTTTTTCAAATTCCTCACGTGTGAATTTACCTACTTTGGTAAAAAACAGGCTTACAAATATATCGCAGTCAATTACCGACTTATTATACTCATCCTGTAATCTTGTTTGCGACATCGCATCAATGAAATCTTCCCAGATGATCAGTTCAAGGAAGAGGCCTTTGCGGTTAAGTAATTTATTTTGCCGGCCAATGAATATCTCAAACTCTCTCCTGTCATTCTCAAGTTCGGAGGAAGAAGCCAGAAAAATACTCATTTTGCGCCCGATTAAAAATTCTTTAGGAAATAGGACCTCCTCAATCATGTGAACCAGTAAAACTGTTACCAACACCACCAGTATCAGGTAAGCAATTAATAGTTTATCTCTTGAGGAATTGACTGAATCACGTGTCCATATCTCATAGGGATCAAATGTTTGCTTTGTCTCACAAACTAAACAATATTGCCGGTTGTTATTAAGTTCGTTAACAAAAGGATCTGTTGTATCTGAAAGTTTGGTACCGGTATAAATGTTCCTCTTGGTAATAATGGTAATATCATCTTCTTTTCCCTTTTCTGTAATGCTGCAGACTATGCGGCTCCATGCCATATAATAGGTTACTGCAGCTGCAGCAACAAGACCAATGAGCAGGTATCTGCGTAATAAAACTCTTTTTTTGCTGCCTCTAATCAAAAAGACTGTAATGAAATGGCTAAGTATGAACGAAAGCAATGCTGCCGATATCATGATTATCCAGCTATACTCATCATCAACCATAAAAAACCTGGCTGTGAAACCCATTGAGAGACAAATAGCCAGGGTTATTAATAAGTATTTCAGGTTCCTTTTTTGCATGAAATAAGTACTTAATTTTTTACTGAAAGAAGAAAGGCATAGGGCTCTTTGGCCTCGGGGTTTACAGATTTCTTCACAATCTTATCATCACTTAAAATACCCCAGGTTATAACCGGAGAATATGTCTTTGTATTAACCGCAAGTATCACCCAATCAAAAGAGATGTTGACCATTTTTGCGGTTACAGAAGCCGGGTACGGGATCTTCCTGCCGAGGCTTTCTAAATATGCCAGTGTTATCTCATTATTTTGCAGCCTGGTATTTTCACGTTTAGTAATGCAATAAATATCATAGGAATTCATAGGCGCTTTATTACCTTGCTTAAAAACATAAAATGCTACCCTTAATTGAACTGCCGGAGGAGGGGTAACAATAAGTTCATCGCTGTTTTGGTCTTCACTATACAAGGGACCTCCGAGAGCCTTATTACCAGGCTCTTCATCGTTGCCATAATGTTCATTTATGATCTTTGTAACTGTTTTTTCAAAATCATTTATGTATGACACCTCTATCGCATCAACGGCTTGTGCCTTTATCTTTTCTTCCAGGTAATCAGTAAAGCCCTGTATCTCGGCATTCAGCAATTCTATTTCGTAGGTTATGAAGTTGGGGTTGGGTTTGCCGGCTTCCTTATTCATGAATTCATTTACAGGCTTTAGTTTTTTATAGACTTCCGGATATTTTTTTTCGATACCAGATGAAACCAATAGTATACTAAAATACTTGCACTTTTCAATAAAAAGATCGTTATAGTAATTGATTACTGAATTTTGGTCCCTAAAGTTTCTTTCTAACTCGTAATCCCTTTCTTCGCTCGTTGGAGGAATTGCAGGCATCTCAATAACGGTACCTCCCGAGATATTATCAATATTATCCAATTGTGGGTTAAGCGATTCTATGATCTCTATAGCATCTTTAGTCGGAATGATTTTTTTTTCTGTAAATAGGTCTGCTATTAAAATACTACGTAGTGTTCTTTTTACCTCTTCCTTTTGGTAAGCTACTACCAATGAGCTGGTGTTTGTGTAATTCCACTTATAAGCATAGCCCTGATTTTGAAGAACTACAGGGCATCCATCGTTAGACACAATTCCTGGTTCGGCGGGGCATTTGTCCATATTATCAGGCACACCATCACCATCGCTGTCATAGCGTATTTCCTCGATCTCTTTTATTTGTAACTTCAGCGTAAATCCTGGAAATGAAACAGACCAGCTGGCCTGTGTGTTTTTTAATGGAATAATTTCACTTTTATAACCAGCCATAGAGAATTTAATATCATTATTCAGGTCGGATTTATTTATGATAAGTGAAAAACTGCCGTCCCTGTCTGTTACTGTGCTTTTGTTGGTATCTGTAATCCTTACAGTAATTCCGGCAGGAGTTGTGCCTGAAAAATAAAAGGTCCCGGTCAATCTGAATTCTGTTTGGCTATAAGCATTTGCTGATAACAACAAGCCTGTACATAGTACAAAAATGAACCTGTATAGTATCATTATTTTTTTCATAATAACTGGTTATTTAGGATCATTAAATAATTGTTACAAGATCTGTTGGAAAGATATAACAAATATTAATACTGCAACCGAAAGATAAAATGGGTTGGCAAAATAAAAAAGGGTGATTTGACTGTTGTTTTTTTTCAACTGGCTTAGGTGTGGCCCCTTAATGAGGTTGAATGGTTGCTATTTATTATCGGCTTCTGTCCCCACAAACCGAAACATACTTTCACCATTAATCCCCAGTCTTGCCGCACGGTCCCAAACAGCGTCCCTTCAACCGCTAAATACCCATCATAAAAAAATGGGCTGTGCCCTGCGGGTGTCATTGCTTATTAAGAAAAAGTTTCGTGTGGCACGAACCTAGGCAAAGGCGCTGAGTCAGCGGGTATACAGAATTGATTATAAAGAGCGTAATCTGTCACAAATTTCGACAAGATTTGTGACAAGTACACCATTTTTTGTAACAAATAATTACTTTTTTTGTTACAAACGGAATATAATTTGTAACAAATATTTACTAAATTTGTTACAAAAATTAAGATGGTGAGTATAGAAGACAACATATTACAGCGTATCGAAGCCTTTCCTAAGGGAGCGTTATTGCTACCTGCTGATTTCAGTGAACTGGGATCATCAGAAGCGGTACGGCTATCCTTGTTTAGGTTGGAAAAAACAGGTGTGATTAGCAGAGTAGCTCAGGGAATATATGTACGGCCTAAAGAGAGCAGTCTAATAGGGAAGCTTGTACCCACAGCCGAAGAAGTGGCAGAAGCTATTGCTAAGCGAGATAGAATGAGAACTGTTCCTACAGGAAGCTATGCTTTAAACGCTTTGGGGTTGAGTACACAAGTGCCTATGAATATTGTGTTGCTTACAGATGGTTCGCCCCGTGAAATAAAAGTGGGCAAACGAAAAATAAAGTTTAAAAAAACTACCCCAAAAAACCTGTTGGCAGAGGGAAAAATTAGTCGATTGGTCATACAAGCATTAAAAGAAATTGGCAACGCCAAAGTAAGCGAAGATGAGGAGAAAAAGATTATCGACTTACTGAAAAAGGAAGATGAAAAGAACTTGAAACACGACATAATCTTGGCACCAGTATGGATTCAAAAAATAATGAAAAAAGCATTTTACGATGGCAAAAATGGAATTTTATAAAATAGATAAGGCAGAGAAAGAAGCCATTTTTAATGCGATAGCTACCGACAAAGGAATGACGCCTTTTGCTGTAGAAAAGGACTGGTGGGTGAGCCGTAGCTTGGACATTATTTTTCAGATGGATATAGCCAAACATTTGGTATTTAAAGGTGGCACATCTTTAAGTAAAGCATGGAAGCTGATAAACCGTTTTTCAGAAGATATAGATTTGGCTATCGATAGGGAGTTTTTTGAAGGATATTAAGGAGATATTTCAAAAAAGCAAATATCTAAACTAAGAAAAGAAGCTGGAATATATACCACAGGAGCTTTCTTTGAAGAATTGCAAGAAGCGTTCAGGGTAAAGGGCTTTAAAGAACTTGATTTTAAAGTAATTGATACCGGAGAAAGTGACCAGGACCCAAGGATAATTGAAATATATTACCCTAATATTATCTCCCAACCTACTGAATATGTTTTACCAAGAGTCCAAATAGAAATTAGTTGCAGATCGTTACGGGAACCATTTACTGTTCAAAAATTTGGATCATTGGTAGATGAAAGTTATGCTGGTAGAGACTTTGCGGACCCATTATTTGAAGTACCAACAGTAAATCCTGAACGTACGTTTTTAGAAAAGCTATTCTTACTCCACGAAGCGTTTCATCGGCCGGCTGAAAAAATGCGGGTGGATAGATTAAGTCGCCATCTGTATGATATATTCCATCTAACTAAAACAAAAATTGCCGAAAATGCAATAAGTGATAAAGCGTTATACGAAACCATTGTAGCACACCGATACAAGTTTTCAAGAATAAGTGATGTAGATTACAACCTCCACAATCCCAAAACGATTAATCCTATTCCCACTACAGAAAAAATTGATGAATGGAAAGCTGACTATGCCAAAATGAAGGAAGATATGATCTACGAAGAGAATAAGCCATCTTTTGAAGACCTGATTAATAATTTGAATAAATTAAGAATCCATCTTCAGGCATTGGATTGGCAGTTTGAACCTACGTTTCCTAATCTTAATTCCTAAATGAAAATATTATTATCGTTTTGTGTCCCCACAAACCGAAACATACTTTCACCATTAATCCCTACTCTTGCCGCACGGTCCCAATCAGCGTCCCTTCAACCGCTAAACACCCATCATAAAAAAATACGCCGTCCTCTGCGGGTGTCATTGCTGAGAAAGAAAAAGTTTTGTGAGACAGGAACCTGGGGGTAGAAAGAAAAAGTTTCGTGAGACAGGAACCTGGGGCTAGAAAGAAAAAGTTACGTGAGTCACGAAACTAGGCGAAGACGAGCGTCTTTCAAAGACTCTTTTACAAAAAATAGCTGCCCGGCTTATTACACCCTGCAGTTATTGCCTGTTCTTATAAAAAGCTGTGATTATTTACCTGCAATCAAAATGATTTGAAGGTCAAATTCGTCGTAAATGGTTTTATCGCCCAAACCATCAAAAAATGAACCGGAAGCGTAACGTACGTTGAACTCCGAACGGTCAATGGTCATTTTTCCAGTTGCATTTACAGAACTATTTGTTTCCTGAGCACTGGCTGAGAATTTCACTTCTTTCGTTGTGGCTTTGATTGTAAGGTTGCCAATGATTTTGTAATTGCCTTTGCTGTCTTGAGGGATGGCGCGGGTGATGACAAATGATGCTGTAGGGTATGTGGCTACACCAAAGAAATCTTCAGATTTTAAGTGACCAATTAACTTGGAAGCCCACTCGCCTTCCAGGTCTGTGCATGTTATAGAGTTCATATCCATATTGAATGTGCCACCGGTCAATACGCCATTGTTAAATTGAAGGTTACCACTTTTTACTTTAACCATACCTGTATGTCTACCCGTTACCTTGTAACCTGTCCAAATTACTGCACTGTTATCAGTATTAACATTGTACTCAGTTTGAGCCTGTGCCGCAAAGAATAACAAAGAAAAAAAAGGGAGGAAAAACAATTTTTTCATGCCAGATAAAAATTTTAGGATGGAGAATAGTTTAATGTAATATAACAAAGATAATAAAGATGATCAAGCAATAGGGGTTTAAACACTTGCTTTTAATGCCGATTAGCCCAATGGCCCAACTGGCTTAAATGTGGCTCAAATGGCTTAAGCTGTGCCGTGAATTGAGTACCTTTCGCCTTGGTTCTATTATCGTTTTCTGTCCCCCACAAACCGAAACATCCTTTCACCATCAATCCCTAGTCTTTATGCATGTTCCCAAACAGCAATTCCTTCATCCGCAAAATACCCATCGTAAAAAAATACGCCGTGCCCTTGGAGTGTCATTACTGAGAAAGAGATAAGAAAACGCAACGTCCCCTGCGGGAGACATTGCTGAGAAAGAAGAGTATAAGCAGTAGTGTTATCACTTTCATTCTTTATGTTTTATAAGTTGTTGTAACGAATTTTTTAGAGATTCCATTTGCAGGTGTTGCTGTTCGTTTAACTTTGATAGCTTCTGCATTTGCTCCTGCTGATGCTCAATCTGCCGCTGCTGCTCTTTAATAGCCTGCAGCAGCACCGGCACCATGCCTGCATAATTTACCCCTAGTTTGCCCTCACTGTTTTCCTTCACCAATTCAGGATATACCTTTTGCACTTCTTGCGCCAGCAGGCCTATTTGTTTATCGGGGTTTGCGGAATCTTTCCAGTTGTAGCGGTAGCCGTTTAGCTGCATTAGTTGGGGCAAAGCGTTGTCAATAGATTCGATGTTCGTTTTTAGGGTAGCATCGCTGTTTTGGAAAAGGGTGCCTGCAAGGTTGGCATTGCCCGTAGTAGTGTTAATATTAAATAGCCATCCAAAGCCAGCTCCAAAAAAACCAATCAGACTGTCTGCTTGCATTCCAATAAATGCTGGTGATCCATTATTAGCTTCATTGTTGAGCCAAAGGCCTGCGGTAAAACCAGTCGTGGCACGGATGCGCATACGTCCACCTACATCCAATACAAAAGACGGATCGCTTACGCCAACGCCTATATTGCCGTTGCCTTTTATGCGCATCCGTTCAGTAAAAGAACTGCTGCTTCCATAGCCCAAAGCAATATCATCGCCAATGCCAGCACTGTGTATTTGCATTAACCCAGCCTGTATGCCAAAGCCATAGTGAGGGCCCGAGCTGCCGAACAGAGATATTTTATCGCCTACAGTTGAATTAAAGTTTAATAAAAAGCCAGGGGCAGCTTCTCCGATGCCCACATTGCCTGTAAAATTTGCATTTCCACTTACAGATAATCTATTTGATGGGGTTGTAATTCCAATACCTACATTTCCATTCCCTTGTATCCGAAGCAACTCACCTGAACTATTTGCATCAGTTCCTGCATAAAAAACATGGCTGGCAAATGGAGAACTTACCTGGTAATTCATGGTGGAGTTACCAATGCCAAAACCATAAAACTCGTGATTGTTATTGTAATCTTCATAAAGTACAATTTTACGATTGGCGGCAGTGTTTTGAAATTGCATTGGTGCGTTGGGGTTACTGTTGCCAATACCTACATTGCCTGACGTGGTAATGTTATTTAATGCAGTTTTTGTCCAGATACCGTCTGAAAAATTACCTTGAGATAAAATGCTCGTATTAGTTGCATAAGAAGTTACGTTATAGGGCTGCTGATTATATTCCCAAAAATCTTTGAGAGGGCCAGTTAAAAAGGCCCCGTCAAACCCATTCCAATATATCCTCTATTACCAATAGAAAAACCAGCCGTGGCATACCTTCCAATACCTGGCAAACTTGCTTTCTTTAACCATGTATTTGCTGCTGGGTCATATTCCCAGAAGTCATTTGTATTAAATCCACCTGTTCCAATGTAACCTTTATTGCCTATAGAAAAACCTACGGCAAAATCCCTTGCAGTCCCTCCAAAATTTGCTTTAGGCGCCCAGGTATTTGCATCTGGGTCATATTCCCAAAAATCATTTCTATGACTACCATCATTTCCTGTTCCCAAATATCCTTTATTGCCTATGGAAAAACCTACGGCTGCGGATCTTGCAGTACCGCCAAAATTTGCTTTTTGTGTCCATGCATCTGTTAAAGGATCATATTCCCAAAAATCATTTTTCCTTGCCCCATCAGATCCAGTTCCTATGTAGCCTTTATTATTAATGGAAAAACCAACTGCAAAATATCTTGCTGTTCCCCCAAAATTTGCCTTTTGTGTCCAGGCATTTGCTGACGGATTATATTCCCAAAAATCGTTTCTATAAGCTGAATTATATCCAGTGCCGATATATCCTTTATTGCCTATAGAAAAGCCTACTGCAAACCATCTTCCAGCACCGCCAAAATCAGCCTTTTGTGACCAGATATTTGTTATAGGGTCATATTCCCAAAAATCATTTTTGTACGTGCTTTCGTAACCTGTTCCAAAGTATCCTTTATTGCCAATGGAAAAGCTTACTTGCCCCCTATTTAAAAAACCAGTAAAATCCGCTTTTTGCACCCAATTATTTGCCGGCACAGTGGCAGAGTCCCCTTGTTTAAAACCGCAGTTTTTTATCCAGTTTGTACCGTCAAAAATATCGGTGCACTGGTCGTCAGTATTAAAAATAATGAGCCCAATAGCAGGGCTTATAATGGCGTTGCGCTGTGTGGTATTCATCCTCGGTTGCAGTACGCCTTTGCTGCTGCTGCTTACATCGAGTATGGCACTTGCATTGGGGGTGCTGGTGCCAATACCAATACTTTGGGCAAATACGCCAATACACAAAAAACAAAATGTGAAAATGAAGACGGCAATAGATAATACTCTTTTCATAAACTTTTTATTAATTGATTAAATTATTTTTTTTCAAATCCGCTGTGGTAAGCGTTGGTGGCATTTCGCCTTGTTGTATTTTTTTGATGACGAGCTTTGCGCATTTACCAGCAGCTATCGTATCAGCAAAACCACTGTTTCCCGAAGTAGCAGGTATAGTGGTTTGTTCGATGTATAAATTGCCATCTACATAAATTCGGTAGCCGTAAGTATTGTCGTTGGCCTTTATAATGAAATACTGAAACTGGGCGTCAACTGCATTTTTTACTTTGACTAGCTTGCTCTTTACCTGTTTTGAAGCAGGTTTAGATACAGGAGTATTTTTAGTGCTGTTTGTTTGCGACAAGGCATGTACGCTTCCTAATAAAAGCAGTATTACAAAAGTAAATGTTGGTCTCATTATTTTATTTTCTTTTTAGTTCAGCTATGCGTTTGTTTTGTTCTACAATCTGCCGCTGCTGCTCTTTAATAACCTGCACCGGCACCATGCCTGCATAATTTACCCCGAGTTTTCCGTCGTTGTTTTCTTTTACTAATTCAGGATATACCTGTTGCACTTCCTGCGCCAGCGGGCCTATTTGTTTTTTGGGGTTAGAGGCATCTTTCCAGTGGTACAAATAACCGTTGATTTGTAGTATGGCTTCCAACGAATTTGATAGTGGAGCAATGTCTTTTTTAAGCCTAGCATCGCTGTTTTGTGTGAGCGAACCCTGCAGCCAGGCACCACCGTTACCCATGATGTAATAGCGTTCGCCCAGTATTCTGGCGCTGTTTCTTGCAAAAAAAGTGAGCTTTGTTTGAATGGCAGTTTCAAAAACATTGCCGATATATCCTGTGCGCTGCTCTCCGGGAAGGCTTTTGGAAGCCCCGGTAAATGATACATTGCTTTCGGCCACATGTAGCAGCGCTTTGGGAGTAATTATGCCAATGCCTACCTTGCCAGTTTGAGCAAAACTGTAAAGTGCTTGGCAGCATATAACCATAAGAAGGAACAGTATTTTCATCTTTATAGTGTATACTGTAAAAATGAAGATGATTGCTCACAAATTCAATCCCTTAAAAACATGATTTTTTATTATTGGTTTCTGTCCCCACAAACCAAAACACCATTTCACCATTAATCCCCAGTCTTTACGCATGGTCCCAAACAGTAATCCATTCATCCGCTAAATACCCATCATAAAAAAATGCGCCGTCCACCGCGGGTGTCATTGCTGAGAGAGAGAAAGTTTTGTGAGGCAGGAACCTTGGCGAAGAAAGAAAAAGTTTCGAGAGACAGGAACCTAGGCGAAATGTTTTTTACAAAACCTTAGGAGGATCCTTTGCAGCAGGAGCTCCATTAGGGTACATCATTTGCTGTATCCTTGTATTCATCAATTTATCATCTTCAAATTTATTTACCCAAAATATTTCATAATATGCTTTTATAATTCCAGTAAGTGGCGTGGCTAATAAGACACCAATAAAACCAAAAGCAGCCCCCATTGCCATTACCGCAAAGAGTATGGATACTGGGTGAATTTTCATCGTGTTTGAACGCACTCGTGGCATAATAAAATCTGCCATGAGTTCATCAGTAACAAGAAAGAATACGGCTACCCAAAGTGCGGTAGAACCATTTACCGAAAGTGCAATCAAAATGGGAGGCAGTGCTTTTATAAAAAAACCAATACGTGGAATAAACTCTGTAAAAAAAGCCAAAGTACCCCATACAAATGCACCAGGCACACCCATAATATGTAAAAACACTGTTACCAATGTGGCATTAATTGCTCCGCCAATAAGCATAGATTTCATCCAACCGCTTATCATAATAGAAATACGGGTAAATGAAATAGTAGCTTTATCTCTGTTGGCGGGAGGGAATGTAAGTAAATATAACTCAAACAGTGGTTTTGGATTGGAAACCATATAACCCACCATACTTATAAAAACAATTACTACCAAAAACTGTGATAATAAAGAGAGGGAAAATGAGCCTACCTGCATAATCGTTTTGGGTATAGATGGTAAAATTCCTGAGAGTTTTGAAGGGTCTATCCGAATCTCTTTTTGTAATTCGGGATATTCTGTAAACCATGAGCTTACCGTATTGGAAACGCTGCTGGCATAGCTAGGCAGGTTACTAATGAGAAGCGATATTTGTGTATTAACTTTTGGCCCAATAAATACTATTATACCCACAAAACAAATTAATATTGATAAGAAAACAATCGTGCTGGCCCACACTCGCTTTACACCTCGCTTTTCTAGGTTAGTAACTGGTCCATTTATAGCAACAGCAAGCACAATGGCAAACAGTAGTAGTAACACTACACTTATCATTTTATAAAATAACCACAGCATAATTACCACCCCTGCCGCCAAAAATAGGACTTTTACAAGTTGTGCATAAAGCTGATTTGATTTTCGTTCGTTTATCAAAATGATTTTTTTTGCTGAAATTTTTCTTGAAGGTTGTACAAATATACAGCCATAATACTATGCCAAAAATCATTAAGATTTATTTAATACATATTGAGTACAGAATAAAAATTTGAATCCGAGTTTGAAACAGTGATTTATATATACAGTATCATCTTATTATTATCGGTTTCCGCCCCCTCAAACCAAAACATACTTTCACCATTAATCCCCATTATTGACTCATGGTCCCGAACAGCGTCCCGTCAACCGCTAAATACCCATCATAAAATAATACGCAGTACACTGCGGGTGTCATTGCTGAGAGAGAAAATGTTTCGTGAGACAAGAACCTAGGCGAAGCGTGGGGAAAGCGTAATTTTCTCAGTAATTAAATTATTTATATTCCTCACCCTATTAAAATAATACCAGCCCCGGCCCAATATCAGCGTTTTCAAAAGCTGCATCAAATTGTTTTTTTATTGCCTTGGCGGCGGCGGTTTTTTTCTGTTGCTGTAATGACTGATAAAGACCATATAATGACCAATGGTTGTTGGGATTCTCTTTTAGGTCTTCTTCAAAAACAGCGGCTGCTTTTGTTGCATTGCCAGCTCTTAATAAAACGGTGCCCAAATACGCTCTTACAGGTAGTAACCAATCTTTAGGTTCGTTGTATATCATGGCATCTTCCAACGCCACACCCTCATTTAATAATCGGATGGCTTTGGTATAGTCATTTTGTTTTGCTGCAATAATTCCTTCCAACATTTTCACGCCGACTTTAGCTGCATCTGCAGGTGCATTGTAAGGTGCCAATACCACCAACATATCGGGCAACTGCATTTTTTCCTTCACCATCTTTAGATCATTTTCAGCCTCTGTAAACCTGTTCTTGCCGGCAAAAGCCATTGCTCTTGCCCAATGCCATAACGTGGATGCATACACATGCTGTTCGTTCACTGTCGCATCATTTAATATAATATCCCATTTGCCAAAACGTACATTGTTGATGGTAGGGGTCATGTACAGATATTGCATGTAAGTGCCGCCGGGTGCAGGCATAGAGAGGTAACTTGTATCAACGCTGTTGCGGGTGGCTGCCGCCGATTTGTTGCTGTAACGGTAATTGGCCTTCATCATAGCACAGTTGGTTTGCATGTGCAGGTTGTGAACGAGGTACAGTCCTGCATTGTTTTGCACAGCGGGGTAAAGGGCCAGGTAATTATCATAGCCTTTTACGCCCATCTCATTTACCTTAATGCCTATTGCATACTGCCCGTTGCGTATGTAAATATGCGATGGCATGTGTATCATATGCGAAACGCCGGGCATTAATTTGCCAAGTTTGTCTGCACTCGGCATGGCTCGTTTTGAATTTTTGGATGCTTCAACCGCATGAATATAATAGTGATTTGCACCGGGGTGGTTGCTGTTTATTTTTATGGCACTTTCTAGTACGGTCACGAGTTCGGGAGTCCATGGTTGTGCCTCGCCATTGTGTTTCCAATAATCCCAAGGGTGTTGCACCATGATGGCATCTGCATACAAAGTGCCTACATCAGCATCCTGCGCAAAGGTCTGGAATGCTTTCTTCATGGCTTGTGCATACAGTTCATTGAGCGCTTGCCTGCTCACGGTACTGTCTGCAGCATATCTCACAGCCATGGCCGCAATGAGTGCTTTTTCTTTTGGGCTACAATTAGATTGTAAGGAAAGGGCTTTTTGTGCTGCATCAAAAGCATCGGAGGAGGCAGCATATGCAAAGTCGTTGATGTTGGGACCATAAGCCAATGCCACTGCCCAATAGATCATGGCATTGTTGTTATCGAAACGTTCGGCTTTTTTAAAAGAAGCCATTGCTTCTATTATGTGAAAGGCATAATACATATTGATGCCCTAGTTAAAATAATAACGGGCACTGTCGGCAGTTGTGTTGATATTCCAACGGTAACTACCCCAGCCAGGTAATACACCTATCCCGTCGGCAAGGCTGTCTGCATTCAGTTGTGTCCAGTCAGGCGAACATTGAATAGCCGACCGGTGTTTGTACACTACTTCTCTTGAGATGGGGTGGGGTTGTTGTTTTTTTATTGAATACCGAAAACCTGCCATAAACAATAAAACAACAAGGCATCCTGAAAAAAATAGTTTCGAGCTCATAAAACTTTTTTAAAAATGAAGTACACACAAGCCTCACATACCTCAAATATAAGAAAACTAACAATGATTTATTGCTATAAGGTTTCGTTTTAAGTTGTACGGGTTATTGGATAAGGTGGTACTAAAACAATGTCTGCAAGAGGTTATTTGTGAATCGTTTCAGGTAACGTTACCCTCTTTTCATTTTCATTACCAATTATCATGATGGCAGATTCAGCATGCAAATGAGCGGGGATTTTTCGACTAGGTTCGTGAAGACACGAATCTTTGCGTGGGAACTTGGTTGTTGCTATAAAGGAGCAACAGAAACCTCGTGCCGCCAAATTTATAAACGCTAATTTTGCTGATGAAGTTGTTCACTTTTTATTTCGTTGTTTTGATTGGTTTCTCATGCCAAAGGCAACAGAAAAGCAGCGCTGATGAAACCAATGCAGCGCCAGTTCTAATTATTGCTGATACACTCAAACCAGTACGCATGGAGCCCGATAATGTGCCCTCAAAAAAAGCAAAAATTTGGGTTGAGGACATTCCTATAAAAGAAGTTACAACGCAAGAACTTGTTGGCTTTGCAAAAACACTGGTTGGTATCCCATACAAGTATGCTTCTAAAGATCCATCAATTGGTTTTGACTGCTCGGGTTTTATAAGTTTTGTATTTAACCATTTTGATATCGAAGTGCCTAGGTCTTCTGTTGGATTTACCAACATAGGTAAGGAAATAGAATTGCAAAATGCAAGGGAGGGAGATTTAATTTTATTTACAGGAACGGTGGACTCCATTAGAATTGTTGGGCATATGGGCATTATAACAGAAAATGCCGATACCTTAAAATTTATTCATTCTACCTCCGGGCGAGCATACGGTGTAACGGTGAGCAATTTCACCGATCATTATAAAAAAAGATTTGTAAAAGTTGCGAGGGTCTTTGCTGACTGATGTGCGCAAAGTGAATAAATGAGTGGATGGTAGGTTAAATCTCTTTAACGAAATGGCTGTAACCACATACAAAGTACGAAATAAAAAAGTACCCATTATTTGCCGAGGGTGCATTTAAAATTGTCGCTTATTAATTCACCGCAGAGAAATGAGTTAAAAGAGACTTCGCAGAGAATCTCTGCGTAATCTCTCTGCTCTCTTTTTCTCAGTGGTTATTTTTTTAACGCTAATATCAAATTTTGAGTGGGACAATTTTAAATACACTATCTGCCGATGTTCCAATTTTTAAACTTCTTCTTTTAAAGTGTATTTATTTAATTGCACTAAATATTTTCATTAGAAACCCTGATGTTTTGTTCATTTCAATATTTTTTTTACATCCTAAAGAGATTTTTATAGCAGTGAAAATATTTTAGAATGTTTAGCGCAACTACACTTGCGGGAGTTTGTGCAATGATAAAACAACTAAGAAGTATTGTATCGAACTATGACGAAGCGCAAACGAAAACACCGACTATTTCTTTTTAATAGTTGTATCAAAAAATTCAAGTTCTTTTTTGCTCACCCATTTAATAAATTTAGCAATGTCGTCATGCTCCTTCAACCGATCGACAGTATTATAATAAGTCTTCAGTTCGGTTTCTGTAAAAACGGCGTGTACTTTTGCCTGGCAAATTTTATGCATGGGCACGGTAGGCGAATCTTTGCCGCCCTTGCTTGGTGGTATCAAATGATGTCGCACAATTGGTTCAGCTAGTTCTCGGTTACAGAGCGGGCATTTATCGGTATCGGACATTGTTTGTTTTTGTTTGAGGTAAAGATATTAAATTCTTTCAAGTCACAACGCCACGAATGGGTCTCCAATCTTTGATTATTTTTGAGGCAAAATCTTTTATGCTTTGCTGTTGCATACATCAGTCATCTTTTATTTCGGTTGGTTCTGTTTTATTATCGGTTTATGTCGCCACAAATCGAAACCTTGTTTCACCATTAATGCCCAGTGTAGACGCATGGGACCAAGCAGCAATCCCTTTTATTATCGGTTTGTATCCCCACAAACCGAAACACCGTTTCATTATTAATACTTAGCGTTTGAACCTATCTCTACTTGTTACCCACTTCAATTTCTATTTGTATAACCTTGCATAAAAAAATCCGCCTTCCTCGCAGAAAACGGATTTACAATACAACGTATAAGTTATTTAATTTGAAGCAGCGCTTTGGCACTGGCGTTTTGGCCTATAAAAGTGGCTAAGTCGCCAAGTGTATTTAAACTGCTGTAGTTGTTGGCCACCGTGGTAAGTGGTATTTGGTAACGCTCGGCTACCAATACCTGCAGTGCCGTTTTCATTAAATTGCCTTGTGCAAACGAATTTAATTTGGTTTCTTCATTAAAGCTTGCCAAGCCATTGTTTTGCGCTAGGCTTTGAAAAGCGGTGCTCCCACCTAATGTGCCGAGTATAGATTTTAATAGCTTGGAAAGCAAGATGAGCCCCACCACGGTAGCCACTGTTTTTACTACGGTGCCGGTTACTCCGCCGCCGCCTAAAATATCTTTTGTGGTGTTTTTACTCGAACTGCAACCTACAAAAGTTGCGCTGCCCAGCGATAGCAGCATTATAGCTGTGTAAATCTTTTTCATCGTATTTGATTTTTATGGTTAAAAATTTTATTTGATTTTATTCTTGCAATGCGGATGCCTAAATGATTATTTGAAGAGGTAAAGATTGCTAATTGTGAATATATTCACATTTGGATTGGCATTGATTTTCCATCCTCTGTAGGAATATCGCTTCGTTCTTCGCTACAATCTTCGCCGCCGCTTGGACTTTGACCTGCGGCGAACAGAAGTTCTAATATGTTGGGTCGGCTGTTTGAGACCAAGGCGGCGCACTAGTGGCGGCTTGGTGTGCTTACGAAATGTGAAGGTGACCAACGCAGGAAAGGTAATAATAAAGGAAGGGTTTATTGAGACAGGAAACTAAGCGAAGAATTTCGGTTTCTGAAGGGAGCTATCGATATGGGAAACGCAACGTCCCCTGCGGTAGACAGTGCTGTGAAAAAAAGAAAAGGTTCGTGAGACACGAACCCAGGCGAAGATATCATTCATACACACATACTATCTATGCATCGCATGGGCCTGAGCTTTCTGCAACCGACCAGGATATAAAATAAATTGTATTTTAGTACAAAAATCAGCTTTTTTCTTAGTAAAATCTTACATACAAAACTTACCGTAAATGAACAGAGCGATGAATATATCATACGCCGCTAAAAAAATAACATGAATCTACTAACCTTCCTTTTACCTCTAATACTTTTCTTACCTCCAAAACCTTACAAAATATCCTTTGGTAAGTTGGCAGACAAAACCAGCAATTGGTCTATACTGAGCGATAATGTGATGGGAGGATTGTCAGATGCATCGATAGCTTATGAGAACAGTTCGGTGGTTATAAAGGGAAATGTTTCGTTGAAAAATAGGGGAGGGTTTGTTTCAATAAAATCACGTTTTGGAAAACTCGACCTGTCTTCCTTTAAAACAGTGAAAATAACTTTTAGGTCTAGCAGCCAGATTTATGCTTTTACCATGGAAAATAGTGAGCGTTGGTATGAACCAGCTTATAAGCATACATTTAGAGCCCAAAAAATAAATACATGGGAAACCGTTTCGCTGAAGCTAGATGATTTTGTAGAAGAAGTAATAGGAAGACCAACCGGTAATAAGGTAGATAAATCAATAACAGAAAGCATACTCAGGATAGGTATTTCTACCAATGAAAAAAGAGAAGGCCCCTTTGAGTTGGAAATTGAATCGATTGAATTTGTATGAGCATATTTTTTATCAGTTTTTTATAGGCCCATCCATTCGCATATAATATTGCTCATCCTCTTGCAGTTTCAATGCTGTGTACATCCTGCTATACTTATTTCCTAACAAACCACTGCTTAGGTCTCCATTTGTGGGAACAAAGTTTTTTAAATTTTGTTATTGGCGGTTACATATTTTCCGTTTGTCTTGCTACCTTTTCTTTTAAGCATCCGCTTCTGTCTATTGCACAATAAAAGCCCAATAAAATTCCTTCTGTTCGGCATAGCCCCGATGGGCAGTAGTAGCTGCCGCAATAAAAGGAATGTAAGTATGGAGGTTTTGCTGCGGCACCTGCCTTTGCCGGTAGGCAGGCTACTACAGACAGCGGGAAACCAACGCTCCCACAAGCCAACTTGCTCCTGCTCCTTCTTCCAACTAGTTCACCAACACCGTACCTTCCACCAATTTCTTTCCGTCCATATCAAAAAGTACCACAACGTAATACCCGCTGCTTGGCTTTTGTAATTGTATATTTTGTATGCTGTAAGCACCTGTAATGCTAAATTCTTTTTTGTAAACAAGAGCTCCTTTAAAATCGTACACAACAATACTGCGCTTGCTGTTTGTATTGCTGCTGTTGTAATAAGATACTTTAAATGTGCCATTGTTAGGCGTAGGGAATATAAATAGTTTATTGCTTTCTGCTGCTGTAATGGCAATGGTTGCAGATGTATTGCTGCACTGTAAACTACTCGGGTATGTTTCTTTTACAATAGCATAATAATTTCCTACCTCGTTTATAGTTACTGGATAATTGTTTCCTGTAACGGTAAGTGGGGCTGTGTTGTAAAACCAATTTGTTGTAATGATTGCACCATTGGAAGCACTTGTGGTTGCTGTAAGCACAGTGGTTTGTGCCGGCAACAAGGTTGTAAATGGTGCGGCTATTAATGTAATGGTAGGTAAAGCCCTTACTGTTAGTTTTGCTGCACTGGAAATAGCAGGCGTAGTACAAGATGCACTTGTTAAGAGACAACGATAGCGATTGTTGTTCAAGCTCGTTGTAAGATTGGCAAGAGAATAACTTACGGCATTTGCGCCATTTATATTATTAAATGTTACACCTGCATCGGTACTTATTTGCCACTGGTAAATTATTGCTTGTGGGCTTGTACCTGCAACAGTAAAACTAGCTTGCGTGCCTGCACAATTTTCCGTATCGGATGGTTGGGTTGTAATTGTTACGCCGCTATTTACGGTAAGTGTAACACAATTTGTTGTGATGTTTCCGCCACAAGTTGATGAGGATACTATGCAGCGATAATATGTAGTTACTACCATATTATTTTCCGTAAGACAAGAATTGGTAGCTGCTGTAATATTGGCCCACGAACCACTGCAACCAGTTGTATTTTTTTGCCATTGGTAAGTTAAATTACTACCTGTAGCTGTTACACAAAATGTATTTGGCTGCCCTGAGCAAATGCTGGCACTTGTAGGTTGTGCTGTTATTGTGATGGCTGTGTTTACTGAAAGTGTAGCGCTAGTAGAATTTGTACTGCCACAAACGGTGCTAGCTTGACAGCGATATACATTTCCATTAAGCACATTGGTAACTGCAGATAAAACAAGCGTTGCATTGGTAGCTCCATTAATATTAGCCCAAGTACTACCTCCATTTGTACTCACCTGCCATTGAAAATTTGTGGCAGTAGCAGCGGCTATGGTAAAGTTAACATTTGCTCCCTCGCATACCGTTTGATTATTGGGTTGTGATGTAATAGCGGGACTTGCACCTGGGTTTATTACAAATGAAATAGTAGCGGTTTGATTATTGGCTCCTGTAGCAGTGCCTTGCAGGTTTATATTGTATGTACCCGGCGCCAATGTATTTGCGTTGTTTAGTGTAACAATTGTGCTACTACCCGGCGCAATAGGATTGGTACCAAAAGTTACATTGGTGCCAGCAGGCACTCCCGAAACTACAGATATTGTAATAGGATTTGCAAAACCGTTTATTGCATTTGTACTTAATGTTGCAGACATAGTTGCTGGTGCTATGCATGTAGCAGTAGATGGGGTCGTATTATTAAAAGTAAAACCTCCTGCAAATAGTGTTGGTACAAATACAGTGCCACCTGTAGATAAAGTTCTTGCACTATCATCATACAAAACAGTGGTGGGTGTAAAAGATAAATCGTACGATAACAAATTACCAGCAATGGGTGCGCCGAGCCCGTTGCCTGCATAAGATAAATTTCCAGCACCCCAATCAAAAAAACTAAGGGTAGTATCTTGAGAAGCCAACGTGCCTTTTACATGCAATACTACCGGGCCTCTGTAGTAGGTAACATTTGAACTGGCACTTTGTGTTTGTGCTGCCACTTGTACTACCAATTTGTTTGCTGTAGGACTGTTCCAATTAATGGTATTTATTGGGTTGCCTCTTCCACCAACGGCTACAGCAGCATTGCCAGAACCACCCACGTAATCATTAAAAAATACGGAAATATCTCTGTTAAGAATGTTGTTGAAATAATTTTTTAATGAATCAGCAGTAGCAGATTTTCCTGCTAAATTGGTTTGGTAATTTGACAATGCTTGAAAAAATTTTGTATCACCTGAAATTGCTCTTAGCATAGACACAACCATGGCGCCTCTTGAGTAAACTGCACCACCATAAGCACTGCTCCAAATAAGATTGGATGTGGTAGTATTGCCATTGGGTATCCATGCACTTACTGTAGAACTTAAGGCCGAGTTTTTTATACTGTTTCTTATTGTGTAAGGATTTTGACCCAATGCTGGTACTAACTCTGCGGCCAATGCTTCGCCATAATTTGCAAAACCTTCTGCAAGCCACAAATCGTTCCAAGTTGCAAAAGTTACATTATCGCCAAACCACTGGTGCATGAGCTCGTGAGCAAGCGTGCTTGTACTAGTGAGCGCATTGGTAGCCATACCAGAAAAAGTTTGATGCTCCATGCCGCCTGCACCCAGCAATCCATCGTAGTAACCATGCTTTTCATTTTTAAAAGGGTAGTCACTTATTTTGTTGCTAAACGATTGTAATACTATATTCATTCTGTCCATTGCAGTAAGAATGCCGGTAGTAGTAGCTGCAGGTTTTCCTTTGAGTAAATTGTACACTACTTGCACATTTGTGCCACTAATATTTACCGAACGATAATGCCTATCATACTTAGCTACAGAAACGAAAACCAAATAGGAAGCCATGGGGTACCTATTTTTAAATGTAAATGAACGACTCGTTCCATTGATGGTAGAATCAACCATTTTTCCGTTGCATGCCACCCAAAATGTGTCGGCTGCATTAGGGCTAGCCCAAGGTACATTCACAGTGATATCCATCGAATCTATCTTGTCTTGCATATCATGTTTGCAAGGCCACCAATCCCTGTCTTCGTAAGATTCAGAGAGGGTAGTAATATAATTGCCCGCTGTAGAACTCGTTGCTCTTTGATAACCTTGTGCAGCACCGGAAACAGCTGGCGGCGTGCCTTGGTAAAAAATGACAAGCGAATCAATAAAATTATTGGTAAGTGCAACACCAAGATTGATGGTAACAATATTGCTTACATGATTGATGTTCGCTGCTGGTAAAAGTAGATTGCGAAATTTGATGGAATCAATTGTCAAGCCGCTGCGCAAATCGAAACTTATTGCAGATACATTGTTTTGAATTGTTTTGAAATTTGTTTGTACAGAACCCTTGATATATTTTACGGCACTGTCCGGATTGATGCGCCAGTAAATTTTATGGTAGATTACATCAATGTTTGCGCCTGTACCGCTGGTGCCTGTTGTTTCCGTTCCACTTGGTCGCTGTGAGTTTTCTGATACAGTGTTATGTCTACAATTGCTACTGTGTGCAATCTTGTCTTGCGCATTTGCTTCGGTGTTATTAAAAAGAGAAAAAAGGGTTAAATATACTGCTAAGATTTTGTTGTAACGTAGGTTTACTAATTTCATAAAAGGTTATTAGATTTTATTCAAATTGCTATTCTCAATCTTTTATTTAATGAAGAACAGTATTTTTGTTTTATTTTTCACGACAAAGTAAAACAAATTTTAGGAACAAATTCAATTTTAACTTACTGTAAAAAATTACCAAATTGCTCAGAAAACTCTATCAATTGTAAAGATGGCTATGTCCTATACGCCCAAAAGCTTTTTGCAAAGAACAAATATTATAAGGCAAACTAAATATTTACATTTCTTGTTTCAGTATTTCCTCAATCAAAATCATTTTCAAATACACAAAAAGACGATAATATAAAAGCCCCCCATTTCTGGGAGGCTTTTATAAAATTAAATAAAAGAACTTACAATGTTTTCACCACTTTGTTGCTGGCCAATTTTTTGCCATTAGCATCCATGATGTATACGGTATAAGTACCAGCAGCATATCTGCTCATATCCACATCCATTCTACCGTTTGTACCAACGATAGGGAATGCTTTAGAGAATATCCTGTTTCCTTTTCCATCATAAATATTCATCATGGTACCTCTATTAGCGTTGCCAGATGTATTGTATCTCACCGTCATCATGCTACGAACAGGGTTAGGATAAATGAATACTTGATTTTGCAATAAATTATCGCTTGTCAAAGCACTTGTAACAACAATATTAGATACTGCAGTACAACCTGTAACCGGATCTGTAATAGAAACTTGGTAGCTACCGTTGTCATCAACAGCAAGCGGAATAGAAGTAGAAGCCAGCGTATTAGGCACTACTACATTGTTCTTTTTCCAATTGTAAGTGTAATTGCCTACAGGGCTTACCGTAATGGCAAGCGTAGAATTTACAGCAGGGCCATTGCTAGAAGTAGCCGGTTGTGTAAGAACGATAGCGGGTCTGCTGCTAAGTAAAAGCCTAGCTGTAGCACTTGTATCGGTAGAAATACCCGTACCACAAGGAACAGAAATGTATACCCTGAAGAAAAAGCCATTCAAATTGAGTGGCGCTGCATTGATGGTATAACTTGTAGCACTCGCACCTGTAATATTGGTATACGTACCTGGCGCACCAGTTGCAGAAGATTGCCACTGGTAAGTAAGTGTATTGCCAGGAGAAACCGCTGTTACGGAGAAGGTATAATTTTCAAAAGAACAACCACTTTGTGCAGCCGGTTGAGCAGTAATAGAAACAGGGTTGTTCACGGTAAGCACTACTGCGTTGGACACGGTAGGCGTAGTAGGCGAACAAGTACTTAAAATACTTACACGGTATAAATTACCATTCATTGTAAGTGCAGTAGGTCCGGTGGTATAAGAAGCACTGGTACCACCAGTAGCTATATTGGTAAACACAGTAGGCGCAGCAGCGGTAGCTACTTGCCATTGATACGTAAGACCAGTACCAGTAGCGGCTACGTTAAATGTAGCTGTTTGTGGAATACAAGCAGACTGGGCTGTAGGTTGCGTACCAATAACAGCCACCGTATTTACGGTAAGTAAAACTGCATTAGAATTAACTACCAACGGACAAGTAGTAGTGGTAGCTACCATGCGGTAGAAAGTACCATTCATAGCAGGTGTAGTAACAGCCGTTGTATAAGTAGTAGTAGTAGCACCAGTACCACCCACAACGTTTGTCCATGGGCCAGTAGCCGTAGGACCAGATTGCCATTGATAAGTAACACCCGTACCAGAACCAGCAGCGGTAAATGTAGCTGCCACACCATTACATAAAGTTACAGCAGCAGGCTGTGTAGTAATAGCCCCAGCGGTATTAACCGTAAGCATCATTGGCGTAGAAGTAACTGCGTTACAAGTACCAGTTACAATAACTTGGAAGAACATACCGCTCATAGCGACTGTAGTTGCAGCAGTTGTATAGGTATTACTATTTGTACCTACGTTTGTCCAAGGCCCTGTAGCCGAAGTACCAGACTGCCATTGGTAAACAATGGCAGTGCCAGAAGCAGCCACGGTATAGGTAGCAGTAGCACCCGCACAAACTGTTTGAGCAGAAGGTTGGGTACCAATAGCTGTGGTAGCGCTAATAGCCAAGTTAGCTACAGAAGAAGTCACCGCACCAGCACAAAGGGTAGTGGTAGCAATTACTTGGTAAAAAGCAGGCGTAGTTAACGTAACAGCAGGGGTTGTGTAAGAAGAACCTGTACCAACGTTTGTCCAAGGGCCCGTAGCCGAAGTACCAGACTGCCATTGGTAAGTAACCCCCGTACCAGAAGCACCCACTGTAAAGGTAGCCGTAGCACCTGTACAAGCAGATTGGTTAGTAGGTTGAACTGTGATAGCGGCAGCCGAATTTACCGTAAGGACAGCACTAGCAGAATTGGTAGTACCACACTGAGTAGCAACGACGCAACGGAAAACCATACCACTCATACCAGCATTGGTAGCGCCAGTAGTATAAGAAGGGTTGATAGCCAAAGGGATATTTGTAAACGCCGTAGGGGTAGCTGCAGGAGCAGACTGCCATTGGTAAGTAACCGGCGCGGCAGCCGTAGCCACTGTAAAGGTAGCTGGAGCAGGGGCACAAACTGTGGTAGAAACTGAGTTGGTAGTTAAAACCGGACCAGCACCAGCGGTAATGGTATAAGTAATAGTAGTAGTTTTTACACTAGCGCCAGTAGCAGTACCAGTAACAGTAATGTTGTAGGTACCAGCACTAAGCGTATTTGCATTGTTTAAAGTAGCAACAGAACTACTACCAGGCGCCACCGGATTAGGCGCAAAAGTTACAGTAGTACCAGCCGGCACACCAGCAGTAGCAGCTAAAGTAATTGTATTTGCAAAACCACCAGTAGCCGTAGTAGGGATGGTAACCGCCAAAGTAGCCGCCGCAGGACAAGCAGAGGTTGTAGGAGTGGTTGCACCAAAATTAAAATCAGATACAGGCGCAGTTACAGTAAAGTTAGTGTTAGAAATATCGAAGAAGATATTACCAACTGCTTCTACTTTTATGCGAGCGCTTGTAGTTGCACCTACTGGAATGATTAAGGCCTCTGTACCATCGTTGGCCGTACTTGCAGCCAAAACAGTAGGGAAGGTTAAACCGGCATCTGTTGAATAAGATATTTTTACGTTGGCACAACTTACAGGAGCAGCCGTAGTATTGTTTACACTCCAAGTAATGTTCTGTGAAGAACCACCTGCCCACGATACGTTCGTATTGGGAGATGTAACTTGAAAAGGACCAGATGAAGCATCTACTGTAATAGCAACGTCGGTAAATGCTGTTTGACCAACTTTACCAGTACCAGGTGCCGTAACAGGCACATAAATAGAATTATCTCTTACTGTTAATCTAAAATTTAATGTTCTACCTACAGAACTTAATGCTTCAATATTGGCACCAACATCACCACCTGGCAATGGACCAGTTATGAAATTACCTGCAAGAATTGTTGCAAGTATTGGGAAAGTTCTAGTTGGGTTTGTTGTTGCAGGAAAGCTAAGCCAGTTAGGACCGGTTAATTTAGTTGGACTAGCTACACTAGCTGCACCAGTTGTGGTAGAATTGTCATTTTGCTCCCAGCAATATGTAAGTACATCACCCGCATTTGCATCGGTAGCCGAACCTGTAATGGCAAATGGCGTACTGATAGGTATTGTGCGAGCAATAACTGGCGCTACCACTGGAGTTGCATTGGTAGTAGCTAGACTAGTAGTGATAGGACAAGGCCTACCCGCTAAATTTGTTTGTATTTGTTGGATGGTAGCTTGATGAAAAATATCGATCGAATGTGGTGCCACATCTTGTGCGGTAATACCTGCATAACCCATAATAGTTATACCAGAACCAACTTCTTTATTTACACCAGTACCTTCGTTGCTCTGCGAGAATGTATGGTTACCACCCAATTGATGACCTACTTCATGGGCAACATAATCTATGTCGAAGTTATCACCTTGTGGTATTCCATCTGCAGGCGAAGTTATACCTCTACCTTTTTGGCCATCAACACACACACAGCCAATACAGCCTGCATTTCCACCACCACCAGATGCACCAAACATATGACCAATATCATAATTGGCCTCACCAATATTGGCTAGCAATGTTGCTGCCAATTGATTGTTCCAAGCCCCTAGAGTTGTATAAGGATCTGTTGCAGGATCGTAATAAATTACGGCAGTTGTTGTTGGAATTAAATTAAGGTGCAATGCCAAATCCCTTTCATAACAACCATTACAACGTGTTAAGGTGGCATTAAAAGCGGCTAAAACCAAGGCTACCTGACCTGAATTAAAAGCACCAAAAAAATTAGAATACTCACCATTACAAGACTGGGCTAAACGCATCGTTTTTAATACACCATTATCAGCTTCTGGTCTTTGTGTATTGGCTACGTGCCCATTTAAACTTGTAGCCAAGTTTTGATCAGCTGTAGAGCAGGTCCATGGTAAACCACCTTTATTCCTTTGTGATTTAAATACTGCATAAACAGTATGATCTTGGGAATAAGGTTCAATATATTCATTCTCTTTTTCTGTTCTAAAAACCATTGTTTGTATTCCTTTAGGAGAAATACTTAACTTTAGCATAGCAGATTTATCGGTAATACCTTTACCGGAATAAGCCCTGATTTCTGGAAACTGAGCTTGTAAAGCAGGCTCAAAATTAGAAGCTTCAAAAACTTCAAATTGTTCAATAGTTCCACTGGCATTTGGTAACGAAATGATAGTAGAATGTGATAAAGGATTTCTACCTACGATAGAAAATAATTGCTGCTTTAGACCAGCAATTTGTAAGTCAAATAATTTGAAATCTTTTGGAAAGGATTGTCTTGCTACAGCTTTGTCAGTAGTAATATTCTGCCTACTTCCGTCATGTGAAGACCAAACCTTTTCCGTTTGTGCAAACCCCATATTGGCATAAAAAACCGTAATGAGGATTAAGAATAAAATTTTTTTCATAATTTTTAAGTTAAATTTTGCTAAAAGTAATAATCTTTTATCAAAATAGCATAAAAAAGCCTATGTCTTTTAATAAAAAGCATAGGCGAAATAGTAGTGTTATTCTCTAAACTAAATTGAAAGTTTTTTTTTTAATATGTTGGAGTTGTGGTGCAGTCGATAGTATAAAAAATAATATTTATAAAGCATTGTTTATAAATAATTTAACCTACACGGCTACATTGAAATCCCTCAACGCATCATTCAAGCTTGTTTTTAAATCGGTGCTAGGTTTGCGTTTGCCAATAATGAGCGCACATGGCACATTATAATTGCCCGCAGGAAAGCTTTTTGTATAGCTACCAGGAATCACTACACTTCTTTCGGGTACCAACCCTTTTGTTTCTATCGGTTCTGCACCAGTAACGTCAATAATTTTGGTAGATTGGGTAAGTACCACATTGGCACCCAGTACCGCTTCTTTTTGCACCCTTACTCCTTCCACCACAATACAACGGCTACCAATAAAACAGCCATCTTCTATAATTACCGGGCTAGCTTGCAAAGGCTCCAATACCCCCCCAATACCTACACCACCACTCAAGTGTACGTTTTTTCCTATTTGTGCGCAACTTCCTACGGTTGCCCAAGTATCCACCATCGTACCTTCATCTACGTATGCACCTATGTTTACGTACGATGGCATAAGCACTACATTTTTTGCCAAATAAGCGCCATACCTTGCTACAGCATGGGGTACCGCCCGCACACCAAGGCTTTTGTAATCTGATTTTAATTTCATTTTATCGTAAAACTCAAAAGGAGGTAACACATAAGTTTCCATTTGTTGTATTCCAAAATATAGCAGAATTGCTTGCTTTACCCATTCGTTTACTTTCCAAGCATCCCCATTTGGTTCTGCAGTTCTTAATGTTCCTTTATCTACTTGGTCTATCACAGCTCTAATGGCCTCTTTGTATTGTTCCTCTTTTAAAAGTTCACGATTTGTCCAAACAGCTTCTATCAAATGTTGCATATTTCAAATATTATTTTTGCGAAAATACTGAATAAAAATGTTGACTTTTGTTTCTTATTTTTAGTGCTTGGGAATGTACAATGTTTCAAAGGGGTTTAACAAGTTAATATAGTTTTACAAGAGACTCATATTATTATTTTTTTGTACGGGGATATTTTTTGTAAGGAGGAAAAATTAGATCAATAATTAATGGCTGAGATAAAACACATTCTAATACGTTTGCCCAATTGGTTGGGCGATATGGTTATGGCAACCGCATTTGTGAAAGCAGTGCAATTACAGTACCCCAATGCCACCACGGATGTTATCGCAAAAAAAGGAATAGATTTTTTATTGAATTATTTCCCCCCCATGGGTGAGCGGTTTATTTTTTCTAAAGATGAATATACAGGTCTTGCAGGTGTTCGGAAATTTGGGAAAAAAATTGCTGGCCAAAAAAAATACGATCTTTTCTTTTGTTTACCAGACTCATTGTCTGCAGCGGTGATGGCTTCGGCAATAAAGGCAAAAAAGAATATTGGGTTTAAAAAATCCATGCACGTTGTTTTTTTTACCAATGCATATAAAAAGAAAAAAGAGGTACATAGGGTAGAAGAATATGTAGACCTTTTAGAGCAATTTGTGGGACAGAAATTGGCGATTCCAGCGGTTAGGCTTTTAAATGATCATGTAAACACTAACGAGACCCTTGTTGTAAATATAAATTCCGAAGCCATCTCAAGACGTTTGCCGGTTTCAAAAGCGGTAAGTATACTTGATGCTATTAGAAAAGCTATACCAAATGAAATAATATTGGTAGGCAGCCCAAAAGAAAAAGTATTTGTAGACGAAGTATTTGATTTACTCTTTGACAAAAAAAATATTACCAATATTGCTGGACAAACATCCTTATCAGAAATGGTAAGTGTATTTGCAGCTTGCAAAGCAGTTTTGAGCACTGATAGTGGTCCGGCGCATGTATGCAATGCATTGGGTAAAAAAACGATTGTGCTATTTGGTGCAGGCAATGAAAACAATACGGCACCTTACAACAAAGAAAATTGCATCACAATGCGATTGGGCAAACTGCCATGCGAGCCTTGTGTAAAAAATAGCTGCAAAGTATACGGCGTACCAGAATGTTTATTGCAATTGGATGAAGATTTGATTATAGAAAATGTTATAAAAATTTTGCGTTAAATGAATTTTGCAAAAGACATAGAAAATTGTTTGAGGGTGCTTAAAGCGGGCGGAATAATACTTTACCCTACAGATACTATTTGGGGAATAGGTTGTGATGCTACCAATGCAGCAGCAGTAGCCAAAATTTATGCCTTAAAACAGCGTGATGAAAAGAAGAGTATGATTATTTTAGTAGCAAGTGAAAATGAAATTAAACATTATAGTACAGCACCTTCCGATAAGATAAAAAGTTTATTGGCAACTACCAATAAACCGCTAACGATTATATACCCCAATGCAAAAAAACTATCAGCCAATTTAATAAACGAAGAGGGAACAATTGCCATTAGAGTTGTAAAAGACGAATTTTGTAAAATATTGATAGATGCGTTTGGTAAACCCATTGTATCTACATCAGCAAATATTTCTGGTGAAAAATCGGAGGCAGTATTTTTTGATATAAGTAATGCTATTATAAATGGAGTTGATTATGTTTGTGAGCATAAAAGAAAAGAAGAAACAATAGCTTTGCCCAGTAGAATTGTAAAATGGACTGAGCAAGATGAACTAATTGTTTTGAGAGAATGATGGTATCTGTAAATTGTCTTTTGCTTCTATGAATACAAAAAAACCGTAGTAAAATAAATTATGACCCCCGAAAGAACAGAACGAATAAATGAGGTACTTGCCAAACGCCAACCAGGGCTCACCGTTGTGTTGGAGAATGTAAACGACCCACACAATATTGCTGCAGTAATGCGCACTTGCGATGCTGTAGGTATTCAAGATATTTATATTTTAAATACAAAAATTGGAGCGCATGAAGCGTGGAGTGCAAAAGCATCGAGTAGTGCAGTAAATTGGTTAACCATACATCAATTTACCAATCTCAATGAGTGCATTGCAGCCTTAAGAGAAAAATTTGATAAGATTTATACTACCCATTTGAGTACCGATGCAGTGGGCTTGTACGAACTGGACCTAACCAAAAAAGTTGCATTGGTTTTTGGCAATGAACACGATGGTTGTAGCGAAGAAATCATTGCGCTGGCCGATGGGAATTTTATCATTCCTCAAGTAGGTATGATAAAGTCGCTCAATATTTCGGTAGCCTGTGCAGTGAGTGTTTATGAGGCTTTTAGGCAAAGAGATGCAATAGGTGATTATGATAAAATTCAATTGGACACAACCGTTGCAAATGACTTAATGCAAAAATGGGATGTGCCAAAATTTGAAAAAAGATTAGAAGCAAAAGCACAAAGAAAAGCAAGGTTTGATGCGCAGAAAAAACTCGCTTCCAATAGTGTAGAGAATAGGGACGAAATACGAGATTAATTTAGAAACTTAATAATAAAACCAAGCTTTAATTTTTTTTTATGAACAAACTACTATTGGTATCGTTTTTATTGGTATCCTATGCTGCCATGGCTCAAACAAAAATGCCGATTACGCACAATGTATATGATGGGTGGAAATCTGTTGGAGAAAGAGCTATAAGCAATAACGGTAAATATGCGGTATATACAATAAACCCACAAGAGGGAGATGCTGTATTGGTAATGCATGATTTACAAACCGGCAAAAAACAAAGTGCCGAAAGAGGGTATGCTGCCATTATTTCTTTTGATAGCAAATATGTTTTTTATAAAATAAAGCCACGCTTTGCAGACACAAGGCAAGCAAAAATAAAAAAGAAAAAACCCGATGAAATGCCAAAAGATTCTTTTGCCATTGCTATTTTAGGTACGGACAGTTTGGTAAAAATACCACTGGTTAAATCTGTAAAAGCACCTGAAAAGGGGAGTGGATGGTTGGCTTATTTGGCAGAAAAACCTTTGGCAGATACGGCTAAGAAAAAACCTGTGGTGGATTCTTTAAAAATGAAAATTGATGGATTGGTAAGATTAGCAGATTCTTTAATTAGAAAATCGTTGGATTCTGTAAAAGGTAAAATAGAAAAAGAAGAATTGATAATGGCTGCACAAAAAGCGGTAGAAGAAATTTATAAAAAGGCAGATGGTTTTAATGAAAAAGATGCAGAAGGAGATGATGCAACTGTAGACAAAGCCTCTGAAGGCACAGAACTAACAATAAAAAATTTAGTGAATGATAAAGTAAAAAAAATCAAACTCGTAAGTGAATATTATTTTGACAAGAAGGGAACAAAGCTGGTTATAAAAACCACCAAGAATGCAAAAGATACAACCAGCAAGGCTTATTTGCTATTGTACGATTTGCAGCAAAATAAGTTAGACACGATTATGAAAGGGTTTAATGATGCCAAGAATTTTGCATTTGATGAAGAGGGATTAAAATTAAGTTTTCTTGCAGAAAGGGATAGTGCTACCAAAGCATTACAAAAGTTTTATAAACTTTGGTATCATACAAAAGGAAATGATACGGCTACTGTTATAGCTCAAAAGAATAGTGAAGGTTTACCTTCCGCATTTGTAGTAAGTGAAAATGGGGAGTTAAATTTTAGTAAAGACGGTACAAAATTATTTTTTGGTACAGCACCTGTTGTAGCTGCAAAAGATACCAATTTGGTAGATTTTGAATTGGCAAGGTTGGATGTATGGAA
This sequence comes from Ferruginibacter sp., assembly GCA_031380515.1. GTDB lineage: Bacteria > Bacteroidota > Bacteroidia > Chitinophagales > Chitinophagaceae > Ferruginibacter. Next base: position 2,029 of record JANNGD010000020.1, on the reverse strand, counting down.
TTACAAGGATGATTATTTGCAACCGCAACAATTAAAGAATTTATCAAGAGAGTTGAAAAGGACTTATTCAGCCGTAGTACATCTTTCAAACAGTAAAATTGTACAACTTGGAAGTGATAGTACAGAAAATATTAGTTTGGTAAACGAAGGAAATGCAGATTATGTATTGGCACAAAGTAGCAAAGGTAATAGGGTTTCTTCTCAATGGAGCGGCAACGAATTGTTTACTGCTTATACCATAAATACTTCAGATGGCAGCAGAAAGTTAGTAGCAAAAAATGCATTGGTTCGTTTCCGTTCATCGCCCAAGGGTAAGTATATTTATTGGTATGACGAAGCGAAAAAAAATTATTTCACTTATAATGTTAGTACAAGTATAACCAAAAATGTAACAGATAAAATAAAAGTTCCGTTGTATGATACAGAAAACGATGTGCCCGATAACCCAAGTGCAGCAGGGTTTACAGGTTGGATAGCCAATGATAAATACATGATGGTAAATGATGAGTATGATATTTGGGTAGTAGATCCCGAAGCGATAGAAATGCCAAAAAATACGACCAATGGCTTTGGCAGATTAAATAAGCTAACTTTTGATTACGTAAATACAGATCCTGAAAAACGATTTATAGAACCTACTGAAAGAATATTATTGCGAAGCTTTTCCAAAGTAGATAAGCATGCTGGCTTTGCAACTTTAAGTGTAAATGAATTTGCCAATCCATCAATATTCTCAAAAGAAAAGTATTCTTTTTCGGCGCCATTAAAAGCAAAAGATGCCGAGCAATATATTTTTACGAAATCTAATATCCTTTCATCCGAATTGTACACATCATCCGATTTGAAAAGCATGCAACAACTTACCCAAGTAGCTGAGCAACAAAAGGCTTACTATTGGCTTTCGGCGGAACTCATTCGTTGGAAAATGTTTGATGGAAAAATGAGTGAAGGCATTTTGTATAAGCCAGAAAATTTTGATTCTACAAAAAAATACCCTATCATATTTTATTTTTACGAACGCAATGCCGATGGTTTGTATAGTTACAAGCAACCAGCGCCCAGTGCGAGCACTATTAATATTCCTTATTTTACCAGCAATGGTTACTTGGTATTTGATCCTAACATTTATTACAAAACAGGTGAGCCAGGCCAAAGTGCTTACAATAGTGTAGTAAGTGCTGCAAAAATGCTTAGCAAAATGCCTTGGGTGGATAGTACCAGAATGGCCATACAGGGACAAAGTTGGGGTGGTTATCAAGTGGCTTATTTGGTAACCAGAACTAATATTTTTAGGGCTGCCGGTGCAGGCGCACCTGTAAGCAATATGACGAGCGCTTATGGAGGTATACGCTGGGGAACTGGCATTAACAGGCAGTTTCAATACGAAAAATCGCAAAGTAGAATAGGAGCAACTTTATGGCAACGACCAGATTTATACCTTAAAAATTCTCCGTTATTTGCAATTGATAAAATAAAAACACCCCTACTATTGATGCACAATGATGCCGATGGTGCTGTGCCTTGGTACCAAAGTATAGAAATGTTTACAGCCATGCGCAGGTTGGGAAAGCCTGTATGGCTGCTACAATATAATGGAGAAGATCATAACTTAGTAGAAAGAAAGAATAGAAAAGATTTATCAGTAAGACTAGCGCAATTTTTTGATTATTGGTTAAAAGATGCCAAACCTGCCGATTGGATAAAGCAAGGCGTACCAGCCACCAAAAAAGGTATTAATTGGGGTTTGGATATAAGTGAAAAATAGTTTTAAGATTTTATTTGCATATTCTTTTTGATCTTTATCATAAATCTATTCTTTATGATAAAAAATCAGTTATGCTTTTTAATGCTGGCAATAGTATGTTTAAGTTCTTGTAAAAAACAAGATGCTGAAATTATTCCACAGGCAACAGCCAATCTTATTTTTAAATTTAAATTTGATCCTACACAGGTAAGGTTGAATAATATTGGGGCAGTTTCTACCATACCTGCAGGCAATGCTGCACAAAACCCAACAATGAACAGGATG